>CADADN010000113.1 GCA_902786665.1 uncultured Prevotellaceae bacterium | reverse complement strand
TGGCATATGCAGTTTGTTGTTGGCGGTGCATCCTCATGGACAATGATCGTACTTTCTGAAACATCGACAGAGATGGTGAATTCAGCTTCACAAGGAAAAGTCGCATTTTCATGGAAGATGCTGAGCGTTCCTTTTTTGTTTCCTTTGAGGGATACACGTTCAATGATGTTGCTGTCAAACTGACTTTTCACTTTTTGGTATCCAGACTGTGTAATGTTGGATAAGGAAGCGAAATCCTTGCATCCACTCTCAGTATGGTTTCTCAGCCTGATTGTTTTAGAATTTCCATCTGAATCATCCGAGGAGCACGCCAGCATCGCACCGCTCAGTACGATGGCTGCCAAAACATTCAAACTCTTTTTCATAAACAGGTATTTTTGCATCTTTTTCCTTTCTTTATTTGCGATAAAACCTAAGGTAAAGGCTGTTGTCGCCCCAGTTTTCGTTCGGAACTTCATCCCATTCCATCCTGTCTTTCGAAAAACTCACTATGTCATATTCAAAGACCGTCTGGCCAAAATAAGATTCTGTGTTCGTGAGATTCAAGGTGATGTGGTTCCCGTTGATTTTGTACTTGAATGATTTTGTGGCATAAAGGCCAGTGCCCGTGCCATCAGGATTGAAGGTGAAAGGCCACATGTCGGCTGTGTCTGCATATTTGGGATTCTTACTCTGATGACTCGCCGACCATTCTCCAATCAATGATGATGGATTGACAGCATCACTGTCATCATCACTGCTGCATCCTGCCAGCAATAGCAGGAGTACGCCAATACTCAATAGTTTCCTAATCGACATTTCAGTTTGTGTTGTAGAGTTTGACTTATGTTATTATAATGCAGCAAGTGTCCAATCCTTGTATGGATGACTGTTAAAAAAGCGTAAGGATGACAGGATTGACAGAAAGCCCTGTCATGTCATTTTGAGATTATGGATTTCTCGGCTTCATAGAAGTCTTTGCCTATACTGAAAACTTTAAAGTCTTTTCCATAGAATGTGATTTCCAATGTATCTCCGTCTTTCGTTTTATTAACCAAGCGCATGGTCGTTGCAGGGCCTTTGATAGGTCCTCTTATCTTTTTTGAATCCCTCAGGTTGGCTATCACATCCACACCTTCTGGAACTTCTATATCTCTATTGATATAATAGAATTCATAATCGTCTATACTTATATGTTTTTTGAGGGTATTATCACATCCGGTAAGACAGGTAAGCAATAGTAAGGCGACAATCAATAAATGTTTTTTCATGACTTTCATTTATCTTTATGTTTTTTAGTTTTGGTTGTAAAAGTATGGTTTTTTAAGGGAAGTACCAAATGTTGGAGTGGGATTTAGGCAACTTTACTGATAGTATTGACAGGTATGGGTCAAATCATCTTTTCTGATAAAAGATGCCATACACCAGTGTCAGGTATTCTGGGATGAGTCCATCTTGGCTCCATTTGAGTTCAGCGCCCAGCAAGTCCTTTGCCGTCTTGCCCACGTCGAAGCCAAAGGCTTCCAGGGAGGGACGCACCTTGTCGGGATGGCGGCAGTTCTTGCCTTCTATCCGGGCGCATGGCTCGTTGTTGCAGTAGTTACAGGTGCCGACGAAGCCAAGGCCGAACCCGTCGAGTGCCTTCTCCTCCTCCAGCAGTTCCCTGTTCAGTTGGTTGGTCACCGGTTCCATCAGTTGGTTTGCCGCTTTCAGGGGCAGGTTCTTGTCCCGGGGTATGATTTTCACAGCGTAGATGCGGACTTTTTGGTAGTTGTTGACGATGGAGAGGGTGCCGTTTTCGAAAGGAGGGCAACCCCAGCGTCGGCCATAGTTGCCGCATTGCTGGCAGAGCTTGACGAAATCCCCCACCTTGCGGAAACCCTCAATATAGGCTTTCGCATCGATCTCGGCAGAGAATCTCTCTGTCGTGTAATCTATTATAGTATTCTTTTCCTTCCTCACTTACCTATTCGTCGAATACGGTTGTTATTGCATGGCATATCCTTCGTGTTGCCATTAGTCTCCGGCTTTTGATGAAATCCAACCATGTAGCAACATCCACAAGTTATTTTTCGCTTTCTCGGAAACGGTTTTCATTGGGAAGTCCATTTTTAAGCCTATAGACACACAGCTGCGGTTGTTCCGCTCGTCTATACCATATGTTTGTCCAGCCACGGATCCATCAGTGAAACGCAGCGAGGCCTTGTTGCTGCCCCACAATCCGAAACGAAGGCTGTACGCCACACAGAAAGAAACACTGCTGAAAAGATGGATATCCACACCAACCTGTGGTGATAGCGACAGCGCAGGGCATGAAACGTCGTATGTCATCATGGCTTGACAGCCAGGAAAACCTTGCTCTGCCACGATATGGCACTCACCTTTCTGATGTCCAAGGTTCAGCACGTTTGTGTGAAGCAAAGCTCCGATGTGAGGCTGACATATCCATTTGCGAGGAAAGAAATAATATTTCGCTCCTGCATGAAGGCCGAGCATGTTCACTTTCTTCAATCCTATTCCGTCGGAATAATCTGTATATAGTCCTTGTTGTTCAAAGGTCGCGCCACCCGTCAGTGCCAAGTGGTATGAAAGCCAATAGTCGGCAGAAATGAAGAAATCATTTCCTTGGTCTTCATTCACATAGTTGGTGCCGTCGTCATAACGGTTTTCCAGCATTTGAAGACCTCCTATGCCGGCCTCTATTGACCAAACGTTCTCTTTTTGTCCAAAGGAGTAGAGCGAAATCAAAAGCGCGAATCCTAATAATATCGCCTTTCTCATATCAGTTCATCTTTGTCATGCGGTAGCCCATCCTTTTCAGCTGCATGGTGGCTCCAGCCAGATAGAGCTGGTGCAGGCAGGCGACATAGGCATGGAAGGCCTCCTTGGTGCCAGGTTCGATGTGCTGGTGGCGCAGTGCGTTGTACACGCGAGAGGCGCATTCGCCTACCACTTTCTCCAGCACGGTATAGTCGACGCCGCTCAGCAGCAGCACGTTCTCTCGGATATACTCGTCCATGTTGTCATACCCTCGCTTGTCACGCAGGTAGGCATAGAGATTCTCAATTTTCGAGTAGATCTCCCACTCCGCATCCCAGAATTTCGCGACGGCCATGCCAATGTACATCATCCAGCCAAGGCTGGCGGAGGGGAAGTCGTTGAATTCCCTGATGCCGTCAGGGATGTAGGCTTGGGCTATCTCCTCCCATTTCTCCTCCACATCCGGACATTGTGGCAGCCGTTCATCAACCTCCTTCATGCTGAGCAGGAATTGGTGAAGGTCTTTCTGCAGTTGTTCTTCGAATTGTTTCATGATCTTATCAATCGCTCACAGTCCCATGAATTTGGATGCGTTGTTGTAGAAAATGTTTTCAAGCCCCTCGTCATCCACACCGCAAGCCATGATCTTCTGTATCTCGACTGTCGGGTGGTGGAACGGAGAGTCGATGCCGAACATGACCCTCTCGTGTCCTACGGTGTCATAGGCGTTCTTTATCTGACAGCTCATCGAAGTTCCGGAAGTCTCCAACCAGATGTTGTCGTAGCGTTTGGCCATTGTGATGGCGGCATCCACATAAACCCCATGGGCATGACCCATGTGTATCATCACGATGGGGAGGTGAGGGTGTCGTTCCGCCAACAGTCCTATCTGCCAGGGAAGGGAGAAGGGTGGATGGCCGGAATGTACGAACAGCGGTTTCCCGTATTTCTCGCAAAGTTCCGCCACGGGGTCGACACAGGGAGCGTCGGCGGTATAACCGTCGAACAGCGACTGCAGCTTTGCTCCTGCAAAATGCTCGTCGCGCAGGTAATGCTCCAGCAGGTCGTATGTCGGCTGTCCTTGGGCGCAGTTGACCCACATCAGCGGGATGATGAGGTCTGGATGCTGCTTGTATGCCACCGCTGTATCCTCGTTGGAATATGCGCTCGAAGAGCAAAGGATGGTCTTCTGTATATTGTATTCTGCCATCTGTTCAAGCAGCCGTTCCACGTTGAAGTCGATGTTGAACGGGCTGCCAAACGCCCCGATATGGGTATGTGCGTCTATTTTCCTGAATCTGTTGAAATCACTCATTATTTGAACTGGTATTTTGTCTTTATAGTGCAATTGTAGTGCAAAAGTACAACGAATTTTGGTAAAACAGGCAGAAAAAGGGAACGATAGTGATGTCAGTTGATGATGGATCCTTCCCGTGGCTCTTCTGTTGAATCGAAGTCGGAAGCGTGTTCCCTGGAGTCGCTGATTTCGATGAATTGGCACAGGGTCTCGTCATAGGCCCAATGGTCTTTCTTGAACCACCTGTTCATGAGACGCGTGAATTTCCTCACAGCCTTTTCCCATTCCTCAGTAGGTATCATGGGTTTCAACAACTTCAGTTCCCTTTCAAATGAGCATTTGCGGGTGTCGTGAATGGCGTTGTAGAGGTAGTCCTTGTGCTCCCGGTAATACCATTGGCCATTTTCGGCATGGTCGTACACGTAGCGCCATTTCTTCTCCTCTTCCTTGCGGTCTTCGAGTTCCCACATAGTGGATATGTTCCAGCAGATCTTCTCACACGCCCATGTCATCAGTTTCTCCTTGCTGACGAACCGTTCAGCCACATGGTCAGCCTCACGCTCGCCAACGCACCAGACTTCCAGAGGGTCGTCTTTCACATAGTAATAACGCATGCTTTTGAAGGCTCGTTCCACGATGTCTTGTGGAATCTCATCCGGCAGTCTGCTCAGGATCCATTTCTTGCCGTACCAGTCGCTCATATCAAAAGACATTTAGATTCCTTCCAGGAATTGATTGCGGGATTGTTTGCCCAACAGGATTTTCCTGCCGTTTACAATGTATAGCCCGGGCTGGGTGGGGGTGAACTTCTGGCATTGTCCGGTCAGGTTGAACGTTGATTGGTGCGTGGGCGGCGTGGTGATGGGAGCCATGCCTGTCGGCCTGATGTCTGCGTCAAATTCTATGGACTGTTGTGGCAGGATGCAGTCGCTGGTGATTTGTATGTCGCTGCCGTCGCCATTAGGCACTGTCGGTATCTCTATCCAGCATTCATCACCGGGGAGAAGACCTCGCAATGTGGAAGAGGAACGGATGTCGCCGATTGCGAACCAGGCATCCCTGTAGAGTGGCGCTATGCCTTCGTTGGCTACCAACAAGCGAGTGGTGGTGCCATCTGTCTGACATTGCTTGACCACGAAGTGGTAGCCGGTGGCCATGGAACCCTCACGGAACCTCTCCGGTGTGGCAACGCCCCCACGAGGCGCGTCGTTGGCAATCATGAAGGTGATGTGATATTTGGCGGCTTGTTCTGCCCAGGTGTGGCCATAGAGACCATCGGGACTAAGGAAATTCTTCTGGTCGTTGGACGAATAGTAGCTGATCTCACCGCCGCAGACACCTGTCTGCCAGCGTGTGCCTCGGCCGATGGCGTTCCAGCATTCCTCGTTGTATCCGTCACTTGTACCGATCTCGTGGTCTTTGTGCATGAACGAGTCATCGAACAGGCCGAAGTGCAAAGCCATCAGCTCGTCATCATCGACCACGGGGGAGTACTCGTCATCGGCGGCATCTATGGAAACTGCCCATGGGATGTCGGTTATGACGGCGTTCATGTGCTCGAAGAACTGTTTTTGGAAGTCTTTTGAGGGGAAGTTCTTGCCCAGTTCCAACTTCGTACCGTAGATGTGATACTCGGACCAGTGGCCGAAACCCACCTCCAGAAAGGCCAGGCGGGCATCGTGGCCGTAACGTAAGGCGAAATCGGTGTAGAACTGCAAGGTGAAACGCTGCAATTCCGCATTGCTCCAGTCGGCATAGTAGGTGGGGCCGTCGCCACCGGGGTTCTTGGAATAAGTCTCCTTGTAGTCTGTCCTTTGCTTGATGTAGTCGGGAACGGCGGTTGTTCCTTTCTTGCCGTCAACATCCGTGCCCGACGGGTATTCGTAGCGGAAACGGGCTATCAGTTGGTGTCCACGGCTGGCCACATCGTCCAGCAGGTTGTCAAACCATTCCCAGTCATACACGATGGTGCCGTCATCCTCGCAGCCGATCACCACCTTGCAGGGAAGGCAATATGAGAACTCCAGTTGTATGGTCTCACCATATGTGGCATGTTGGTCACGGGCTTCGTCAGGCCAGAGCACCAGTCCTGTCATCGGCTGCGGATGAGTGATTTGCCGCTCAAGTGCCACCGATTGCCACAACTGTCCAAGACAGACCGTAACCCCTGTCATGATCATCGTTACCAATACCAACAGTTTTTTCTTCATACTGGTCATGATGTTCTTCAGATTGAAATTATTTCCCTTATTCTTTCAAGAGGCTACAAAGGTACTGATATTTGAGGACATTTTTGTCATGCGAAGGTTCGCAAAACAAAAAAATCCCGAAACACGGTTGCCATGCCCTGGGATTTTTGTTGGTTGGAGAGTTTCACTCCATGATTCCTCCTGCCAGACGTTTGAGTTCTTGGTAGGGAAGAACACCGATCTGTCTCTCGATGTCTCCATCCTTGGTGATCAAGAAGAATGTGGGGATTGTCTGGATGCAGGCAGCACCATCACGAAGACGCTCCTCCGATTCATGCCAGACGGAATGATGGAGGAGCGGATATTGAAGTACGGTGTCAGGCTGTTGTCGATTTGTCCTTTAATTACTACCACGGGGAGCAGGCTGGTACGCAAGTCTTGGCTGTAAGAGTGCGCTCAGGTGCTGTTCATTGCAGCTGTTCGATGTCAAATTCCTCACAGAACCTGGCATCCATGCCCTCATAATCGAAATGGTAGTCTATCTCTTCCAGGGGAAGGCCTTTGAACAGTTTGTAAATCATGGCATGATAGGGCAGGGGAGCAGCAATGAGTTTGAAGTTACTGTCCCCCAATACAAAGTCCTTATGATAGAAAGTCTTCCTGACGCTTCTGCTTTCCTTGAACACAAGGTTGTATCCCTGAAGGAAGAAGAACTCGACATGCACGTCAAAGCCATTCTCCTTTGCGATTCTCTTGATATCCTCTTGTAGGGAGACGGCATTCCCAGGATTTTGATAAGTATTGGGGTTTTCGAGGAACACCATCTCGTCGGTGGCCAGGGAAACTGTCTTGTCCTTGAGTTCAGGGTGTTGACTAATGATTTCCTGATAGATCTTGTTGATGAAGTATTTCTCTGCAGTGATATGCCTTTTGGGGTTCAGTTTACCGAAGATGACCTCACGGGTGTATTTGCTGGCCTTGATGTAATCGGAATCCGTGAACTTCCCGATGAAATCCTCGTAGGTGTCCGCACCGAGGACAATTTCCTTGTCGATGTTTTTCAATGTCTGGAAATTGGCTTTCTTGATATCGACAGAGATGAAGAACTTGCCGGCGTTGTTCTGGTTGTAGATGTTGTTGGAGGTGACATTCGGCCTGTCCTTGATGGCATAGACGTTCATGTCCATATTGTTGAATTTAAGGAAGGCTGGACTGGAGAGAACGGACTGTATGATGTTCTCTCTGATGTCGTAGTATTCCTCCAGGAAACGAGCCGGGTCATTGCCGTAGTTAACCCTTATGTTCTCAAGAAGGTCATTGTATTTGGTCAGTGCCCCGTAGTCACTTTCGTATAGTTTCAGGTAGTATTGGAAATACTCCTCATTGATCAAAGGTATCGGCAATTTGTAGTCGCTGACGAACCTTTTCTGTAATTCTCTGTTTTGCAATTGCATTGTTGTATGTGTTTTAGGATAAGTTGATATTATTGTCCATGCCTGCTGTTTTGTCAGCTGAAGCAATGATTTTTTGGTAGAATTATGGGACGATAGGGTTTCATGTTTTTAAGTTTTGTAGTGCATATTTTCCGCAAAGTTAGCAGCGACTTGTCCCATATCATGGGACAGCCAAGATAAAAAAGAGGGGAACAGCAAAAAGTCAGATGCAATCAAGTGAATGAGAAACGGGGAAGCTCGATTCTGTATCTGCTTCCCCGCCTGTTCTCTTGAATGGGTAGTTTGGGCTACTCCATCAACAATCTTCATACCTCAATGCTGTTGATGACGCTGAGGGCATCGCCACCCTTGTCGATAGCGGAGAGCACGTCGAATACGCGGTCGCTCCAGCCTGCAATCAGGTAAACGTCAGGCTCGACAAGGCGCAAGGGCGACTGACCGTAGCCCCCAAGGTCGAACAAGTAGAGCTTTGCTTGGGGTGCAAGCTGCTTGTAGCGTCTCCATGACTTCTCGAAAGTGGAGTTGCGTCCGGTGCTGTCCCACATCTGCATGTCGGTGAACATCATCACCTTGTCCATCACCTGTTTTTGCTCGATGAGCCAGTCAACTACCTTATAGCCGTTGGTGCTATAACCCACCTTGCCCTCAAGTCTCTCGAGTTGGCGGGTTGCCATCAGGATGTTGTCGGCAGGCATGTTTTCCACACTCCACTCATTGCCGAAGATACCGGCGATAACCTGCTGGCAGCGGCTCTTGAGCAACATCGACAGCAACAGACCGATGTCGAACAAACGCACGATGCTCTTGGCGCTGACTTTTGTCCACATCGAGCCGCTGACATCCGAGGCGATGAGCACGCGGGTGTTCTCGTCGAAGCCCTCGATATTGGCGGCGGAATGACGGACGGCAGTCTCCAAAGCCGACATCAGTGCAGAGGTGCCGGTGCTGTTGACCTGCTCCACCTCACGGTAGGCCGATAGGTAGCGGAAAGGCAACTGCTTCGACTTGGCCACCTGAGCGGCATCCGAGAGACAGTCGCAGACGAACTGCAAGTCGGCGAACGACACGTCAGCCTGAAGCATGTTGCGCAGGTTGCGCATCAGGGCCATATAGCCCAGCTTGCCGCTGCGGATAAGTTCCTCCCACTTCTGACGGAAGGCTGCCGTCTTCTCCTTATCAGAGGCGAAGGGCTGCTGTCCAAGAGCCGACAACTCGGTCTCCCAGGTGTAGGGAGTCTCCAACTGGCGATTCACAATCTTGTCGAACAAGGCCTGCTGCTGCTCATCCTTGGCCTTGGGGTGGACGAGGAAGAGTGCGTCGCGGAGCTTCACCTCGAGGTTGTCGCGGTCGTACTTGGCGAACTGGTATTCGTCGAAGCGGTTGAAGGCACGCTGAAGGCCGTTCTGTATCTGGCGTGAGAGCTTGCCGAGTTTCTTGCGGGGGTCGGTGGACGGATTGCGCCACTGATAGCACATCAGCAACTCCATAATCTCGTCGGCACGCAACACGGTCTTTTCCACGGCACGGGCCACGAGGTCGTCACCGTTGTGCACCCTGGCCAACTCCACGAGCAACAGCATGGGGATGCTGCGCAGATGCATCTGGGTGCGTGCATAGACGGCGAGACGGGCGACGAACTCCGGCGACACCTTGCCCACCAGGACGGCGATGCGGTTGACACGCTCGTCCTGCTTCTCGTAGCACAAGTCGCTCAGCGATGCTGTCACCACGGCGGTGTACAACTCCAATTCAGGAGTCATGGCGTATGCCTTGGCTCCCTCGTGATTCGTCACGGTCATTTGCTCTTTCAATTTCGAATTCCAGTTCATCTTCTTACATCTTTATTCGTTAAACATCTATTAAAAACGGTGCTACAGTCGTGGAGAGCCTCGGTTTTGAAAACCTGTCCAATGATTAGTTGTACTCTTGAAGTATCTCTACACTACGGCAACCGCTTATGGTGGCAGGAGCGACGGGCGGACAGACGGTCGGGGTATCGCGGTAAGTTCCCCTCAGATGGTAGCGAAGTATCCGTCGTCCTACGGCATCCTGATATTGTCGCGGAGGCAGGACTCGAACCTGCGACCTCAAGCTTATGAAACTTGCAAGCTGACCATCTGCTCCACTCCGCTGTGAAATATGAAAAGCAAGGCGACAGGCGAAAAGACACTATACAATGTTCTACCAACTGAACTACACGGAATTTCTTCCATGGTCGGGCTCGAACCGACGACCCTTGGCTCCCAACGCGAAGTAAGTCTTATCTACGGCACTTGCTAAATATGTTTGTGAAAAGCAAGGCGACAGGCGAAAAGACACTATACGTTGCTCTACCGACTGAGCTACGTGGAATTGCTTCCAACGGCCGGACTCGAACCGGCGACACACGGCTTAAGAGGCGAAGTAAGTCTCATCTACGGCACTTGCTTATTATTTGTGAGGCGACAGGCGAAGAGGTTTTCTGAACTACACCAGCGAACTGGCGGCGGGAGTCGGACCCGCGACTTTCGAATCCGTAATTCGACGTTCTAACCACTGCGAAGCAATCCTCTCCTACGGCACTCACGATAAATAGTAAAAGGTGGGACGCTACAGGCACAAGGAGACTTTTGGAATAATCCAACAGGGGTAGTCAGAAATCGAAATCCTGCAC
>CADADN010000112.1 GCA_902786665.1 uncultured Prevotellaceae bacterium | reverse complement strand
GCGTTATCTTGAGGTGAGCGGTTTCCCCACCTATCGGCTTGTTGATACCACAGGGCGACTCGTCCCCGGCGGTGCTCCCTGGCCTTCCACCCCCAGTGCCGTGTCCGCTGCCATAGAACAACTGCTGAATCACTGAATTCCAAAACAGGAAAACAACAACAGAAATGAACAAGCATATCATCATCACCATACTGCTCGCTCTTGGATTCCCCATGACCGCATGGGCACAACTTGAAAGCGTGAAGGAGATTTCAATGAAGTCGGAGTACTTCAACCATGAGCGTCAGGTGCTCATCTACACACCGGGAGGGTATCAGCAGTTTGATCAGACCTACTACGATGTCATTTACGTGTTTGATGCGCAAGACCGCACGATGTTCGACTTGGTTCACTGCCTGCTCAACATAGCTTGTAAGCCCGATCCCGACGGCGGCAGAAGCACGAGTTTCATCATTGTCGGTATCTGTTCGCCAACGCTTTGGGACATCAACTATTCCCGCAATGACGACTACCTGCCCATGCCTTTGCATGGCAACAACGGTCTGTTCCAAGAAGGTTACCATTATGGCCGCTCAACCGATTTGAAGAAGTTCGTCAAGAATGAGCTGATGCCATACGTGGCAACCCACTATCGCACATCGGGGCGTTCCCTCGGTATCGGCCATTCGCTGAGCGCATCATTTGTTCTCGATGCGATGGTTACCGACGACCTCTTCGACGACTACATCGCCATATCGCCCAACTGTGCCTATGATGAATACCGTCTGGCCACAGACATTGAGAATTATCAATTCAAGAATCATAAGGTTCCCCGCTTCATCTATGCGTCGATGTCAGGAGAGATTGAAAGTGGGCCTGACTACTGGGGAGACGAGTGGAAAGCAGGTTGGGAACGTGTCAGCACATTCCTCAAAGACAAGTCGCATTTCAATGAAAACACCGTTACCTCTGTACATACCTTTCCTGGCTATGACCACTATGGCGGCTTCATGCCCAGTGTTACTGCTGCGCTGAATGACTACATCGTGTTCGGTGCCAAGAATCTCGTGGGCTATTTCGGTGAGGAAACCTATCCCGTCCATATAGAACTGCGTGGCAAAAACTTGCAAGATGACATCTACATCACGGGCAACCAAGACGCACTGGGAAATTGGGAGGCAAAGGGTATCAAGATGCCTCTTGTCAGCGACAGCGTCGCCTCCATCGACCTCCGTTTGCATCTACCAGCACAGTTCAAGTTCACTCGAGGCAGTTGGGAGCGTGAGGCCATTATTGAAAATGCTGATGTAGGCAACCACATCATACACGATGCAGGGCATGCAACCCGCATATACAGATTGTGGGAGAGGAATCCCTGGATGGGTGAGTAAATGGTGATGTATTCCTTGCTTTCATAAATCGGAACCTTCCCTATCCATTATTCACGTCCAAGATATAGCCACACTTTTTAATGTTTATCGTGGGGTCCTCGTGATTCATAGACATACAAAAATCGCCAAGACTTAATATACTAGCGCTTGGCGATTTTTGATGGTGTTAAAATATTGCTGCTACTTTTTTGATTTCTTTCAGCAAACTGAACAGTGCCGGATCCTTGCGAGCCACCTGCAAATTATACTTTGTCTGCAGAAACATCAGCGAGTCGGCCGGCACGTCAAGTGCGGCTTCAAACATGAGTGCAGTCTTTGCCGTCAGTGGACGGTGAGCATTCAATATCTCATTGATGACAGAATATGTAAGTCCCATTCTGTCTGCCAATTGGCGCTGACTGATGCCACGCTCTTCTATTTCTTCTTTAAGCACCTCTCCCGGGTGCGTGGGATATGCCCCATAACCTAAGTTTCCCATATTCTAATGATAGTGATTCGACAATTCTATAATATTACAAATGGTAATGCCAGACACTTCTGATGACTTAAACTATAAGCGGTATTGGTTATTAACACGTACAGATTCCAACCCAGCCTTGTCACCAACCAGTTTTTCATATCGCAGAGAGCGGTAGCGCAGCAAGTCGGATATTCTCTCAACAGAATCGAGTATGTTCACCACACGGACATATCTTTTTACAATGTCTGGCTGGTAACGGTGATGCTTGTCGCTCGCCACACCTTCATAGAACAGTTCACGCAAATAGTCTTTTTCAAAAGTAATCTCCATCTATTATGCCAGTAATCGGTGCAAAGATAATAAATCCTCTGGTAATTCGCAAATTTTGCGAACTTTTATTCATACATATTTAATGGTATTTTCAATGAAACAAAGAATTGATGAACATAAATAGATCATGGAAAGCGATGAGGATGTAAAGAATGCCCTATGGTCATGCATAGGACACAGTGAAGCACTCCGTGGCTTTTGCTTGCAAAATGAAATGACAAGAAAACTTGCTGCAATCCATAAAACTCTGAACATTTGTTCAGACTTTTACCCTCGGCAGATAATTACCTATCTCGCCAAATTACTTTTCGTGGGACTTGATGTAACTTTGCTGAACGTTTAATGACATTAATCAATTAGAATGAAACAACAGAAATGTTTCAGACGATTCCTGCTCCTGCTGGCTTTGCTGTCGGTAACTGTATTTGCCGTGGCGCAGGATGAGACGAAATGCTATCAAATTAGCGGCCTCGTGCCCGATAGCATCAGCAAGATATACATCTACAAGAGTACAGGATTAGGCTCACGTGAATTACTGGATAGTGCAGTTGTTACTAATGGCCGTTTTACAATGAGTGGTACACGGCCTACCTACGACCTGCTTTCTATAGGTTCTGGTGCTATGGGTATCCAATTCTTCTAAGTATTTTTTAGGTTTTTGGATTTTGAACCATTTGAAGATATACAAACAGGGGCTTGCTTCAGTTTTTGTTGAGTATAAATAAGTATAAAAGAGATTGACGAGCACCTTCTATCATAATGGCGATCTTTTCCGATTATATTTTGCCGACAAAATTACAATAAAGCAACGATATTATTTCAAGAAAGATATTATCCAAACAAATAATTCGGCGAAAAATGGACGAAACCAAAGAATTATCTCAACACACACTACACTTTGCATTAAAATTGTACTGCCCTCTTTGATTGTTACTTCTGGTCGAGGAACTCTCTTGCCATTCGCGTAAGTTCATCGGTGTCTATCGTCTCCAAAATCACTTCCTCTGGCTCCAAATCGAGCAGGAACTGCATATACGTAGGCAGGGTCAACAGGTCTCCATCACGCCCGATGTTGTAGTCTCCTAACTTGATGAAATGTTTTACTCCGTATTTCTCAGGGTGTTTTCTGATGGTAGAGATACTTTTTGCCTGAGCACTTTTTGCTTTCACCTCAACTGGAACACACTCGCCTTTATATCGGATAAGAAAATCCAATTCCAATCCGGAATCTTTTTGGAAATAGTATAGGCTCTGTCCTTTTTTGATGAGTGTGTCAGCCATCAAGTTTTCAAAGATTGCACCTTTGAATCCTCCCAGATTGCCTTGAAGAATATCCGCTCTTGTCGTGCCTCCAAGCATGGCGACCAACATGCCAATGTCCGCAGTATAGACTTTGAACACGTTGTCTATGGCATTGCCCTCCAACGGCAGTCCCGTAATGTTGGAGTTATAGCAACGGCGTATGATGTCTGCATCTTCCAACCATTGAATAGAGCCTTTGTAATGCACACCACGTCCCCCGCTTTCCACTTTGGACCACTGGTATTTCTTGTTCTCCTTGGCCAGTTGCTTTGGAATGGCATTGAAACAGGCCCGAATATAAGGTTTGTCCTTATTATCGGCATATTTCACCATGTCCGAACGGTATTCTTTGAGAAGAGAATTCCAAACGTCATTTACCTTGCCCATGTTTCCTGTTTCTATCAATGCATTGACAGCGGCAGGCATTCCTCCCACAGTGACATATCGATACAGGAGAGTTTTCATAGCAACATGGATGCCACTTGGAACAGGTTTCTCCTCCTCCAAGCAGCGCTTCAATACATTGATGATTTCTTCATTCAGGTTGTTCGCCCACAGAAACTCTTCAAAATCGAGTGGATACATCTCTACTATTTGCTCATAGCCTACGGGGACGGAATTGCTACCCTTTTCTTTTTCGGTGGGTTTTCTTTTGCGCTGCTTCTTTTCGTCCTGACCGTAGCCTTGCACTCCAAGCAGCGACCCTGTAGCGATTATGTCATAACGGCCGTCTTCCTTGAAGAACTTCAGGCTGGTACGCGCTTCCGGGCAGTCTTGGATTTCATCAAGGATGATGCATGTCTCTCCGGGGACGAACTTTGCTGTCCGCATCTGGGCAGAAAGGTTAAGGATTATACTATCTACATCCTTTGAATCATAGAAAGCTTCTTTCCTTCTTTTTTGCTTGATAAAATTGATATATACCACATGCTTGTAATTCTCCTCGGCGAATAATTGGGAGATATAAGTCTTTCCGCATTGGCGAATGCCCATGATAACAAGTGGAAAATGGTAAGGTTGTTCCTTCCACTTCTTTAATGTCTCAGATATCTTCCTTTTAAGCATAATACATTATATTTTGTGCACAAAGATACGTTTTTCAAACGACTTTTGCAATAGTTGCTGTCATTTTTCCAGCGACTTTTATATGTTTTTATGCTTTTTTTCTAACGAAGTTTTCAAATTCGGTGTACAAAAAATTTGTCCATACACTGCCCTCTTTGAGTGGACCTTCTGAGTGCCCTGACAACCCATCAAACTATTTCGACATTGCCAGTTAGATAGTCATTTTCATCCTTTTCTACCTTTATTTTAGCGTATGTATCATTCAGAATATCGATGATGCCGAGAGCCGTGGAGCATATCGTAAGGTTGACGAACAGCCATCGGACTTTGCCCTTTTCATTGACCATCCCCACTCTGATTTGGGGTCTGTCTTGCGTGAAAATTCCATTTTTTGAGCCAAAAATGACGTTTAGAAATTTCTTAACATTCGACTTGTCGTTATCGCACTCTTCTGCGACAAAACACGCCAATAGAAATTTGGGGTCGGTGACCTTGATGTTTTGCTCACCATTTTGTATGGCTTCCAGCAATGGCTTTTTTGAATTGACTTCTGTCATGGTCTTATTATTTGGGTTATTTGAGGTTGTACTGCAAATATACAAAAAATATGCCGCAAGTTATTCATAAAAAATGAGTAATTTTGCATGAAGAAGAAATCAATAATTGTTTAAAATAGCATACTATGGTAGAGTATTCATTTAACCGATTGTGTTTCAAGGCTAACATAATAGAGCCGTTAGATGACAGCGATTATTTTGCTGTGCACACTCCTATGGGTACATTCAAGATGACAAAAGGAGATTTTTACAGAGTATTTGATAATGTGGTGAAAACAAAAAGCTATTTGGAAAAAGGCATTTATCACTACCCAACAACACCCGAAAAGGCATTAGTATTTCTTGAAAAGAAGTAGAATACGATAACTATTGAAGGACATTTTGTTTTCAAAGCTATTGTGATAGTATCTCGATAGATTAAAAAAACAAACTATCAAGCCGAATGGAGAAAATCAGATGCACCATTGACCACATCACTTACCAGAACCAGGAGAACGGATATTCCGTCCTTCAGGCATCCGTCAAGGGTTTTCGCGATAAGCAGACCCTTGTTGGCACGTTCCATGAGGTGACTGTAGGAGCCTGTCTTGTAGTCGAGGGTGAGTGGAAGGTGGACAAACGCTATGGTAGGCAGTTCGCCGCCCAGTCATGGGAGGAGGAACTGCCGGCCACCATCGTCGGCATCGAAAAATATCTTGGCAGCGGCCTAGTCAAGGGTATCGGCCCGAAGTTTGCCAAGCTCATCGTCTCATATTTTGGTCTGGCCACATTCGACGTGATAGAGAACGAAATCGACCGGCTGCTTGAAGTCCCAGGTATAGGGAAAACACGTGTTGCTTTGATCCGCACCAGTTGGGAGAAGCAGAAAGACGTGAAGGACATCATGGTGTTCCTCCAAGGGCATGGCGTCAGCTCCACTTTTGCTGCCAAAATCTATAAAAAATACGGCAAGGAGAGCATCGAAAAAGTCAGTGGCAATCCCTATTGCCTGGCCGATGACATCTGGGGCATCGGCTTCAAGACAGCCGACTCCATCGCAAAGAATTTAGGCTACACCAACAACGACCCGCGCCGATGCCGGAGCGGAATCCTCTATACCCTTGGCAAACTCTCTGAGGACGGCCACGTCTATGCAGAGAGGGAACAACTGCTGAAGACGGCCAAGGAATTGCTGCAGGCCGACGAGGAACCCATCACCGCCACGCTCGACCAGATGATTGAGAAGGAGGACCTGGTCATCGACGAGGATGCCATCTTCCTGCCACCCTTCTACTATGCGGAGTGTGGTGTGGCCAACAAACTCAAACGGTTGATTGATACTTCCACTAAAGATCTCTTTGAAGAAGACGTGAACATCGAAAAGATTGTCCGACGAACGGGCATCCATTACGATGACGTGCAGGTGGCAGCCATCAAGCAAGCCGTACAATCCAAGGTGATGGTGCTGACTGGAGGACCAGGCACGGGCAAGACCACCACGACCATCGGCATCATTGCTGCCTTGCAGTCCATCGGTCTGCGCATCCTCCTTGCCGCCCCTACGGGAAGAGCCGCCAAGCGAATGAGCGAAGCCACAGGCAAGGAGGCCAAGACCATCCACCGGCTCCTTGAATACAACCCTGCCGAGGGTTATGGCCGGAATGACGAGAATCCCTTGGATGGTGGTGCGCTCATCGTCGATGAATGCTCCATGATTGACATCATCCTGATGAACGCTCTGCTGAAGGCCATCCCCATCGATATGCGACTGATACTTGTCGGCGACATCGACCAACTGCCCAGCGTCGGAGCCGGAAACGTGCTCCGCGACATCATCGACTCAGAGCGCATCCCCGTGGTGCGTCTCACTCGCATCTTCCGCCAGGCAATGAGTAGCCGGATTATCACCAATGCCCACAGAATCAACCAAGGTCTGTTTCCAGACATCAGCAACGGAAAGAACACCGACTTCTTCTTCATCCCGATGGAAGACCCAAGCCAGGCCGCAGCCGAGATTGTCAACATCGTGAAGAACCGCATTCCCAAGGCATACCATATCAGCACCAACGACATCCAGGTGCTCACCCCCATGCAGCGCAGCGTAGTCGGAGCCGCCAATCTGAACGTCATCCTTCAGGAAGCCATCAACCCAGAGGGAGACTCTCTCAGCCGAGGAGGATTCAAGTACCGCCAGGGCGACCGGGTGCCTACGTCGGTCGAAATTCAGTCAGCTGCATCGGACAAAATCAGTCACTCACGAGTTTGCTAACTTGATTTCGCGGCAAAGTTAATCATCTTTTTCTCAAACTCTCACCTTTCAGCTCAAATCTTTGCGCCGTATGCACGATTCTGTCGAGGATTGCGTCTGCCGCCGTGGAGTTCGACTTCATCATGTCATACCAGTTTGCCACAGGCAGCTGGCTGGCGATGATGGTTGACTTGCGTGCATGGCGGTCCTCCATCACCTCGAGGAAGTCGAGCATCTGCTGCTTGTCCAGCGAGCGGATGCCGAAGTCGTCGATGATGAGGAGGTCGGTGTCGGCCATGCCTCCGAAGAACCTGGTGAGCGTGCCCTCGATGCGTGCCATGGTGACCTGCTCGAAGAGTTTCAGAACGTTGTAGTAGCGCACCTTGAAGCCAAGCATGCAGGCCTGGTGTCCCAGTGCGGTGGCAAGCCAGCTTTTCCCCGTTCCCGCAGGTCCTGTGATGATGACGGGGATTCCCCGCCTGATGTAGGCGCAGGTGGCCAGTTCCATGACCCTGCTCTTGTCCAGCCCGCGGCTTGCGTCAAACCGGGTCTCCATGATGGTGGCCTGGTAGCGGAAGCCGGCCTGCTTCAGCAGTCTCGCGTTGCGGTTCTCCTTCCTCTGTTCGCTCTCGGCCTGCAGGAGGAGCTGCAGCCCGTCGCGCAGGCACATGCCGTCCACGCGCCTGGTCTCGATGAGCGACTGCCAGCACTGTTCCATGCCGGGCAGTCGCAACCGTTTTAAGATTGTTGCGGTTTCGTCCATAATCTTGAATGCTTTATGTTAAACGTAAGTGACTTGTGTTATCAGGTGAACATCCCCCTGATGTTCTCATGCTCGGGAGGCGCGTCCATGTCGTCAAGGCGGGAGGCCTCCAGGATGCCTAGGCACTTGCTCTTGATTGCATGGTCGATGAACCTGTAGGAGCACCTGTCGAAGCGTATGGCGCTCTCGCAGGCGAGGTCGAACAGCCTCGGCTCCGT
Organism: uncultured Prevotellaceae bacterium; assembly: GCA_902786665.1. GTDB lineage: Bacteria > Bacteroidota > Bacteroidia > Bacteroidales > Bacteroidaceae > Prevotella. Next base: position 2,046 of record CADADN010000112.1, on the reverse strand, counting down.
GTTTCTCTGCAGGCGCAGCAGCGCGTCGCAGCGGTTGTACAGCACCTCCGGCGGAGTGCCCTTGGAGAGCCTGGCGAACATGGTCTCGACCACGGTGCCGAGGTTCGCATTCACGCCCCTGCTCATGCCGATGTAGTAGGCGGGCGAGCGCCTGCGGTACGCCTGGCTGTTGGAGGCCATGTCCGTCTCCTCCGTGGTGTAACCCCCGGGAGTCCTGTCCCTCGGCCACTCGCGCACGAACTCGCCGTCTGGCATGTAGATCCTCACCACGGTGGCGGTGAAGATGACCTGCATTCGGAAGCCGATGTACTTGTAGGGGACGGAGTAGTAGTGCATGTCGCGTCCGAGATAGATGCAGCAGTTGTCCTGGACCGTCAGCTTGGTGTAGAACTTCACCTCGTACCGCTCTTTCGGCAGCGACATCAGGTGTGGCTTCTCAATGGCCAGGAACAGCTCCTCACGGGTCTGGGGGCGCTGCTGCATGCGCTTCTGGTTGTGCTCGTGCATCTTCCTTGCGATGGCCGCGTTCAGCTCGTCTATGCTGTAGAACGTCTCGTTGCGCAGCGCGGCGAACACGCGCCGGTACACGATCTTCACATGGTCTTCGACACCGGATTTGTCTTTGGGCCGCGCAGGGCGCGCAGGGATGGCCACGCAGCCGTAGTGGTTGCAGAAGTCGTCGAAAAGATTGTTGAGCACCGGCATTCCGTTCTCCCGCTTGATGACGGCCGACTTCAGGTTGTCCGGCACCAGTATCTTCGGCACGCCGCCGATGTGCTCGAAGAACCGCTCCACGGCCGTCAGGAAGTCCTCCACCTTCTGTGAGGGGACGGCCGTCGCAAAGCCGTAGTCGGTGGCGGGAAGCGTGGCCACGAAGACCTCCGCCTCACGCAACTCGCCGGTGTCGATGTCGACGTATCGCATCTTGCCTCCGGCGAAGTCCAGGAACGCCTTCTCGCCACCCACGTAGAGGTCCTTGAGGATGGTCGAGGCGGTCTTTTCCTCGGTTCCCGCGATGTACCTGTTGAGGTGCTCCTTGAACTGCGTGATGCCGTAGGGATGCTCGGACTCCCTGCTGTACTCCTCCCAAAGCAGCTGCATCGTCACGTGGGGGCGGCGAAGCTCGGAAGCGTAATAGGGAAGCCTGTCCTTCAGATACTCGAAGCGGCTGTCGCTGTAGGCCGCGTTGCCGCCCGTCATGCGGTGGGCAAGGACGGGGTCGTCGAGGGCCAGCAGCTCGTCGACGCTGAGGCTGTCCTTCTTAGCCTGGTTGATGTACTTGTTCACCGTGTTCTTGTCAAGCTCCACTGCCTCCGCAATCTTGCGGTTGGACATGGATCCGTTCTTGAACAGACGTAGAACCTTCTTTAACTTGCTCATGTCAATTGCGTTGTTTGCCATAATCTCTTTGCACGTGGTTTGTTCCACTTGCAAAGGTAAGCAAACTTGGAGTGACTGAATTTGCTCCGACGGAAGGACGTTTCCACGGCCACCTTCTCCCTGACTGAATTTGCTCCGGCGGGAGGTCGGCTGACTGAATTTGTTCCGACGGCGGAGTGAGGGTCGGATATCATGTCGGCACTGACTGATTTTGCTCCGTCACCCGCTGATTCTCAGCGGCGGCATCTGCAAAAATGACTGATTTTGCTCCGACAAAGGGGCTTTTTGCCACTTCGTGGACGCCAGTCTTTGGGCAGTGACTGACTTTGCTCCGATTTTCGGGCCATTTTCGGGCCATTGACTGAATTTACTCCGACGGAAAGACCGTTTTAAGGGCAAAATTCAGTCTAATTTGCCTCTCTCAGCTGACTGATTTCACCGTCCTAACTGACTGAACATGCTCCGACGTGCGCAACCGGGTGATGCAGATACGAAACAACTACGACAAGGATGTTTTCAATGGTGACGTGGGTCACATTGAGAATGTCGATATGGATGACCGTTCCCTTAACCCACATTGCAGCTATAGCCTACGTAAATCCCTGATTTTCAGTAGGCGGTTTTTTTTGAGGCGGTTTTAGGGGTACCACGGATTTTACTTTTCCA
>CADADN010000111.1 GCA_902786665.1 uncultured Prevotellaceae bacterium | reverse complement strand
ATATGCGGCAGCAGCTGGCCCACCTGCAGGCCCTCAACCAGGCCGACTCGCTGCTCACCGACGACTCGCTGGCGCAGGCCCTGGCCCTCTACTTCGACGCCCACGGCACCCCCAACGAGCAGATGGAGGCCCACTATCTACTGGGCCGCACCCACGCCGACCGGGGCGAGGCCCCCGCTGCCATCGCCGCCTACCACGACGCCATAGACCGCGCCGACACCACCGCCGCCGACTGTGACTACCGTCAGCTGTCTAAGGTCTATGGCCAGATGGGTGAACTGTTCTATTGGCAAGACCTCTTGCAAAATGCGTTATGGGCATACGACATGAGCTATCAGAGTGCGATGAGAAGCAGAGACACGTTGCTTGCCCTAAATGCCTTTTCGCAAAAAGGGAAGTGTTATTACGATATGGGGAAAAGAGACAGTTCAATAATTGTCATCCAAGAAACTCGCAGGCTATTAATGGAATACGGCGATACGCTCTCTGCTAATTCAGTATCTGAATCACTCATCTACTTTGCTGTTGAGGAGAAAGACTTTAGCAAAGCAGCAGAGTACATCCGCTTATACAGCAAACATTCCATTGCAGCCCAAGACACACTACTTTACCATGATTTATGGGGAGTGTTTAGAATACATACTGGGTTTTATCACCTGGGAATTCATCATCCCGACTCAGCCATAAACTGTTTCGCTGCCGGGCTTGCGCTTACCACCAACCCATATCATCGTCTGATGGCATACCAAGGACTCTACGAGACGTATAAAGAATTAGGCATAGCCGACTCTATTGTTAAATATGCCGAACTGAGTTTAGAGGCAAATGACTCTACCATCACTACCCATACAGCTGACCAAATAAGACGTGTTCAGGCCTTGTATAATTACGACAGATATAGGCTGGAGGCCGACAGGGCTTCGCTTGAGGCTGTCAAGGCAAAACAGAAAGTAACCTTTCTCACTCTTGTCCTCATAGCCATTGCATCCTTTGCAGTCATTGTATTTGCGACAATCGCCATCCGCCGCCATAGGGAACGTTCCAGGAGGCTGCGCCTGAAGGTAAGGTACACCGCCGATGCACTGCTTTTCAAGACATTCAACGACGAACTGAGAAAAGGCAACGGACAGCCGGAACAGGAAAAAGCCATCGAAGATAATATCCAATTCCTTAAAGAAAGTCTTTCCAAGCAGGCAAAGGGTCTGGAGGCAGAAATCTTCACCGAGTCTTTCCAAGAGAGCGACATTGTCGCAAGTGTAAGGAAATTCGGGCAGGAGGGCAAACAATTGCCTGAATCAGGCTGGACCAGCCTACGACAGGCCATCAACGTTTACGCCCCCACATTTATGGAATCTCTCGCCAAGATGAATGGCGGCCTTGACCTTTCCGACACACAGGTTTGCCAGCTTGCCCTCATCCGCAATATGCCGCAGAAAGCAAAGGCGGCAGTTTTAGGCATAGAATACCATACAGTCGCCATGAGGCGCAAAAGGCTGTTTGAGGCACTTTTCGGCAGGGAAGGGTCGGCCAAGGAATTTGACAAAGCCCTTCAGAAAATCGCCTTCGGTGACTGCTAAAAATCCGTTTGTTACATTTGTCACACCATGTTTTAGGCGTGTTTCGGCACACCTATGCGTTTTGTTACATTTGTTACATCGAATTGTTTGCAGCATAACTATAGATTTCATACTTTTGTCACCGATTTTAATATTAACCTTTTAAATCACAAAAGTATGAGAAAACTTATTATTGCCGCATTACTACTCATCGGCAGCGCAAATGTAACCTACGCCTATCAGGGAATCGACTTGCCCGCCATTACGCTCCAGGCTCGAATCAAAAAGCCCCTCACTAACGGCCTTCCTTTTCCGAAGAATCCTATCACAATACCTGAAGTCTATTTAGATGACCCCACCTTATATATAGAAAATATAGGTGATGCCGCCACTATTGAATTGACTGACGAAAATGGCATTGTTGTATACTCGTCTTATGTATCAGCCAGTACCACTGCCGTCATTCTTCCATCCACGCTATCCGGTGTTTACGATTTGAGAATTATTCCTGATACAGGAATCTATGAATTCTATGGAGTAGTAAATCTCTAATGGTAAAAACGACAAAATGCTATGAAAAAGTTCGTCATATTGGCTATTTGCCTCATCGGCATAGTGACTACGTCCTATGCGCAGCTAAAGATGCACAACAATGGCAACATATCGTTTATGAGACCAGGCACGGGCCAGCCTTCATCCCCCATCTCACTTGCCAGCGGCAGCAACTCAAAGTATTTCGTCTCGTATGTAGGCAATTGGAACGGCATATACTGCAACATAACCGACGATACACCTACCGTCAGCGGAAAGAACTATGGCGGCTATTTTTACTGTGACAACGAAAATGCAGAAACAAATTTGGGACTGCATGGGAAGGCTGGCACTTCTTATGCGACATCTTCCAACAACAATGCAGGGTCAGTAGGTCTGTGGGGAGAATGTAACTGTTATTTCGTTGACAGATACGGCTACGGAGTGCTGGGCAAAGGGTATGGCACGTTTAATACGGCCGCAATCTGCGGAATAGCCTCAGGCAGTTCCGCGAGCAGTGCCATCCCTGATGACAAGTACGCAGGCCTTTTTGTGGGCAAGACCAAGGTCATCGGCGCACTTGTCACCGTCAGTTCCCTCGCTGATGTCTCACTGGGCAACGCAGCCCTGTCTTCGTCAGGCGGCAGCGAAGTGTTGGCTGACAGAGGAGAATTGGTTTCCGACCTGATGCTGGGCCTGAACGCTCGCTCGTTCCGCCACGCACCCGCCGCCAAACAGGCTGTGGCAGAGCCAACTTTCCTTGAGAAAAGCGAAGAGGAGAAAGAGGAACTGGCAAAGAAAGGCATTGACATATCCAAGCTGGACGAGCCTGAAGAGGATGTCATCGCTAGGCAGATAGAGGACAAGCAGCACTATGGTTTCTCTGCCGACGAACTGGAGAAGGTCTTTCCCGACCTGGTCTACGAGGACAAGGACGGCTCCAAGAAAATCAATTACGTGGAAATGGTGCCCCTGCTGGTGCAGTGCATCAATGAGCTGAACGGGCGCATCCGGGAACTGGAGGGCGGCAAGACCCGCGAAACAAGGGCCGCCGATACGCCTGACGACGAGACGGCTGCGCCAATTCCTGCGAAGTCGTCAGGGAATGTGCTCTTCCAGAACTCGCCCAACCCCTTCCGCGAGCAGACCACCATCCGTTTCCGGCTGGCCGATGATGCACGCAACGCCCAAATCTGCATCTTCGACCTGAGCGGCAAGATGCTCAAGAAAGTACCTGTGACCGCAGGCATGGAGAGCATCACCGTGAACGGCTGGGAACTTGGAGAGGGCATCTACCTCTACTCCCTCGTCGTGGACGGACAGGAAATCGACACCAAGCGCATGCTGATAACTAAATAACCCAGAACGCTATGGAAAAGAAACATCTACAGAGGCTGGCCCTGTCAGCCCTGCTGTCCGTTAGTGCCTCCGCAGCGGGGGCCACGGAATTGGGCGACAGCACAGACACATACCAGAACCAGACCGTCAGCACGGAAGTCTTCGTGCAAGGCCGCACCACGCTCAACATCAGCAATGTTACCGTCACCTCGACGGGGGATTTTACGGCCAATGCTCCTAACGGCATCGTGATAAACAACCCCTTTGAGGTTCAACCGGGCGGTACGCTTGAACTGACTGTAGGCCACCCGTACCGCATCCGTTACACATACGACGCAGCGGGGAACCGCACTAAGAGAAAAAACGAATAGCATTCATACAAAAGCACACAGTTACTATGAAACTCGCATCCATTATAGCCACATTCGCTGGCATACTGGCGATATCCACACCATCTTTTGCGCAAAACAGTTTCGGCTATATTACACCACCTGACAGCAGCTCGACCAGTACAGACCCTGTTGGAGGAACAGGCGGAACATTTGCAGTGTCGCCCCTTGGGGCCGCCACATACTCCATTCCCATTGAATGTCCGCAAGGTCTGCCGGGGGCAACGCCGGAAGTGGCCATCACCTACAACAGCCAAGCCGGGAACGGTGTGGCTGGCTATGGTTGCAGCATCTCAGGCATTTCAGCAATAACCCGCGTACCCCGTGACATCTTTCACGACGGTGCTGCGGCGGGCATCAGCTACACTGCCGACGATGCCTTCGCCCTCGACGGACAGCGGCTCATACTCACACAGGCAGCGGCAGGAAGCGACTCAGCAGTGTATCGCCTGGAGAACGACCCGAGGACAAGAATTGTACACCATGGGCTGACTTCACAAAGCCAGACTCTCCAGTGGTTTAGCGTAGAAAAGTCTGACGGAATGAGATTGGAATTCGGAAAGGGACTTACAAGCCGACAAATGATATACCCAAACAAAGTCTTTTCATGGTTCGTTAGTGCTGTAAAATCACCAGATGGGAAAAGTATTGAATATAACTATATCAGCTACAACGGAATAGTCCATCCTTCCACTATATATTATGGAATCGGCAACAGCACACGAATTAATTTTGAATATGAAAACCGTCCTGACACGTTATGGCTATCATTCCCTGGAGAAACGGGAAAAATGACAAAACGCCTTAAAACCGTCACCACGGGGATGTATTCCGATGGACAATGGCATGATTATAGGCGGTATTCCTTTAGATACAACCAGACAGGTGATGGTACAAGCAAGAAATTCTCCCGCTTAATAAAAGTGACAGAGAGGAATGGCGAATCGGATGCGTTGAGACCCGTCATTTTCAATTGGGATTATCTCCCATCGCTATCGGTTTCACGCGACAGCAATAATGTGCAGAGCCTGGGGCTGGCAAATTCAGCAGAAAGGCGGAATGTTTCTTATATGGCTATTGACATGAATGGCGACGGGCTTTCCGATATGATAAAATGCTCCAAAGTCCTTATTAGCCAACCAACCTACCATCAGCCCTGTAATACCTATCTTACCGCTTTTTTTACTTCACTTAACTCACAGGGGAACATTCAGTTTACAAGGAGTGAGCTGGGCTTTCTTGCGGGGATGGAGAGCTATGATGGTGGCTGGAGACAATGTTCGACAAGCCCTTCATCTATGGATGCCGACGGTGACGGCCTCAGCGAACTCCTCATTCCGATGTATTTGCAGTCGTTCGATGAGCTGAGGCGTGTGGACTTCCAGATATTCAAACTGAACCAGGGGGCAACAGGGTATGCTGGCATTTCATACAATCTGCAGCTTGATGATCTCAATGACAGTTTCCTATATACCGTTGCCGACCTCAACAACGATGGGAAGGACGAGATAGTGGTCATGGAGGACCATCTGGATGCGACAGTATACCATGGCGCAATACTTCAGGCCTCTCCAACAGGCGTACACGTAAAGAAGCCTCTGCGCTTCGAACTGCAAGGGAAACCGAAGCAGATAGCTCCTGCCGACTTCAACGGTGACGGCCTCACGGACATCATGGTTTTCTATACCAGTGGCTACGGGCTCTATATCAACGACGGAACATGGCTTGACAATCCCAACATAACGCTCACACTTACAACAAACACCTATTCTTTAGGATACACCATCACGAAGGCATATCTAGGAGACTTCAACGGCGACGGCACACCTGATATACTTTTCTGTTCAGACAATGCGAAAACCTGGCATCTGAAGATGGGAAATGGTGAGGCAGATTATGGACTCAATCTATCACGGCATTTTTCCATTGAAGGTGATGCTACCGACATGGACGAGCATGTCAGCTGCATGGTTTATGACATGGACGGCGACGGGCGATCGGATGCCGTCATCTCCAAAACCGTGGGCGGGCTCACATATACATACTGGATGAAGTCCAACGGCACAACCCTTGTTCAGGAACGGCATGTCACCTCAACCAACACTGATGATGCCTTCACATGCCAGAGAACCATAGGCGACTTCAATGGTGACGGGCTGGCAGAGCTTGCAAACTATGGATATAATGCCTACACGGGCGGCAACGTCACCAATCCCGCGTTTTTCATCTACCGCCATTCCGGTTATTCAGCATCACGGGGGAAGGTTTCAAAAGTTACCGACGGATTGGGGAACTACACATCTTTTACATACAAGCCACTGACTGATTCTGGTATATATACCAAAGGTACTGGCTCAACATATCCCGTTGCTGATGTAGCGCCACCACTGTCAGCCGTATACCAAACAATGCAGAATGACGGTGCATCATCCACCAAAGTCACCAGCTATCAGTACGGCGGATTGAAAATACATAAAGCAGGCCGGGGAATAATGGGCTTTAAGTCTCAGACGGCCAGCTGTGCCGCTACGGGAATTTCGTCAACGACGGAAGTGGAGTGGAACAGCACAGCATATACCCCATCTAAGACAACTCATACCAAAACGACAGGGAGTGAGACAACGTTTGACGAAAGCCAGGTCCTGTCGGTCAGATACTACAACACAGCGACAGGTGACAGCATAAACGCCTACTACCATCTGCCAAAGTGCGATAAACATACCGATGCATACGGTTACCATACTGTCATAACGCGGTGGTTCCACTCTGGCTTCCAAAAAGCATTGGAAACGGAAGAAACTGTCTATCCGGATGGAAACAGGAGAGTGGATTATTATGAAGACTATGTCCTGTGCCACGGCCAGTGGCTACCGCAAACCGTTGAGCACAGTCAGCTTTATTATCAGAGCGACTTGGGGATTCCATACTATGAACAGGAATGGTTCGACAATACCACCAAACTCCAATACGACACATACGGAAGGTTGTTATCAAAGACTGAGTATTACGATACGCCCTTTGCTGTTACAACTGTCTATACATACGATTCTTACGGGAATGTTCTTTCACAGACGACATCAGCACAGGGAGTAGAAAGCAAAACTATACAAAGTCAGTATGACAACACAAACAGATTTGTCATAAGGAACACAGAGAATGGTTACATTGTGAAGGATTACACATACGACCTATGGGGCAATGTGCTCACTGAGACCGACAAGACACGCGCTGCATACCCGCAGACGACATCTTATTCTTACGACAGCTGGGGAAACCTGACTTCCGTAATGTCACCTGACAGTCTGCTTACCAATTATAAACGTGGCTGGGGATCGTCAAATTCAAAAAAATACTATGTGCTGGAACAAAGAACTGCGCATCCCTGGGTGAAGACATGGTATGACAGCCGAGGACGTGAAGTGCTCACTGAAAGTGTATGCCAGGGTGAGCTGTCTCTTAAGGAGGCCACCAGCTATAACAGCAAGGGACAAATATACAGGATAACCAAGAGACTCGGCACACAGACAGTTACCGAGGACCTGACCTACTACGCCAATGGAAGGAAACGAAGCGACAGCTACAGTACTGGCGAAAGCACATCCTACTCCTACGGCTGGCAAAGTGTCACGGCAACCAGCAACGGGCGGAGCTATACGACACGGTATGACTCTTGGGGAAACATTGTCGAGTCCACCGACGCTGCGGGAAACGTCACCACCTACAGCTATGCCTCCTGTGGCAAGCCCGCCGTAGTGTCTTCCTGCGGGGCGACGGTCACCATGGAGTACGACGAGGCCGGCAACCAGACGAAACTCATCGACCCTGATGCGGGTACTATGACCTATACCTACGATGCATACGGGCGCATCAAGACGCAGAAGGACGGGCGTAACTATACCACCACAAACACCTACGACTCGAAAGGAAGACTGTCATCATCATCAACTGCAGGCATTGCCACCACCTACACCTACGGCCAGACTAACAGTAACAAGGGGTTGCTCCTCTCCACTTCGCGCAGCGGCAACACCATCAGTTACACCTACGACCAGTATGGGCGCGTGCAGCAGGAGGCCCGTGCGGTTTCAGGTCTCGGCACGCGCACGTTCCAGTACACTTACGGCACCAACGGACTTCCGTCAGCCGTCTTGTACCCAGGCTCCGTCAGCGTGGCCTACCAGTATGACTGCTATGGCAACCGCAACAGCATCGCCGCCAACGGCACCACCGTATGGCAGACGGATGCCGTCACGGCACAGAACTCGGCCATCACCACCACAGCCAGACTGGGTGCCAGTCTGAAGTCAACCACCGTGGCAGACCTGGCAGGGAGGGTGACAAACATGGCCCTCTCCTACAACAGCGGTTCGACCATACGTTCATTGGGATTCGCCTACAATACGGCTACGGGTAACATGACAGGACGCACCGGCATGTTCGCAAGCAGTGAGACTTTCACATACGATGACCTTGACCGCCTCACAGGTGTCAGTCTTGGAGGCGTTGCCGCCAGTGCCATCAGTTATGCACCCAACGGGAACATCACCACCCAGACAGACATTGGCCGGTACTACTATGAGGGCAACAGACCGCATGCCGTGACGGCGGTGGACAACACCCGGGGCAAGATTCCCACGTCACAGCTCGACACGGAGTACAACGCCTTCGGGAAGGTGAGTCAGATCGGGGACTATGGCGAAGACAACTACAAGATGCTGCTGGACTACGGCCCTGACAACGAGCGGTGGCGCACACGGCTCTACAGGAACACCAGCTCCTTGCGCCGCACCGCCTACTACATGGGCGACTACGAGGAAATCGTCGAGGGCGGCACCACCCGCCGGCTGTACTACCTCGACAATGGCGTGCTCTACAAGAAGCAGACAAGCCGCCCCGACAGCATCTTCTACCTCTTCACCGACCATTTGGGCAGCGTCGTCACCATCGTCGACCAGAATGGCTGCAAGAAGTTTGAGGCAACCTACGATGTATGGGGCAACCAGACCGTCACCCGCAACGACATCGGCTTCCACCGAGGCTACACCGGCCAAGAGATGCTACCAGAGTTCGGCCTCATCAACATGAACGGCCGGCTCTACGACCCGCAGATAGGCCAATTCCTCTCCACCGACAACTACGTGCAGCAGCCGTGGGACAGCCAGAACTTCAACCGTTACTCGTATTGCCTGAACAACCCGCTGAAATATACAGACCCCAGCGGAGAAATTCCTGTGCTTGCCATTATAGGGGCAATCGTCGTCTCAGGTGGAATAAATGTTGCTGCCAATTGGGATGAAATCAACAGTTGGGAACAAGGTTTTTCGCTATTTGGAGTTGGAGCCGCTTCTGCAGCAGCAAGTATTTTTGTGTCTCCCGTGCTTGGTGCTATTGTGGCTGGAGCAGGCAACAGCATTGTTAATCAAGGATTCGATGCTGGATGGGGCAATATTGACTACGGCAACGTTATGGTCTCAACAGGCTTAAGCGTAGTGACTTATGCTGCTGGGGGTAAAATAAACAAATGGTTGGGAAAACCATTGGGAAAAGCTACCAGATGGATAAAAAATGATATTCTAAGAGCCACCGCCCAAGATGCCATAAGTGGTGGAATCGGAGGGCTTGCAATAGGAACAGGATTGGCCATTCAGCATGCAGATGACTTTGAGGATGGTCTCGGTATGATTGGCAAACAAACGCTTCATGGAGCTGCAATAGGAGGTATTAGTGGATTCGCAAGGGGACTGACTCCTATTTTTTCAAAAAGCGTTGATCAAAATTTCGATAACCACGCATTCTCGCATAACAGACACGCAGACATTGGTGTAGATAATTTGACAATAAAAGCAAAGGTAAAACAAGTTATTTCAGATAATAGGAACTTATTTCATGAAGGTGAGAACACAATTAAACTTAACGTCAATGGAATACCGAAATTAATTAGGGTGAATATCTTTAATAACAAGATACGATCATACAATTTTATGCCTTGCAATGGCGTTATTATTAGGTCAGAAAGCCCCATTATTTATCTACAAGACCAAAACTGGTAAATTCAAAATCGTATGAAATCAAGAAACTTTTACTCTGACAGAGAAAACCTAAATAGAGAAATTTTAATTTCTGACTCTGTCATGGACATCGTAGACTTAAGGTTCTCAACATTTAATCAAAAAGTGTCTGTTAGGAACTGCGTTATAAATCACCTTTTGATACATTCATCTTTTTTTATTAATGGATTTACAATTGATAATTGCGTCGTCAAGGAAAAAGTGCAATTTGAAATGGGTGGGCATAATAAGAGTCCAATCGTAATCCATAACAATATCTTTTGTGGCTTGTTCGTTTTCTTTGATTGCCAGTTCGACGAGCAACTCTCAATCCTCAACAACATTTTTAAAAAAGGTTCAACATTGTTCAATAAAACAAATACGTTTGAAATAGAACCAGAAGTTTACGGCAATATAGGAGTAATGAATGTGGAAGCTATAGAGTAATCGACGGGAGCGCCCCCCCGCTCCGCCGGATTTGCAATCCGGCGGAACTGAGTATAAGGACTTGCAGTCCTGAAAAAGGGGCATTATTATCAGTTTCTGAAAAAAATGAAAAAAAGAATTGTTACTAAAAAAGGGGATGTGTTTTGTATTAATATCTCCAACCAATATAAATACTATTTTCAATATGTAGCAGACGATGCTTCCCAATTGAATAGTTCTGTAATTCGC
>CADADN010000110.1 GCA_902786665.1 uncultured Prevotellaceae bacterium | reverse complement strand
GGAGTCTCGGACCTGCCTTTCTTTATGTACCGATGCATGATGATTTTTGGTTAGGCTGCGGTGGGGCCATCCACGGACAATCCCCCCTGAGCCCAAAAAAAGCAGATAATGATTATTGAATATTGATTATTGAATATTGATAATGATTATTGATATTGATTTTTATAAAGAATGAAAAAAGAAAAAGAAACTTCTCCTAGGGAGAAGAAAAGAAAAAAATTTTTTCTTTGACGCTCGCGCCCGGAAAATTAAAAAGTTTTCGACCTGTAAGGTTGGTCGTCACACCAAGAATTTCTCTGAAGTCGTAGGGGTGGGTCTTGTGCCCGAGGTGGTAGAGACGGGATACATCCCGTCTCAGTGCGCACCACCTCATTTGGCGTGGCATTCCGCTGGTGAGACGGGATGTATCCCGTCTCTACAATTGCGCACCGAGCTGTTTGGCGTGGCATTCCTTTCATTTCATCATTACAGCACGAAAAAGTTTTTTTTGCCGAATGTCGTAAGGACATCAAAATAATTTATAATTTACGGACATGCATGAAGCAAGTACCGACGACTTCGGAGAGGATTGGCAATGGCGGTGCGGCAAACAGTGCAGCTGTAGGGGCGGGTCTTGTGCCCGCCCGTAAAAATTCCCAATTCCAAAATTCGGGATGAAAATATGATGATAGCGGGCGGGCACAAGACCCGCCCCTACGACTTCGGGGGCCTCTTAGGCGTGTACTATTGTCTCTAACTTCGAGCGCAGCGATAACTTCTATAACTTCTTTAACTTCTTACTACAAGCGATAATTTCTTTAACTTCTTATTATTACTACCAGCCCATGGCAAAATGACATCCTTTTTTGAATGGCGGACATTATATTTGCACCAAATTTTCATCAACCATGTCATAATGACAAGACAAAAATCGCAAAAAACCATGAAAAGACAGCCTACCCACACCGTCCGCGACGTCAGCAATTTCATCATGCACCAAAGCATCATCCGCATGTCCTCTTATCTGAGCAATGAAGACCTCGGAAAACTCGTCAGGTATTTCTTTCTCTATGCAGAAAACGGTCAGATGCCTGACGATGAGCAGAACCTCACCATAGCCGTCATCTTCAACGAGTGGCGCGTCCATTTCGAATATGACAAGAAACGATATGAGGCGGTGAGCCAGAAACGAAGGGAAGCGGGGCGCAAACGGTGGAACAAGGCTCACGACTCCGTGCCGGCAGCCACCACCTCTCCCACAACTCCCACACCGGATGATGCCACCGACGCCACACCGATGGCTGACGAGGACATGGCCACGCAAGGAGAGGTCGACAGGGGGGAGCAGGAACCTGAATCCGGACCTGGAAACAGGGATGAGTGCAACAACAAAGAAAAGGCCCCTTCACCTGCCGTGAAAGCAAAGAAAAAGGCCAAGGGGGCTCCCTCCCGAGACCTGGTGATGAGGAGAACCGACTTCTACCAGAGCATCCTACCCTATGTGGACCAATACGACCGTGAGATGCTCAACGACTTCTTCCAATACTGGACAGAACTCGACAAACGACGACAACGCATGCGCTTCGAGATGCAGAAGACATGGGAGACCAGCAAGCGTCTCTCCACATGGGCAAGAAGAGAGAACAGAAACTAAAACAGGATGATGAATATGGCACAACAACCCCTCGTCAACGACCAGAAGTGTGAGCAAATCGTGCTCAGCATCCTACTCTCTGCAGAACAGCTCTATGCCGATACGGCGGAAATCCTGTCGCCGGAGATGTTCTACAACCCGAAGCATGCACTCGTATACAAAGCCATCTCACAGGTGTTCGCACAAGGTGAGAGTCCCGACATCATCTCCGTGTGGAAATGGCTGGCGCAACACGAACCGAAATCCGGCATCGACGAGACAACACTTTTCGACATCTGCAGCACCTACTGCACCAGCATCTACCTACAACAGCACTGCTTGCGCATTCGTGAGTTGTGGCAGCGGCGCGAACTGTGGAGGATAGGACAGAAACTGCTCGCCGCCGGCACCGATGAGGCATACCCGCTCAGTGACGCACTGCACGATGCCGTGGAGGCCATAGGTGCCGTGGAGGCCAACAAGGCGTCAACCATCATGCCGGCCTCGAAAGTGATGGAGGAACTGCAGGGCATCGTGGACGACAATATCTCCGGCAAGCGACCAAAAGGCATCCTCACCGGCTTCAAAATGCTTGACGGAAAGGGTGGGTTGCAGCGCAGCGACCTCGTCGTCATCGCCGCTGAGTTCTCACAGGGTAAGACATCTCTCGCCATCGACCTCTGCGTGAAAGCGGCATTCCTCGGGCATCCCAGCGCCTTCTACTCCACAGAGATGACCAACTGCCAACAGATGGCTCGTATGATGGCGGGACAGTGTGGCATCTCTTCGCGTGTCATCATGCAGGAACCGCTGACAGAAAGCCAACTCAAGGTGTTCCGACATGGGGGAGAACTCCTCCACGACCTGCCCGTCTTTTTCGACGACACCGCCACCATCAGCATTGAGCGAATCATCGTCAGCATACGACGACTGGTGCTCAAACACCACATCGAAATGGCGTTCATCGACTACCTGCAGGTGTTGCAGACCAACGAGAGCGGAGGGAGGCTGAACGAGGAGCAGTTCTTCGGCACGGTGGCAAGAAGACTGAAAAACCTCGCCAAGGAACTCAACATCTGCATCGTGCTGCTCTCACAACTCAGCCGCGACAAGGGGACCACGGAACCTACTCTCTCACGGTTGCGTGGCAGCGGACAGATAGCCGAGGCTGCCGACATGGTGCTGCTCATCTACCGACCGGAGATGTATGGAAAAGGATATTCCGGGGAGTATCACAAGGTGCGCCCGGAGGGCACCGCCCTCATCCGCCTCGCCAAGGGACGCAACGTGGGAACGGGAGACTTCATCTGCGGGTACGATGCCCTCACCACGCATTTCTTCGAACTCTCACGCATACCATCCACCGACGATCCCGTCACAACACCTGTCGAAACAGAAAGGCCTTTTTGAAGATTTGAGGTTTTAGATTTGAGATTTGAGATTGGAGGTTTGAGATTGGAGGTTTGAGATTGAAGATTTTATTCAATTGAAAATTGAAGATTGAAAATTGAAAATTTTATTCAATTGAAAATTGAAGATTGAAAATTGAAAATTGAATTTTTGGAGCAGCGAGAGCAGAGTCAAGCTTGCTTGAACTTTGCCGAGTCGCGACAAAAATCAGCGAAGCTAAAATTGAAGATTGAAGATTTTATTCAATTGAAAAATGAGTTCACTTTTTAAAGTGGACGGTGAGCAAAAATCGGTGCTCATCTCCCCTCCCCTCGAAGGGGAGGGGATGGGGTGGGGTGAAATTCGCCTGAATATCAAAAAGTTACAGACCCCACCCCTGACCCCTCCCCTTGAGGGGCGGGGATGTTGCACTCCGAGTGAGCATCCCGGGGGTGTGGACACTGTCTTTTGGCGCCAAGAATGTTCATCGGGATTTGCAATCCCGATGTAAAAAATATAAGGATTTGTAATCCGCTAAAAACGTCATTATCAGTTCGTTTTTTTTACTTGTAAACCCTTGTGTACCACGATTTAATCGGATTGCAAATCCTAATATTAAGGGCTGCCGGATTCTTGGACGAGCCAAGCGGCAGAGCCGAGCGGCAATTGACTTCCGCTTCGCACGTCGACCGTTGGTTCTGGCAGAACATTCTTGGTCCCACCCCTGACCCTTTGCGGGCGGGCACAAGACCTGACCCTATAGGTGCGCACTGGCCTTTTGGCGTGGCGACGCTTGGAGGCGTCGCCCCCTAGGTGCGCACTGGCCTTTTGGCGTGGCGACGCTTGGAAGCGTCGCCCCCTAGGTGCGCACTGGCCTTTTGACATGGCGACGCTTGGAAGCGTCGCCCCCTAGGTACGCACTGGCCTTTTGGCGTGGCGACGCTTGGAAGCGTCGCCCCCTAGGTGCGCATTGGCCTTTTGGCATGGCGACGCTTGGAAGCGTCGCCCCCTAGGTGCGCACTGGCCTTTTGGCGTGGCGACGCTTGGAAGCGTCGCCCCCTAGGTGCACACTGGCCTTTTGGCGTGGCGACGCTCGGAAGCGTCGCCACCTAGGTGCGCACTGGCAAATATGGAAATTTCTGAATCATTATATGGTAATTCGTGTGTCCGTCACGAAACTTTTTTTATACTTGATTAAAAATAATCAGATTATTTATTATCTTTACCTGACGGTGAAGATAAGATGCACCTCGGCAATGAAAGCAAAAAAATTGTTTTTTGCTTTGTATTGCACTCGGTTTTCATTATCTTTGCAGTGTCCTTTTAGGCTGCCCTGAAATCATAGGCGCGTTATGACGATGATACCCTACGGGCAGAGCGCATTGTGGAGACGGGATGAATCTTGTCGCCATAGTGCCAACCACAAAATGTGTTAGATAGGATGAATGAGAGACCTGCGTATGGAATCAATGCCGGGGGACGCCTGATGGACCTCTCCAAACCCTTGGTGATGGGCATCCTCAACGCGACACCCGACTCGTTCTATGCTGCCAGCCGCACACAGACGGAACATGACATCTGCGCCCGTGCCGACGAGATAGTGGCCGAAGGGGCCGCTATCATCGACGTGGGGGCCTTTTCCACACGCCCCGGGGCGACCGACGTCACCGTGGAGGAGGAGATGGCACGTTTGCGGACGGCTCTCTCGCTGGTGCGGCGCGGGCATCCTGACATGGTGGTGAGCGTCGACACGTTCCGCCCCGACGTGGCGCGGATGGCCGTGGAGGAATATGGCGTGGCCATCGTCAACGATGTCTCGGATGTTGCAACAAGGACTTCTGGTGGTTGTGACGCTCGGAGGACGTCGCCCACGAGTTCTTCAGGTCAACGCCCCCTGGCCCCCTCTAATCTTAGAGGGGGAGTGTGCGCACCGGGGACTTCTGACGGCTGCGACGTGCCGGAGATGTTTGCCATGGTGGCGCGGCTCCACGTGCCGTATGTGCTGATGTCACGGCTGCCGTCCATCGACGCGATGCTGCAAGCCTTCGCCGAGGAGGTGAACATGCTCCGGGGCCTGGGTGTCGCCGACATCATCCTCGACCCGGGGTTCGGCTTCGGGAAGGACCTCTCAGACAACTATGCCGTGATGGCGGGCCTTGAACGCCTGTCGGCATTGGGGCTGCCTCTCTTGGTGGGTGTCTCGCGCAAGTCGATGATCACCCGCCTGCTCGGTTGCGAGACGTCGGAGGCGCTCAACGCCACAACAGCACTCCACGCCGTGGCACTGATGAAAGGGGCTTCCATCCTGCGCGTGCACGACGTGAAAGAGGCCGTGGAGGCGTGCAGAATCGTGGGAGAATTGAGGTTTGAGGTTTGAGAATTGATATTTAAGCTAATATTGAAAATTGATTAATTTGGGTTTCATAGAATTCGGCTTCAAGGATTTCCTTGACATCCTTTTAGTGACCGTCATCCTCTACTACAGCTACAAGCTGATGAAGGAGTCGCGGTCGATCAATGTGTTCGTGGGCATCCTCGTGTTCATCGTCCTCTGGCTGTTGGTGAGCCAGGTGTTTGAGATGCGCCTTCTTGGCAGCATCCTCGACAAGGTGGTGAGCGTGGGTGTCATCGGTTTCATCGTGCTCTTCCAGAGTGAGATACGCAGGTTCCTGTATAGTCTTGGCGCGCACCAGAGGATGAGTCCGCTGCTGCAGTTGTTCAAGAAGTCGAAGAATGTGGACCGCAAGCATATCATGCCCATCGTCAAGGCGTGCATGAACATGGCGAAGGACAAGGTGGGGGCGCTGATCATCGTGGAGAGGAGCATGCCGCTGGGCGACATCGTGCAAACCGCCGGGGAGGTCATCGATGCGGAAATCAACCAACGCCTGATAGAGAACATCTTCTACAAGGGGGCGCCGCTGCACGACGGGGCGATGATCATCGCCGACAAGAGAATAAAAGCCGCCGGATGCGTGCTGCCCGTTTCCCACAGCCAGAACATCCCGAAGGAACTGGGTCTGCGCCACCGTGCCGGCATGGGCATCTCCGAGGAGAGCGACGCCATCGCCATCATCGTCTCAGAGGAGACGGGGCGCGTCAGCGTGGCCATCAGAGGACAGTTCCATCTCCGTCTTTCCTTCGAGGACCTCGAGAGCATACTGTCGAAGGAAATGGGGTAGAGCGTCACGGCTTAGCCGTGACCTACGGAGAACGGGACATGACGACCGCGTGGCGGGAATTATTTATTTTGAGGCAAAAAAGAGGGCATTTTGTTTTGACATGCAAAGCCTTTTTATTATCTTTGCAAAGTCATTGCGGGAACCTCGGCCATGACAGTAGACAAAATGAAAAACTATCAAACCTAAAAATATGAATTTAGTAGAACAAATCATCGCACGCGCAAAAAGCAACAAGCAGCGCATCGTGCTTCCGGAAGCCACCGAGGAGCGCACATTGAGAGCAGCAGACAGGGTGTTGGCTGAAGACATCGCCGACATCATATTGATAGGCAACCCCGACGAAATACACTCCCTCGCCAAGGAATGGGGGCTGGAGCATATCGACAAGGCCACACTCATCGACCCGGAGAACAACCCCAAGAGCGAGGAGTATGCCGAGTTGCTCACCGAACTTCGCAAGAAGAAGGGCATGACCATAGAGAAGGCCCGCGAACTGGTGAAGAACCCGCTCTACCTGGGATGCATGATCATCAAGACCAACGGCGCCGACGGACAAATCTCCGGCGCACTGAGCACCACGGGCGACACCCTCAGGCCGGCACTACAAATCATCAAGTGCTCGCCGGGCATCACCTGCGTCAGCGGTGCCATGCTCCTCATCACCAAGCAACCACAATATGGTGAGAACGGCATACTCGTCGTCGGCGACGTGGCAGTGACCCCCATGCCCGACGCCGCCCAACTCTCGCAGATCGCCGTGTGCACCGCGCAGACCGCCAAGAGCGTGGCAGGCTTCGAAGACCCACGCGTGGCGATGCTGAGCTTCTCCACCAAGGGAAGCGCCAGCCACGAGGTGGTGGACAAGGTGGTGGAGGCCACACGACTTGCCAAGGAACTGGCTCCCGACCTGAAGGTGGATGGTGAATTGCAGGCCGACGCCGCCCTCGTGCCGTCGGTGGGTGCCAAGAAGGCTCCCGGCAGCGACATCGCCGGCAAGGCCAACGTACTCGTGTTCCCCAACCTCGAGGTGGGCAACATAGGCTACAAGATGGTGCAGCGCCTGGGCGACGCCGAGGCATTGGGTCCCATCCTCCAGGGCATCGCACGCCCGGTGAACGACCTCAGCCGCGGATGCTCCGTGGACGACATCTACAAGATGGTGGCCATCACCGCCTGCCAGGCCATGGATGCGAAGTAAGTAGGAACAACATTATATAAAATAAGAAACAAGAAACAGGAAATGAAGATATTAGTATTGAATTGCGGCTCGTCGTCCATCAAGTATGCCCTTTACGACATGGACACCAAGGAGGTGCTTGCCTCTGGTGGAGCCGAGCGTGTGGGCTTGGAAGGTGCTTTCGTGAAGGTGAAGCTGCCCAATGGGGAGAAGAAGACCATCATGCACGACATCCCGGAGCACACCGAGGGCGTGAAGTTCATCTTCTCATTGCTCACCGACCGTGAGATAGGCGCCATCAAGAGCCTCGAGGAAATCGACGCCGTGGGCCACCGCATGGTGCACGGAGGAGAGAAGTTCAACCAGAGCGTGCTGCTCACCGAGGAGGTGCTCGACGCCTTCGAGCAGTGCATCGAACTTGCTCCGCTGCACAACCCCGCCAACCTGAAGGGCGTGAGGGCCGTGAGTGAGTTGATGCCCGGACTGCCGCAAGTGGGCGTGTTCGACACCGCCTTCCACCAGACCATGCCGAAGAAGGCATACATGTATGCCATCCCATACCGTCTTTACAAGCAGTTCGGCGTACGCCGATACGGCTTCCACGGCACCAGCCACCGCTATGTCTCGCAGCGCGTGTGCGAGTTCCTCGACGTCAACCCGAAGGGCAAGCGCATCATCACCTGCCACGTGGGCAACGGCGGCAGCATCGCCGCCGTGAAAGACGGCAAATGCGTGGACACCTCCATGGGCCTCACACCGCTGGAGGGCCTCATGATGGGCACCCGCTCTGGCGACATCGACGGCGGAGCCATCACCTTCCTCGAGAAGAAGCTGGAACTCGACCCCGACGGCATGTCCAACCTGCTCAACAAGCAGAGCGGCGTGCTCGGCATCACTGAGGAGAGCAGCGACATGCGCGACGTGGAGAGTGCCGCCAAGAGTGGCAACGAGCGCGCCCAACTCGCCCTCGACATGTATTTCTACCGTATCAAGAAATACATCGGCGCCTATGCCGCCGCCATGGGGGGTGTGGACATCATCGTCTTCACCGCCGGCGTGGGAGAGAACCAGATGGACATGCGCGAGAAGGTGTGCGAGGGTCTCGAATTCCTCGGAGTGGAGTTTGACAAGGAGCGCAACAAGACTCGTGGCGAGGAGGCCGTCATCTCTACTGATGGCTCCCGTGTGACGGTGTGCGTCATCCCCACCGACGAGGAGTTGATGATTGCAACGGATACAATGAATCTGCTGTAGAAGCAGTAATTTTTGTTTTCATAGCGATAGGATGGGGCTGTAAAAGACCCCATCCTTGGCATTTTTAGGGGGCGACGTCCTCCGAGCGTCGCCACGCCAAGAGTTCGGTGCGCACTTCGGGGGAGGATTGGCAATGGCGGTGCGGCAAACAGTGCAGCTGTAGGGGCGGGTCTTGTGCCCGCCCGTAAAAATTCTCCAATTCTGAAAATCGGGATGAAAATATGGTGATATCGGGCGGGCACAAGACCCGCCCCTACGACTTCGGGGGACTGTTTGGCATACAGGTGCGCATTGGCATCTTGGCGTGGCGACGCTTGGAAGCGTCGCCCCCTAGGTGCGCACCGATGACTTCGGGGGACATCTTGGCGTTAGGGTGGACACAAGAATAATTCAAGTGGGGAAAAACAAAAAATCCCGAGGTAGACCTGGGATTTTTTCAAGGCTTGCTATCTGTCAAGGCTTGCTTTCGCCCTCCACATACTCTTCGACGAAGAGGTGCTCGCCATCGTAGACCACGTAGGTGAATTGCCAAACCCAGTCGCCGATGATCAAGAGGCGTGCCTTGCGCGAGAGGGTGAGGTCCTTCTCGATGTGGCGGTGGCCGAAGATGAAGACATCGATGTTGGGGTGTGTCTTGATGTAGTCCTTTGCGAAGAGCACGAGGTGCTCCTTGTCCTCACCCATGTATTCCGGCTCCTTGCCGTCGGCCCTTTTCAAGCGGCTTTTCTTCGCCCAGTTCAGTCCGAGTGACATTCCCCACCGCGGGTGTATGGCGTTGAGTAGAATTTGGCATGTGCGGTTGTGGAACATCTTCCGAAGCAGCTTGAATTTCGCGTCTGGGTCTCCCAGTCCATCGCCATGTGCAAGGAAGAACACCTTCCCGTAGATTTCCGTCGTGATGGGTTTGCGGTGCACGATCATGCCACACTCCTTCTCCAGGTAACCGTAGGTCCACAAGTCGTGGTTGCCCGTGAAGTAATGCACCTCAATGCCCATGTCGGTGAGTTCGGACACCTTCCCCAGGAATCGCGTGAAGCCTTTCGGCACCACGTATTTGTATTCGTTCCAGAAGTCGAACATGTCGCCAAGGAAATAGATGGCGGCGGCTTTCGTCTTGATGCTGTCGAGGAAGCGCACGAGTCGTCGCTCCTGTGTGCGTCCGTGCTCGATGGCGAGAGACCCCAGGTGGGCGTCGGAGAGGAAATAGATGTTCTTGTTCATGGCTTAGTCGAATCCAAGTTCCACACGTGCCTCCTCGCTCATCATGCTCATGTCCCAAACCGGTTCGAACACCAGTTGGACATTGGCCGATGTCACACCTTCGAGCGCCTCCACCTTCTGCCGCACATCCTCGAGGATGTAGTCGGCGGCGGGGCATGTGGGTGCCGTGAACGTCATGTCGATGTCCACGGAGGCGTCATCCTGCACCTCGATGCGGTAGATGAGTCCCAGTTCGTAGATGTTGACGGGTATCTCGGGGTCGAAGACGGTGCGCAGCACGTCGACGACTCTTCCTGCGATGGCGGTTTTTTCTTCTTCTGTCATTTTTTTTAGAGGATTTTAGAGGACTTTAGAGGACTTTGGAGGACTTTGGAGGATTTTGGAGGATTTTGGAGGAGGTGATGGGGCTTTATGGGCTTACGATGTCATTCGTTGCTGGGGTGGCTGACAGTTTTCCCCAGGACAACGGCTGCGACGACGTCGGCACCGGTTTCCTCCATGTGTTTGGCGAATTTCCCCACGCTGTTTCCCGTGGCCATGATGTCGTCGAAGAGCAGTACCTTGCGGCCGTTGAAATATTCCGGGTCGATGGCATATTGAGGCAAATGTGAGTCGCCGAGTTTCTCCGGGTCTTGGTCGGCTACGACCTTGATGTGCTCGTATCCGTTTTCGATGCCTGTTGCCTCCGTCATCCTGCGTGCGAACTCCTTGAACCTTGCCTCCGTCTTCTCAGCGGTGGATGCCGGTATGCATGCCAGCGTGAGTGTGGGGATGAGGTCGCCGAAGGTGCCGACAAGGAGTTCGGTGAATAGGCTGATGGCCTTCTCCATCGCGTTTTGGTGTGAGATGGGGTCGGTCAGTTCGGAGTTGTTTTTGAAATTGAAAATCATCTCCCGGTTGTCCCATTCCTCGTTGGAGAGGTTGTATGTGCCGAACCCGGTGTAGGAGTGGTAGTCAACGAGTCGTTGGTAGCGTAGTCCGCTGTCGAGTTGCGGCCATGATTCCGTGCATTGCTCCAAGGTGTTGCCTTGTGATGGGGGAGTGGGGCTTTTGTCGTTCATATCTTTGGGTTTTGTATGGGCTTTCTCTTCTACCTTTCGATAACCGTATGCAAAAATAATAAAAGAGAAAGGGAAAACAAAACAAAAAGCAAATTTTTTCGTGCTGTAATGATGAAATGAAAGGAATGCCACGCCAAACGGCTCGGTGTGCAATTGTAGAGACGGGATACATCCCGTCTCACCAGCGGAATG
>CADADN010000109.1 GCA_902786665.1 uncultured Prevotellaceae bacterium | reverse complement strand
CAGGGCGATTGCCTCCTTCCCAATTTCCCAGGGCGTTGCCCTGGGCTGGAGGCTTATTGCCCCTTCGGGGCGTTATCGGAAAGATGCGGATAATGATTTGAATAACAATAAGCCTGAACTTCCGAAACTTAAGTAATTCAAGTTCCGCAAGTTGGGAAAATGAGGCGTGAAAAAGGTTTTAAAGAAGCATAGGTTGCATTATTTCTTTCCAAAAGGCGGTAAAAGTGAGCATATGTCCCTTTAACTCCTCCCCCTCTGCCCGAGAGGGGGTGGCCGTAGGCCGGGGTAGAGGGAGAACTCCCCTTTAACTCCTGAAAGTTGAGCAAATGCGGAACTTGAATAACAGTTATTTCATGCCTTGCAGCGAAGAAACCCCGATGGCAGACTGGCCATCGGGGCGGTTGAATATAGGTGTGTCCTATTAATTCTGATTTTTATGAAGGCAGGATTTTACAACTATTATTTCGGCCGCTTTTTGCTTTTATTCGGCACAGTCAAGTCTCATCGGTCGTGTAGCCCGCTACACTCCCTCTTTGACTTACACATTGCTCTCGCCTAAAAGCTAAAAATCGCCTCGACATAATTTATAGAACCCACCTATATACAAAGACAAGTTGGCTTAGTCGGCCAGTTTGGCTTTGATGAACTCCCTGTTGAGTCGTGCGATGTTGGCGATGGTCTCGTTCTTCGGGCATACAGCCTCGCACGCACGCGTGTTGGTGCAGTTTCCGAATCCCAGCTCCTCCATCTTCGCCATCATGGCCTTTGCGCGCTTGGCAGCCTCAGGCCTTCCCTGTGGCAACAGTGCGAGTTGGCTGACCTTCGAGCTGACGAAGAGCATGGCCGAACCATTCTTGCAAGCAGCGACGCAAGCACCGCATCCGATGCAAGAGGCGCAGTCCATCGCCTCGTCGGCATTCTGCTTGGGGATGAGGATGGCATTGGCATCCTGAGCCTGTCCTGTGCGCACGCTGGTATAGCCACCAGCCTGGATGATCTTGTCGAAAGCGCCACGGTCCACCATGCAGTCCTTGATGACGGGGAAGCCGGCAGAGCGCCACGGTTCCACGGTGATGACGTCGCCATCATTGAAACGGCGCATGTAGAGTTGGCAAGTGGTGGCTCCACGCTCCGTCTTCCCATGTGGAGTGCCGTTGATGTAGAGGGAGCACATGCCACAGATACCTTCGCGACAGTCATGGTCGAAGACAAAAGGCTCTTTGCCATCATTGATAAGTTCTTCGTTGAGGATGTCAAGCATCTCAAGGAACGAGGTGTCGTCAGGGATGTCCTTCATCTCGTGCTCGTCGAAATGACCTTTCTCACGTGGACCGTTCTGACGCCAAAACTTTATTGTAAAGCTGATATTCTTAGCCATTGTTCTTGAATTTAAAGGTTTTTAGTTTTTGTAGTTCCTGGTCTGCACCTTGATAGCCTCATACTCCAATGGTTCCTTGATGAGTTCAGGAGCCTTGTCGTCGCTTCCCTGGTATTCCCAGCATCCCACATAGAAATAGTTCTCGTCGTCGCGTTTGGCCTCACCTTCCTCGGTTTGGTATTCCTCGCGGAAATGTCCGCCACACGATTCGTTTCGAGAGAGTGCGTCATAGGCCACGAGTTGTCCCATGGTGAAGAAGTCGCGCAGGTGGATGGCCTTGTCAAGTTCGATGTTGAGACCTTCCTTCGTTCCAGGAATGAAGAGGTTGGTGTCAAATTCCTTGCGAAGTTTCTTGATGAGTTCGATACCTTCCTTGAGGCCTTCTGCCGTGCGTCCCATTCCCACGTGCTCCCACATGATGTGTCCGAGCTCCTTGTGGATGGAGTCGACGCTTCGCTTGCCCTTGATGTTCATCAGTCGGTCGATTTCGGCTTCCACAGCCTTTTCAGCCTCCTCGAACTCAGGCAGGTCGGTGGAGATGCGCGGCCAAATCTCTTGGTCGGCCAGGTAATTCTGGATGGTGTAAGGCAGCACGAAATAGCCATCGGCCAGGCCTTGCATCAGTGCGGAAGCACCAAGGCGGTTGGCGCCGTGGTCGGAGAAGTTGCACTCTCCGATGGCGAAGAGACCCTTGATGGAAGTCTGCAGTTCATAGTCCACCCAGATGCCACCCATCGTGTAGTGTACGGCGGGGAAGATCATCATGGGGTGATAATAGGTCACGCCATCCTTCTCGCAAGCTTTCTTTCCGGGGAAGACATCGGTGATTTCCTCGTACATCTCGAAGAGGTTTCCGTAACGTTGCATGATGACGTCGATGCCGAGGCGGTTGATGGACTCGGAGAAGTCGAGGAAGACGGCCAGTCCGGTGTTGTTCACGCCGAAGCCTTTGTCGCAACGCTCCTTGGCGGCACGAGAGGCCACGTCACGAGGCACGAGGTTTCCGAATGCAGGATAGCGACGCTCCAGATAGTAGTCACGGTCTTCTTCCGGAATCTCATATCCCTGCTTCGTGCCAGCCTGAAGGGCTTTGGCATCCTCCAGTTTCTTAGGCACCCAGATGCGTCCGTCGTTGCGAAGCGACTCTGACATAAGGGTGAGTTTCGACTGCTTGTCACCATGGACGGGGATGCAGGTGGGGTGAATCTGCACATAGGATGGGTTGGCGAAATAGGCACCCTTGCGATAACATTGCACGGCAGCGGTGCAGTTGCAACCCATGGCGTTGGTGGAGAGGAAATAGGCGTTGCCGTATCCACCTGTGGCGATGACGACGGCGTTGGCCGAGAAACGCTCCAGCTTGCCGGTGACGAGGTTCTTGGCGATGATGCCCCTGGCTCGTCCGTTGACGATGACCACGTCCTCCATCTCGTAGCGGGTGTAAAGTTTCACCTTTCCTGCTTGCACTTGTGCACTGAGTGAGGAATAGGCGCCAAGGAGGAGCTGCTGTCCTGTCTGTCCCTTTGCATAGAAGGTACGCGAGACCTGTGCGCCACCGAAGGAACGGTTGGCGAGCATGCCACCATATTCACGTGCGAAAGGCACGCCTTGTGCCACGCACTGGTCGATGATGTTGTTGGAAACTTCGGCCAGACGATAGACGTTTGCCTCGCGGGCACGGTAGTCGCCACCCTTCACGGTGTCGTAGAAAAGACGGTAAACGGAGTCGCCGTCGTTCTGGTAGCACTTGGCGGCATTGATACCACCTTGTGCGGCGATGGAGTGAGCGCGACGTGGAGAGTCCTGGATGCAGAGGTTGATGACATTGAAGCCCATCTCTCCAAGACTGGCTGCGGCACTGGCTCCTGCCAGTCCGGTGCCCACGACGATGACATCGAGTTTCAGCTTGTTCTTTGGGTTCACCAGACGTTGGTGGGCCTTGTAGTTGGTCCATTTCTCTGCTACTGGTCCTTCAGGAATTCTTGAATCTATTTTCTTAGTCATGGTAAATCAGGATTAAAATGTAAGATAGATGTTAGCATTAACTACAGAGGCTTGGTGCACACCCGAAGGCGAAAGCCAACGCGACGATGGCGAAAAGAGCCATGAGGATGGTGACATAGACAAAGCCGATGACCTTCCAACGTTTGAACCAAATCTTGCCACTCAATCCGAGTGTCTGCATGGCACTCCAGAATCCATGGGTGAGATGGAACCAGATGGCAACGAACCAAATGAGGTAAAGCACTACGAAGACAGGGTTGGAGAATGTCTCCTGAATCCAACCAAAACCATCGGCGGGATCGAGTTTGGTTTCCATCCCCACAAGCTCTGCAAACATCATGTTGTACCAGAAGTTGAACAAGTGCAGCAACAAGCCAAGAAGGATGATGATACCCAGCACGAGCATGTTCTGAGAAGCCCATTCCACCTTCTGAGGCGTGTCGGTGACAGCATAACGCTCATTGCCACGTGCCCTTCTGTTCTGGGCGGTGAGAATGAAAGCGTAAACGATGTGGATGACAGCAAGGGCTGCCAAGCCCAACGTGGCCACCACAGCATACCAGTTGGCTCCGAGCAACTCGCAGATGGTGTTGTAGGCTTCTCCTGAGAAGAAAGCCGCGACGTTCATGCAACAATGGAACGTCAGGAAAAGGATAAGTGCGACGCCAGTGACCGACATCACAACCTTCCTACCAATAGAAGAATTAATTAACCACATAAATGATTGAGATTTAATTATTTAATTTATTGAATGAATATAAATGCATCGAAATAGGGTTAAGAAAGGCCGAAAAATACCTATGAATAGGTAGCATCAGACCGCTTTTGAATGCAAAAATAGTATATTTTTGTTATAAATCAAAGATTTTGGGCAAAAAATCCGATTATTATGCTTACTTTTGCGGATGAAAGGCGGTTTTTCTCTGTCTACCATCCGTTATCGGACGTGATAAGACGGAAAAAACAAAAGCAGAAGCAAGATGAACCATAAGATGAAATATGACGTGGTGGTGGTGGGTGGCGGCCATGCCGGCTGCGAGGCCGCCTGTGCTGCAGCAAGGCTGGGAGCCCAGACACTGCTGGTGACGATGGATATGAACAAAATTGCCCAGATGAGTTGCAACCCTGCCGTGGGAGGCATCGCCAAAGGACAAATCGTGCGAGAAATCGACGCACTCGGCGGGCAGATGGGCATCGTCACCGACGCCACAGCCATACAGTTCCGCATGCTCAACCGTTCGAAAGGCCCGGCCATGTGGAGTCCACGTGCCCAATGCGACCGCGGCAAGTTCATTTGGAAATGGCGCGAGCGTCTCGACAACACCCCGGGACTCGACATCTGGCAAGACCAAGTGGAAGAACTCCTCGTAAAAGACGGAGAAGTGACCGGAGTGCGCACACTTTGGGGAGCAGAGGTGCGAGCCAAAAGCGTCGTCATCACCGCCGGGACATTCCTCAACGGACTCATGCACATCGGACGCTGCCAGGTACGTGGCGGAAGGATTGCAGAACCCGCCGTCGAGCACCTCACGGAGAGCATCTGCCGTCACGGCATCACCACGGCGAGAATGAAAACCGGCACACCGGTGCGTATCGACAAACGGTCGGTGCACCTTGAAGAGATGGAAATACAGGAAGGCGAACACGACTTCCACAAATTCAGCTTCCTCGACGGACCACGCCCATTGAAACAACTCACCTGCTGGATCTGCTACACCAACCCCTCCGTGCACGACATCCTAAGGCAAGGCCTTGCCGACTCGCCACTCTACAACGGACAGATACAAAGCATCGGCCCACGCTACTGCCCCTCGATAGAAACCAAACTGGTCACCTTCCCGGAACGTGAACAGCACATGCTCTTCCTGGAACCGGAAGGCGAGACCACCAACGAGATGTACCTTAATGGCTTCTCATCAAGCATGCCCATGGACGTGCAGATTGAGGCACTCAAAAAAATACCTGCCCTGCGCGACCTCAAGGCCTACCGACCCGGTTATGCCATCGAATACGACTTTTTCGACCCTACCCTACTCTCACACTCCTTGGAATCTAAAAAGGTGAAAGGACTGTTTCTCGCAGGACAAGTCAACGGCACCACGGGATATGAAGAAGCCGCCGGACAAGGACTCGTGGCCGGGGTGAACGCCGCCATACACTGCGGAGGTGGAAAACCCTTCGTGATGCATCGCGACGAAAGCTACATCGGCGTACTCATCGACGACCTCGTCACCAAGGGAGTGGACGAACCCTACCGCATGTTCACCTCACGGGCGGAATACCGCATCCTGCTCAGACAAGACGATGCCGACGCACGACTCACCGAACGAGCCTATGCCTTGGGGTTGGCCTCCACGGAACGACACCAATGGTGGCTGCAGAAAAAACAACAAGTGGAACACATCATCGCACTCTGCGAAAAAACATCCATCAAACCCAAAGAGGTGAACACACGGCTCGAAGCACTCGGCACCACCCCACTCCACTACGGATGCAAAGCCATCGACCTTCTCGGACGACCACAAGTCAACCTCGACGTGCTGCAAGACATGCTGCCTACGCTCAAGGAAGCCATCGACAACCTGCCCAACCGAAAGGAAGAAATAGCAGAGGCCGCTGAAGTGCTCATGAAATACAAAGGCTACATCGAAAGAGAACGCATGGTGGCAGAGAAAATGCACAGACTCGAAAACATCAAAATCAAAGGGCATTTCGACTACCAGAACATGACACAAATCTCCATCGAAGCACGACAAAAACTGCAACGCATCAACCCCGACACTCTGGCGCAAGCCAGCAGGATTCCCGGCGTGTCGCCAAGCGACATCAATGCCATGCTCGTGCTCATTGGAAGATGAGGGAGATTGAAATTGAAGATTGAAAATTGAAAATTGAAAATTGAAAATTGAGTCGCGACAAAAATCAGCGAAGATAATTTTTGGAGCAGCGAGAGCAGAGTCAAGCTTGCTTGAACTCTGCCGAGTCGCGACAAAAATCAGCGAAGATAAAAATAAAGATTGGCGAACTTGACTTGCACTCGTTTGACCATAAACCAGAAAATAAATTTTGTAAAATATTTTTATTGTTTCACGTGAAACATTCACCCATCAACAACAAAAGACATGAACAATGAAACACTGCTGCAGAACCTACGCAGCATCCCCGACTTCCCCGTGAAGGGAATCAACTTCAGAGACGTCACCACACTCTTCAAAAGCGCCGAATGCCTGCGCATCATGGAAGACGAACTCTACGAACTCTACAAGGACAAAGGCATCACCAAAATCGTAGGCATCGAAAGCCGAGGATTTGTCATGGCATCCGCACTCGCCGTCAAACTCGGCGCAGGAGTCGTGCTTTGCCGCAAGCCAGGAAAACTGCCCGCAGAAACCGTGCAGGAAACCTACAGCAAGGAATACGGC
The DNA here is from genome assembly GCA_902786665.1 of uncultured Prevotellaceae bacterium. GTDB lineage: Bacteria > Bacteroidota > Bacteroidia > Bacteroidales > Bacteroidaceae > Prevotella. The sequence goes on along the minus strand of CADADN010000109.1, from coordinate 10,386 downwards.
ACCGACACCATCGAGATACACAAGGACGCCATCACAGAGGATGATGTCGTGCTGCTACACGACGACCTGCTCGCTACAGGAGGAACCATGAAGGCGGCACTCGACCTCGTCAACAAATTCCACCCCAAGAAAACCTACATGAATTTCCTCATCGAGCTCGTCAACGAGAACCTCAACGGAAGGAAACCCTTCGAGAACGACGACATCGAAATCACCGCTCTCATGCAAATCTGATACATGACAGGCCTGGTTGCACATTGGCAGCCAGGCCTGTTGACAAACAAATGTTTCACGTGAAACAACTATGGAAAACGAAGGAAAAGAGCAACTCCACACACGGTTGAAAAACATCGTGCTCAACATGCCAGAACAACCCGGAAGCTACCAGTTCTGGGATGAGAGCAACACCATCATATACGTAGGTAAGGCGAAGAAACTAAAAAGCAGAGTGTCCACCTATTTCCACAAGGAAGTAGACAGATACAAGACAAAAGTGCTCGTCAGCAAAATACACAACATCACATACACCGTGGTGAATACAGAGGAAGACGCACTGCTACTGGAAAACAGCCTCATCAAAAAATACAACCCAAAATACAACGTATTACTCAAAGACGGCAAAACATACCCAAGCATCTGCGTCACCAACGAACCCTACCCACGCATATTCAAGACAAGAAACATCAACCGCAAATGGGGCACCTACTTCGGGCCGTACAGCAACCAAGGACCCATGTACGCAGTGCTCGAACTCATCAAGAAACTCTTCAAGCCAAGAGCGTGCAACATGGTGATGACACCAGAGAAGATAAAGGAACAAAAATACAAGACCTGCCTCAAATACCATATCCACATCTGCGACGCACCTTGCGTGGGAAAGCAATCATACGAGTTGTACCAAGAGAACATCAGAAAGGCAAAGGAAATACTCAAGGGAAACACAAGGCAACTCCTCAGGCAACTCAAAGAGGAAATGATGCTAAAGGCAGAACAACTGAGATTCGAGGAAGCTGAATACATCAAGCAACAAATCATAAGCATTGAAAACTACTGCGCGAAAAGCGAAGTCGTCAGCCACACCATCAACAACATCGATGTCTTCAGCATCACCAACGACGACCACAACAACAACGCTTTCATCAACTACCTGCACGTCACAAACGGAAGCATCAACCAAGCTTTCACCATCGAATACAAAAGAAAACTGCAAGAAACAGACAGCGAACTTCTCGCACTCGCCATACCGGAAATCAGAAAAAGATTCGGTAGCACGGCGAAGGAAATCATCGTACCCATCAACATCGAATGGAACATCGAGGGGGCAGAGTACACCATTCCTCAAAGAGGAGAGAAAAAACATCTGCTCGAACTCTCGGAAATGAACGGCAAGCAATACAAGGTGGACAGGTTGAAGCAAAGTGAAAAACTCAACCCGGAGCAAAGGCAGACAAGGCTGATGAAAGAACTGCAGACAGCGTTGAAGATGGAAAAATTGCCATATCATATTGAATGCTTCGACAACTCCAACATCAGTGGTACGGATGCTGTGGCTGGATGCGTGGTGTTCAAAGCGATGAAACCAAGTAAGAAGGACTATAGGAAATACAACATCAAGACTGTCGTAGGACCCGACGACTACGCATCCATGCAAGAAGTGGTGAGAAGAAGATATAAAAGGATGATCGAGGAAGGCACTACCCTACCCGACCTCATCATCACCGACGGAGGCAAAGGACAAATGGAAGTCGTCAGGCAAGTCGTGGAAGACGAACTGCACCAAAACATCCCCATCGCTGGACTGGCAAAAGACGACCGACACCGAACCAACGAACTGCTCTATGGCTTTCCCCCTGTAGTCATAGGAATGAAGACCGACAGCGAACTATTCCGCATTCTTACCAACATACAAGACGAAGTTCACAGGTATGCCATCACTTTCCACAGAGACAAGAGAAGCAAGCACGCACTCAAGTCGGAAATAGACGACATCAAAGGAATAGGACCAAAAACAAAGGACATCTTGATGAAAAAACTCAAAACAGTAAAAAGGATAAAAAACGCCACGGTAGAAGAATTGACAACAATCGTCGGAAAAGCAAAAGCACAAATCATATACCAATTCTTCCATCCGTCATAGCATTTGAAAAGACAAAAACAAGCACAATCATCACATTATTTCATTTTTATTTTGAATTAAAACCTTTTTATCATATCTTTGTAATCTGAAAAGCATTAAAAGCCATGAGGACAGTCATACAAAGAGTCTCACACGCATCCGTCACCATAGATGGAAAAGTGAAATCTGAAATCAAACAAGGACTATTGCTCTTGCTGGGTATCTGTGACGAAGACAACGAAGAGGACATCGAATGGCTGGTCAAAAAAGTGGTCAACCTGAGAATCTTCAACGATGAAAACGGAGTGATGAACAAATCCGTCATCGATGTGGAAGGGGAAATCATGGTCATCAGCCAATTCACATTGTTTGCTTCATATAAAAAAGGAAACAGACCATCGTGGTTCAGGGCTGCCAAAGGAGAGACCTCCACCCCACTCTACCAACTCTTCTGCAACAAAATCTCACAAGCCATACAAAAGGAAGTGGCAACAGGAATATTCGGCGCAGACATGAAAGTGGAATTGCTCAACGATGGACCCGTCACCATCTGCATGGATACCAAAAACAAGGAATGACAAAAAGCATAACAGATAATGAACAACAAGGACATCACATTGAAGAACGTGCAACGCACCGTTGACCAATGGGTGAAAGAATATGGAGTAAGATATTTCTCCGAACTCACCAACCTGGCGTGTCTCACGGAAGAGGTGGGTGAACTGGCACGAATCATAGCAAGGAAATACGGAGACCAGAGTTTCAAACCTGGCGACAAAAACAACCTCGGAGAAGAAATGGCCGACATTCTCTTCGTCCTCGTATGCCTCGCCAACCAAACAGGCGTGGACCTTACTGAAGAATTCCACAAAACCATTGAAAAGAAAACAAACAGAGATAGTCTCAGGCACATAGCCAACCCGAAATTGAAAGCATAAGCCACCTAAATTAAAAGCGTATGGAACTAAAAAAAGACAAACCACAAAGCAAGATTGAACAAGCACTAAGCGAATACAATCTTGAAATCAGCGATGCTGAAGTACAAGAAGCAGTGAAGAAACTCATCATGGAAAAAGTGCCGCAAAACGACACCTTGGAAGTGAAAAAATTCCTCATGGGTAGTGTGGAACTCACCTCACTCAACACCACAGACTCCGACCAAAGCATCATGGCATTCACAGAAAAGGTCAACCAATTCGACGATGCATATCCACAGCTGCCCCATGTAGCAACCATCTGTGTCTATCCATGCTTCGCAAGTGTAGTGAAAAACACACTCGATGTGGAAGGAGTGGAAATAGCATGCGTCTCAGGAAGCTTCCCGTCATCACAAGCACTCATAGAAGTGAAAGTGGCTGAGACTGCACTGGCAGTGAAAGACGGAGCAACTGAAATAGACATCGTCATGCCCGTGGGAAAATTCCTTTGCGGTGACTATGAAGGAGTATGCGACGACATCACCGAGATGAAAAACGCATGTGGAGACAAAGATATGAAAGTCATTCTTGAAACAGGATGCCTCAAAACAGCAAAAAACATCAAGATTGCCTCCATTCTTTCCATGTATGCCGGTGGAGACTACATCAAAACCTCTACAGGAAAACTCAGTCCGGCTGCTACGCCGGAAGCCGCATATGTGATGTGCCAAGCCATCAAGGAATACTACGACAAGACAGGAATTCAGATTGGTTTCAAGCCAGCAGGAGGACTGAACACCGTCACCGACGCACTCACATACTACACTATCGTCAAGGAAATACTGGGAGAAAAATGGCTGACCAACAAATGGTTCAGATTAGGAACAAGCAGGCTGGCCAATATGTTGCTCAGTGAAGTGATGGGTGAAGAAATCAAATTCTTCTGATTATACATTAAATAAAAAATGGTGTGGAGAATAATCTCCACACCATTTTTTTATCCTTTTTTCAAAGTCATTTCAGTCTTATGCTCACTCGGAACATATGTCCCTTTATCCTATCCTCAAAGCCTTTTCAGTATTATGTACACTCGGAACATATGTCCCTTTAACTCCCTTTTAACTCCTCTTTAACTCCCTTTTAACTCCTCTTTAACTCCCCTTTAACTCCTCTTTAACTCCTCTTCAACTCCTTTTCAACTTCTGAAAAATCACATATCCCTCATAGCCACGAAATCCAGGTATTTCAACAAGGCTTCGCGTATTTCAGATTGTTTCACGTGAAAATCGATGTATTTCTTAGCCTGCTCACTAAAATCATTCATACGTTTCACGGCATAGTCAATGCCACCATTCACCTTCGCGAAATCCACCAAAACAGCTATCTCATCGCTGTTGATCATACCCTTTTTCACCTTGCGGGCCAAGTTATACATCGACTCGTAATGGCTATTTTTCAATGCATAAATCACCGGCAAAGTCAATTTTCCCTCTGCCATATCATTGCCAGTTGGCTTGCCTATCTCCTTAGAGTCATAATAATCAAATATGTCATCCTTGATTTGGAAAACCATACCTATCGACATACCGAAATCATAAGCAGCCTGGACTTCCTCGTCGCTCGCACCCACAGACAAGGCACCATTCTGGGCACATGTGGCGAAAAGAGAGGCAGTCTTCTTGCTGATCACCTGATAGTAAACATCCTCTGAGATGCCTTCATCTTCATAATTGTTCAGTTGAAGCAATTCACCACTCGACAAAATCCTACCCAACTGGGCCAAACTGGTGATGATATTGGTGTTGTTGCTTTTGGATACATAATAAAGAGCTGTGGAAAGTATATAGTCACCTACCAATACTGCAACCTTGTTGTTGAAGGAAGCGTTGACAGAAGGCTGTCCACGACGCTCACTACTTTCATCCACCACATCATCATGAACCAAACTTGCTGTATGAAGCAACTCCAAGCCAACAGCTGCATGAAGCGTGGTGGAATTCACAGCACCATAATTCTTAGCCATCAACAAGGTGAGAATGGGACGCATACGCTTACCACCACGCTTGCGGATATGGTCAAGCGTGTTGGATAAAAGGCCATCAGTATGCGACAACGACTCATCAAAAAGCTGGATGAAAGACTCCATCTCACTCTCGATAGGCTGCCTGATTTCAGAAAGAACATCCATTGTGCATAATTTTGATACAAAAATACGCATTTTATCTCGTATAAATCAAAAAAATATAGTAATTTTACACAGAAAAATCAAATTAATATGGAGAAACTGTTCCTTTTAGATGCATATGCGCTCATATACAGAGCATATTATGCCTTCATCAAAAATCCCAGAATCAACTCTAAAGGCGTCAATACCTCAGCCATCATGGGATTCTGCAATACCTTGCACGAGGTCATCTCAAAAGAAAAACCCACGTACCTGGCAGTGGCGTTCGACCCACATGGACTCACTTTCAGAAGCGAAGCATTCCCAGCATACAAGGCACAAAGGGAAAAAACACCAGAAGACATTCTCATCTCAGTGCCTATCATACAGCGCATCTTGACTGCCATGCACATACCCATCCTGATACAGGAAGGCTATGAAGCTGATGACATCATAGGCACGCTGGCATTTCGGTTGAAAGATGAAAACATCGAAACCTATATGCTCACGCCAGACAAAGACTATGGCCAACTTGTAGGGAAAAACGTCAAAATGTACCGTCCACGCCATGGTGGAGGATATGAAGTGCTTGGAGAAGAAGAAATAAAGAGCAAATATGGAGTGGACCATCCATTGAAAGTCATCGACCTGCTGGCATTGATGGGCGATTCCGCTGACAATTTCCCAGGATGTCCCGGGGTAGGGGAGAAGACCGCTGTGAAACTCATCGCACAATTCGGCAGTGTGGAAAATCTCATCACACATACCGACCAACTCAAAGGTGCACTTAAAACGAAAGTCGAAGGACATGTCGACGACATCACCATGTCGAAATTTCTCGCCACCATCAAAACGGATGTCCCCATACAAATCAACCTTGAGCAGATGAGAATCAAGGAACCCGACGAACAGCAACTCAGACAGATTTTTGAAGAATTGGAATTCAAAAGCCTTGCTGAGAAATTCATCAAGCAACCTGTAAAAAATGTTAAAAAAGGCAACATACAACTCGATTTATTCGCCGATTTTCAAGACGAGGACCAAGGAGAAATTAAAAATTCGAGTTTTGAAAGCCTTAAAACCATTCAACACGATTATCAACTCATTGAAAATAAAGAAGATATTGAAAAATTACGTGATTTTTTATTGACAAATGATTTTTTGAGTCTGGATACGGAAACCACTTCCACCATGCCAATGGAAGCAGAACTGGTCGGAGTCAGCTTCTCCATCAAGGAAAACCAAGCTTTTTACATTCCCATACCCGAAAACAGGGAAGAGGCTCAAAAAATCATCGAAATCCTAAGACCACTTTATGAAAATCCAAAAACGCTGAAAATTGGACAGAACATCAAATACGACTTGCAAGTGCTAGCCAACTATGGAATAGAGGTGCAAGGTCCATTATGGGACACCATGGTGGCTCACTATCTCATACAACCCGAAGTGAGACACAACATGGATTTTTTGGCTGAGGCATATCTCAACTACAAAACCATACACATCGATGAACTCATCGGTCCGAAAGGAAAAGCACAAAAAAGCATGAGAGACCTCGAACCCGAAAAAGTGTATGAATATGCAGCAGAAGATGCCGACGTGACACTCAAACTCAAAAACATCCTGCTTCCCAAACTCAAGGAAACAGGGGTGGAACAACTGTTCTACGACATCGAGATGCCCCTTGTAAGAGTGCTGGCAACCATGGAACGCAATGGAGTATGCATCGATACCGCATCGCTCGCAGAAACATCACGAGCCTTCACACAAAGGATGAACGACATCGAGCAACGCATCTACGAACTCGCCGGCGAACAGTTCAACATCGCCTCACCAAAACAAGTGGGTGAAATTCTTTTCGGAAAACTCAAAATCATTGAGAAACCCAAAAAGACGAAGACAGGGCAATATGTCACCTCGGAAGAAATACTGCAAACACTCAAGGGAAAGCACGAAATAGTGGAAAAGATTCTTGCACACAGAGGACTCAAAAAACTGCTCGGCACATACATAGACACGCTGCCCACTCTCATCAACCCAAAGACAGGACACATACACACCTCATTCAACCAAACCGTCACTGCCACGGGAAGGCTCTCGTCAAGCGACCCCAACCTCCAAAACATACCCGTAAGAGGAGAAGACGGAAAGGAAATAAGAAAAGCATTCATACCAGAAAAAGGATGCCTGTTCTTCTCTGTTGACTATAGTCAGATAGAACTCAGGGTGATGGCCCACCTCAGCGGTGACGAACATATGATAGAAGCCTTCAACAAAGGGTATGACATACATGCAGCCACCGCAGCAAACATCTACAAGGAAAACATCGAACAAGTCACAAGCGACCAGCGAAGGAAAGCCAAAAGAGCCAATTTCGGCATCATTTACGGCATCACCGTCTTCGGACTGGCAGAACGTCTGGAAATAGAGCGCTCAGAAGCAAGACAACTCATAGAAGGATATTTCCAAACCTTCCCGAAAGTCAAGGAATATATGGAAAAAGCAAAAGAGACCGCACGCGAAAAAGGCTATGTGGAAACATTCTTCAAGCGCAGGCGCTATCTTCCCGACATCAACAGCCGTAACGCCACTGTCAGGGGATTTGCTGAAAGAAACGCCATCAATGCTCCAATACAAGGGTCGGCTGCAGACATCATCAAAGTGGCCATGATACGCATACATCAACGATTCAAAGAAGAACAGCTGAAGTCGAAGATGATCCTGCAGGTACACGACGAACTCAACTTCAGTGTCTTGCCTGAAGAGAAAGAACGCGTGGAACAAATCGTCTTGGAAGAGATGCAAAACGCCTATGCTCTCAAAGTACCACTCATCGCAGACGCAGGGTGGGGGAGCAACTGGTTGGAAGCACACTAAACATAAACCATAATGACTATAGTCACTATAATAACCATGGAGACTATAATAACCATGGAATCCATAGAGAGTAAATAATAATTGCTTTTTAATCACTTAATCAGATTTTTGCACTATCTTTGCACCATCAAATAAAAAAAGAAATCAATGGCTTTAAAATGTGGTATTGTAGGACTACCCAACGTAGGTAAGTCCACTTTGTTCAACTGCTTGTCAAGTGCCAAGGCACAGGCGGCAAACTTCCCGTTCTGCACCATAGAACCCAACGTGGGTGTCATCACCGTTCCAGACGAGCGGCTCAACCGTCTTGCCGAACTCGTACATCCTGGAAGAATCGTTCCGGCCACCTGTGAAATCGTAGATATCGCAGGATTGGTGAAAGGCGCTTCAAAAGGCGAGGGATTAGGCAACAAGTTCTTGGGAAACATACGCGAGACCGACGCCATCATACACGTGTTGAGGTGCTTTGATGACGACAACATCACCCATGTGGATGAAACCATCGACCCCATACGTGACAAGGAAATCATCGATACCGAACTACAGTTGAAAGACCTTGAAACCATAGAGTCACGCCTTGCCAAGCAACAAAAGGCGGCATCCGTAGGCAACAAGGAAGCCAAAGTGGAAGTCAATGTCCTCCTCGCCTACAAGGAAGTGTTGGAAAAAGGACTCAACGCACGCATCGTCACTTTCGACAGCCGGGAGGAACAGCAGGCAGCACACGACCTCTTCCTGTTGACGGCAAAACCCGTACTATATGTCTGCAATGTAGATGAAAACAGTGCAAAGGATGGCAACGACTATTCCAAACGGGTGGAAAAAGTGGCTCAGGAAGAAGGAGCTGAAGTATTGGTCATCGCTGCCAAGACAGAAGAGGATATCGCCAGTTTGGACAGTTATGAGGACAAGAAAATGTTTCTTGACGAATTAGGCTTGGAAGAGAGTGGTGTCAACCGCCTCATCAAGAAAGCCTACTCGCTGCTCAACTTGGAAACCTTCATCACCGCAGGACCGATGGAGGTGAAAGCATGGACCTACCACAAGGGATGGAAGGCACCACAATGCGCCGGAGTCATTCACACCGACTTCGAAAAAGGATTCATACGCGCAGAAGTCATCAAATACGACGACTACATCAAGTATGGTTCTGAAGCCGCTGTAAAGGAAGCCGGAAAGATGGGCATCGAGGGAAAAGACTATATCGTGCAAGACGGAGACATCATGCATTTCAGATTCAATGTGTAAGAGATGATGAATTTGCTCTATATTACCTGGAATCCCGACGAAACAGCCTTCAGCATAGGTGGTTTTTCCTTCAGATGGTATTCACTTTGCTGGCTGATGGGATTGATATTGGCTTATTTTATAGTAAGAAAACTTTACAAAGAAGCTAAAATAAAGGATGAGTTGTTCGATCCGCTATTCATCTATTGCTTCCTTGGAATCCTTGTGGGAGCCCGTCTGGGACACTGTCTTTTCTATGAGCCAGACTATTTCCTAAGCAGTTTCGAACATATCATAGAGATGTTCCTGCCCATACACAAGATGGCCGACGGCTCATGGAAATTCACCGGTTATGAGGGTTTGGCTTCCCATGGTGGCACATTGGGACTGATGCTGGCACTCATCATCTATTGCAAGAGAACGAAAATAAGCCTTTGGCGTGTACTCGACTTCATAGCCATTGCAACACCCATCACGGCTTGCTTCATCCGTTTGGGCAATTTGATGAATTCTGAAATCATCGGCAAGGCCACAGATGTGCCTTGGGCCTTCATTTTCCAAAAAATAGACGACATACCCAGGCATCCTGGACAACTGTATGAAGCCATCGCCTATTTCATCTTCTTCTTCATAGGATGGTGGTTCTATCGTCACAAACCGGAAAAGGTGGGTACGGGATTCTTCTTCGGACTCTGCCTGACACTGATTTTCACCTTTAGGTTCTTCATCGAATTCACCAAGGAAAACCAAGTGGATTTTGAAAACTCATTGCCTCTCGACATGGGACAACTGCTCAGCATACCTTTCATCATCATCGGAGTAGTATGCATGGCAGGAGGAAAATGGATGAAGAAGATTGAAAATTGAAAATTGAAGATTGAAGATTGAAAATTGAATTTTTGGAGCAGCGAGAGCAGAGTCAAGCTTGCTTGAACTCTACCGAGTCGCGACAAAAATCAGCGAAGATAATATTTAAAATGATTATTCGCATCTTTCCGATAACGCCCCGAAGGGGCAATAAGCCTCCAGCCCAGGGCAACGCCCTGGGAAATTGGGAAGGAGGCAATCGCCCTGTAGGGGCATAA
>CADADN010000108.1 GCA_902786665.1 uncultured Prevotellaceae bacterium | reverse complement strand
GCACTCCACCGCCTGCCTGTACTCTGACCACCCCTTCGGGGTTCGTTCAACATCAAACCAAGATATGACAATTCAAGTATGAAGTAAAACATCCTCACATATGGAGGCATTTTGATGGATTCATCATTTGATTATCCATACACTTTTTTAAAAAGAATCTACTGTAAATAATTGAATATCAATATAACCGAACTTCCGAAACTTAAGTTATATAATCCACAATAAACCGAGGCATTCAGCGTTATAGATAATAATGAGACTGAAAAGAGCGATATTCCAGCTCCTCCTAATAGTGGTGGTTGGCATACAGACAGCGGCGGGACAGACATTCACGCTGCATGGCAAGGTATGCGACGAAAGCGACAATCCATTGGAGTTTGCCACGGTGGCCGTGGCGAGCCAGGGTGCCGTGACCTTCACCAACCTGAAAGGCGAATACACCATCCAGTTGTCATCTGCCGACAGCGTCTCGGTGAGGTTCTCCATGGTGGGCTATCAAGCGAAGACGCATCTGCTGCGGAAACCTCGTGGCGTGCAGACCCTCGTGGTGCACCTGGTGAGCGACAACGAGTTGGACGAGGTGATCGTCATGCAGCGACGACGGCAGACGGGGCAAAGCGAGGAACTCGACACAAAGGATATGAAGACGATGCCCTCAGCCACCGGCAACGCCGTGGAGGAGCTCATCCAGTCGCAGGCCGGCGTTTCCACCCATAGCGAGTTGTCTTCCCAGTACAACGTACGCGGCGGCAGTTTCGATGAAAACAGCGTATATATTAATAATGTGGAAGTGTTCCGACCCTTCCTCGTTCGCAGCGGCCAACAAGAGGGCCTTTCCATCATCAATCCCGAAATGGTGGAGAAAATCAGCTTCTCCACCGGCGGCTTCGAAGCAAAATACGGCGACAAGATGTCGTCGGCCCTCGACATCACCTACAAGCGACCCAAAGGCGTGGAAGCCAGCATCGCCGCCAGCCTGCTGGGCGCCAGCGGATACCTGGGCTTCAGCACGAAGAAGATGTCGTGGAGCAACGGCCTGAGATACAAGACCAACCGCTACCTTCTCGGCACCTTGGAAACGAAAGGCGAATACAAGCCCAACTTCCTCGACTACCAGACTTATCTGAGCTTCTACCCCAACAAACGATGGACGGTAGACATCATCGGCAACATCTCAGAAAACCATTACAACTTCGTACCCGAAGACCGCGAGACGAAATTCGGCACAATGGAGAACGTGAAGAGTTTCAAGGTGTATTTCGACGGCAAGGAGAAAGACCTCTTCCGCACCTATTTCGGGATGATGAACATCACGCGCCATTTCACGGAGAAGACCTCCCTCTCGTTCATCACCTCCGCTTTCTACACCAAGGAGCAGGAGCGTTACGACATCCAAGGACAATACTGGCTCACACAGACGGAGACCAGCGAGAACCTGGGTGTGGGAACATACATGGACCATACACGCAACTACTTGGAAGCCAACGTGGAGACCTTCAAACTGGCATGGCGCCACCAAGCGGGCAAGCACGACTATCAAGTGGGCGTCACCTACAAGTTGGAACGCATCGAGGAGCATAGCCGCGAATATGAGATGCGCGACTCTGCAGGATACACCATGCCACATACCGGCAAGGACCTCTACATGATCTACTCCCTGAACGCCAGCAACAAGCTGAAAGCCAACCGTCTGGAGAGCTATGTGCAAGACACCTACCGCTTCAGCAACGCCAGCGAGGAAACCTTCTACACCCTCAACTACGGTGTGAGATTCTCACATTGGAACTTCAACCGGGAGAGTTTGGTAAGTCCCAGAATCTCACTGGCCATCGTACCCGCCTTCAACAACGACGTCACCTTCCGATTCGCCACCGGCCTCTATTACCAGGCACCATTCTTCAAGGAACTGCGCGACACCACAACCATCGAAGGCATCACCTACGCCACACTCAACAAGAAAATCAAGAGCCAGAGGTCCATACATTTCATCGCCGCATACGACCATCGGTTCAAGTTGCATGAACGCAACTACCGCTTCAGCGCAGAGGCATACTACAAAGATATGGCCAACCTCGTGCCTTACAGCGTGAACAACGTGAAGGTGGTGTATTACGGACAAAACGAGGCCAAAGGACACGCCATGGGACTCGACCTCAAACTTTACGGGGAGTTCGTGCCGGGCACCGACTCTTGGCTGAACTTCTCCGTGATGAGCACGAAGATGAAACTTCACGGGAAAGACATCCCCATGCCCACCGACCAACGCTATTCCATCAACCTCTTCTTCACCGACTACTTCCCCAACACGGAACGATGGAAGATGTCGCTGAAACTGGCGTTCGCCGACGGACTACCCTTCGCCGCACCACATAGCGAACTGGAAAACTTCAACTTCCGAGCACCGGCATACAAACGTGCCGACATCGGAATGAGCTTCAGAGCCCTCGACAACGACAAGCACCAGAACAAAAAACTCAACCCCCTGCGCAACATCTGGCTGGGCATCGACTGCCTCAACCTCTTCGGCATCAACAACGTCAACTCCTACTACTGGATCACAGACGTCACCAACCAACAATACGCCGTGCCTAACTACCTCACCGGAAGACAGGTCAACTTCAGGGTGCAGGTGGAGTTTTAAAAAATTGAAAATTGAAAATTGAAAATTGAAAATCAAGGCGGGGCTGATGTAGGGGCGGGACTTGCGCCCACCCGCTCGGAGGGATCGGAGGGATTGGAGGAATCGAGGGATAGGAGGAATTGGAGGAATCGAGGAATCGGAATAATCGGAGTAATCGGAGGGATAGGTGCATTTTTTTCGGAATAATATACACTTATGTCGAATTATTTTATTACTTTTGCAACGTTTTTAAAAGACAGCTTTATTTTAACACTATCGATATGAAAATCTCACACATTGAACATTTGGGAATCGGTGTCCAGAGCATCGAAGAATCCCTCCCCTTTTTCGAGGAAGTACTTGGACTGAAATGCTATGCCATCGAGGAAGTGGCAGACCAAAAAGTGAAGACCGCCTTCTTGAAATGCGGCGAAGTGAAACTGGAGTTGCTCGAACCGACATCGCCTGAGAGCACCATTCAGAAATGGATTGACAAAGGCGGTCGCGGCGTGCACCACGTGGCATTCTGCATCGAAGACGGCGTGGCCAACGCTCTCGCCGAACTTGACGGCAAAGGCATACGCCTCATCGACAAAGCTCCCCGCAAGGGCGCCGAAAACCTGAACATCGCGTTCCTTCACCCGAAGTCAACTTGCGGCATCCTCACTGAGCTTTGCGAGCATTAAGCCATCACCCAGAAACATTCTGCACCGCAGACCAATCATAAAAAGACAAAATGAGCAAACAATTAGAAAAGATCAAAGCCCTTGTCGCCAAGCGCGAACAGGCTCGTCTCGGTGGTGGCGAGAAAGCCATCGAGAAACAGCACGCTCGTGGAAAATACACCGCTCGCGAGCGCATCGACATGCTGCTTGATGAAGGCAGTTTCGAGGAGTTCGACATGTTCAAGCTCCATCGTTGCACCAACTTTGGCATGGAGAAGAAGCAGTTCCTTGGCGACGGCGTGGTGGCCGGCAGCGGCACCATCGACGGGCGCTTGGTTTACATCTTCGCACAGGACTTCACCGTCAACGGCGGCTCCCTTTCCGAAACCATGGCAGAGAAAATCTGCAAGGTGATGGACATGGGCATGAAAATGGGCGCACCGGTCATCGGCATCAACGACTCCGGCGGCGCACGCATCCAAGAAGGCATCAACGCACTGGGAGGATATGCTGAAATCTTCGAGCGCAACATCCTCGCCTCCGGTGTCATCCCACAAATCTCCGGCATCTTCGGCCCCTGCGCCGGCGGCGCCGTCTACTCTCCCGCCCTCACCGACTTCACGTTGATGATGGAGAACACCTCATACATGTTCCTCACCGGCCCGAAGGTGGTGAAGACCGTCACCGGCGAGGACGTCGACCAGGAGCACCTTGGAGGCGCCTCCGTGCACGCCACCAAGAGCGGTGTGACACATTTCACCGCCGCCACCGAGGAGGAAGCACTCGAGATGATCAAGACGCTGATGAGCTACATCCCCTCCAACAACATGGAGGAGGCTCCACGCAAGCCCTGCGACGACCCCATCAACCGCATGGAGGACAGCTTGAACGAAATCCTTCCCGACGACCCCAACATGGCCTATGACATGTACAAGGTCATCGCAGCCATCACCGACAATGGCGAGTTCTTCGAGGTGCAGCCCAAGTTTGCCAAGAACATCATCGTCGGCTTCGCCCGCTTCAACGGACAGAGCGTGGGCATCGTGGCCAACCAACCCGCCTGCTACGCCGGTGTGCTCGACGTGAACGCCAGCCGCAAGGGAGCACGCTTCGTGCGCTTCTGCGACGCCTTCAACATCCCCATCGTCAGCCTCGTCGACGTTCCCGGATTCCTCCCCGGCACAGGACAGGAATACAACGCCGTCATCCTCCACGGAGCACAGTTGCTCTACGCCTATGGCGAAGCCACCGTGCCAAAGGTGACCATCACTCTTCGCAAGAGCTACGGCGGCAGCCACATCGTGATGGGTTGCAAGCAGCTCCGCACCGACCTGAACTACGCATGGCCCAACGCCGAAATCGCCGTGATGGGTGCCTCCGGCGCCGTCGCCGTGCTCTGCGCCAAGGAAGCGAAGATGAAGAAAGAGGCTGGTGAAGACGTGAAGGCTTTCCTCGCAGAGAAGGAAGAGGAATACTCCGAACTGTTCGCCAACCCCTACCAGGCAGCGAAATACGGCTACATCGACGATGTCATCGAGCCGCGCAACACGCGTTTCCGCATCTGCCGCGCACTGGCACAACTCGCCACCAAGCGCCAGAACCTGCCTGCCAAGAAGCATGGCAACATCCCCATGTAATGTGTGAACCCAAGGGAAGGCACCGCCCCATGGTGGTGCCTTCCCTTATACAATGCAAAATCCCTCTCAAATGGCAACATCAAGCAATGAAGTGTATGCAGCCATCGCCATGGCGCTGCACGAATTCAAGGGCAACAACGTACACGACGTGGAGACGGGCATCATCACCATTCGCGAGCACCACACCGAGTGGAACGCACACCTCCCGATGACCACGCTGCATCCCTGACACCACCCTCACAGGTGTATTCTGAAAATAGTTTTTAACCAAGGTGGAACCCACCCGGCATCGCCAAGCACGGTGAGTCCGCCGACAAAACAGCATATTATGAAAACGTACAAGTATACTATCAATGGTAACAAATACGAGGTGGCCATAGGCGACATCACAGACAACATCGCCACCGTAACCGTCAATGGCGACGAATACAAGGTGGAGATGGAGCCAGAGGCAGAGCCCGAGAAGAAAAAGGTCGTGGTGAAGACAGGAGCCGCCAAGGAAAGCGCTCCCGTAGCCGATGCACCCGCATCCTCAGGACCTGTGAACACCGCCAACGCACTGAAGGCCCCGCTCCCCGGCGTCATCACGGAAATCAAGGTGGCCGTGGGCGACAAGGTGGCCGTGGGCGACGTCGTACTGGTGCTGGAAGCCATGAAGATGGCCAACAACCTGGAGGCGGAGAAAGCCGGCACGGTGACCGCCATCCTGGTGTCGCAAGGCGCCAGCGTGATGGAAGACACGCCCCTGGTGGTCATCGAATGACATCATCCCCTCACTCGAGATAGGGCATCAAAGATGGATGGCACCACCATCCGTCGTTGGTGCCCTATCTTCTTTTTCATAAAAAAAGAAGACAAATTCTTAATAAAGCAAAAAAGGATTTTCATATTCGACTTTTTTTTCGTAAATTTGCACATTGATTTCAAAGCAGGTGTTGCCAAAGGGCACACCACGCATCACAGCATGCCACCTAATTTATAACAAAAATACAAAGATGTCCAAGAAAGTCCTATTCATCAACCAAGAGATAGCCCCCTACGTGCCAGAAAGCGAAATGTCGGAATTAGGGAAAGCACTTCCTCAAATCATGCAGGAGCAAGGCTACGAAATACGCACCTTCATGCCCAAATGGGGCACGATCAATGAGCGCCGCGGCCAATTGCACGAGGTCATCCGCCTCTCAGGCATGAACCTGATCATCGACGACACCGACCACCCGCTGATCATCAAGGTGGCTTCCATACCCGTCGCACGCATTCAAGTGTACTTCATCGACAACGACGACTATTTCCAGAAGCGGAAGATGGAAGAGGACGAGAATGGCGAGGAGTATGACGACAATGGCGAGAGAGCCATCTTCTTCGCACGAGGCGTATTGGAAACCGTGAAGAAATTGAGATGGACACCCGACATCATCATCTGCCAAGGATGGATGGCCGCCGTGGTGCCTTTCTACGTGAAGACCGCCTATCATGAGGAGCCTTCATTCGCCAACACCAAGGTGGTGACCTCACTCTTCAGCAAACTGCTGAAGAAAGACTTCGGCACCAACTTCAAGCAATGTGTCGCTTTCCGTGAAGCCACACCGGAGTTGCTCGCTGACTATAACGACAATTTCAATTCCATCGAACTAGCCAAACTGGCCATCGACTACAGCGACGGCATAGTGGAAGCAGGAGCCGACGTAGACGCCACACTGATGGAATACGCCAAGGGAAAAGGCCTTCCCATCCTCAACCATCCGGGTTCCGAGAATTACAAACAGGCCTACCAAGAGTTCTATGAGTCATTTTTAGGTGAATAATCAAAAGGAAATGAGCACCCGCCTCTTTCAAACTGCCATCCTGGCACTACTTATCCTGTCGTCCTGCGACGACACCACCAACGACATCGGCATCTCACTGACCGAAAATGTAGACAAACTTGCCGTCGCCACCAGCACATTCGATGCTTCTTCGCGCTCTGTCGCCGTGGACTCCGTGATTTCACGAAGCACCACCGGCTATCTGGGACGCATCAAGGATCCAGAGACCGACGCATACGTCACCGGCGACTTCATGACGCAGTTCAACTGCCTCGAAGGCTATCAACTTACACCCAAGGACAGCTTGGCGGGACTGGACGAATACGGAGAGGTCATCGCCGACTCATGCGAGATACGACTGTTCTACAACAAATACTACGGCGACTCGTTGGCCACGATGAAACTCACGCTCTATGAGCTCGACCGTCCGATGCGCGAGGACACCACCTATTACAGCGATTTCAGCCCCCTTAACGAAGGCTACGTGCGCCAAGGCGGCATCCAGGCCACCAAGACCTACACGCTCATCAACAACTCCGACGAGGAGAAGAGCAAGCAAACGGACTACATCAACAACATCTGCGTGCGCCTGAACGATCCATACACCGACAAGGAGGGTGTCACCTACAACAACTACGGCACCTATATCATGCGCAACTACTACAACCATCCCGAATATTTCAAGAACGCCAACACCTTCAGGACAAAACTGATGCCAGGCTTCTTCTTCAAAGTGACGGGAGGCATGGGTTCCATGGCCTATGTGTCGGCACCACAACTCAACATCTACTACAGGGTCAATGTGAAAAAGGACAGCATCAGCAAACGAGTCACACTCTTCAATGGCACAGAGGAAATCCTGCAGACGACAACGGTGACCAATGACGCCAACGCCATCGCCAACCTGGTGGCCGACGAGAGCTGCACCTATGTCAAAAGCCCCTCCGGCATCTTCACAGAAATCACACTCCCAGTGGAAGACATCATGCGCGGGCATGACAACGACACCATCAACAGCGCCAAAATCACACTCAACCGCCTCAACAACGAGCATTGGAACGCATACAACCTGCCAAATGCCGAAAGGCTGCTGATGGTGGAGGCAGACAGCCTTTACAGTTTCTTCGAAAAGAGCAAGGTGGCCAATTACAAGCAATCGTTCCTCGCCACATACTCCACCACGGGCAACAATTACACCTTCAGCAACATCGGCGCACTCATCAGCGCCATGCACACTGCAAAGACGGAAGGGATGAAGAAAGACCCCGACTGGATGGCGCACCACCCCAACTGGAACAAGGTGCTGCTCGTCCCTGTCACAACGACAATCACCTCATATAGTTCATCCACATTACTGACCGACGTGCGCAACGACATGTCGCTCACCAGCACACGCCTGCAAGGTGGAAAGGACTCTCCCATCAAAATCCATGTCATCTACAGCAAGTTTGAATAGTAGCGATGGCAGACAACTATCTGGAATACCAACGGGAGTCGTATGAGCGAAAAAAGGAGGAGTGGCTGCGCAAGAAGCGCCACCTCCCTCCAAAGACCCAACGCCCCGAGAAACCCGACGACGAAGCATTGTAAAACAATATAACAAACCGGCCTGATGTATCACTACGTCAGGCCGGTGAACTATAAATCAACTCTCTCAAAATTGCTTGACACGTTAAACGAAAAAGGTCATCTTTTTACCTAATAGGCAATTGGTTCAAAGACAATGTCATCCCAAACCAATCTTTTTCCTTAAAAACTACCTATACAAAGATTCTCATTAGTCGTTTTGATATTGCAAAAATACACAGAATAATCAAGAAAAGCGCCAAACTATCACAATAATTAGTGTAAAAACGCCATTTTATTGATTTATGTCAATTGGAGGAGCGTATGAAGGCAGGTTGCACCACAATATGACAAAGACAATATGACAAAGACAACAATCCCTTCCCCCTCCATGCCTGTGGGGGAAGGTGAATGCTTTTTCAAACGTGCTTTTTCTTGAAGTAAGCTATATCAGCGCTGGCTGTAGGCTCTATCATTTCATTGTAAAAACACAAGCGACACTCTCTTTCCTCCTTGAACATCTCATCGGCCTGTTCTTCATTTCGAGCGAAGCTGAGCGTGTGGCGGATTCCCATCGACGAGGCCATACCCTCCACGTCCAAGTCATCCGTACCAATGAAAGTGAAGATCCAGTGTTGCTCCGACAACTTTTCGATAAGGTTCTTCACCATCTTGAGGTCGTATTCCCTTGAAGCGTTCTCATAGCCGTCGGTGATGATGGTCACCAGCACCGAATCACCATCTTGTGTCTGTGCGTTCACCTTGGCTATGCCCGACCCAATGGCATCGTAGAGCGGCGTGCAGCCTCCCGGTCGGTAGTCGCTCTCCTTGAGAGGCACCACTGTTGTGCCTTCGGCATTGTTGTAATGGAAGTTGGTGTGGTTGGAATCGAAGGTGATCAGCGTCACATATTGTTCCAATTCGGGCTTCTGCTCCGCACAAATCTTGATGGTTTGCAACGTCTCGTTCATCCCTGAGAATGCTTGCTGTCGGATTGCACACATGCTTCCGCTTTCATCAACGATAATCAAATTGAATACTCTTTTTTTCATTTCCCTTTATTTTTTTGAAGATTAAACATTATTGTTATTGAGCATGCTTCTATAACCAATAAGGAAAAAATTCTTATAAAATTAAGCAGAGAATGGAAAAAAGTGTATTTTTGCAAAAAAAATTGCCAATGATTGAGAATCTTTCAGATGCTGAAATCCTGCAAGGACTGAAACGGTATGACGAGAAGGTGACGAATGAATTCTTTTATGACACTTGTCGTATAGCCTATTGCATGGATGACAAGAAATATGGTCTCCGCTACAAGACGGGGATGGATTTCTATTCCCTGGCCCATGAGTATTATTTGCGTTTGTGCAACAACGGCTGGCGGCAACTTGAAAAACAAAAGTCCAGCATCACCCTTGCCAACTGGACAATCAACGGATTTCATTACCTTGTACGCGAGCGCCTCAACTCCTATTTAAGAAATCAGCTTGAAGAGAGCTTGGAGGAAAGGACCTCCAAAGGGCAATTGGTGTTCGACGCTCCAGAAGACAACACCCAGGAAGAAGTAAAGCAGATGGTCGAAGAGATTTGCCATGCTTACTATGGCTCAGACCGCAAGGCACAAAGCATATTGCGAATGATACTGATCATGGGTATGAAAGGCAAGGAGGTGGCATCGCTGTTGGGCATCACTCCTGCTGCTGTAAGCCAGCGCTATCACACGATGATGGAAAAGGTGGTGCGGCCATATTTCATCAAGTATTATGTCGAGCCAAGTGTGCTTCCTGTACAACAAAGGGAATACTCCTCTTTCTCCCAAGACATATCATATGCACGGAACTTTTCGCTTAATACTGATGAAAGCGATAGTTCTACCTGTAACAAGGCCAAACGTTGGTTCAAACGTGACAAGACCGACGAGCCATTGGAAATGGACATGCAACGTATGGAAATCATTCAGGTTCGCATCACCCCGTCTGTCATCCAGACGCTCTCCGAGAACGAAATCTTTGTATTCGGAAGCGACCTGCGTGGCGTTCATTGCGGTGGAACAGCCTATCAAGCCCTGCGAAGTTTCGGGGCACAGCTGGGCAAGGGTGTCGGGCCGCAAGGACGGTGCTATGCCATCCCCACCATTGTCGGAGGAGTGGACAACATCCGTCCGTATATCTATGATTTCCTGCGATATGTGATTGACCATCCCCTACAGACATTCCTTGTCACACCCATTGGTTGCGGCATTGCCGGTTTTACCCCTAAAGAAATAGCGCCTATGTTTGATTGGGCCAAGGGAATTTCCAACGTCTATTTGCCAAAAGAATTCTGGGAGGTCATCCGTTAACACCAAAAGAATGAACTTGATTCTCACGAATATAGGCGGAGACTCAACAATAAACGACAACAATTGGGATGTTATTCAACATATAATTTCCATGTAATGAGTCATAAATTGTTGCAGACCAAAAACTATGGCATTTTATGATGGTATAAGTCAACATATAACCTCGGTAAAGGAAACAAAAACTTCGCTATTTGTTTTGTATTGTCTTCGGCTTGCATTATCTTTGCCAACAGAGCGAAGATAGGCGGCGCCTCGGGAATGAAAGCAAAAAAACTTCGTTATCTTTGCCAACAGAGCGAAGATAGGCGGCGCCTCGGGAATGAAAGCAAAAAAACTTCGTTATTTGCTTTGCATTCCGCTCGGCTTGCACTATCTTTGTACGAAAAATCAACAAGAAGAAAAAGATGGAAACAATCACACAATTCGAGCAACTGATTGCTCACCTGTCAGGAAGAGGTATTCGTAAACGTGTTGCCGTGGTATGCGCCTACGACGACTCCACACAATATGCAGTAGGCCGGGCCTTGGAGGAAGGCTTCATAGATGCCATCCTCGTTGGCGACAAGAGCAAGGTGGAACACCTCGACGTGTTTGCACGCCACACCGACCATGTGAGTTTTGTGGACGCCGCCACACCCGACGATGCCGCCCGCGCCGCCGTTCGCCTGGTGCGTGAAAGCAAGGCCGACGTGCTGATGAAAGGGCTTATCAACACCGACAACCTGCTCCACGCCATCCTCAACAAGGAGGAAGGCATACTGCCCAAAGGCAATGTGCTGACACATATCACGGCATCTAGCATCCCCGGCTATCCACGCATGCTGTTCTTCACCGACGCCGCCGTCATCCCCTACCCCACCCACGAGCAACGCGTGGAACAGGTGCGTTATGTGACACGCCTCTGCCATCATTTCGGCATTGCACAGCCACGTGTCTCCCTCATCCACTGCTCCGAGAAGGTGGGAGGCAAATTCTTCCCCTTCACCGAGCGCTACGCCGAAATCATCGAGGCCGGTCGTCAAGGGGAGTTTGGCAGTTGCATCATTGATGGCCCCCTCGACCTGAAGACCTCCTGCTGCAAGGAGAGCCTCGACAAGAAAGGCATCCAATCGCCTTTGGAAGGCGCTGCCGACGCCGTGGTGTTCCCCGACATCGAGGCCGGCAATGTGTTCTACAAGACCATCACCTTGTTCTGTCAGGCAGAGACCGCCGGCATCCTTGCAGGCACCATCGCCCCGGTGGTGCTCCCCTCACGCAGCGACAGCAAGACCTGCAAGTTCTGCAGCCTCTCACTGGCCGTCATCAACGCGGGGTAGAAGATTGAAGATTGAAGATTGAAAATTGAAAATTGAAAATTGAAAATTGAAAATTGAATTTTTGGAGCAGCGAGAGCAGAGTCAAGCTTGCTTGAACTCTGCCGAGTCGCGACAAA
>CADADN010000107.1 GCA_902786665.1 uncultured Prevotellaceae bacterium | reverse complement strand
TGTACCCATACGTGACTGTTTCAGTGTTTCAAAGACCGATTCCGGCAGTTTCGCCGGGTGTTTCATATCTCATGCGGACAGCTTTTCGTCACTGAACCCAATGATTTCTTATCTCTTGACGATGCACGGCCATGGCCTAAACCAAGGTCAATCCCCATAGATTCACACACGGTGCCCGTACAACATGGTCTTCATATGACCTCTGCGAGGTCACACGAAGACCTCTTTAGTTGAATTTTGTCGCGACTCAGCAAAGATAATGCAAGCATTTCTTTGCTTTCGCTGCTCCAAAATCTAACTATTTGTTGAATTTTGTCGCGACTCAGCAAAGATAATGCAAGCATTTCTTTGCTTTCGCTGCTCCAAAATTTGGCGTTTCATTTGTTTCTTTGTACCTTTACCCCCCAAAAACATCGCATGTCATACTGATGATGAAAAGACTACTAAATCCTTTGACTCTATGGTTGGCAACCCTTGTCGTGGTGGCCGCAGCATTGCTTTCCTATGAATCCGACCTGCTATGGAAGGTTCAGCAGCACAACGTTTTCCTTGACACGTCATTGTTCTTCCATCAAATGATGACCGTGCCAGGAGGTATGCTCTCTTATGTGGCTTCCTACTTCACCCAGCATTTCTATCATCCCTGGGTGGGTGTCGTTATGCTCTGCTGCTGGTGGCTGCTGTTGATGTGGCTGACGAAACGAGCGTTCAACATCCCAAACAAATGGACGGTGCTGACATTGATTCCTGTGGCTATCTTGTTGATTGCCAATATGGTTCTGGGATATTGGGTCTACGTCATCAAACTCCCTGGCTACTTCTATGTGCCCACCATCGGTGTCACGGCTGCTACAGCCTTGTTGTGTGCTTACCGCTGTCTTCCAGAAAACAAGTGGATGCGTGCTGCTTTCATCTTCCTGGCGACAGTAGTGGGCTATCCGTTGATGGGGGCCTATGCACTTGTTGCCGTCGCACTCATGGCAGTGTTGGAGTGGCGTCTTCCACGAGCCAAGGGGAAAGGCAAACCACTATTCTCTCGAATAGCAACTACCGTGGTGGCTCTGCTGGGCATCATCCTGGTTCCGCTCTTCTTTTACCGCTTCGTTTACCATGTGACCAATATCGACGAAATCTATCGAACTGCCATTCCTTTGTTCGCCGTTTCTAAGAGTTATACCACATTCTATCTCCCATACTATGCGTTGGTCGTCTGTTTCCTGTTGATGACTGTCTTCTACCGCAAGGAACAAGTCGTGAAGAAAGCCGACAATTCCAATGACCTCAGTGACGCCAACGATTCCAACATTCCCGACAATACCAACATTCCCAACAATACCAATACTCCTAAGAAGTCGAAGAAATCCAAAAAAAGAGAATCTAAAGATTCCAAGATTTTAAAGGATAATAAAAATGCCAGGAAATCCAAGAAGTCCAAGACGTCAGAAAGACTGCCCGTTGTTTCTTATATCGTATCATGCGCCATTCTTGCCGTCATTGCTGTCGCTGTCTATCATTTCTGGTACAAGGATGCCAACTTCCACCATGAACTGAAGATGCAGCGCTGCGTGGACCATGCCGACTGGCAAGGTGTCATAGATGAAGGTGCAAAGCAAGATGGTGAACCCACCAGGGCCATCGTGATGATGCACAACCTGGCATTGGGACGACTGGGGCGTCAATGCGATGAAATGTATGCTTTCCCCAAGGGCTCTAAGAAATACAACACGCCGCTACCCGTATTCATGTTCCATGTCGCTGGTCGAATGATGCTCTACCAATATGGGGCCATCAACGAATGTCATCGCGTGTGCATGGAGGAAGGCGTGGAATACGGTTGGAACGTGGAACAGTTGAAAGACATGGCGCGGTGTGCGATATTCAACAAGGAGAAGCAGGCGGCAAGGAAATTCCTCGATATTCTTAAGCACATGAGTTATTATGGCGGTTGGGCAGAACATATGGAGAAGTTGCTCAACGACCCGAAACTGTTGGCTGATGATAAGGAAACGGGTCCCATCTCACATATGATGCATTACACCGACGGGCTGAATGCTGTTGAAGGCTATGTGGAGAGATTCCTGATGACTTCTTTGGCTCAGCAGGATGCCGACGACCTCCTTTTCCAAGAACAGGCCGTCCTTGGCGCCATGTGGACAAGAGACCCCAACCTCTTCTGGCCACGTTTCGACCATTATGTAAAACTGAACGGCGAGGAAAAAATGCCGCCGCGCATCTTCCAAGAGGCCGCATGGCTCTTTGCAAACATGCAAGGGCAGGAGGGGTTGGACGAATGGGTGCTGACACCTGGTGTGAAAGAGGATTTCGGTGCTTTCATGCAGCTGATGCAGCAATTCAAACAGACACGCAGTGCAAGCGTAAAGAGACAACTGTTTGATAAATTCGGCAAGACCTACTATTTTGAATACTTTTTCTTAAAGGACATTACATATTATTGATATGAAAAGACTGCTTTTGCTCACCACCTTGGCTGCCCTGTTGGTGGCATGTGGAAACAAGATACCCCAAAACTTCTGGAAGTCGGAAAAGCTACCCAATATTTATCCAGACTATGCCAATGTCACCGTGCCTGTGAATATCGCACCGCTGACCTTCAAGGTTGACGGCAAGGACGGTGATGTGGTGGCCAGGCTTTCTGCCGGCGAAGAGGAGGTCGTGTGTGCAGGACAGAAGATAGAGCCCGATGCCGATGACTGGAAACGACTGACTGAAAAGGCCAAGGGCGATGCCATCAAGGTGGAGGTGTATGTAGGGCAAAAGGGCAACTGGACGAGATTCAAACCTTTCAACATCTACGTCTCGCCAGACTCCATCGACCCGTACATCAGTTATCGACTTATCCCGCCTTCGTATGTCACCTATGAGGAACTGACCATCAATCAGCGATGCCTGGAAAACTACGATGAAAGCGTCATCTATGACAACATGCTCTGCACCGAAGGGAACAACGGACAGTGTATCAACTGCCACAACTTCCAACAGTACAACCCTGAAAGGATGCAGTTTCACGCCCGTGAAAACATGGGTGGCACCATCATAGCGTGCGATGGTGACATCAAAAAGGTCAATATGAGAAATGATTCCATCCTTTCAGCGGGCGTTTACCCTACCTGGCATCCATGGCTCAAACTCATTGTCTATTCCACGAACAAGACAGGGCAAATCTTCCATAGCGTCAATCCCAACAAAATCGAGGTGTTTGATTCCGAGAGCGACCTCATCGCCTATGATGTGGAGAAAAACGAGGTGACCAATATCGAGAACGACACCACAGAGATGGAGTGCTTCCCCTTCTGGGCTCCCGATGGCAAGGCGCTCTATTACTGCAGCGCTCACTTCGAGTACCGTGACACGATAGAAAAGGGACGGGAGTTTACCATGCGGACACAGGAAGCGAAATACAAACTTTACAAGAAGAGTTTCGACCCCGAAAAAATGCAGTTCGGGCCTCGGGAGTTGGTCTTTGACGCCGATTCCATCGACAAGAGTGCCACGCTGCCTCGCATCTCGCCCGATGGACGATTCCTGATGTTCACACTTGCCAAATACGGTGTCTTCCATATCTGGCACCACGATGCCGACCTGTGGATGCTGGATTTGAAAACAGGGGAGGCACGGAACATGGAGGAAATCAACTCTCCTGACACAGAGAGCTATCACTCATGGTCGAGCAATGGCAAATGGGTGGTGTTCAGCAGTCGGCGATACGATGGCAACTACACACGGCCGTTCATAGCACATGTCGATGACAAAGGGCGAGCCAGCAAACCCTTCGAACTGCCCTGTGCCAACCCTGATTACCATCGTCAGTTGCTTAAGAGCTACAACGTCCCGGAGTTCATGAAAGGGCCTGTCGCCATCAAGCCGCAGCAGTTCGCCGATGCACTCAAGCAAGAATCTGTTCCCGTGAAATATGTGAAGTCGCTCAGTAAATAAGCCGAAACTTCTTCTCATTTTGACAAGGGCTTGACGTGTTTGTTAACTGTTAAGCCTAAGTCTTGTAGATAGTCGAGGCTTCTTATTATCATTTTATTTGTTACCACATATTTCCAATGCCATCAGGTTCATCTGTTGGCATTGCTCAGCGGTGATTTTCTTTTTCTCATTATGGTGCTCCCATGGAGAAAGCATCAGCAATAGGCCTCTTCACACGCATCAAACTGTTCACCATGAGGTTTCGATAGTGGTGTGAAACCATTCTCCATGATGACGATGGTGGGCAGGCCTGCATCAAAGGCAGCTCGCATCACACTCTTCTCACCGGGGGAGATGGCAGGAGAGACGAGAACCGCCCCTTGCCTGGCGGCTTCGAGATAACGAGCTGTCTCTGCAGCTATCTCAATGCCGTTCAACCGTCGTGACACGCGCACCGCCATCCGCAAGGGAGCGGAAAGCAGGGCACGGTTGCCGATGCCGCTATAGCTATGTGAGCCGATGCGTAGGCCAAAGAAGGGGCGTAGCCATTCTGGGCGTGCGCGCTTCATCATCAGGCGGCGAGGGTTGTCGCGGAGGTAGTCTTTCCATCTCTTCAACTCTTCGAAAGAGCGGAGAATCAAGTCGTTATACCCTTTTGCAAAGAGTGGCTGGTAGGGTGGCTTTTCCTTTAGCGACGGCGAAGCCGTCACATACGGACAAGACAACGAACCATGCTCCACCGCGCCATTTGCAGCGCCTGCCGAAGCTCCAGCCACGGCTTCTTCTACTGTCGCTTTCACCGCCTCTCCATTCACCATTAGTTTCTCAGTATACTGCGGTTTCACCGCAGTTTCCAAAGCCCTGACAGCCTCTATGGACTTTTGTGCCCTTCGACACCCTGTTTTAAACCCCGAAATCACTTGCCCCAGATGTACGGGCAGTGGCTCTCTCACAAAGAGGATGCCGTGTAGATGGTCGGGCATCATCTGAACGGCCATCACCTCAATTTGCGGGTAATGGAGGTGAATGTTCAGCCATTCGGTTTGCACGGCTTTGCCTAGTGCCGACAGTTCAATATGCGGCTCATCGCTGCTGCCTTGCTGCGCAAAGGCATCGCCTACGAGGTGCCCAAAGACGGGGCGGCGCCCTTCCACTTCCAACGTAACCATATACATACGCCGCGACGTATAGTCGTTATGGATGTCACGACGTTTCATCGAAGCTTTTTTCTCTCCGGCGTATTTCCCTTTTGCTATAAATTGCTCGTCTGTCATGTTCTATGGAGCATATGCTTCTTCGTATGAAAAGAGGGGATGCATTACATCCCCTCTAGCGATGACGCTGGAAATAGCGTCTATGTCATCCTTGACTTTGATTGCAAAGATAAGGCTTTTATATGAAACACACAAATTTTTATGGGTTCAACTTTCTTGCTGAAGCATCATGCATCTCTCTTCAGGAGATGGGTGGGTGGCTTGTCTGGCAAGTCTGACCAAGCGACTTGCTCTTGCCGACCCGTCTAAAAACGCATGCCGAAGAAGGTGCGGATGCGCCATTTGATGTTGTGCACTGCAAGCCTGTCCTCATTGCCGATGTTGGTGAAGTTGAACACCATGGAAAGACCGAGAAACTTGTTGCCCCACTGTCGTATGGCAGCCCCTCGACCGGTGATGATGACCTCGGGGAAGTGGTAGTGCAGGGGAACGCGGATGTCGCCGAAGGTCATCGAGGTTTTGCTATAGACGATGAACGTGGGCAGCGCGGAGATATGCAACAGCCACCCCTCCGAAGGCACGTAGTTGTAGCCATAACCCGCGCCAATGCCTATGTTGGTCATTTTCAATTGCATCTCCTGGTCCCACTTCAGCGTGGCATGCTGACCCTGGCCAGACGCTGCCAACAGGAAGCTGCCGGCGGAACGCTTCTGGATGTAATTCTGTGAGAAAGCGGCAGGGTAGGAGAAACGGCGGCTGTTGAACGCATAGTATGTGTTCACGTTCAGCGTCTTCACCGACAGAATGTCGGCAGGCAGCTCGATACGGTCTTGACCGTCGGTTTCGTGCCAGCCTGTGAAGTTATGGGCATCCTGGTAGATGAAGTCGAAACCGAATCGCTTGCCATAGGAGTTGAAGTTCAACTCGTAGTCGCGGTATTTACCCATCATTTTGGCAGGATTGAGCGATGCGCTGAGTGAGAAACCCAGGTAGCTCGCAGACAAGCTGATGGTAGACTTGTAGTCGGCTGTCATCTCTGCCGTGAGATGTTGCCCGTTGTCCATCGCCTCGGATTCGATCTTCGCCCCAGACACATTCAGTCGTGCCACGACGGTCCATTTCGTCTGCGGCCGGGAGATATAGGCGGTATCGAGGTCGCCCTTGCTGCGATAGTATCGTGCAGCAAGGGCGCTGTCCACCTGCTCCCTCCTTTGCCTGTCTCGGCTTTGCGCCTGGGCTTCACTCGCAAGGAAGAAGATGACGGTGAGGAGTACCAACAGCCTGGCCAACTTCATGTCAAAACCAATTTTGTCGCACCACCGAGGGCGATGTAGAGGGCTATGACGGCCTGTGCACCATTGTACATGTTCATCGCCTCGCTGAGTTGGGCGTTGAGGAGGGACTCCTGGGCGGTAAGCACTTCGAGATAGTTGGATTTGCCGTTGTCCATCAGTTCGTGAGTGCCGAAATAGGCTTCGCGCAGCACTTCCACTTGCCTATGGTAGTAGGCATGTTTCTCACGCGCCGCCTGACAGTCTGCCAACGCTTCGTTCACTTGGTTGCCGGCGTCAATGACAGTCTGCACGTACTTGCGTTGCAGGTCTTCCTCTGTGAGTTGGGCAATCCTGTGGTTGGCCTTGATGGTGCCGCGTGCAAAGATGGGCTGTGTGAGTTGGGCCACGGCGTTGAGCAATATCTTGCCGGGGTTCACTGTGCCTTCCCTGTTGGTCCATTCCACAACACCCTGCAGGGTGACGTTGGGGAAGAATGCAGCGCGGGCGGCCTGTGTGTTGTAGAAAGCTTCCTCCATGGCGAAATTGGCCATGCGGATGTCGGGGCGCTTTTGAAGTGCTTCGGCGGGAACACCAATCTTGATGAACTTCGTGTCAAACATCCTTTGTCCTGTCGTAGAGTCAGAACTTTCTGTCAGGGCGGCACTGCCCCATTGGCTGCGCTCGATGTGTTGAGGTGTTTCTGCCAGCAGACGGCAAAGGGCGTTCTCCACACTGCGTATGTTGCGGCGGATATCTACAGTCTGCGTCTTCACATTAATGTAAGAGGACTCCATCTGGTTGACGGCCGTGGAATACACCTTTCCATTTTCCCATAATATCTTCTCTGTCTCCAATGAGGCGTTCCAAAGGCTGTCGGTAGCGGTCAGTATCACCAACTGGCGGTCGAGGAGCTGCAACATGTAATACTGCTGGGCTAGGGCTACGGCGGAGACGAGATTGGACCGTATGGATTCCTCTCGCATCTGGGCCTGCAGAAGCACGGCATTGGCAGCACGCTTCTTGTTGGTGATGGAGCCGAACAAGTCGGCGTCCCAACTGACTTGAAGCGGCATGTTATAGGCTTTGCTGACGGGGCCGAAGTCGAAACTTGACAATGACCCAGACGGCGAGAAGTAGAGCGACGGCAGGTAACCCATCTTGGCGGACTTCAACGACTCCATGCTCTTTTCCACTGCAATGCAGGCGGAATTCAAGTCGGTGTTGTTGGCCAGTACTTGGTCGATGAGCTTTTGCAGCAATGGGTCGGTGAAGAAGTCACGCCATGAGATGTCTGCCAAAGAGCCGTTGGTGGGATACTCTTTTAAATCATCACTTGTACCGTATGCATTGGCTGTAATCTTTGCTTGTGACTCATACTCGCCATGCAAAGCTTTCGCTTCTTTATAAAGACCGCAACCCGTGAGCAAGATGCTCACGGTGGCTGCAGTCATCATTTTATAAACATTCTTCATCATTGGTAATGATCTAAGAATTATTAATTTTAGCTTCGCTGATTTTTGTCGCGACTCGGCAGAGTTCAAAGCTTGACTCTGCTCTCGCTGTTCCAAAAATATAATCTCGGATCTTCAATTTTCAATTTTCAATTTTCAATTTTCAATTTTCAATCTTCAATCTTCAATTTTCAATTTTCCCTAAAATCCGCAGTTATTTTTTGATTTAACATTATTTATAAATTCCTGAGCAACAAAAAGTTGCTCAGGATTTTGCCATATCAGAAATTTCACTTACCTTAGTGGTGGAAATCAAAGTAAAATAAAACTCCGACAGACATGGCAAAATTAGCAATAAAAAATGAGAGAATCAACGCTTTTGGTGGAATAAATTTCGTTTTGGACAAATTTGACGCTCTCCTGGGTGACGTCATAGACTATGTACTTGGCATACGCAGCACTACCATCGGCTATCAGTACAGCGAGATTTTCCGTTCCTTATTTGCCCTGTTCATGTGCGGCGGCGATGTCATTGAGGACATCAACCTCTATCTTCGTGACGCATTGTCAGACCGTCCTAACACCCGCATACCAAGCTCGGACACCCTCGGCTACAGTCCCGGCGTGGTGACGATAGGCGGCAACATCGTCTACCTGGAGAACCGCGACGGCAACGCCAACGTCCGTTTCATGCAGGCCGAGACCCTGCGCCGATTCTTCGAGTTGATGGAGAACTTCCGTCTGAAGGTCAGGAGCTTCCGTGCAGACTGCGGCTCCTACAGCGAAAACATCGTTAAAGTGGTCGCCGCCCACGCCGAGAAGTTCTACATCCGTGCCGAGCGTTGCGATGCCCTCTATGAGAAGGTGAGGAGGCAGTCGGGATGGACGGAGGTGGAGATCGGCTACGAGAAGTACGAGGTTCAGTCCTTCCCGTTCGAGCAGTTCGACGGGGTCAGCCACTGCCGTCTCGTCGTACAGAGGCAGAGGAAGGGCAAGGGCGAGCAGCTCGACCTCTTCGACGGGGAGTACACCTACCGAAGCATCCTGACCAACGACTGGGAAATGGAGGACGAGGAGGTCATCCTCCACTACAACAAGCGCGGCACGGCGGAGCAGGTGTTCGACCGCCAGAACAACGACTTCGGATGGGCGCACCTGCCCAAGTCCTTCATGAACCAGAACACCGGACGGCTGGTACTCACCGCCGTCTTCCTGCTGCTCTCGGCCATGGCGGCCAACTTCTACCAGTACATCGTCTCGCTGCCGCTCATGTGCATGTTCGGGGTGGAGGCCACGGACAGGGTGAAGAGCTTCCTCTTCCGTTTCATCGCAGTACCCGCCAAGTGGGTAAGGACGGCAAGGCAGAGCGTGCTCAACATCTATTCAAAAAAGCCCTACGACCTCATCTGGGCTTACGGGTAGATAAAACACCTTCGGGGGTAGGAAAACAACTCCAACGGGATTTGGGGTAAGGGGGATTGTATGCAGAGCCGGACATTTTTGTAAAATATTATTATTTATTCGAATCTGAAACCTATTCTCTCAATTATTTGTCAAAAAATCCGCATCAAAAATTCTTTTGCGGATTTTGGGAAAGTCTTCTTTTTTTTGTCTTTTTTTTAGTTACAATTTCATAATGTAAGCAAGTATTATTTTATTGTTGTTCAGGTGCAAAGATAAGGTCGTTTCTCGCTTACCCGGTTGTTTCACGTGTTTTTTTCTCCTATTCGTTGCGACACGGAGACTCATATGCGACAAATAAGCATTCCACCTGCATAATTTGTCGTGTCGGTGTTAATTGTGCTTTTCCATTTCCAGTAGCCATGCTTTCTTGTCGATGCCTCCTGCATAACCTGTCAACGAACCTCCTGTGCCTACAACACGGTGACAAGGAATGATAAGAGAAATGCTGTTGTGTCCCACGGCTCCACCAATGGCTTGCGCTGACCTGCAACCAAGTCGCAGGGCAATGTCGC
Organism: uncultured Prevotellaceae bacterium; assembly: GCA_902786665.1. GTDB lineage: Bacteria > Bacteroidota > Bacteroidia > Bacteroidales > Bacteroidaceae > Prevotella. The sequence continues at coordinate 1,145 of CADADN010000107.1, read as the reverse complement.
CGTAGGTCATCTTTTGACCGAAAGGAATCTCCAAAAGTGTCTGCCATACCCGTTTGCGGAAGTCGCTGCCACGCATTGCAAGGGGTGGGGTGAAGTCGGGGGCCTTGCCGCTGAAAAATATGTCGAGCCAGCGGCGGGTTTCTGCGAATAGTGGAAGGTCGGGCCGCTCCTCGTGCTCTATGGCGAGTGTGTCGGCAAAGAATTTCTGTCCGTCAAACCAAAGGCCGACGAGGGCATTGCCGTCGGAGGCCATCGTGATGTCGCCAATGGGCGATGAATAGTGTGTAGTGTAGTCCATGGTTCAAAACATCAATTGTCGTGCAAAGGTAAATATTATTTTTTTTATGGTGAATTTAATTAGTAATCTTCTCCAAGAAACTGATCCTCCATGTTGTAAGCCAGCATATTGTCATTGTTCATATATGCCTCGTATGTGGCCTTTTTGATTTCCTTTTTCACCTTGCCAAATGCTACGGCACCTTCGTGGGATATTTTGTGCATGCGGGCCTTGGCTGTTGTTGCCAACTGCTCTACAGAGACTTCGTTGTTACGACTGTACATGTCGAAGGTGATGTCCATTACGGCGATGATCAAACCAACAAATGTGATGAGGATAAGCTTTGACAATTTCATGACTTCTATTTTTTGAAGGGTGATTATTTTTTTATTTCTCTCTTGTCTGCAAGAACCTTGTTTGTTCCTTTTGACAATGCAAAGTTAGGTCTGCTTATCCCGGTTCACAACTTTTTTCCTTTTTTTCGCCTCACTTCGTTGCGACATTCGTCCTAATTTGCGACAAACGGATTTCAAGCCCAATAAATCTGTCGCAAAAGGGGATGAAAATGTGCGAGAAGAGTACAAACATTTGTGTTTTATCCGAAAAAGTAGTTTACTTCTTAGTAGGTTTTGGCATTTACAGGAAAAGTTTCTCTTTTTTTTATTATATTTGCACAATAATGAAGTTGGTTCGCCAAATCACCATTGGCGAAAACCAAGTTGACCATATGAAAGAATGTGATATCATCATAACCGATAATACTTTAATGTAAAATGATTATCCGCTTGTATCCGAAGGGCGGCCTGAAAGGCCTGCAAGCACATAGCCCAAGGCAACGCCTTGGGTGTCAAGATGTTCATAGTCGCCC
>CADADN010000106.1 GCA_902786665.1 uncultured Prevotellaceae bacterium | reverse complement strand
ATTTTGATGGAATCTTCATTTGATTGTCCATACATTTTTTAAAAGAATCTACTGCAAATAATTGAATATCAATATAACCGAACTTCCGAAACTTAAGTATGTTTCTGACGTTTCATCTTTTTCCGCAGACCCACACTATTTTAGATAGGCCAATGCCGTCCAAAGATAGGGTGCCGTTGGTGCGGACAGACCTTTTGAGCAGTGTGATGCCGCCCGTCTTGGCGTCCACGGTGAAAAGGTCGTAGGAACCAGGCGTGACGGTGATGGAGGCGTTGTTTTCTCTTATATAAACAAGGTGTTGACTTTTCCCGTCGGAGATGACCAGGCATCCGTCGCCCTCTGTTGGTTGCATGTGGGCGATAGCCTCCAGGAGTCGCAGCTGTTGAGGCGAGGCGGTGGCGGCACGTAGTGGGATGTTGGGCAGGGAACCTCCGGCAAAGAGCACCGCCCACCCTTGGGTGTCGTAGCCCTGGGAGTAGTAGATGACCGCCTTTTCGGGAGCAAGGTCTCTACACTCACGCACAGCGCGGTATACCTCGTCGAAGCCTGTCTTTCCCACCTTCATCTTACGCATCCATTGGCGTGGCGCCATGTTACGCCCCTCCTCGGGAGCCCATAGCCCCTCCGTGTTGTAGTGCCAGTAGCGGATGTCGATGATGTCGACCACCTTGGACAGTCGTGCGTCGGCCAAGATGCTGTCTTGGGCATCCTTCGTGCAACTGAGTGCCACGAGGGGATGGAGCCCTGTCTCCTCCTCCCATTCCGCGATGGTCTCCAACCAGAAGCGGGTGAAGTGAAGCGGTCCCGTGTACTCTGCGCTGAGGAGGTGCACCACGTTGGGCTGGTCCTTCATCTGCTCGAGGCACATGCGGATGTATTGCTTGTGGAGCGGCCGCAGCGTGGGGTTCGTCTCGTCATAGAACTGCTCTGCCATGAAGATGCGCTTGTCGCCGGCGAAAGGCACCGGTTCAGGGAAGTCGGTGCCGTTGATGTTGTTCACCGGTCGCCAGGGGCAGTCCACCCAGTGCGCCCCCGCCTCCAGGATGTTGTGTTGGAAATAATGCTCGTGGAAGAGTAGTATGCCGCTGTCAGCAGCCTTGTCGGCGAAGGTGTTGAGGCGGTGCCAGTACCAGAGGTTGGGCCGTGTGAGGTCATAGCGAGAGAGACCGTCCCATGCCGTGCCCTGTCCGCTGCGCGAGAAAGGTTGTTCGTAGAACGGCGCCCAGACATCGCCGTCGGCTCTCCGCACCCGTTCGTGGTCGGTGCGCCTCAGGTCGTACCACAGACCGTAGTTGTGATGCAGCGTGGCATAGCCGTGTGAGGAGAGCCATGCCACCACGCTGTCGAGGCGGTCGGTCCATCCCGTCCCCTCCCTGCCGGGCACGAAGCGCGTGACAGCCGGCTTGGCATCCCGTGCCACGAAGTTGTCCTTCACCCTTCCGCTCCACCAGGGGATGTCATATTCGTTGCCCGTGAGCAGGAGATTGTCGCCAAGGAGATGGCCGTCGGAGAGGGAGATGACGGGAGGGGTGTTCACCCCACCCCTTCGAGGGGAGGAGAGAAGCGCACGGCTGTTGTGGTTTCGGGCGGGCACAAGACCCGCCCCTACGACTTCGGGGGAGGGTGTGCTCCAATTTTCAATCTTCAATTTTCCATCTTCAATTTTCCATCTTTCCTCAATCCATTTTTCCATGGTGAGGCGCGGCTGTGTGAGCGACTCCTGCGCCATCTCCATCGCTTGTTCCACGGTGGGAGAGGAGGTGGCGTTGGTGGAAAGGGGTAGGAGGTGAGCCAGACTGTCGATGAAGGCGGTGAGGTCGGCGCGGGGTGCGGATTGTGCCGAGAGGCGTTGCTGCAGTTGGTCGTAGAAGAGCGAGCGCGGACTCACGTGGTCGTTGCTGCTTGTCCATTCGCCGTTGCCGGTGAGCGTCCCCCAGCAGCCGTGGCCGCTGCTGCGGTTGTCGGCGTCGGGGGAGTAGCATTCGATGGTGGAGGCGGTGCACTGCCAGAACATGGAGTTGGCGGTGTTCCATCCCGTACCGAACTGGAACTGTTCGAGGTTGGCGTAGCGCAGGTCGCCACCGTCGATGTTGACGATGTCGAAGAGCAATCCTGCCGCCCATGAGCCGATGCTGCCGCTGAAGCCGAGAGACTCCTCCCCCTCGCACTGCACGAAGGCGTTGGGACCTGCGGCGCAGAAACCGGCGGCGAAGTCGTGGATGCCCTGTCGTGAGATGCAGCGTTGGAAGAGGCACTGCTGTCCTCGTGTGAGGAAGACGTTGCGGCGCCATCCTCCAGCCTCGGAGACGGGTTCTGTTGCGATGCAGTCCTCCACTGTGATGCGGCTGGTGTGTTTCTGCAGGTTGACGGCGCTTCCCGCGAGGTGTCGGAAGTTGACACCTCGCACCCAACAGTCGCGGGTGTGTTCCATGAAGATGCCGTCCCAGCAGTGGTCCTCGTCCTTGGTGTTCCACGTGTTGACGGCAGCCTCCAGCGTCAGGTTCTCCACGCCGCACTCGGTGAGTTCGCCTTCCGGGGTGTGCCGAATGATGAACGCGCCGCCGTAGTCAGGGTCGAGGGAGGTGGTGATGGGTGCGTCAAGTGTGATGGTGTTGCCGTCGGCGGCAGTTACGATGCGGTTCCATGTGATGTCGATGTCGGTGGGTTTCCATCCCGTGTAGTCAAGGCCTCCGCCGAAGTCGGCCATCCCCAGGTGGTCTATCCACGCACGGGTGCAGGGTCGCGTGATGAGGATGCGGTCGCCAGGGCGCAGCGTGTTGTGGTCGAGTGGGAGAGTGGTGCAGCCGGCAGCCACTTTGCCGGTGACGTGCAGCGTGTCGCTGCCGATGGCCTTTGGTGCAGTGCCTTCCACATAGACGATGGCACCTCGGTCGGGACCGTGGAGGGTGACGACGGTCTTGTCGCTCCCCATGCCGCGAAGGGTGACACCTGAGGCTGTGATGCGCAGAGGGTGGTCAAGGCGGAAGATCCCCTCGTCGAGCACCACGGCGCCACGATGACCGGAACGGTCGACCTTCTGCTGCGACACCTGGTCGATGGCGGCCTGGATGGTAGCGGAGCAGTCGCCCTCCTGCCACGGTACGAAAACGGAGGGGTTGACGGATGGGATGGTGCGTTCGGAGGCGTGGTAACCGCATGTGGAGTAGTCCATGGGGACATACAGCACCTTTTTCGGCTTCGGCTGTCCCATGAGGGGGAGGGAGAGGGCGAGGGCGAGGAGCAAGGTCAAAGGGCGGGATGTGGAGGGATGATGCATTCTCTTTAGGGTCTTTAGGGTCTTTAAGGTCTTTAGGGTCTTTAAGGACTTTAGGGTCTTTAGGGTCTTTGGAGGCACTAATATCCCCTTTTTTCTTTTCTCATCCTTGCCATTCTTTCTGAAAAACCACCTTCTTTCAGGAACTGTTCTTCAAGGCTCTTGAGTTGCCTGAACAGCAAATAGTCGGCCTGGCGGATTAGGATGATGGCTATGTTGGCGATGGTCTCTGGGGGACGTGTGGCGCACAGTTTCAGGAAATAGTCGGGGTCGTGGTGTGTTTTGCCCAAGTTGCGCATGGCCTCCCATTCCTTGGAGTGTTCCTCCCATATGCGGTGCCTATGGGTGGGCAAGTAGTCGTAATAGTCTTCAAGCAGTTCCTGAAGACTGGCTTTCGCTACATTCACCAGTTTGATTTCAGTCTTCTGGGAGGTGGCAGATGCAGCACAACCCTCGATGATGTTTTGTTTGCCTGAGCGTGCAGCCTGTATCATTTGGTCTATGGTGCGGTCTTTAAGAGAAAGAAACCGATGGCAGAAAAAGTAGGTCATCTCATAGATCACCGCTGTTTTCTGATAAGACTTCAGTTCCCTGAAATCGCCCACATGTTTGATAAGGTTATCACTCATAATGTGTTTTTTTAAAACGTGCTTGAAGATGCTGATTTTTAAGAGTCCTTGAATTTGCTAAAATAGGAAGATACGCCGACACTTCCAAATATTTGTGATTGGAAACGACTTATTTAAGGATTTTATACAAGTTTTAAGGAATCTTTGCGGGAAATGCACGGTTTTTTAAAAGAGGGCGCGATAAGGGTTTTTTAGGGTCTTTAGGGACTTTAGGGACTTTAGGGTCTTTAGGGTCACATTAGCGGAAAAACAATGGGTACATGTCAGCCTTTGACGTGTCTAATCATAAAGACAGCATCCCTATGGACAACCAAACTCCTCCTTCCAACCACAAACGGCCCATGCAGACCTTTTCCTGCAAGGTCAGGCCGTTGTCTTTAGAGGAAAAGGAAGAACTCCGTATAAGAATCCTCGTGGGAATGGCTATTCGACGGAAGACGTGGCTTTGACGTTTCCCACAACTTCTGGGAATCATTTCAAACGCGACAAGGATGGCGGTGCAAAAACAGTGTGGCTGTAGGGGCGGGTCTTGTGCCCGCCCGTAAAATTCTCCAATTCTATAATCCAGGATGACAATATCCCATGACGGGCGGGCACAAGACCCGCCCCTACGACTTCTGGGGAAGACTTGAAACGGCGGTGCAAAAACAGTGCGGCTGTAGGGGCGGGTCTTGTGCCCGCCCGTAAAATTCTCCAATTCTAAAATCCGGGATGACAATATCCCATGACGGGCGGGCACAAGACCCGCCCCTACGACTTCTGGGGAAGACTTGAAACGGCGGTGCAAAAATAGTGTGGCTGTAGGGGCGGGTGTGCACCAAATTTTCAATTTTCAATTTTCAATCTTCAATTTTATTCACTACCTTTGCATTTCCATGAAGGTGTTTAGGGGAAAAAGCGACGAGCTGTTGGGTTTCATACGTGATGGTAAACCGTTGACCCGTGGCGAGAAACTCAACTTGATCATACAGTTGAGCATCCCCTCCATTTTGGCACAAATCACCAGCGTGGTGATGTTCTTCATCGACCAAGCCATGGTGGGACATCTGGGTGAGAAGGCATCTGCCGCCTGTGGCATCGTGGAAACCACCACGTGGCTGTTTTTCAGTCTGACGGGTGCCGCCTCTATGGGTTTTTCCGTCCAGGTGGCCCATTTCATTGGTGCCAACGACTTTGTCAAGGCCCGCCAGGTGTTCCGTCACGCCCTCATTGTCACCACCATCCTCTCGTTGGTGATGATGTTTGTGGCGGTGGCCGTCGCCCGTCCCCTGCCTTACTGGTTGGGTGGTGGTGCAGACATCGCCCGCGACGCCTCGCTTTATTTCCTCATCTTCTCCCTCGCAATACCTTTTTTCCAACTCAACAGTCTTGCCGGTGCGATGCTGAAATGTTCCGGCAACATGCGCATACCCAGTCTGATGAGCATCATCATGTGCATCCTCGACGTGGGGTTCAACTATCTTCTCATCTACCAAGCACATTTGGGTGTGATGGGTGCCGCCATCGGCAGTGCGCTGTCCGCCGTCATCTGTGGCTTGGCGTTGGGCTACATCGCTGTCTTCCGCAACAAGATGCTCTCGTTGCGCAGGGTGGGGGAGCGTTTCTTCTGGGTGGGCGACTACCTTCTCAATGCGGCGAAGATAGGTTTGCCCATGGCGGTGCAGTCGGTGCTCATGAGTGGGGCGCAAATCGTGGGGACGATGATTGTAGCACCGCTTGGCAACATCGCCATCGCCGCCAACACCCTCGGCGTCACGGCGGAGAGTCTGTGTTACATGCCCGGCTACGGCATCGGCGAGGCCGCCACCACGTTGATAGGACAGAGCATGGGTGCCCGTCGTGGCGACCTCTGTCGCAGTTTCGCCCGTATGACTTTGTTCAGCGGAATGGCGGTGATGGCACTGATGGGTGTGGTGATGTTCGTCTTTGCGCCGGAGATGATGGCCTTGATGACGCCGGTGGATGCCATCATCGACCTCGGTGCGAGATGCCTGCGCATAGAGGCTTTCGCTGAACCGATGTTCGCCGCCTCCATCGTGGCGGTGTGCGTGTGCATCGGTGCCGGCGACACCTTGAAACCCGCCATTATCAGCCTGGGCAGCATGTGGTTTGTCAGGCTCACCCTCGCCTATGCGTTGTCGCTCCGTTACGGCCTTGTGGGCGTGTGGATTGCGATGGCCGTCGAACTCACCTTCCGCGGCATACTCCTCACCACAAGACTGTTTAAATTGAAAATTGAGTCCACTTGAAAAAGTGGACAGGGAGCAAAAGGGCGTTGCGCATATCCCCTCCCCTCGCAGGGGAGGGGTTGGGGTGGGGTGAATAAGGCTTGAAAAACAACAAGTTACAGACCCCACCCCTGCCCCTCCCCTTGAGGGGAGGGGATAACTAACAACGATATTTGCTCAAACAGGACTTTATAAAGTGGGCTCAAGATTGAAAATTGAAAATTAGGTGCGCATCCTCCCCCGAAGTCGTAGGGGCGGGTCTTGTGCCCGCCCGAATAATTTTCAATATTCAATATTCAATATTCAATATTCAATATTCAATTTTCAATCTATTTAAGGTAGCATCAAACTCCTCAATGAGTTGTTTCATCACTGCGCTCACAGGGAGCACCTCCTTGATGGCTGAGGCTATCTGTCCTATTTCCAGTTCGCCCCCCTCGAGGTCGCCCTCGAAGATGCCACGTTTGGCGGCGGCCTTTCCCAGGATGGCTCTCAGGTCCTCCACGGCGGCTCCGGTCTTCTCGGCCTCTACGATGCGGGTGTAGAGGTCGTTCTTCACCAGTCGGGTGGGGGAGATGGCCTTGAGCGTGAGCATCGTGTCACCCTCCTCCAGTGATGTGCACCGCTGCTTGAATGCCTCCGAAGCACTGCTCTCCTCGGTCAGTGCGAACAATGTGCCCGCCTGCACACCTTCGGCACCAAGGGCCATGGCGGCGAGCATCGACTCTCCTGATGCTATGCCCCCGGCGGCAATCAGTGGCAATGAGGTGGCCTTGCGCACCTGAGGGATGAGCACCATCGTGGTGGTTTCTTCACGACCGTTGTGTCCACCGGCCTCGAAGCCCTCGGCCACCACGGCGTCGACACCTGCCTCTTCGCATTTGCGGGCGAATTTGGAACTCGATACGACGTGTGCCACCTTCATCCCTGCTTCGTGAAAACGTGCGGTGTATTTCTTTGGACTGCCGGCAGAGGTGAACACGATTTTCACGCCTTCGGCAATGAGGATGTCAACCAAGCGGTCGATTTCAGGGTACATCAGCGGGATGTTCACGCCCCAGGGCTTGTCGGTGGCCTCCTTCATCTTGCGGATGTGTTCCACCAACGTCTCCGGGTGCATCGACCCGGCACCCAGCAGCCCCAGGCCGCCGGCATTGCTTACCGCGGCGGCCAGACGCCAACCGCTGATCCACACCATCCCGCCTTGGATGACAGGATACTCGATACCGAACAATTCGGTGATTCTGTTTTTCTTCATTTCTTCAGTCTTTGGTTTGTTTGGGTCAAAGGTAATGCTTTTTTGGATTTTGGCAAAATAGTGAGCACCTTTTCTTCTTCATACCGTAGGCCAATGGTCATTTCCAACCACGCCAAAGGGCCGGTTGCAACTGTAGAGACTTCGGGGGACATTATGATTTTCGCCCGTAAAATTCTCCAATTCAAAAATTCGGGATGACAATATCATTTTCGGACGGGCACAAGACTTGCCCCTACGACTTCGGAAGAAGACTTGCAACAGCCGGCTGCTAGTCGGAATGTAGCCTGCTGTGTGGCGTGTTATGCATTGGTTCTTGAAAAAAAGGGGGTGAATCATGACGGGTCTCGACTTTTTTTCTTAATTTTGGGCGCGAAATCCAATCCATACCCAGGCCGGCAGGCCAACAAATATGTGAAGATGAAAAGACTTTTGATAATTTGTGCCGTCATAACAGGGCTTGCGGCATGCAACAAGACGGAAAAAGAAAGCGAAGGTGAAAAAGCTGCTTCTGCAGACGTAGAGCAGATGCCCGCCGAGCCCATTCACGTGGACGCAAAATACTTTACTGCCACCTTCCCTGCGGGATGGGAGGTGCGCGAACAAGACGATAGTCTGGTGGATCTCAAAATATCAGACCCGAAGAATCCGGCCCGCTGGGCCCTTAAAGGGGTGTTCCGACTGGAAGCCCTTCCGGGGCATCCTTGGACGTTGAAGAACATCGTGAGTCAGCAACTGAAAGGCGATGAGGGTGCATCAGAGAACGTCGACGATGTCACCGCCAATGGCATCACGTGGAAGGTGGTCGTCACCCATGGGATAGACAACCCCATCACACTCTACGCCTCTCTTCCCGTACCTGGCATCGCCAAGGTGTATATGGAAAACCTCACCCTCGACCAACCCGAGGTGAAAGACATTCTCGAAAGCATCACGCTAAAGACGCCCCCGCCACCACCCGCTCAAGAGAAAGACACCCTGTAGAAGCTCTAGGAAATTCTAGGAAGCTCCTATTTCCTCCTAATACCTCTTATTATCTCTTACTCTACTTTCGCAAGTAATGGAAGATGAGGCGTGAAGAGGGGCTGAAAAAAGTATGGAGTAATCATTTCTCCAAAAAATAGCGGAAAAAATGAGCATATGTCCCTTTAACTCCCCTTTAACTCCCCTTTAACTCCTCTTTAACTCCTGAAAGTTGAACGAATGCGAAACTTGAATCTCTTTTTTATGATAAAGACCAATTCATTCAAGGCTTTTGTGCTTGCCGCCCGTCCCAAGACGCTGACAGGGGCTTCTGTCCCCGTGATGATTGCTTTGGCGCTTGCCTGGGCCGACGGTGGAGCGGCTGCCTTCCGACCCGTTCCCGCCATCTTGTGCATGCTTTTTGCATTGGTGATGCAGGTGGACGCCAACTTGGTGAATGATTATTTTGACTTCAAGAAAGGCGTTGATGATGAGCTGAGATTGGGGCCGAAGCGCGCTTGCGCACAAGGATGGGTCACCCTCGGAGCCATGCGAAAGGCCATTCTTGTCACCACCGCCACGGCTTGCCTCCTTGGCTTGCCTCTCGTGGCTTATGGGGGATGGGAGATGGTGGCAGTAGGTGCCGCCTGCGTGCTCTTCTGCTTTCTCTACACCACCCACCTTTCTTATCTTGGATTGGGAGACCTTCTGGTGCTTGTGTTCTTCGGCATCGTGCCGGTATGTGCCACCTTCTACCTCCAGCGCGATACGGTGACCACGGAGACAGTGATGGCGTCCATCGCCTGCGGACTCGTCATCGACACCTTGCTGGTGGTGAACAATTATCGCGACAGGGATAACGACAAGCGTACGGGAAAGACCACATTGGTGGTGCGCATCGGTTCGAAGGCCAGCGAATGGCTTTACCTTTTGTTAGGGGTTGTCGCCTGTGCCATGGGTGTTTGTTTCTTGTTGGCAGGCAGGCCATGGGCATTTGTCCTGCCTTTATGCTACCTTGTCCTTCATGTCCACACCTGGCGAAGGATGGTTGCCATCAACAAAGGAGAGCGCCTCAACGGCATCCTCGGCGATAATGCCCGCAACATGTTTGTATATGGGCTTCTCACCACCATCGGTCTTATATTGTAATTTCAAATCCTCCTTATTCGTCAACTACCTCAATGCTGAATGCATCATCGCCGCCATGTTCATGGCTGAAATAATAAGCGAAAGCCAGGATGCCAATCAGGATGGCGAAAATGACGATTTTGGCGGCGCAACTGGCCACTTTCTTAAACAAAAACAGCGCCACGATGATAACGAGGATGCCAGCCAATGTTGTCAACGTATCTCCTTTCAACAATTCTTCCATTTTTCTCTCGGGCTTTAGGTAAGTTATTTGAACAATTTTTTGAATGCCGGAGGGATGGGAGCCTCAAACTCCATCCTCTCCCTTGTGACAGGATGATAGAAGCATAGCAGGAATGCATGCAGGCATAGACGGTGTGCGGGGTCGTCGCCGTTGCCGTATTTGTTGTCGCCACATACCGGGTGTCCCATGTCGGCGGCATGGACGCGGATTTGGTTCTTGCGACCCGTCTCCAGCTTGAATTCCACTAGCGAGTGCTCCGTGGTGCGTGCCAGCGTGTGGTAATGGGTCACGGCATATTTGCCGCCATTGTCCACCGGTGAGGAGTAGGTGACGAAAGCCTTGTTGTCTTTCAGCCAGTTGGATATTGTCCCGCCGTCGTTTTCCATCTCTCCGGACAAAACCGCAACATATCGGCGGTCGTAGACGATGTCGTGCCAGTTGTGCTCTAGGATTTGTTCTGTCTCCATGTCCTTGGCATAAATCAACAGGCCACTTGTTTCACGGTCGAGGCGATGCACCACATGGGCGTGGCAGCGTTGGTGTGACTTCTCGAAATAATTGTCGAGCACCGACTTCACGTTAGGTGAGGATTGACCGGCTGCCATCGACAGGATGCCGGCGCTCTTCTCCACCACGATGAGGTATTTGTCCTCGTAAACAATCTTGACATGGCGGCTCTTGAAGATGTCGTTGCGTTTCGACTTGCTCACAGAGACTTTCATCCCCGGCTTGAGGGGGAAGTCAAACTGTGTGATGCATTTGCCGTCTACTTTGATGCCGCGTCCTTGAAGGGTGGCTTTCGTCTTGCTTCGGCTTTGTTTCAAGGTTTCAAGCAAGTATTGCAGCAAGGGAGCCTCCTCTTTCACCACGTAGTGGTCGTACTTTGGTTTGTTGTCGTAATTTGATTTCTTCATTTCAAATTGCAAATATAGTGAAAGGCGAGTGAAGCGCAAAATAAATTAAGATTTATTTTCGATTCCGAGCCGCATCCTATATTCGCGTCAGTCAAATATAGTGCAAATCGAGAGCAATGCAAAGAAAAATACAAAGTTTTTTCTTTCATTGCCGAGATGCCGCCTATATTCGCGTCAGTCAAATATAGTGAAAGGCGAGTGAAGCGCAAAATAAATTAAGATTTATTTTCGATTCCGAGCCGCATCCTATATTTGTATGAGAATAGGAGACGGAAAGAATCCCGTCTCTACATTGTGCACGGCGGGTATGGGGCTTTTTTGAAAGTTGCCTTTTGTTGACCCATAATGTCCATATTGTCTTGAAACAGGTCTACGGAGTTAAGGAGGAAAGGAGAATGCGCCACAGGCGCACGAAAAACTCCCATACTCCTTGACTCCGTAGACGATAACAGACGCCCTGGCGCAAAAAGTCCTTTCTGTCCTAAGTCCACCTTCTCAAGTAGACTCTTAGTTGTTAATTGTAATTATTAATTATCAATCGTCCCCGCTTCCCCCATCCGTTCCAAGTCGTAGCCTCGGAACTGCAGTATGAGCAGGTGTAGCGGTGTGTCGCCGATGAGTTGTCGCACGCGAGGTCCCTCGGCGTATCGGCGTATCTGTTCCTCCGCCTCCTGCCACTGCCGCTCCGCCTCCGCCTTCGTGGCGTCGGTCTTGAGGTATTTC
>CADADN010000105.1 GCA_902786665.1 uncultured Prevotellaceae bacterium | reverse complement strand
GGAGTCTCGGACCTGCCTTTCTTTATGTACCGATGCATGATGATTTTTGGTTAGGCTGCGGTGGGGCCATCCACGGACAATCCCCCCTGAGCCGAAAAAATAGTTATTTTGTATGCTGAATCTATCCATCCTTATGAAAAGAACAAGACTCCTTCTCTTGATGGTGGTGTCCGCCTTGTGCCATGCACTCTTTGCCGGGCCGGTGGACCATGTGTCGACACTTGTTGGCACGCTGTCAAAGCATTCACTATCCACAGGCAACACCTATCCGGCCATCGCCATGCCGTGGGGGATGAACTTCTGGACTCCGCAAACGGGCAAGATGGGCGACGGATGGCAATATGTATACACTGCCGACAAGATACGCGGGTTGAAACAGACGCACCAACCCTCTCCTTGGATCAACGATTACGGACAGTTTGCCATCATGCCGACCACGCGCACTCTTTTCAATGAGGACGAACGGGCATCATGGTTCTCCCACAAGGCCGAGGTGGCCACACCTTATTATTATAAGGTTTACCTTGCCGACTGGGATGTCACGGCGGAAATCACACCCACGGAACGGGCGGCGGTCATCAGGCTGACCTTTCCCGAAACCTCGGAGGCACGTGTCGTCGTCGATGCTTTCGATGGGGGGTCGCATGTGGCCATTGATGCCAACGGGCAGCGGGTGACAGGTTTCACCACCAAGAATTCCGGCGGGGTGCCTGAGGGTTTCAAAAACCACTTTGTCATCGACTGCTCGCATCCCATCACTTTTGAGGCGTGTTATACCGATGCCGAAGGACTGACGGAGGGTAGGGCAGAGGCTACGGGCAAACATGTCGGGGCTGTCATCGGCTTCCCGTCGATGAAGAGGGGAGAGCAAGTGATTTTGAGAGTTGCCTCATCATTCATCAGCCAAGAACAGGCCATACGCAACCTTCAGGAACTTGGAAAACGCTCGTTTGACGAGGTCAAGACAGCCGGTCGCCAACGATGGAACGAGGTGCTGGGACGTGTCGAGGTGGAAGACGACAATATTGACCATCTGCGGACATTCTACTCCTGCCTCTATCGTTCCGTCCTTTTTCCAAGGATGTTCTATGAGATGGATGCCGAGGGGAAGCCGATACATTACAGCCCTCATACGGGAGAGATTTGTCAAGGGTATTATTTCACTGACACAGGCTTTTGGGACACCTTCCGTTCCCTCTTTCCACTGCTCAACCTGCTCTATCCCGAGATGAACGAGAAGATGCAGGAGGGATTGGTGAATTGTTACAAGGAAAGCGGCTTCCTGCCGGAATGGGCAAGTCCCGGGCATCGGGGATGCATGGTGGGCAACAACTCGGCCTCCGTGGTGGCGGATGCATGGTTGAAAGGCTTGCGTGGATATGACATCGAAACCTTGTGGGAGGCTGTCGTGCATGGCGCCTATGCCGTGCATCCTAAGGTGTCGTCAACAGGCCGATTGGGCTACAAGCAATACAACAAACTGGGATATGTGCCTTGCGACATCGGCATCAACGAGAGCGTGGCGCGCACTTTGGAGTATGCCTATGATGACTGGTGCATATACCGTCTGGGCAAGCAATTGGGCAAGGATGTGAGTGAGTGGTTGGCCTTCTACGATAGGGCATTGAATTACAAGAAAGTGTTTGATCGTGAGACGCGGCTGATGCGCGGGCGCAATTCCGACGGGTCGTTCCAGTCGCCTTTCAATCCTCTGAAGTGGGGCGATGCCTTCACTGAGGGAAACGCATGGCACTACACTTGGTCGGTGTTCCACGACCCGGAGGGATTGATACGGCTTATGGGCGGGAAAGACATCTTCGTGCAGATGCTCGACTCGGTGTTCAACGTGCCGCCTCTCTTCGATGAGAGTTACTACGGGAGTGTCATCCATGAGATTCGTGAAATGCAAATCATGAACATGGGCAACTACGCCCATGGCAACCAACCCATCCAGCACATGATCTATCTATACAATTATGCTGCCCAGCCTTGGAAGACTCAGTATTGGGTGAGGGAGGTGATGGACCGCTTTTACACCTCCCAGCCCGATGGCTATTGTGGCGACGAGGACAACGGCCAGACATCTGCATGGTATGTGTTTTCGGCCATGGGGTTCTATCCCGTATGTCCAGGCAGCGGACAGTATGTGCTCGGCACGCCTTATTTCAAAAAGATGACACTCCATCTACCCCAAGACAATACATTGGTCATCCATGCATATGACAACACCGATGACAATCGATATGTCGGAACGATGATGTTCAACGGGCAGCCTTATGACAAGAACTACTTGGAGCATGCCGACATTCTCCGAGGTGGCGTAATTACTTGTCAGATGCAGTCGGTGCCCAATCGGCAGCGTGGCATAGCCGATGACTGTGCTCCCTATTCCTTCACAAAAGATGTAGTCGACCACATCATGTGGGAGCCCTATGAACATGGTCCTTCTTTCCCTTATGGAAATATGTTGCAATTCATCCAAGAAAATCTCCATTATCCAGAAGAGGCTGTCAAGGACAGTATCCAAGGACGAGTCGTCGTGACATTCATCATTGAAACAGATGGTTCAATCAGCAATATCGAAGTGGTACGTAGCGTTCACCCCTTGCTTGACAAAGAGGCGGTGCGTGTTGTGGGATTGATGCCCAAATGGAATCCGGCGATGAACAACGACACACCCATCAGGGTGAAAACCCCCTTGCCGGTAACATTCAAATTGGAAAGCACTGAACAAAAAGAAGGCGGTCGGCAATAAGCGACACTCCAATGAAGTTCAGTGAAATACAACAAGCATTTTGAAAAAATCAAGAATTTCTTCTTGTATGTCGGGGATATTGTCTAATTTTGCGAAAACTATTCATACCATAAAAATCAAAATATGAAAACCAGGAACACAATAGTCAGAGTGGGAATCATAGCTATGGCTCTGCTATGTTGCATGGAGGCATCGGCTCAAAACAACAGAAGAAAGGTGAACCAGAATCGCAGGAGCGTGCCGACAAAGAAAACACCTCAAATCAAGTCTGACTCATTAATACAGCAAAGGCAACAGTTGGAAATGAGAGAAGAGCTTGACCAACGTGCTTTAAAACAACCTGAACGTGCTGAAGTAGTCATAGTGAATTTAAATGAAGCTACTTGGCAGGAAACTCCACCACCACCACCTCCTCCGCAAATGGAAAGAGTCGAAGTCTTAAACAGTATTTACGACGTGGTTGAGCAGCCGCCTTCATTCGCACACGGCAATGTTATGGCTTGGCTATGCCAAAACATCCACTATCCTCCTTTGGCTGAGGAGAACGGCATCCAGGGGCGTGTCATTGTCTCCTTCGTGGTAGAGCCGGACGGCTCCCTCAGCAACATTGCCGTGGTGAAGGGTGTTGACCCGTCACTTGACAAGGAGGCCGTCCGTGTGGTGAGCGCCATGCCTAAATGGAATCCTGGAACGCAAAACAATGTGTGTGTCAGGGTGAAATACAATTTGCCTATAACATTCAAATTAGAAGACCCTGAGCCAAAGGAAGCTAGCACTCCACAATGATTTTCAGCGATAATCCACATCAAATCTGGAATTATATCTCACAATCCATTTGCATATGGATTTTATAGTTTCCTTTAAGAAGACAATTTCACCATCAATCAATCAGACATATGAAAACCAAGAACACAATAGTCAGAGTGGGAATCATAGCCATGGCTCTGCTATGTTGCATGGAGACATCGGCTCAAAGCAACAGAAGCCGTAGAAACCGTAGTAGTAGAAGCGTGCCCGCAAGGAGGACGCCTCAGAGGACACCCCAGAAAACACCTCAATTAAAACCAGATTCATTAGTGGAACAAAGGCAAATATTAGAGATGGAGCAATTCCTTGACACATCTGTTGAAAGACAGCCTACTCGTAGGATAGAAGCTGCTCGAACAGATACATGGATTGTACCCCGAGAAGAGCCAGCACCGCCAGCACCTAAAGATGTCGAAAACAAGATTTTCGATGTGGTAGAGACCTCACCTTCTTTCCCTGGAGGTCCAGACGCCTGTCAGGAATGGTTGCGTCGCAACATCCACTATCCTCCTGTTGCTGAAGAAAATAACATCCAAGGGCGTGTTGTGGTGTCCTTCGTGGTAGAGCCGGACGGCTCCCTCAGCAACATTGCCGTGGTGAAGGGTGTTGACCCGTCACTTGACAAGGAGGCCGTACGTGTGGTGAGCGCCATGCCTAAATGGAATCCTGGGAAGCAAAACAATGTGTGTGTCAGGGTGAAATACAATTTGCCGGTACCATTCAAATTAAACTAAGTCAAAGGAGGGCTGCAATCCACATTTCATAATACTTTTGGCAAATAGACAAAAAAGACAGTGAAGAAAATATTGAAAGGCCTGCTGGGCGTCATCTTGGGCATTGTTGTCGGACTATGCAGCATGAAGCTGATCTTATGGCTGGTGGACGGCGGAAAACCAATTGTGGAAAGTGCTACGGAAGGAACGGATTATGGACTGCTGGCACTTTCCATCCTCCTGGCTTTGGTTTGGCTTGTCGTCACCGTGATGATTCATCTGGTGCTTCATGAGGCCGGCCATCTCGTCATGGGACTGCTGACGGGTTATCGTTTCCTCTCCTTCAGGGTGTTCAAATTGACGTTGGCAAAAACCGATGAAGGCTTGAAATGGAAACGATACCACATTGCCGGCACGGGTGGACAATGCTTGATGGAGCTGCCAAAAGACCAGGATGTGAACACCGCCCCTTGGTTCTGGTATAATGCCGGCGGTATCTTGATGAACGTGCTGCTTGTCCTTGTTGCCATCCTAGTGCTTCGAACCACGGGACTGGGAATCGCGGGCTTCTCCTTCTTCGTCATGCTCGCTTTCGTGGGTATTGTGATGGCATTGATGAACGGGATTCCGATGCTTGCCGGTGGTGTGGGAAATGACGCCCATAACATCATGACGCTTTGGCGACATCCGGAGTTGCGGCAATATTTCGTCCGCACGCTTCAAATGGCTGGCCAACTGACAAGGGGAAGGCGATTGAAAGAGATGCCTGAAGAGTGGTTCGTCGACAAGCCTGTAACAGAGGACAGCCCTCCTTTGGAAATTGGCAACCGTGTGAATTTCATGACCATGCTTGAAGACCAAGGACGGTTGGACGAAGCTTTGAAGGTGGGTGAGGATTTGATGTCACTGGGAAAGAAACTACCGCAGATTTACCAATTGGAGGTGGGTGGAGAGCGTGTCATGTTGGAATTGCTGACATCGAATCGCACAGAGGTGGTCGAAGAACTATGGACCTCAACAGTGGAAAAATATACGGTGATGAACAGCAACTATTCACCAATCAAATGTGCTGTGCTCTTTACTTATGAATTGCTCTTCCATCATGACAAAGAGAAAGCGGAGACTTATAGCCAATCCCTCCAACTCCATCAAGACAAATATGCCATGACCGGAGAAGCACGTACCGCCATAAGCCTTGTGGAAACAGCGAGGGATGTTGACGCACGTAGTCAACAGTCACTCTGATTTCATCTGTTCTTCAAAATAATTGTTCAGATCATTCTGCGTGACGACGTTTCCTGCCTTGTCGAGCGCCAATCCAAACGGTATGGCATGGAATTGGAACTTGGTGGATAGGTGTTGCCATTCCTCATGCGTCACGTATATGTGCTCTCCCTTGATGGCATTGTCTTGCATCCATTGCTCGGCATTGGCGCGTGGACTTTCCTTCTCGTCGCAGATGTAAAGGAAGCGGACGGGCAGGTCTTTCATCCGCTCCACCTTGCCGCGCTCGTCCAGCATGTTGCGTCGGCAGGGCCCACAACTCATCCCCCAGAAATCAATGTAGAGGGCGTTCCCCTTGTAGGGTTCGACGATGCGCTGAAATATGGCATCGCCTTCCGGAGAGGAAGATGCCACGGCTTCTTGATGGCCTTCATGTCGCTTTACGTATTTGCGGTATGCCTGCAATGCATGATAAGCCACGACAGGATGGCTGAAGTGAGGAATGGCAGCAGCAAACACAGAGGACATCTTGTCTGGTGAGAATTCATCGTCATCAATATTCTTGAAAACATGATGACACAACGCTATCTGTCCCATGCAGCCTATGCTTTTTATGCCATAACGCGACTTGATGGTTTGCACTGCCAACTGGTAGTAGCCTACGTCATCGTCTTTTTTCAGGTTAAGCGAATTAGAGTTGCTCATAAAGATGAAGTCAGGCATCATGTAATACTCCACACGATTGACAAGCGTGTTCACATCTTCGACAAACAGCATGGCGGGATTGTCGAGCAGCCATTTCTCACGGCCTGCAAGGAAGTCATAATAGTCACCCAGCTCATCCCTCCTTGGTAGATACGTGCCTCCCGTCATGTTGTAACGGTAATTTTGCATAATGGCAAGGAATGGCTCTGCCAACAATCTGGCACCCAATATTTCTGCAACACAGGAATCGGTTCCCGAGGGCAGAGGCAGGCGGGCGGCCTCGATGTCGGCTATCACTTTGTCTATCAGAGCTACCATTTCCTTCTTCCACGCAGGGATTTTATCCATCGGCAAATCCTTGATGAAAAGCTCTTCGTCGCCGAAATAGTGCTTCTTCAACACCGGCCAGAACTGATTCACCATAACGCTTGTTCCTCTGCCGCTAATCGTCATGCCTTCCCCTTCCGGCGTCCCTGCATCCTTGGTCACTTCCACGGTGTCGCCAACTGCCAGGAAGACAAACCCCATGTCCTGCACCATGACACTCTGCGAACAGGTGAGGGGGATGGTTCCTTCGAAAGAACCGTCTGAAGTTACTGGAATCGTGTGTATCTCTTCTTGGTCGGTAAACAGGTTGCTTGAACTCACGGTTACGATATTCCACTCATTGGAAGGCTTGTTCTGTATTCGGCCTTTTAGTACTGCCGTCCCGCTGTGAAACTTGCATGCATCGATGGCGCTTGCTGTCATGCTGATGAGGGCGAGCAGGATGATGACGAGGGTATGTTTGTTGTTATTCATTTCGTTTGATATCGGTCAAAGTGTGTTTATAAGTGGACATGAATCATTCAACTCTATATGGCACCAAGGTTTCGGGGAACTCTTCCATGTCTATATGGAGCGCACCCTTTTCCTTAGCCTCCTCTACAGCACGCTCCCCGGCGGTCTTGTGGGTGTCGAGGAATTGGCTGATGGCCACCTCGGCTGTCTTGTTGTCGCCAGTGGCGATGTTGTTGACAACGCCATAGCCAAGGTATCTGCCGTTGCTGTCAAAGAAGGAATAGGCATGGCCGCCTCCACCAGATGCGGGGATGCTTTCAACGTGGCGCACCTTGAATTCAACCTGTGACAGGATGCCGACAAGGTCTTCGAAGTCCTTTTTGTCGTATTTCGCCACGTCATAGAGGACGAAGCCGTTGCGGTGGTCTGTATAATGCCAGGTAACAGAGTCGGATGTGATGTTGTATTCTGTCTGCACGGCAATTCCAGAATTGGAAGAGATGGTGTAGCGGATGGCTGTTGTCTCTTTCTTGATAGGACGTTTCCGTTTCTGTGCTGCACTGGAATCGTTGGCATTGCAAGTGGAGAGGTAGGGGATTGCTGCCAGGATAAGGGAGGCTAATATATACTTCATCTCTTTCAAAATCATTGGTTACGTCATGCGAAAGTACGAATTATTATGGAATTATGGTTATGGTATTCTACAAATTATGTTTTTTTGAGTCAAATTAAAGATTGATGTTCTCTTGTAGACTGTTGTCATTTTCATGTATCCCAACTTGTGGGTGTCAGAATCACCCTTTGTCAAGCCTGTTTTGTGCAAGGTCTCAAGGACGATGATTCCCACCTTTCTTCACATGGTACCATTGATTTTTGCTGTAATTATTGTATTTTTCTGGCAAATTTCATAAATTTGCAATCTATTAGAGCAGAGTAATTGACCAATCGTCGATTGACTGTTTTGAGTAGTCATCCTTCAATTGTAGACTATGATAAGAGATAGTTGGAGACATATGCTTCAGCTTCACCATCCAACCCCCAAATAGCGTATAATGAATTTGATGAAACTAATTTTTCTGTCGGGAGTGATGCTGTTTTCATCCATCCTCTGCGCCAATGCCCAAGAGCCTGTTCCAGGCGTCATTATCACGGGGCAGAACAATCACAATTGGCCCGTTAGCCATCAGGCCATCAAGATGATATTGGAAAACTCAAGGCTTTTCAGCCTTGACGTTGCGGTGTCTCCCTCCCATGGAGAAGACATATCGGTTTTCTCTGTGGATTTCAGCAAGTATAGATTGGTGGTTCTTGACTACAATGGCGACAGTTGGTCTTCGGCCATGAACGCTGCTTTCACAGACTACGTACGCGGTGGAGGCGGAGTGGTGGTATATCATGCAGCAGACAACGCTTTTGCCGACTGGCAGGATTACAATGAGATGATAGCCCTTGGCGGATGGGGTGGAAGAGACCAATCCTCGGGTCCTTATTTCTACTGGAAGGATGGAGCGATGCATGAAGACCATTCCCCGGGCATCGGCGGCTCGCACGGTTTCAGGCATGAGTATGTGCTCGATTGCCGCGCTGCCTCGCACCCCATCACCGAGGGGCTGCCTGCCCGATGGAAACACGCTACCGACGAACTTTACGACAGGATGAGGGGGCCGGGGGGCATAAAAGACCTGCTCTATACCGCCTTTTCCTCAACCGAACAGAAAGGCTCCGGCCGTGAAGAACCCCTCATCTTCACTGTGGAATATGGCAAGGGAAGGGTTTTCCATATCATGCTTGGCCATTGCGGAAACAGTCTGGATGACAATCCTGCCATGCAATGTGCAGGGTTTCAAACGCTACTCCTGCGAGGGGCCGAATGGTGCGCTACAGGAAAGGTCACACAGCCTGTCCCGAAAGACTTCCCCACTGCCGACATGGTGTCACTTCGACCCTACTACCACCCCAATCAATAGAAGTTCATGCTTGACCAATATGCCGTGGCGTCAAAAAACTGAACAAGGAAGAATTGATATGTTTTTGTCCACTTGGAATCATTAAAAATGCGACGGACGACCGTTTTTTGCTGTCAGACGTTAATGTCGCTAAAACAATTATAATATGAGAAAAGTAAAGAAAAGCATGGTGGTACTTGCTATGTTGGCAAGTACTTGTGGTATCCAAGCACAAAATGTAACCCGATTCACCACAACGGAAAGCACCTCTTGGGTGCAGTCAAAAGGAAAGTTGTCGGACAAGGCTCTGGGCACGATTGTCGCATCTGTCGACGGAACGGAGAACGGGGTCGTTTTCCGGGCGTGGGGCACCACGTTCAACGAACTCGACTGGGATGCTTTCAACCTGTTGTCGCGTGACGACCAGGACGAGGTGATGAAAAACATCTTCTCGCCGTCAGGCGACTTAAGATTCACCCATGGACGTGTGTCGATGAACGCCAACGACTATGCTCGAAGCTGGTATAGTTGCGACGACGTGGTGGGCGACCTCGGGCTGCATTACTTCAACATCGAGCGCGACAAGCGCAACATCATTCCCTTGGCTCGAGCCGCACAAAAGTATTGTCCCCAACTCCAACTCTTCATGAGTCCATGGAGTCCGCCCTCCTGGATGAAAATCAACCAGGACTATCCCGTGGCTCCCAACAAATACAACAAGATGGATGAGCGCCAGGGGTATCTGCTCCACATGGACAAGGAAGTGCAGTATGATGCCGACGAGATGAAACTGCTGGGCGACCGCGACGGTGTGTTCCCGAGGTGCCTTGCTGCACAAGACTTCTTCATCCAAGACCCTCGGTACCTGCAGTGCTACGCCAATATGTTCTGCCGTTTCATTGAACTTTATGCAGAACAGGGAATTCCCATCACAAAGGTGATGTATCAGAACGAGGCTTATTCTTACACACCCTATCCGGGATGCGCGTGGACGGCTGAGGGCACCTTGCGTTTCAACAATGAATACCTTGCACCAACATTGGCAAAGCTTCATCCGGAAGTGGAACTATGGATTGGCACGTTCAACACCAACCGCCTTGACTATGTGGAAAAAATCCTTGACGACCCGACCCTTCAAGCCAATGTGAAAGGGGTGGGCACGCAATGGGAGTGTCGCGAAAACCTCCCGGAAATGAGGAAGCGATACCCCAAGTTCCGTTTCATGGTCAGCGAAAGCGAGTGTGGAAACGGAAAAATGGACTGGGCTGCTGGTGAGCACACCTTCTTCCTCCTTTCAGACAATTTGGGAAACGGCTGTGATGAATATTACAACTGGAATTTCATCCTTCAGGATAACGGGATGTCGACATGGGGGTGGACTCAAAACGCACTCATACAGGTGGACGGAAAGACCCGAAAGATGCGGTACACCCCGGAATACCAGGCATACAAGCATTTCAGCCATTTCATCGAGCCTGGTGCCGAGATGGTGGCATACGCAGGTAGGGAATACTCCAAAACCCCTGTCGTCGTGTTCAGGCAAGGACAAAAAGTCATGGTCACGGCAGGCAATTTCACCGACACGGAATCCAAGCTCTGTGTGAAGGTCAAAGGCAAATACCTTAACATGTCCCTGCCTCCACATTCATTCAATACATATGTGATAGGAAAGTAATCATCAAAACGAATACAACGATGGAAAGCGACAAAGACATTGTGCAATATATCGCCGACCAATGCTCTGGGGCAGGCGTTATCACCGTCAAGAAGATGTTTGGCGATTACGGCATCTATTGCAATGGAAAGGTCTTCGGTCTCATCTGCGACGACCGTTTCTATGTGAAACCTACCGAGGCGGGGCGCTCATTGCTTAGGGTCGTCGACTTGCAACCCCCTTACGAAGGAGCCAAGGATTATTTCTACATCGCGGATGTGGACGACCACGACTATCTCGCCACTTTGGTACGCGAGACATGCAAAGAGCTTCCAGAACCAAAGCCGAAAAAAAAGAAGAAATCAGAGTAATCTGAATAATTAGAGTATAGGGCGTCCATTTTGTAATCTGTTTTTTCATAAGTAGGTGTTCAAAATTAGATAATAGTATTTTATGATTTATTTGGATGCAGATTTTTCATAAATTGCTCACGCTCGGCCATTCGCAAGCAAGCTTGTATGGCACTCGCTGACTCGCAATTTTGCTTTCAGACGAAGGAGTATAGCGGGCTATGTAACTGAGGATGAGAGGAAAATATGCGCCAAAGAGACATAAAAGACTATCTGCACCTACAAATAGGATATATATAGATAATTTTGAATACCTACTTAAAGATTCCGTTTCGCTTCCTATGCCAAGAGGTCTCGTCCAACAATCGGTGCGCATATCCCCTCCCCTCGAGGCTGATCTTTATACACAAATCTCTAAGAAATTGGTCAACAAGACATTATTGATTCTAGAAGATTGCAATAAACAAGATGAAAAAGGAAGAAAAAGGATA
>CADADN010000104.1:6172-20415 GCA_902786665.1 uncultured Prevotellaceae bacterium | reverse complement strand
TCGTCAAGCAGGGGTTACGCTTCGCTCCACCACCTGCCTGTGGTCGTCCCAGCCCTTCGGGCTTCACTTCACAACCGGTTGCCATACAAGACAAATTACGGTTTTGTAAGGCAATTTTACTTCCGAAACTTAAGT
The DNA here is from genome assembly GCA_902786665.1 of uncultured Prevotellaceae bacterium. Taxonomy (GTDB): domain Bacteria; phylum Bacteroidota; class Bacteroidia; order Bacteroidales; family Bacteroidaceae; genus Prevotella. Next base: position 20,280 of record CADADN010000104.1, on the reverse strand, counting down.
GATAAAAGGACTAAAGAATGTTAATTGATAGCCTGTTGTTATATTGCTCTAAAAATCAAATAGTTACGAATTGTCATCAATACCACTTTAAGATAGGCAAATGACTGGTTTGTATTTGACAAGCTCGCTATGTACTAATAATCAGCACGTTGCAGAATCAACATATTTTAATACATTTATCACCACACGGAGAATAGTATTTACAACAGTGTTAGGTCACCGTCTACAAATCCTACAGCCAATCCTTGCCTCTCTTTTAATGCCTTTCCGTATTTCCCTTTTCCCAAATAGCCTTTCAAAATCTTTGTGGTCTCCATCAAGACGTCTTGCCATTCTTTATCGTCATGCCAAGCAAGAGGATGTTCCCTGGTTGTAAATACTTCGTTGCATGCCCAGTCGCTATCTGTTTCATCAAATGAATTAGCTCCAATCAATTCGAGAGTCCAAATTTTATTGTCATCCTCATACAAGTTGAAACAGAAAGCCACAACATCATTAGGAATGGGCATTTGCATGACTCCGTCCAACCAGGTTTCCAATTTCTTATAGGTAAGGCCTGTTTCACTCTTCTTCTTGAAAAAACTAAATATATTCATATCTGAAACCCGGTTAATCTGACTATTATGCAAAATGATTATCTCATCTGATTCTTTATCCACTGCCAGCATTTCTCCCAGCTGGAAGGGAAACGCCAGTGCCCGCTCGACGGGGTGATGTCTTTTTCCTTGGGTGCGGATATCTCGTTCCACGCTGCCCAGACGGAAGTCGGCGAGCAGGTGTCATCGCTGTAGCCCCATGACATGAAAGTCGGGATGGTCAACTGGCGGGCGAAGTTCACCACGTCATAATACTGCAGGGTGGCAACGGCCTGGTCATCGGGGATGTCGGTCTTGCCGTCCTTGTAGAACCCGCTGAAGAACTTGGGCCAGCCTCCGGCACGGTGGTGCATAAACCCCGTCAGGTCGCACAAGGCAGGATAGAAAGGTGCGCAGACCGTGGCCTTCTCGTTGAGGGCGGCAGTGATGATGGTCAGCGCCCCTCCCTGCGAGCCACCGGTGACGATGGCGTTTCTGCCGTCCCATTCGGGCAGCGAGCAGAGGAAGTCAAGGGCACGGGCGCAGCCGACATACACGTCCTTGTAGTAATATGTGTCTCGTGAGGCCATGCCACGGCGCATGTAGCCGTCGCATTTCTTCTGGCGCATCTCGTTGTAGGCATCGTCGGTCATCAGTTGGTCGTTGTCGTGTATCTCTATCTTCATGTAGATGCATCCCAGCTTGGGGAAATAGTCCGACGGATAGATTTTCTGACTGCCGGCCCCCGGAGGACAGAGCACCACGGGGAAGGGACCGCCGCTGCGCGGAATGGTCAGATAGCCCTGCATCCATTTCTCCTTGCCCACGCGCAGACGCACGAGGCGTGTGACGAAGTGGTCGTCGGTGGCATCGGCTATGTCGCGGTATTCTGGCTCGAAAGGTATCTTGCGGGCCTCTTTCAATGCTTTTTGCCAGAACTGTTTGAAGTCCTGCGGCAGTGGTGTGAGTGTCTTGATTTGTTCTGGGTCGTATGCGAGCTTCACCAGGTCTTTTGTGGTCTTGCCGTCAGAAGTGTTGAACTCATATTGGCAGGCCAGGAAGCCCGGTTCTGCCATCGTACCCATGTGGACCAGCGCCTCGCCGCCGACAAAACGTGTGGAGTCCCACTGCTCGGGCAGCCACATCTCAGGTCCTACCTTGTAGCGTAGGAAGGTGCCGTTCAAAGGCACGCCGCCCTCACGTGCCACGATGCGCAGCGTGGCCGTCTGTCCTCTATGGTAATAGCTGTCAGCGTGGTTGGGTATGGCGACGGTTTCCACAAACGCCTTGCGGGGGTTGCCAAATTCCTGTTGGAATTTCTGTGCATGCAACGTCAATGCTGCCGCAGACAGTAGGAGAGTCAAAAAAATCCTTGTCATTTTAAGTAGTTTCGGTATTCTTGATGCAAAGATAACAAAAAAATAAGAAATGAGAAAAATGCCTCAGGCAAAAAAACTCCACACCCTCGATTCTGAGGGTGTGGAGACAGTCTGTGCATCATGGTTGCCCATGCTGTGTATAGAGAGGTAAGCTTACTTGCCGAAGGTGCCGCGAGAGGTGCTGCCGCTGCCGGCCATGGAGCCCGACGCACGGCTGCTTGTGCGGCTGGGAGCATTGGTCGTCCCGCTGCCGTGGTTGTTGCCGAAGCCGCTCACGGAGGGGTTGTGATTGCCGTTGCTCGAAGTACGATGGCCGCCGCCCGTCGAGGGATTGTTGTTGTGGTTGCCGTTGGGGTTCCCATTGTTGTTGTGGTTGCCGCCGTGGTTCCAGTTCCCGTTACCGTTGTTATTTCCGTTGTGGTTGCCGTTGCCATTGTGGTTCCAGCCCCCGTTGTTGTGATTTCCGTTATTGTGGTTGCCGTTGTTGTTATGGTTGTTGCCATGGCCCGTGGGAGGGTTGGGCTTGTCGTAGTGGTGTCCACTGTAGTAGCTGCCGCTCCTATGGCTGTGTCCACCCTTGAAGGTCACGAACACTGCGGGACGGCGGTGCTGGTCCAGATGACGGGACGGTAGAACCACTCGCTGGCCATGAAGCGGTCGTACTGCCAGGTGCTGAGCACATAGCGCAGGTCGCGGTTGCGGACATCCCACCAGAAGCCAAACACGTCGGCGCGAGTATCGAGGTTGAGCAGGTAGTCGAGATTGATCTCATACACTGCCTCATATTGTGTTGCTGTGAGTCCGAGCTCGTAGGCCATCTTGTCACTGAGGAAGAGGGCCTCGTTGCGTGCTGCGGTGTACGGCATTGCTGCGGCGGAGATGGCTATCGTCATCATCATCACCATGGTCAAGATCTTCTTCATTGTCTTATCGTTTTGATGGTTGAACTTGTTGTTTCTTATCTCTTGTTTTCTACTGCAAAAGTAGTGCGAAAATCACGTCTATGAAAGGGATTATGCCTAAAGTGAAAGGGTGGTTTTCCTATTTGTCAGTAGGAAAACCACCCTTGGAGTAGGGAAAAGCGGTATAGCTGCCACCTGCCGCCACTCATTAATGACAGAATGCCCATCCCATCCAAATGCACTAATTTCAGTTTATTATCACCTGTACTGACGGAATCAAAGAATAGGTTTTGACAACTCGACCATATGATATGAAGGATGTCCTGACTATTTTATCGGGTCTGAACAACATGCTCTCCTGCCACAATCCTTGCAGAATTTGCCCATCCAGACATTGTCGAATTGACCGATGGCGGCATCAAGCAGTTGGGAGTCGTCGGTGAGGATTCCTGCTTCGAAGTTCCTTTTCCGTGGCGACTTCATACCCATTCCCGCACCAGTCAGGTTGGCGGAGCCTACATATGCAACGGAACTGTCGATGATGATGAGCTTGAAATGAACCCTCGGGCACAGCACACGCTCCATCCCGTCATAGAGAATCGGATGTTTTTCGTGCTCTTCCCTCCATGCCGTCCCCGGTTCTTTGGCATGAATCAGCCTGACCTCCACACCCCTTTTAAGCAGGGAGGCTATCAAGGAGAGGAAAGGCTTGTCGTCGACATACAGGTCCTTGATGTCGGCCGTTCCAATCCATACCGTCTTTTTGGCCTTGCCAACCAGTGACAAGACTTCCTTGTAATGGTTCTCGTCTGCGATGTATTTGATGAAACTCATGTCTTGCTGAATCTTTCCCCTCCAAAACCATCACCTACAGTATGATTCAGAAGGTCATGGTGCTTCAGGTCCAATGCTCTTTCTATGTCTCAGAATCTTTTGGCAAGTTTGACAATATCCTTTGGAGAGATGGCAAACTTGTCGTAGCCGTCTCTTGTCAACACCAGTTGCGAGAGGGCGATTTCCTTCATGCTGTTGGCCTGGCCGAGTAGACGGAGCAAGGGATAGAACGGCAGGAAGAAATACTGCATCGTCTGGATGTGCTTCTGTCCCTTGGCCCACTTCATGATGGCGGGACGAAACGCAAATGCACGCTTGAATCCCTTGGTCTGGATGTCTGTTTCCGTCTTGCCCTTCACCTGTTGCCAGAACTGCTTTCCGTCGGGCGTGGTGCCGGCGCCGCTGAGATAGATGAAGGTCATCCGCTCCTTGTCGGGCATGATGTCGGCAAAGTGCAGGGGAATCTCCAGGGAGATGCGTACATACACACATCCCTCGGTGTTCTCACGGAGGTGATGCCAGCAATGAAGAACATGGCATCGTATCCGCTGAAATGCGCGTCTCCTTCCTTCAGCTCCATGAAGTCCTTCACCAGATATTCCTCCAGTTTCTCGTGCCTGATGCCCGTCGGCCTGCGGCTCACCGACAACACCTTTTCAACGGCATCCACCTTCAGCAGTTCGAGCAGCGTTCCCTCTCCTACATATCCTGTGGCTCCTGTCAATATGATTTTCATCGTTGCATCTGTTTTTCGTTTCTACATATTCTCAAACATGTGGCGCGCATTGCTTGGCGCAATGCATCCACTTCATTTTGTCCTCTCACATTTGCATTTACAAAGGTACACATTTTTGCTTGATTATTCGAAATTCTGCCCTCATAATCCAACGACGAATCAAAAATTGGTATCACATCAACCTCATCCTTTTAGTGAATGTCAAGGATGGAATGTTTTTCTTCCTTTCTTGAAACGCTTGCGTTTTTTTCTTCCTTTCTCCTCTCCTTTTTCTCAAGCGAAGTTTTTTTTTATCTTATATCTATTTGCCAAGAATCTAATAATTATATGTAAAAAAAGAAATAAAAAGGACGAAATAGGAAGAAAAAGAGAAAAGGCTACAGGCACCCTCAAAAAGGAAAAAAATACGATTAAGCGATAGCAAAGTCAAGCTTGAACTATGCCGATTTATTGCGTATTCATTTTCTTCATCGGATATTTTTTCTTGATTCGGATATTTGTCGTAATTTTGCAACGCAAACAGAAACTCCAACCTATTATTACCCCGTAAGAACATTAGACTTATGAAACCTTACAAATTTGAACCTTATCTAAAGACCACCATCTGGGGCGGTTATCAAATCGCACCTTTCAAGGGCATCTTCAACGCACAACCCAATGTTGGCGAGAGTTGGGAAATCAGCGGTGTGCCAGGGCATGAGAGCGTGGCAATCAACCGTGGCCTGGTCAATGACGTGGACGAGGGCTTGACGCTCGTGGAACTGATTGACAAATACAAGGAACTGCTTGTAGGCAAGAAGATATATAAGAAATTCGGCAATCACTTCCCACTGCTCGTGAAGTTTATCGACTCCCGTCAGGACCTGTCGGTACAGGTGCATCCTGACGACAAATTGGCGATGGAGCGTCACGGTTGTGCGGGAAAGACAGAGATGTGGTATATCATCAAGAGCGATGTGGGGTCGAAGATTTATTCCGGCCTGAAAGAAAGCATCACACCCGAGGATTACGAACGGTTGGCAACAGCGGAGCCGCAAAACGGCCGCTCACCCATGCAAGACGTGATAGCAACCCACGAGGCACATGAAGGCGACCTCTACTTCCTCCCGGCAGGCAGGCTGCATGCCATCGGTGCCGGTAACTTCCTGGCGGAAATCCAGCAGACCAGCGACATCACCTATCGTGTGTATGACTTCGGGCGTAAGGATGTGCATGGCAATCCTCGGGAATTACATATCGAGCAGGCGAAGGATGCCATCGACTATCAGGTGTGGCCTGCTTACCGTACCTCTTACGACAGCACCAAGCCCACGTCGCAGCTCATCAACTGTCCCTATTTCGTGGTGCATCGTGTGGTGGTCCAGGTGGCCCAGCAGGTGGATTTCCACTGCGATTCGTTTGTCATCGTGGTATGCCTTTGGGGAAAAGCCAACATCAATGGCATTGAAATCCGCCAAGGTGAGACCATCTTGGTGCCTGCCTGTGAAAACATCCTGTATATCTTTGGCAATGCCACATTCCTCACTGCCACGATGTAGCGGGTGGACTCTTGGTGCCTATTTCTCGGGGATGACGGGGTTGACGGGGATGACGTAGAATTTGCGTCCCGGCTTGAAGTCGAGCATCCATTGGTCGAGGATGATGTGGTCGTCAAGGGCCTTGATGCGGAGCGTGTGACTGCCCTTCCGCACCTTGACCGGCGTGGCCTTCAGCGCCTGGCCACGCAACACGTTCTGCTTCCAACCCTCGGAACGGAATTTCTCCTTCAGCGAGATGACGACAGGCTCTTGGTCGTCGAGCGTCACCTGGTAACGCAGGTCGCCACGGTCGTTGGGCTGTGTGGGTATCATCGCCGTGTAGAGCACGGCATCGCCCTCCAGCTCCCTCTCGAACTCATAGGCCACCTCGCCCCCCTTGGGAATGGCGACGGCGTACATCGAATGGCCCAACATCTGAATGACCTGCACGCCGTTTGTCGCTGATTGATACCGGCAGGCATTGCGGGCAACAGCATCCTCGGGAAACAGGGGATGGGAAAGGTAGAAGCCATAACCCGGTTGGTAGTCGGCAGGAGGGAGGTATGGCACGATGGGCGGGTTGAACACGTTCAGGTCGCGCGGCATCATATTCATCAGCCCCTTCCATTTTCCACCGGCAAGACTGTCATTATAGTATGTCGTGAGTTGTTGGATTTCACGATAAGCCTGGATGGCACGTGCCGATGCCAGCATCATGCTGCCGTCGCGCCCCTCCGCCGACTTGCCGGTCTGTCCCATGTACATGGAACGGGCGGTCTGTGCCTCAAGCATTTTCACCGCCATGGCACGTGCGGCATGGACGGGATACTTGACAGCGGCGAAGAAGGCATCCTTCAATTCCGGCCGGATGAGGGTCTCGGCTTCATCCACCACCACGCACAAATGCTCATAATCGGAGAGGTATCGCCTTAGTTCGCTGTCAAATTCCTTTGATGAGAATTCCGTATCAGTGACCTGCGAACGACCGTTCGGATAAGTCTTCCGGTCGGCCAGTTCCACTTGTGTCCACCCCATGAACTCTGGCTTGCGTATGTCGCAGAGACGATAGAACCCTTGCATGGCAGGGAAGAGGCGTTTGCCGACCTCTTCGCCAAACTGCGTGCAGAGCCATCGCTCCAGATGCCGGTCCAGCGTGGAAGGATCTACAATGTCAATATCCCAAGCCATGTCCATGAACAACTCCAGGTCATAGGCCGCCACCTTCACGTCGTGCACGTTGACAATCCATACCTTGCGGCAGTTGTGGTCGTAGGCAGCTTTCATCTCGTTATAAACCAGTCCGGGTTGAGTGGTGGTGAGCCACAGGTAGTCGTGCGGACGGCCCCAGTAACTGAGATGGTAGTAGACACCGCCTCCTCCGCTTCGTTTTTGTTGTTCATCATCCGACAGCCGGGTCATGTAACCATAATTGTCGTCGCACCACATCAGCGTCACATCGTCGGGCACGCGCAGTCCGCTTTCCATGATTTCCAACACCTCCTTGTAGGGGATGAACACCTGTGGCACCCGCTCCACCTGCTTGTCGTAATGCTTGCGGATGAGTTCACGCTGGTCGTCGATGACCTGTTGCAGTCCGGCCAACTTCTCCTCCTTGGTGCTCACGCCCTCCATCGAACCATCGTGAATGCCACGCATGCCGATGGTGAACAGTTCCTCGCTGCCCTTCACCTGTTGCAGCCGTTCTATCCAATATTGCTGCACTTGCTCCCGGTTGGTGATGTAGTTGTATGCTCCACGCTTTTTCGTGTCCCACTCAGCCACATTGTTCCTCAGCAGCGGCTCGCAATGGCTGGTGCCGATGAGGATGCCGCACGAGTCGGCCATCTCCTTGTTGCCCTTGATGGTGAAGAAGCCTGGGGTTCCCGGGTGCATCGCCGGCCAGATGGTGTTGGCCCGCAGGCGCAGCAGCAGTTGGAAGATGGCCTTGTAAGTCTTGGGACCCATGGCTCCAAACTGTTCGCTTGGCTCATAATTCTTCCACGCCCAATTGCGGAGGCTCCAGTCCTCGTCGTTGATGAAGATGCCCCGGTAGGCCACGCTTGGCGTGTGTTCCATCGTGAAGTCACTGTCGATGGCCAAACGGCTCTTTCGTTCTGGCACCACATCGCCCCACCACACCCAGGGCGAGACACCCGCCATGCGGCTCAGTTCCAAGATGCCGTAGGCCGTGCCTCGTCCGTTGTGGCCTTCCACTACGATTTGCCCTTGCTTGTTGACACTCAGTCGGAAACCGTCGTCCTTTCCCTTGCCTTGCACGATGCGGATGGAGCCCTTTCGGCTGGCCACGGCCCTCTGCCCGGTCACCTGCTGCATGTCGTCGCAAAACATTTGGAGAGCCATCTTCACCACGGGGTCGGTACGTCCCTCGACCTGATAGGTCACGGCGTGCCGACCGTCATACCAGACGATGTCTGCCGCACGAAGCGGTAATGATGGCAGCAGTGCCGACAAGATGAATAATAGGGCAATTCGTTTCATTTTTAGTGTATTATGGATTGTAGTAACGTCATTCTGACACCCGGGTCAATGTCTGACAACCTTGCGTCCGTCTATGATGTAGATTCCTTTTTGGTTTTGTGAGTTTACACGACGGCCTTGCAAGTCAAAAATGCCCTTGGACGTGTGTGGCTTCGTCACTTCCGATATGCCGGAGATGGTCTCTTCGCTGATGAAGATGCCGTTCGACTCCTTGCTCAGGCCACCAGCCTCGTTGGCGGCTCGCACGGTGTAGGTGCCGCCCTCGGTGGCGGTATAGGTGGGTACGGTGGTGAAGGCTACGACGCTGCCGTCTTTGCAGACAGCCCACAACAGGGCGTAGTCGCTGCCGGCCCATGTCAGTGTGGCGTCATGGGCTGTCAAGCCTGATGGAATGGGAGCCTGTTCGGTCATCAGTGTAGGCAGCCATTCGCCGAAGGTATTGGCCATGTCGCCTATCACGGCTGCTTCATCGGCAGAGAGAATGGGGCTGTTGGGTGTGCCGTTGATGCTGGTGGCGCGGTTGCTCAGGTCGATGGCGACCCCGTTGACATCCACTGAGTTGTATTCTGCAAACCGTGTGGGTCCGTTGTTCCAGTCGTGCCATCCCACCTTGGCGGGTTTTGCCTTCATGATGGTGTTGATGAAGTATGCCTCGGCGGCGGCAGACCAGGCACGCCCCAGGTAGTAGGTGCCATCAACGCCATTGGCGCCGCCGCTGATGGTGCAGTCCTTGAAGACGTAGCCATACTTGCTGTTACCCTGCGGAGCCACGATGTATCCGCCTTTCTCACACATGATGATATCCACTTTGTTGAAGAACACGTCGCCGCTGCCGCAGATGAAGTCGGTGCGGCCACGGATGACGCCGCCCTCGAAATAATAGGCGCCGTCCTGCTTGTTCGATACGTAGGTGTCTTGGTATGCCCAAATGCAGGCATCCTTGAATATGGTGTGTGTGGAATAGTCGTGGAGCACGATGTCGCGCCCGTGGGCATCGCCCATCGATGATTTCATTGTCAGGTTCTGGAAGTAGCTGTTGGAGGCCGAGCCCTCTATGATGAGCACGTCGCCCTTGCCGATGCCTTCCAGCGGACATGCGGCGCCATAGCCGTTGTCCCAGGTTGCTGCGGGAGTTTGGTTGGTGATTGTCACGCCTTCCATGGATTCTCCGATGAAACTGGTGTTGGGAGCCCTGAGGTGTGAGCGTGGGTCGGGGTAGGGCTTGCCGTCGCCGCCGGTGGTGGTGCCGTTGGTGTCGAAGACGTAATTGCCGTTCTTGATGAACACGCGATAGCGCACGTTCTTGTCCTCACGGTTGTTGGCGGCGTTGAGTGCCTCGGTGATGGTGCCGTCGTCGGGCACGATGAAGTCATACATGCCTTTTGTGACGGTGGGGCGCTGCATGGTGGTGAAACTGATTTGTACGGGGGCGCCAAGTTTGTTGCCTGAACGGTCCTGCACGAAGTTGGCTGGCATGGTGAAGGTGTGCAACGTGCCATAGTCGAGCATGCCATAGTCGAAACTGACGCTGCGGCTGCTCCAGACGGGTTGCAATGCCTTGTCGTCAAGGGTCGCAGTCTCTGTTGTCTCTGCAGCCTCGATGCGCTCGTTGAACGAGATGGTGATTTTGCCCGTTGCGCTGACTCCTACGGCATTGTCGGCAGGAATGGTGGCGGTCACCACGGGAGCCTCTTCGTCGGTCTCCACGACCGCCTCGCCAAGGACAAACACGTTGCCCACGCCGCTCTCGGAATGGTCGCAGTAGTCCAGTCCGTCAAACTGCTTGTCGAAGGGATAGTTGGTGTTGAACACCTCGTCGCCAACACCCGTGATGCGGATGACGACGTTTTCCTGCCCTATGGCATTGTCGGGCAATGTCAGTTCGATGGGGTTGACTGCGTTTGCCGTCACATCCCAGGCTGCCTTGAGTTCGGTGAAGTCGGCGCCGTTGACGGAGATGAGTGCCTTGAATTTCTTGGTGGCTGCATTCTTGGCGCACATGTCGGCGGTGAAAGTGGCTGATGTGAAGCCCTTGGTGGAGAACTGGTATTGGAAAGCGATGTCGCTAGTGCGATAGCCATTCTGGTAGAGACCGTTGATGGCGCTGATGACCACGCTCTCCCGGTTGCGCACCACAGGCGTGCCACCGTCCTTGGTATAGCACAACGAACCGTCGCTGACTTTTACCACGCTACTTTTGGCATTGCGCTCGGCATCCCATGTCTCGTCGGCGGCAAAGGGATAGCCTGTCGTGGTGGGGTAGGCGTAGCTCTGGTTACTGCTTGCATCGAAGACGGCGATGAAGTCCTGCACCTCGAAGTTGGCCACCAACTCCATGTCGCTGTCGACGGTCAGTTCACGTTCTTTCTGGCTGTTGGCATTCTCATTGCCATCGGTCCAGGAGAGGAACTTCAGTATTTTCGATTCGTTGGCGGTTGCTACTATCCTTGTGCCGGCCTCGTAAAGACCGTCGTGCTCGTTGGGCGACAAGGTGACGCTGCCCATTGTGCGCTCGGCATCGTTGGTGACCTTGGTCGACACCTTGTAGACGGGAACGGGTTCGAACACGGCCTTCATGGTCTTCTCGCCGTCCATGGTGACCGTGGCGACGGCATCGTTGCCGACGACAGCACCCGTCTCATCCTGCCACTCCTTGAAGCGATAGCCGAAGTTCTTGATGGCCTTCAGGGTGACGGTGGTGCCTTCCTTGTATTGGTCGAAGTCGGGGTCGCGGCTGATGCTTCCTGCCTCGGCAGAAGGCAGCACAAGGGTGGTGAGCACATATTTCGTCACCTGTGTGGCGGCCCCTACGAGCTGTCCCTCGATGACCACGTCGGAAATACCCATCGACTTGGTCTTTCCCAGATTGAGAAAATAGAAACTCAGTTCCATGGGCTTGTCGGCCGTGGCGGCGATGCCGTCGACAGGCTCACTGAACGAGGCGATGTCAAGGTTCTTTCCACCTCTGTTGACGGGGGCGTTCTCCACCAGCACCACCTCGTCGGCACCGGCCACGATGGCAGCACCGATGTTGCCGCCATCGGTGCCATAGCGTGCAGCCTTGAAGCTAACCTTCGAAGGAACAAAGGTGAAACCGTCCTCGGGGGTCAGTGTCAGTGTGAGCGCATTGTCTGCAACGCGACTGGAACTGAAACTGCCGTCAGTGCCATTGTAAATCTTTGTCTGGATGGTCTTTTCGTCGTTCTGTCCCACATACTGAATGGTGCCGTCGACGGTCAGCGATGCCCCTGCAGACCATTTCTTGCCGGCAAAGCCGGCTCCGAGCTCCTCGGGGTCGAATACCACATCGTCGCCTTGGTTCAGACCGCCCTTGTCGAGTTTGTAGGTAATGGCTCCCGTGATGTTCACGCCGGCGGCATCCTTCACCTGGCCGTTTACAGCCACGTCGGAGATGCATATCCATCGACCGTTGTCGACCCTCTGCGACCAGGGATAGACACGGATGAGGAGTTTTTCGCCCTCTTCCACCTTGATGACATCGTCGGAGGTGATGTCGTTCCACGTGCCGTTGAGTACGTCGGAGGAGAACATGGTCTTGCGAGTCACGAAACCATCGGTGGAATAATACACATGGCACTGCAATGCACCGCCGCCCTGCGCCTTGATTCTCATGGAGAGGTTGCTGATGTCGAGTTTCTTGCCTTCCGGGGCGGTCACGGAGAACTGCACATATTGGTTGGGTGAATCGTCGATGCTGGCAGAAGGCCAGGCACCCGTATTCCCAGTGGGGGCTATCAGTGCCCCGTAGCCGTTCACATTGCCGTATTTCTCAAGGCCTTCCAATTGGGCAGCGGCAGCAATCACGTCGCCCGTGATGGTGGCCTCGTCGTTGGGTACCATGGGCCACGTGACGGTGAAGGGTTCGCCGCCTCCCAATTCCACGACATTGATGGTGACGGGCACCTCGATGCTGTTGTTGCCTTGTGTGGCCGTAATGGTTCCATTGAACTTGCCAATGGCTGTCAGTGACACGCGTGCGTGGAAGGTCTTGATGATGGAACCGTTTTGGTAACTCAACTCAAGTGCATTTTGCCAGTTTTGCTTGTCTGTGGACAGCATGATGCCCTCGGAGGCTGTGACGCTGATGGTGCCTGAGGCGGGTTCAAGTCCCAATCCACTGATCGTCAGTTCTTTCATGGCAGTCTTCCCCAGATAGCCTTCGCCAAGGTCGACCGTCGTGGGGGTGATGGAGAGTTCGGTGGGGATGAAGATGTCGTCGGCGAGGATTCCCTTCTCCTTCATGAGTTGTGCACACAGGCGGGCGGCCGTCAGGGCGCCGGTCAGGTTGTAGTGCGTGTTGTCCTTCTCGCCTCCCTTGTCAAACAGGGCGGTGTAGCACTTGTCGTAGTTGCCATAGCTCTCGTAGAGCTCCTTCGTGGCAGCGGTCATGTCGATGAACGCCACGTCCAACTCTGCGGCCAACTGTTGCATCTGGTAGCTGTAGTCCATCGTGTGGTCGTCGGCTGCAATCTTCAGTCCTGTCTTCAGTTCGCCATTGACGATGGCGTCATACCTGTCGCCCAGGTCGTGACGGCCTGCGCGGGTGATTTTGTTGTCGCTGCCAAAGTAGCAACGGCATACGGCGGAAACGAGGACCGGTGTCGCCCCTTTCTCCTTCACGGCATCGACAATTTGCTTCAGGCACTGCTTGTAGGTGGTGGAGGGCGTCGTGCCTCGTCCGTCGCCCTTCACTGCGGCGGCATTGGTGGCATCGCCCTTCGACGTGTAGTAGGCCTGCAGTTCCAGGTTGTCTATGCCATTGTACTTCTCGTCGTTGTGGGCGAACTGAATGAGTACGTAGTCGCCTGCCTGGACGTTGTTCTTGGCATTGTTCCACAACTCGTTGTAGCCGCCACGCGAGTCGCGGCCACCCCTGGCATAGTTCACGCTGGTCCATCCGTTGGTGAGGAAATTACCGAAGTACATGCCCCAACCGCGTGTGTTGGTGGCGTTTTCGTCATAGGATGCCATGGTGGAGTCACCCAATGTGTGCACCTTCTTGGCATGTCCTGCCATCGTGCACAGCATGAGCAGCAGGGCAATCAAAATGTAGTTTTTGGGTCTCATTTTTTGTAGTTTGCTTTATATGTAGTTTGCTTTATATATTTAAAAGGTATGCCCGTAGAAATGGGAGTGATATGGTCTTGTCAGTTGTCGTATTTCTTCCTCCTTGCCGCTGGAATACCCAATGTCTGGGTATCCTCGTGACAAACGGACGATTCATAACTTTCATAGTTGATGTGCAAAGTTATGATTTTTTTTGAAAACATCCAAATTTGAGTCCACATAAAAAAATGATTATCCGCAAACATCCGTATGCCAATCATTATCTTGTTGTCCCAACCTCCCCCGAAGTCGTAGGGGCGGGGCTATAAGATTGAAGATTGAAAATTGAAGATTGAAGATTGAAAATTGAAGATTGAAAATTGAAGATTGAAAATTGAAGATTGAAGATTGAAAATTGAAGATTGAAAATTGAAGATTTAGTTGCGCACCGGCCTTTTGCTCTCGGCCTCTTGTTCACGTTGGTGCTCGGTAATTATAAATATGATTATCCGCTTGTATCCGAAGGGCGGCCTGAAAGGCCTGCAAGCACATAGCCCAAGGCAACGCCTTGGGTGTCAAGATGTTCATAGTCGCCCTGT
>CADADN010000104.1:0-6140 GCA_902786665.1 uncultured Prevotellaceae bacterium | reverse complement strand
GCGATTGCCTCCTTCCCAATTTCCCAGGGCGTTGCCCTGGGCTGGAGGCTTATTGCCCCTTCGGGGCGTTATCGGAAAGATGCGGATAATCATTTTATAAATTATAAATTACTTAAGTTTTGGAAGTTCGGTTATATTGATATTCAATTATTTACAATAGAATCTTTATAAAAATGCATGGACAATAAAAATGATGACACCATCAAAACGCCTCCATTTGTGAGGATGTTTTACTTCATACTTGAATTGTCATATCTTGGTTTGATGTTGAACGAACCCCGAAGGGTGGTCAGAGTACAGGCAGGTGGTGGAGTGCGAAGCACGGAACCCCTGCTAAAAGCATGGTGTGAACAACAATCCCGAAGGGGTGGCAAAATGACAACTTCATACACTTCATGCCGTTGCTCTGTCACCCCTTCGGGGTTGTTGATGGCATTTCATCGTCAAGCAGGGGTTACGCTTCGCTCCACCACCTGCCTGTGGTCGTCCCAGCCCTTCGGGCTTCACTTCACAACCAGTTCCCATACAAGATAAATTGCAGTTTGTAAGGCAATTTTACTTCCGAAACTTAAGATCATAAGGAAATAGGCCGTTTGAGTTGGATGATAGGACTTGTTTTAGCCCTTTTCAGCACAAAAAACAATCAATAATGCAGAAAATATTGGATTATTGACTATCTTTGCGTTTTGTTGAAGGTTTTAAGCGCCAAAAGGAGGATGAAGGATGAAGCATGGCTCAACCATCTTCCCTCTTTTCCTTTGACACCTGAAAGTAGAGCGAATGCAAAACTAGAATGCATGAAACAATGAACGGATATGTGACAGTGATTGGCGGCACGAACATTGACATTGCAGCGACTCTGACTGCACCTTTTGTTCCTGCCGACTCTGTACCGGGACAAGTGTCACTGGGGTGTGGAGGCGTGGCGCGCAACATCGCCCACAACCTGCAGCTGATGGGCCATCAGGTGCGACTGGTCAGTGTCTTCGGCGATGAGACCTTTGGCAACATTTGCTGGCGTGAGTGTCAGGAAATAGGACTGGACTTGACTTTGAGCGAGCGCTGCAAGGATATGAGGACCGGCATGTACCTGTGCATCAATGACCAGACAGGAGACATGATTGCTGCAGTGGCCGACACCGACATCGTCGCTCGTGTCACACCGGAGTTCCTGGAGGCTCGTATCGACGACATCAACAATTCATCGCTTGTCATTGCCGATACCAACATCTCCGCAGAAGCGTTGCAATACCTCGTCGACAACAGCACGGTGCCACTTATGGTGGATGCCGTGAGCACCGCCAAGGCTTCTCGTGTCACCAAGGCACTGCTTCAGAGCCAAACGCATCGCCTCTATGCGGTGAAGTTCAACTGGCAGGAGGCTCAAGCGGTAACTCATTGCGACACCGTCGAATCTGCAGCCGACTATCTTATAGGAATGGGTGTCGGCCATGTCTACGTCACTATGGGCAGCAAAGGGGTGTATTGCAGCGACGGCGTCCATCAAGAGCATTTCAAAGCCATCCCCGCCATGGTGGCCAATACCACCGGGGCTGGAGACGCCTTTGTAGCAGGGGTGGCGCATGCCCGGCTAAGCGGAACGACGTTCCCCCGATGTACCCTGATGGGACTGAAGGCCGCCCATGCCGCCTTGCTCTCCCCGCAGACTGTCAATCCCGATGTTGGCAGATATTGCAGCGAAGTGGCAAAGCAGCAAAGCGGTAAAAGTGAACATACGTCCCTTTAACTCCCCTTTAACTCCTTTTTAACTCCTTTTTTAACTCCTTTTTTAACTCCCCAAAAAATATGAACAAATATCTTTCCATATCACCAGAAGTGCGGAAAGCGCTTGAAGAGCAACGTCCCGTAGTGGCACTTGAGTCTACCATCATCTCTCACGGCATGCCTTATCCCCAGAATGTGGAAACGGCACTCAAAGTGGAGCAGACCGTCAGAGAGGGTGGGGCGGTGCCCGCCACCATCGCCATCATCAACGGCAAATTGAAGGCTGGTTGCACACCTGAAGAAATCGAGTACCTGGGGCGCAAGGGACAGACGGTGACCAAGGCGTCACGTCGCGACCTCCCTGTGCTCATCGCCCGAGGCGAGGATGGTGCCACCACCGTGGCCACGACAATGATCATCGCCGCCATGGCAGGCATTCGCGTGTTTGCCACAGGTGGCGTCGGAGGTGTCCACAGAGGTGCCGAGAAGACGATGGACATCAGTGCCGACCTTGAGGAACTTGCCATCACCCCAGTGATGGTTATCTGTGCCGGCGCCAAATCCATTCTCGACCTGGGGCTGACATTGGAATACCTTGAGACCAAGGGAGTGCCCGTCATCGGCTACGGCACGGAAGAACTGCCCGCCTTCTACACACGCCAAAGTGGATTCAATGTGGACTACCGCATAGACACGCCGGAGGAACTTGCCGCTGTCTTCCGCACCAAACTTGATTTGGGCCTGCGGGGTGGCATGCTCGTCACCAACCCCATCCCGGAGGAGTTCTCCATGCCGGTAGATGTCATCAACCGGGCCATTGACGAAGCCATCGACGAGGCCAACCGCTTGGGCATCAGAGGCAAGGAGACGACGCCGTTCCTGCTCGCAAAGGTCAAGGAACTCACCGGTGGTGACAGCCTGGACAGCAATATCCAGTTGGTGCTCAACAACGCACGCCTGGCCGCCCGGACCGCTGCCGCATTGAATATGCCGGTATGACTTCCCTATGGCTGTTGCTGTCCTTGGTGGTCGGAGGCGATGGCCTGCGACTTTGTGATGGTCAGCACGCCGGCGGACAGGGCGGGGACGGAGAGCAACACATCGTTCCCCTCGGTCTTTGGAGTCGCATGCTTGAGTGCGACGGCATTCTTGTCCTCCATGCTGTTGGCCAATGTAAGAGAGCCTGGAGCGTAATACTCGAACGCTGTACTCGAGACGCCTGCCCAATCTCCTTTGATGCGCAGGGAGGCGGGCTTGTCGGTGGGATTCACCACTTTCACTATCACGTCGGAGCCATTTTCCGACAATGTGGTGCTCACGCTGACATCGCCGGTTTCACCGCTGAAGGCAAGACGGTATTTGGAGAAATGGTCATACCAAAGTTCGGTGACCTGGCAGTTGGGGGCCTTGAACAGGTCCTTGTAGTCGAAGTTGATGAAAGCGTTGTTCCAGTCGGGAGCATCGGTGCGGCGTAAGAAAAGGGCGGCGGCACCCATGGCCACCACGTCGCGGGATTCACACATGTTGAGGAAGCCGCCGGCAAACAAGCCTGTGCGCCAGTCGATGCTGTTCAGGTTCCACTCCGAGATGAACAACTTGATGTTTGGGTTGGGGCCGGCGGAAATCATCTGCGCATAGCGGTCGTATTGTTGACCCAGACGTACGGGACCGGTGGCGTAACCTCCCTGTTGCTCATAGTGGTGAAGGCTCAGGTAGTCGAAATAACTGCCGCTGCGATTGATGAACTGCTCGTCCTCACGGAAGCCGCCGCAGGCGATGATCTTGATGGAAGGGTCTATCTTCCGCATCGCGGTGCTGAAATCGCGGACGCATTTCTCATAGCGGTCGATGCCCATCTCCCACATCTCATTGTCTATCTCCCAGTATTTCACGTTGTATGGTTCCGGATGCCCGTTGGCGGCACGCTTCGCACCCCATTCGTCTGTGGCGGGGGCGTTGCAATAGCGCAGCCAATGGAGCGCATCTTGGAGAATGCTCTCATATTCTTCTGCCGGACGTTCGAATTTGACGCTCACGACGATGATGGGCTTTGAACCCACCTCGCGACAGAAGCGTATGAACTCATCGGTGCCGAAACAGTTCTGGTCGTAGTCCATCCACATCCAATGAGCCCAACGCTCACGCTTCTCCTGGGGGCCTACGCCCCATTTCCAGTCATATTGGGCAACGTAGCCGCCTCCCGGCCAGCGCAGGCAGGTGGGATGCAGCTCCTTCACCGCTTTCAGGATGTCGGGGCGGAACCCGCCAAGGTCAATACCGGTCTGTGTGGTCATGGTTGCCATGTCGACCTGCACCGTGCCGTCCTTGACCATGATGAAGAAATCGGCATCGCAGTTGATTTTAGTGATTTGCTTAGGTGTCTGTGTGCTATCTATGGTGAGTCGAAGATTACCTTCAATTTTCTGCGGTTCAAGCGTGAATGCATATTTCTTCCAGTCCTTGCTCACCTTGCCCAACGACTGGCGGGCAATGATGTTGCCTTTCGAACTGCGCAATCCGACAATGAGTTCACCCTTGCCTTTGGCGTAAATCGACCCCACATATTTCTCACCGCTTATGATGTTTTGCGGTCCTTGGAAAATGCCGGCCTCGCCCTTCTTCCCTGCGGTAATCTCCTGCGAATAGCGCATGTTGACGGCATCGTCCTTGACAAGCCGGAACCTGCCCCCTTCGCCGAATGCCGTCCACTGCTGTGCTACTGTCGGTATTTGAACGTCTCCGGGGGTGCCCTCAAACAATACCGTGCCGTCTGCAGCAGCCAGTTTGATGTTGCGGTAGGTGGCCTCGGTGTAATTGACCCAGAAGGTCAGATAATTATGGTCGGCCTTCTCCAGACTGTCATAGCCGACCACCTCCTTGCCGTCCCAGAACACGGTGGCCTTGTTGCCCCGACTCACCACGCGCAGTTTGTGCCACTGCTGCTCCTCATTCACCTGTTCTTTTGTGGCAGGGGAGGAAGCCAATGGTACAAGCATGTTCATACGGCGCCCGGGCCGTCCACCGAAGCCTGCCGACTCGCGCTCTTCCATGGTGCAGATGGAGAAATCGGCAGTGGAACCCTGCTGTTGGAGTGCGGCGCGAGCGGCTGCGTCATTGGCAGCGTCGATTTGCGACTGGGTCTGCGCTGGAGTGAAAGAGCGTCCTTCATAATACGGGTCGTGGATGCGTACAAAATAGGGCGTTCCGTCGGCCTTGTTGCGGAAAGCGAAGCGAATGTCCATCAGCCCACCGCTCCAAGCACGTCGGGCCAACTTGTATGAACGCCATTTGACATCCATAGTCAGGTCGAAGTCGCAGGTCTCCATACTGTCAATCTTCAGTGGCTGCTCGTATCGGGTAGGGGAGTGCAGCACCATCTCATCGTCCATGAACCATCCGTCAAAGTAACCGTCACGTGGCGGTATGCCCGGATACTGCTCTGGCTCGAATGAACGTTCCTGTATGAGTTCCTGCCATACACCGTTGTTGGCACTGAAATAGATGTGTTCGAAGAGTTGTCCGTAGAGCATCTCATCGATAATCCCTGAGGGCTTTTTGCTCTCAATGCTAATCTCATACTCATTTTGAGCTCTGGCAACAATAACCATCACCAGAAAAACAATCAAGAGGATTCTTCTCATATTCTTTTGTGTTTGTAATTCATGTCTGAAGTACGTTCGCATCGCTTGTCTTACTTTTTTCATTCTTTTTTTTGAATTTTTGAGGCCAAGGCCTGAGGCCTACCATCGGAGTATGACTGACTGGGCGTTACCCTCTATCATGCAAAGTTAATATTTTTTTCCGATGATTCATCACTCTATGTCTCCCATTTGGATAAAGAATGTTATTTTGACGTAATGCAAGCATTTCTTTGCTTTCGCTGCTCCAAAATTTGACCTGCGGTTGAATTTTGTCGCGACTCGCTGCTCCAAAATCTAACTATTTGTTGAATTTTGTCGCGACTCAGCAAAGATAATGCAAGCATTTCTTTGCTTTCGCTGCTCCAAAATTTAACTGTTTGTTGTACTAATTTCCGCATAGCGTAAAAGCTAAAGCCCTTCGGCTCATGCGGTGTTGTTAATAATTATTTTTCTTCTTCCGTTATAAGTTTGTAAAGGGGGCACGGCCACCCGCGTCGGGTGAGCCGTTAACTCCCCTTTCAACCATATATTATGCCGAAGAAGATCTCCGACATCGCATTGGCCAAGGTTCCATCCTTCACCAACAGAGTTTCGCTCTTTCAGAGCAAGTTGCAAATCACCGGACATGCGTCCGGCACCATCACCGACTACAGTCACGCGTTGTACAAGGCCGTGGCCCACCTGGGCAAGCTGCCCGAGGAGTTCACCCAGCAGGATGCCGACGGCTACATGGCTTGGATGCTCTCGCGCCAGCCGCAACCGGCCATCTCCCAG
>CADADN010000103.1 GCA_902786665.1 uncultured Prevotellaceae bacterium | reverse complement strand
GAAAAAATTTTCCTCCTTTTTGAGAAACGCTTGCGTTTTTTTCTTACTTACAGCTATTTTTCTTGCCTTTTTATTTCTTTTTTTAAGCGAAGTGTTTTTTAATTAATTGTTATTCAGATGGATGCAGACTTGTGTATAAAGAATAGCCTGCGAGGGGAGGGGATATGCGCACAGCCTTTTTGTTCACTTTCCTCTTCTAAAGCTGACTCAAAATTGAAGATTGAAGATTGAAGATTGAAGATTGAAAATTGAAGATTGATTAGCAGAGTCAAGCTTGCTTGAACTCTGCCGAGTCGCGACAAAAATCAGCGAAGCCAAGATTGAATAAAAAAAAGAGACTACGACGAACCCATCGCCATAGCCCCCATTCATTCAAAACTTAAAAAAAAGGTCACTTATTTCACTATTAACTTCTTACCTTTTCGATGTATATCCATAAGGGTGGTCCGCTGACCGTCCGACATCTGTAGTACTATTTAGCATGTCTGTTGTGTGAAAATATTCTCTTCCAACAAGAAGTCAGCTTCACTGCCCCCATGGGACAACATAGTTTTTCCACCTCTGAGGCGCTTCCGCCATCAAAGGTATCAGCCTCGCACTCCTTCCTTCCCATATTCCTGGCAAGGATGAGTAACACTACGGCAACTATGCAACATATACCCAAGGAAAGAATCATAGATCCAATAATGAAACAGTGCTAATCTTTTAAATCAATGCTGATCTTCTCACTTTAGGCCACAAAGATACAAAATAAAATCCAAACACGTGAAATTTTCAAGCCTATTTTTTCAATTTTTTCACAAAAATATGCATATTTAGGGTCAAAGACAGTCCATAATGACGATTTTGCACCCGACATTTCACTATTTTTACCACCATAATAATAAAAAAAGCCCCGCCATTCCATCAAAGAAACGGCGGGACGAATCAATAGTTTTTCTAGTTTTCCTAGGATTTCTAGTTTTCCTAGAGCCTCCTAGAGCTTCCTAGAACTTCCTAGAGCCTCCTAGGACTTCCTAGAGCCTCCTAGAACTTCCTAGGACTTCCTAGAGCCTCCTAGGGCTATTTCTTGGCCACACGCGCCACTCGGCCCGTATGCCTGTCCTTGACGATATATACGCCCCTGGGCTGGGAGGAGAAGCACTCACGGCCATTGCCCAGCAAGACACCGCGGAGGTCATAGACCATGATGTCGTCGCCGAAGCGGGACACCGACGCCGTCACGTCTGGTATGGCAGTGACATCAACGTCCACAACGGCGGGATTGGAAAGCCCCGACTCCGTCTCGCCATAGATGGCCGTGACATAATAGGTGTGCTGGCCATCCTCAACATCGTTGTCAACATATTCCACGACATTGGCGTCGAGTTGGGCGATGAGCACCTGGTCACGATAGACATTGCATCCTGTGAGTACGGCGCGAGCCCTAGGCATATTCATTGCGGGAGAGGCGGTGAAGGTGATGTCATCCAGCATGAAACCAGCAGCGCCGGAAGCCGTACTGCGAATGGCGAAATAGCGTGCGCCAGCAGGCAGGTCAAGCCTCACCTCGTTCCAATCCTTGGTGAGAGCCTCACCTTGGTAGGCCAATTTGTATTGAGTCAAGTCCTCGGGGGTGTTCGTAGTGGTGTACCACACCTCGAACGTCGTTCCCGGGTCGTTGTCCGTCGCACTGACGAAGAGGCTGATGGTCTGCTCCGTCCCACTGAGCAACGGCGAGATGAGCCACTTGTCGCTTGGCTGTCCGTCGACAGGAGTCATCGCCAGCAACATCTGTTCACCCGAATAGGAAGCCATGGACTCTACGACATCGTAGTCGGTCATGTCGAGACCATTCTCAAAGGCGTTGAACACCTGGAATGCCTTCGGCGACCCGATGCTGTCGGAGTCGCATCCCTCCACCACGCGGACAGGCGTGCCATTGCCATCGTATAGTTTCCAGCCACCGAGTTCACCCCAGTGGTTGTCGGCAGTGATGCCACCGGCAGACAGGTTGGCGAACGTCTCGGCATCCTCGAAATCCTCGGTGATGATGTTTCCCACGTCGAGAGAGCCATTGGGAAGGTTCCAAGCCAAAGACACATCGGAGCCATCAGCCTCCGCTGTCAGGTTGACCATGCGGCTCACCGACGGTTGTTTGACACTTGCCACGGCTTTGGCCACATTGTTGTCTTCATCAAGGTCTTCCGAGCACACCACCTTGGCACCCACTTCTATAGCAATCTCGTCGAAGATGGAAGGCGTGAACGTAAAGGTATAGGTGGCCGTCCCAGTGAACGGAGCCAACTCCATCACCTGGGTGCCGGCAGTGACCGTAGTATCACCCACGATAAGTTGCACGGCATAGGCATCCTCCCCAACCGACATCAGGCCGTTGTTGCGCACGGTGACGACAGCCAACTCTTCATGGCCCACCTTCACTTGCATGGGCAACTGCACCGACACCAACTCCAAGTCGCAGTCGGGCACGTCCCTGACCTGGATGTCATCGATGCGGCACACGGCATCCTTCTCGTCAGCCTCCACAACGAAGGTCACCACGATGTAGTCATCCTCCGCGAATTCGTCCAGGTCGATGCCTTCCTGCACCCACGCTTCACCCTTTTCGTCATCGGGGGAGATGGTCTTGAGCAATACGGGGCCGTTGGCGTCCTGGCGGTCAGCCAACACATGCAGCCTGAGGTTCTGCCCCGGCTTGGTGGAATGTTGGAAGAGCAGCATGGGGCGCGCAGCACCCTTGAGGGTCAGTTTCTCACTGCATGCCTTGCCTCTGGCGATGGAGTCATCGGCCACGAAGCGCAGGCAGGCGCCATCGCCATCGGCGGTTTGCAGACTGGAGAGCCAGCGTCCGCCCTTGGCCTCCTGCCACCAGAAGACATCTTTTGAAGAGGTGCCAAACGACTGATGATAAGGCAATGCCGACGGTGTTCCGAGGATGAGCCTCCCACCTATGGCGGCACCTTCCTTGTCTGCGAAAACAGGCACAAGCTCCACCTCGAAGGTTTTGGCTGCACCATCGTCAAAGGAGGAATAGTCGGCCTCACAGCTGGTATCCGTCGTCGAGGCGATCATCTCGCCACGTTTT
This sequence comes from uncultured Prevotellaceae bacterium, assembly GCA_902786665.1. GTDB lineage: Bacteria > Bacteroidota > Bacteroidia > Bacteroidales > Bacteroidaceae > Prevotella. The sequence goes on along the minus strand of CADADN010000103.1, from coordinate 13,532 downwards.
CCACTGGCATCGAGGGAGTAGAGCCGATATTCCACTGCCGTGGAATCGACATACCCCCCATGCTCGCCCACCTCGCCGACGGCGTTCCAGGAGCATGACATCTTGCCCCCACGCAAGTCGAAACAGCCCACGGCACCGTCGATGACGGGAACGTCGCAACCGATGTAGGCACTGGCGTGTGCCGACACGCCTTTGCCACAGGAATTGCATCCCACCACTTCAAAGTCGTGTATGCCATCTTCCTCCAATGTCACCTCAGCCTCCTGGGCCTCACCGGGGACAGGATGGTCGATGGTGGTCAGCAAACGACCGTTGCCATACACCTCTATGCTGTCAAGTTCGGTGAGTGCGTCACCAGACACCATCGTCTTCGGGGCGATGAAACTCAGCGTGGCCGTGCGGGCGCCCTTCTCGCCAGGCACCACCTGCAAGTCGGTCACGGCAGTAGGTGCGCCACTCTCCACCAAGACCTTCAGAGACCACCCTTGAAGGGTGATGAAGAAATGGTTCTTTTCCGAGATGGCGTGGAAGCCTATGCGGTAGTATCCACCCTCGCTGACAGTAAAGGTGGCGGGTAGCTCCTGGGGGGTGGAACCGTTCAGGTCGGTGGGAGGCACCACCACCTGGGTGAAGGATGCAGGGTCCACACCCTGCCCCATACAGATTTCGATGCGCTCTGTATAAGAGTCGCTGACAGCGAAAGCAGTGGCAACAAACTCATACACCTTGCCCGACTCCATGAGGATTTCCGGGGTGAGGAGCCAGTCGTCGGCAGCGTTGACAGAGGAGTAACGGTAGCGCACCTGTCCGTTGCTGAAAGTCCACGTGCGATTGTCCTCATTGCTGTCGACGACGATGTATCTGTCAAAAATTCCTTCTGTTTTCCAATCCTCCTCATAAGGCGGCACGATGACGTCGTCTTCTGAGGCGTTGGAAATTTTGGAACTGCCGATGGCCACCATTGAGGCCATGACAGCTCCTGCCAGAGCCAATGCCTTGATAGTCTTATACATACCCTCTTATTTCACATTGACCTTGATGGTGGAACCATCCGACAGCTTGACGATATTGATGCCTTTCTGTGGAGTGGTGATCATCCGTCCGTCCAACGTATAACGGGCCACCTCGCGAAGGTTGCCGGCGGGTTTGACATCCAATTCTTTCACATCGGTGGGGTCCACCACCCTGACCTTGGCGGCATTGGCTACGACACCTTTGTCATCCAACACGAGAACGTTGGCGGTGATGAGGTCGTAGCGGAGAGCATTCACCAACACGGCCTTGGTGGGCATTTCCACGGTGGCGGTGACGGTCTTCGTCTCACGGTTGCCGATGCTGCCTATCGACTTCTCATACTTGCCACCCTCATAATAGCTTCCGATGGCCACGTCGTTGAAAATCCAGAAGAAAGAGCTGCCGCCGTTCACGCCGCCATTGCCAAACTGTTTCAAGTCGTCAGGCAGTTGCGACGGCTGATATTGGTAATAGTAATTGGCCTGCTTCCAAGCCCTTTCCGTTCCCGTGACGCTGTCGGCGGTGAGCACGAAGCCCACGGAGAGTCCGCTCATGGCTGCTTGAGAATTCAAATCGGCTGTAATGTCCACCGCCGAGCGGTCGGCATTGAAAGTGGCGGAAACCATCACGGAGATGTATGCCGGCACTTCCATCTCTGCCTCGAAGTCATTGCAGATGTCTTCGCCTTTGCCATAATAGGGGTCAGTGAAATAACTCCTGTTGATCTTGCACTGGGGAGCACCCTCGAAGTTCAGGTTCTTGTAACGTGAGGGGTACATGGGGTCGCTGCTGTTGTACTGATGGATGCCGATGCCAATGAATTGCTCGCCATATCTCTCATGCATCTTGTCCATGCCCACGAGGCCGCGAGGACACCAACCGCAGCCGGTGCCGGTGAATTCCTCCACCACGACATTGCGAGGTATGCGCATGGTGACGACGGCGCTGTTGTCCTCGGGGAAACTGTCCTCGCCATCTGCGATGCGCGTGGCAGTCACCGTCAAGGGGAGGTCGAATCCCACCGCTTCGGGCACGTCGTACAGGATGGTGGAAACCTTCGTGTTGGCACCGCTGGCAATCGGCGTGCTGATGGTTTTCACATAATTATATCCCTCTGCCGAGAAGGTGAGGTCGTATTCCGTAGCAGCCTTCGAACCGTTGTTGATGATGTTGGTCACGACGTTGACCACGTTGTCTGCACCACGTGTGGCGGTGGCGGACACTACTTTCAGGTCGTAGGGCGGCATGTTGTCACCACCAACGAGCAGTTCCAGACTGAGGACGCCCCCCGAGGAGATGTCCTCCCAGTTGGCCAGGTTTCCACGCTTGAGGTAGGAGGTGTTGGGCCTGGGTTCTCCCACCACCGACACGGCACCGTCCTTGTAGGACTGGTGATAGGTGAAGCCGATGTAGAAACTCTTTCCTTCCAATGGCATGGGCGTGTCAAACAAGACATTGTTCCATCCTTGGTCGATGCTGACATTGGCGCTTCTCTTGATGGTCTTCGTGACGATGTCGTCGCTGTCGAGCGACTCACGCATCCATACGGTCAGGGAGTCACAGTATTTTGCGGAGGCAAGGCCCACGCTGATGCCCATGATGTCGCATTGGGCATATCTCTGATACACTTCGGGCGTGATGTATACAGCGGCACTCACATGCCCCTTGCCTGAAATCTTGTAAGGACTCGTCTCGGCCACTTGGCCATTGGAATAGCCCACAGACACGTTATAGGCGCTTGCAACGCCCACCCATGCCATCAAGGCTGCAAAAAGTAATAGTTTTTTCATATATTTACTCTAATATTGGTTGTTTTCTTTCTTTGATATCAGTCGGACGAGTCAGACCCGTCAGACCCGTCGGACTTGTCAGGCCATGCTCACTTCTCCGGCCCTGGAACCACCGGGCAGGTGTTCACCTGGCAGACGCCGCTGTCATCATAGACAAACGCCACGACGTGCATGTTTTCAGGCATCCAGCCTTCCTCGAGGACCTGGTTGAAGTTGATTATGAATTGCTCGCCTTCGCTGATATTGAAAGGCGTGCCCCAGGTGCCGTTGACAGCGCAGCGAAGCACGTGGTTGTGCACGTAAGCATCGTTCCTGCTGCCGTCGGGCATGAGTTGGAAATCGGTGATGCCGTCTTCGGTGAGCCACACCTGCAAAGAGCCGGAGACACTGCCATCGACTCCCTTCCCACTCACCGTGAAGGCGGCGTTGCGACTTTCCTTGTCGTAACTGCTGGTCACCACGAGCGAAAGGGGTGCGTTCTTGGAAAGTTCGTCACGCACCTTTGCAGCCCAGAGGTTGTAGTCGCAAGTGCCCAAGCGGTCGATGACACCCATGGGTTGCGATTCCACCTTCCAGTAGTTGTAATACTCATCGCCTGTTTCCGTGTATAGCGGATAAGGGATGCCACGCACCGACTTGGCAAAAGGTCCGCTGTGAATGCCTACGGCGATGACATGGTCGGCACCATAATACTCCTGCAGTTTCTCTATCTCCGACGTGGCAGTGGGGCAGTTCACACACCGCTGCCCGGTGAAGTCCTCGATGAGCACGTTGCGCCCCACGGGGTCGGGCTTGACATAAATGAGTCGCTCGTCCTCGTCGATTTCGCTGCAAGCAGCGAGCAGGAGGATTGTGAGGAGCGGCAAAAAAAGATATCTGAGTGGTTGCATGTCGAATCAGAAGTTGTAGTTATACGACAAAGTGAAGCCCTTGGTGGCCGGTACGTAGCGGCAGACACCACCGGAACAGTTGTAGCCGGCGCGGGTGCGGCCGTATCCGGCCTGCAGGCGATGGGCGCCGTAGGTGAAGGTGACCAAGCCTTGGTAATAGTGAAGGTCGGTCTCGCCGCAGTTGTACATGTCGGAGACGGTGAACATCAGACGGGGCAGCACGGAGAGCTCCAGCAGCGCGAAGGCCCAGTCGCCCTCGTCGTCATTGGTGGCAAGGTATTGCAACTCTCCCCTGAGCGTGACCTTGTTGTTGAACTTGTACTTTCCGTCGGCGACGAAGATGTCGGAGTGTACCATGCCGCCCTCGCCCTCTATCACCGTCTTGTTGTAGAACTGGTTCATGTACATCAGGTTGAGCTTGAAGGCCTTGGTGATGCGCTTGTCCACCTGGATGTCAAGATCTTGGTAATACATGCCGTCGCCCCATTTCCAGAACGCCGACCCATAGCCGTTGGTGTCGTGGGCGGTGCCGTCTTCGTAGATGTTCTTGTCGATGCTGTGGACATGGGAGAAGTTCACCTTCACGTTGGTGCCGTATTTCCCTCCCAAAAACGTGTTGCGCTTGAAGTTGTAGCCCAGTTCCGCCTGATATGCCCATTCCCCGTCGGGTTGTGTGGCATAGGGATACAGCGCTGCGAGGGCGTAGGTGTGGTCGAGGGTGAAAGCCGGCATGTGGTTGATGTAGGAAGATATGCCTCTTTCCATACGGTTTGACCGGAACGCCATGTTGTCGCTGCGCTTGGCTTGCAACAGAAGGCTCATGCCCCGCTTGGAATAAGAGGCGGAGAGCATGGCCACTTGCCCCTTGCGGTAGATGAACTGGTTGTCGATGGAGGGGTCTTGCGTCTTGAAGGCATATTCTGCCAGCACGCTGATGTTGCCCTTCTGCAGACTGGCCCTGAAGTCGAAAGCGTTGACGTTTTCAGGGACGTTGAGGCGATGGTTGACATCCCACATCAGTTCCTCCGGACGCTCGTGCTTGTTCACCATCGACGCTCCGAGCGACAGATAGGTGCCGTTGTCTTGAAGGGCTTTCGACCACTGGTCGATGCTGAGTTGCAAGTCGCCGCCGGAGACGAGGGCGTCGTTGTAACTCCAATAACGGCGCTGCCAACCGGAAAGAGCCTTCACGGTGACGCCCTTCAGGGGCTTCGCCATCACGCGGGCGCCAAGGAGGGAGTTGTCCACACCGAGGCTCCGCTCTTCGTAAGTGCGGAGGATGAAACCGCTGCCAAACTGCTCGTAGAAGTTGCCAAGCGTCACCTCCAACTTGTCGGTGTGCATCTTGGCGTAGATGTTGGCAAGACCCCATCCCTTGAAGTCGTTCTCAAAGCCGGGGAGAGGGAATCGCATGAACTCCACCCTGGCGCCGGCATCCACATGCTTGCTCATGACATGGACGTCGGCGTAACTGTTGGTGAGCACCTTGTGGTCATAATCCATCGTTCCGATGTCCTCATCCTCTTGTGGGAAGAGCACATCGCTCTGGATGCTCCCGGTGACCGTCACGCCGCTGCCGCCCTCGTTCTGGGCCGTCATCGCCATGGGGATGGCGAGCATAACGGCCAACAATGCAACATACGTCCTCATGGCTATTTCACAAGTTCACGAACCTTTTCGATAAGTTCTTGCTCTTCGCCCTCGTTATAACCTACATGGCGGTACACTATCTTGCCGTTGCCATCGAGGACAAAGGTGGCGGGAATCATCTGAATGCCAAGGGCTTTCATAAACTCGCTGTTGGTGTCGAGCAGCACGTCGTAGGTCCAGCCGTGGTTGTCGACCAAAGGCTTCACCTTGTTGATGTTCTGGGCCTGGTCTGTCGAGACGGCAAAAATTTTCACACCCGTCTCGTCCTGCCAATCCTCATACACCTCGCTGATGGCGTCGAGTTCGCGGTTGCAGGGCTTGCACCACGTGGCGAAGAAATCGATGATGAACGGTTTGCCTTCGTTAGACAGGGTGTCGGTGCGTATGGTCTTGCCCTCCATCGTCTTGATGGTGATGGCAGGAAGTTGGGCACTTACATGGCTTGCCATGCACGAAAAGGCTACGGTAAGCAGTAGGAAAATCTTCTTCATACCTATTAAATTACGCAATATATCTATTAAATTATGCAATTAAGTTGCAAAAATATAAATAATCAGAGGCATAAGGGGTGTATTGAGTGTTAATTTTTCAAAAACACTTCATTTTGGCTGCCTTGCCCCCACGACATCTTTCTCTCTCGGCCTCTCTCAATACCTCTCAGCCTCTCCTAAAAACCTACTTTTCCCTCCTACTTGCTCCTATTAGCTCCTACTCTCCTCACTTGATTTTTGCGTTCGTGCAGCGTGATGCGATGTAGTCATAGACGAAGTCGAAGTCCTCATCGCTGACATACACGCGGTTTTTTTGAAAACGTTCATTCACCTTGATGGTGTTCATCCGCCGGATTGCCTTCACCATCTTGACTGAAGAGAATTTGGAGGACATCGTCGTACGGCTTGCCGCCAATATGCCCGTCCCCGCCACGCCGGGCTTGCGTGCCAGGAGTGCGACAATAATGGTGAGGCACCCGATGCGCTTCGCCACTTTATCCGCACGGGCCGACTGCTCATGCACCACGCTTTGTTCATCCATGGTGAAATGCGCCGAATATACCCAGCCCGACATCGCGGCATATATCAGGTAACCCAGTATGCCGAGCACGAACATGACGGCCATCATGATACCTATCAACTTCAGACCGAACAGCATGTCTTCCGCATGCATGCCATTCTCACAAGCCTGTACCATAGCGATGAAGAAGGCCACGATGCCCACCGTCCAACCCAGCACCTTGAACACATCAATCAGCACCGCCGGGTTTTTCAGCAAGTTGACATCGTACATCCAATGATACTTGCCGTCCTCATAGAGTTTCACACTATGGTCGCACTTGATACTCGGCACCCGACTCTTCTTTTTATTCTCAATCTTTTTTTCTGCCATAGTAGTATAATCATTATACATCCATTAAAGCTCAGGACTTAAGACATACTCTATTCTGTCTTTATAAATATATCCGAGAAATTTTCCTGGTTCAGAATATAGCTTGATCCAATTGGTTTTTGTTTTTTGAAAATAAAATCGTCCTTGGGCAGCAACCGGATTCTTTTTAAAAAATTCCTCATTATCAATATTTTCAACAACCTTTTCATAGGTAAATACTCTCATAACGACAGCATAATTTGTTCCAGGACCTTTCCTAACATTGACATAATTGTTTTTGGGATCCACGATTTCACCCCAATAATATCCACTGAATTTTACATAGCTTGAAGGAGCTTCCACACAATATTCAGCACCCTCCCCAAGATAGATTTTTCCTCTTTTGCCTATCCTATACGTAACCGCCTCTCCTTTTTTGTAATAACTGAAGTTTCTTGTCATATTGCCGAAACAGGTTTGGGCTTTTACGCTAATGGAAGTTATGACCACTAATAACAAAATCAAGAATCGTTTCATAAGCAGATAATTTAGGTTAATAAAAAGATATTCAATAACAACGACACAAAGATAATGCAATTATTCGAGCCATCCAAATTTTCATCCACAATTTTCATAATAACACCATGTATCAGGGGGACGTGTATCAGGGGGACGTGTATCAGGGGGACGGGGAATCTGATACGTTTTGAGCCATCTTACGATTATCGGGGATGATCATCGAGGACGGTTCTCCATGATCATTTTTTCAAGAAATGCATTCCCGATGCCTCCGCGACACCATTATCATTCCCGAGAAATCCAAGTCCATTCATATGGAACTCCTTTGTAATTATGTAAGTCCTTGACAGTCAATGGTGATTGAAAATGCTCTATTTTAAACGGTACAAATTTTTATTACCCGATAATGGATTCTCTAGTGTCGTCTTGTTGAAATTTTTGACAATTACGAAGCGAGCGATGAGCAACAAAGTTTAAGATTTGGTTAAGACTGTTTAAGCATAGCCTATATTTGAGCTTGCCCATTTGCCACCTCTGATGAGCATTTATTCGGCTGCTTCTGTTTACAAAAAAATGGTATGAAAGAGAGTCGCTTCTTGAAAACAATTGCACGAAAGCGGTCGCTAATGTAGAAAAAGCAACCCATCTGCGACCGTTTTCGTGCATTATCCTTGACGGTTTGAAGAAAAAGAAGTACCTTTGAGGCATAAGTTACGAACAAATAATCAAGATGGTATGAATAAGCTTTTCATTGGACGCGAGAAAGAACAGCAGCGGTTGAAGGAATACCTCAACTCTGAACAGTCTGAATTCATTGCAGTTTAATCAATTTGCTTGGAAGATGACGATATTATTCATATCTTTGTCATATTAATCAAAATAACAATATGAGATATTTATTCAAAAGCTTTACACTGTTAATCTTGTTGATAATTAACATGTTGTCATCATGCAAGGATTATGAGCCAAAGGACTTTTATGGAGAATGGTATTATAACAACACCAGATTCTTTTTCCATGAAAATGGAATCGTCGAGATTCACAACCTCGACACGTTATTTGCTGCAGATTGGGATGAGCCATCACTTTCAAGAAAAAATCACAAAGGGACTTGGGAAATAGACAAAACTAATAAATGGAGGGAGAGAATTGTCATAGAAATAGCAAATTTTTGTTGTTCAGATTTTTTCATTGAAAATGAAAAGGAATTAACTTATTATATAGGAGATCCCGATGAGTACAATCGTGCTGTAATAAGAAAGAAAAAAGAATAGAACATACACATGTATCAGGGGGACGGGTATCTGTATCATGTATCAGGGAGACGGGGAATCTGATACGTTTTAAGCCATCTTATGATTATCGGGGATGGTCATCAGGACGGCTCTCCATGATCATTTTTTCGAGAAATGCATTCCATACACCCTCGCGAGTCCAATATTATTACCGAAAAATCCAAGTCCATTCCATATGGGAGCCTTATGCGATTTGTTAAGTGATTGATAAGCAATAAAATACGAAATGGAAATAATATTTAAAACGGTACAACTTTTTTCCGAAATGACTTTCCGATGGATTTTAGCCTTTTAAAATGGAGATTGTGGCAGGCTATGAGACATTTAAATAAACATAATTTAAGGGTTTGTTATGAATCTTTAACTGCTGCCAATCGGTTCTGCGACCGGGCCTTTCTAAGTATTTGATGTGAAAGTATTGTAAATTCGATTAAATCCTCACAATATTTGTTGAAAAATCAGTAACTTTGCAGCGCAATGCGTCGAATCCCACAGCAAAGGCCGGCACAGTGCCATCAAACAAAGGAAATCAAATCAAAAAGCAAGATAAAAGCAAATGGCAAAAAGAATCTTTTTATCACTCGCCACACTACTCATCGTAGCACAGACAGTATGGGCAGACATCACCGTAACAACGGAGAGTGACTTGCGCACAGCTGTACAGACAAATCAGACAGTGAAGCTCGGTGGCAACATCAATCTAAACGGCCGGCTGGATATCGACGGCAAGACCGTGACCCTCAACCTCAACGGCCACACGCTGACGCGCCAGATGACAGCTGCCGACGCGGGCGGGCAGGTCATCGCCGTGATGAACAACGGCAAACTGACCATCACCGACAAGGCAGACAACAGCGGAAAAATCACCGGTGGCTGGGCTTACCAGGGCGCCGGCATCTACGTCTACGACGGCTGCTCGCTGACCATCAGCGGCGGCATCATCACCGGCAACCGATCCGACCAGATAGCCGGTGGCGGCTATGGCTACGGCGGCGGCGTGGAGAATCACGGCACCATGACCATGACGGGCGGCAAGATCACGGGCAACACCGCCGGACAATTCGGCGGCGGCATCCACAACGAAGGCACGCTGACCATCACGGGCGGCACCATCACCGACAACAACGCCGGAACCTATGGCGGCGCGATATACAGCAACAGCACGGTGAGCATCAGCGGCGTCACCATCAGCGGCAACACGGCCCAAACGGGCGGCGGAGCCATCTGCACCGAAGGCACGCTCACCCTCGACGGCGTCACCATCAGCGGCAACAGTGCCCAGAATGGCGGCGGCATCTATATGTTCGGCACGGGTACGGTGCAACTGAAGGGCGAATCGACCATCACGGGCAACTCAGCCCGGACAGGCGGCGGCATCCTCCATGTGACAAATGGGAATGCGGATGGCCCGACACTGAAGATGCAGGACAAGCCCGTGGTGAAGGACAACAACACCGACGATGTCCATCTCCAGAGCTACCAGCTCATCACCGTGACGGGAGCCTTCCGCGAGGGTGCCCGCATCGGCGTGAGCACCGAGGTGGAGCAGAGCGCATTCACTTCGGGCTACAGCACCTACAACCCGGGCGTGGCCCCCAGCACCTATTTCTTCGTCAGTTCATCCGTCATCGCCGGCGACGTCGTGCAGAACGGCAGCGAGGCCTGCATCCAGCAAACGGGCTACGCGTATGTGGAGCGTGCCTGGGATGCTGCGAACGAAAAGGTGACCGAGACCATCAAGTCCTGCACCTCTTACACTACCATCAACGGCAACAACACCAGCGACGAGGGGGGCTGGGTGCTCCTCTACGACGGCTGGTATGTGGTGACGGGCAACTCCGACTACAAGGTGCTCGACGTGCAGGGCACCGACGTGAAGCTCATCATCCCCGACGGCGTGACACTCACCGTGACGGGCGGTGTGAAGCTGGAAAGCAGCCACAAGCTCAGCATCTACGGCCAGGCCCTTAACACAGGCAAGCTCACCGTTACCAACGTTTACAGCGGGGGAGCAGGCATCGGTGGTGGAGGTGAGAATCTTGGCTCAGGTACACTTGTTGTCCATGGTGGCGACATCACAGCCACAGGTAACGAAAATGGTGCTGGCATAGGCGGCGGATACAACGCAGGCATCTTTGGTTCGGTGACCATCTACGGCGGGAAGGTCAATGCCCAAGGCGGAAAGTTTGCAGCCGGTATCGGAGGTGGATATGGAGGCTCACAGGGAGGCGACATCACCATCTATGGCGGCGACCTGACCGTTGTCGGCTCAACGTATGCCGCCGGTATTGGCGGCGGATCCAACAACCGCGGAGGAGGTGACAGCGGCAATATCAGCATCTATGGCGGCAATATCACGGCAAGCAGCCAAGACCATGGCGCAGGCATAGGTGCAGGTTACGGCGGCCTGCAGCAGGCTAACACTGTCATACTCATTGCCGGCGGCACACTTGACATTCATGGTGGCAAAGATGCAGCGGGCATAGGTGGTGGCTCCTACAGGTCAGTTGGCACCGGTGCGGCGGCAGGAACCATCCAAATAACTGGAGGCTACCTCAAAGTGGAGGGCGGCGAGTATGGTGCCGGTATAGGCAGTGGAGCCCACAGATGGTCTGGCTTCCCCCAAAATGGTGGCGACATCACCATTTCAGGAGGAGAGTTGCATGTGCAGGGCGGAGCAAATGCCGCAGGCATCGGCGGTGGCTACAGTGGATGTGTCAAGACTGTCACCATTACCGGCGGTAAGGTCTACGCCAAAGGAGGCGAAAAAGGAGCCGGAATAGGAAGTGCCAATAATACAAGTTCAAATTACAATGTGTCGGGCCAGGTGACCGTCTCAGGTGGTTTCGTGCATGCCACTGGTGGATTGGGCGCTGCAGGCATCGGTGGCGGCGGGCATTGTTCCGGGCAACACGTGACCATAACCGGCGGAACCGTGGAGGCCATATCCGGAACGGTGGGCAGCTACCATGCTGCCGCTATTGGCGCTGGCGACGGGAACGAAGACTACGGCACACTCTCGATTCCCAACAATTACAGCGTGAAAGCAGGTTATAAGGATCAGCCGACCTCGTACTTCCCAGTAGCAGAGCGCGTCCCCGCCTGTTTCTATCGCGACTATTGCTATGTGGACCTGTGCTCGCACGAAGATGCTGTCTACACCGTGAGCGGCAACGACGCAAACGACACCCATACCAAGCACTGCAACTACTGCGGCACAGAGTTCGAGCCCGAGAAACACAACTTCGTCGACGGCAAGTGCTCGGTCTGCGGCGTGGATCTAAACGCCGTCACCGTCACCGTCAATGTGCCGGCCAACAACGGAGTCACCGACGGTGCGTATGAGGCCATAACCTACCAGATGGTGCCCGGCACCACGTTCAAACTGCCCGCCAGCCCCATCACGTTCGATGACCGGGTGTTTGCGGGATGGCTTGTGGGCACAGCCCAGAACAACTCCTACCTCACCCGCTCCTACGAGGAACTGCTCGCAGCAGGTGAGGAATACACCGTCGATGCCGATGTGACCTTCACCGCCCGCTACAGCTATATCTATATTACTCTGGCCAACAACGCCGACAACAGTGAAACGCTTGGCAAATACGCCGGTAAGAAAGCCCGACTTGTCACCCTCAAAGACCGCACTCTTTACAAGGACGGCTCGTGGAACACGCTCTGCCTGCCCTTCGACCTTAGCGACTTCACGGGTACGCCGCTCGATGGAGCCACGGTGAAGACACTCACTTCGGCAAAATTCGACGACGGCACGCTGACGCTGAACTTCAGCGAAGACTTGACTGCCATTGAGGCGGGCAAGCCCTACATCGTGAAGTGGGCCTCGACACAGGGGGCCGACAACATTACAATCACCCAGTTCCCATGGGTGACCATCAACAACACAATCACTAATGTGGAGACCGATGTCGTGTCGTTCAATGGCATATTCTCACCCTACACCATCGAAGGCAAAGACAGGACCCTGCTCTACCTCGGTGCCGGCAACAAGCTCTACTATCCCGACGCAGCCATGACCATCGGCTCCTGCCGCGCCTACTTCCGACTCCAGGGAGGCCTCAAGTGTGGCCAGCCGACATCAACCGGCATCAACAACTTCGTGCTGAACTTCGGCGACGGGGAGACAACAACGGGCATCGTCAAGGTCGACAACGGGAATTTGAAGGATGACGGCTTCCACGATGGGTGGTTCATGCTCGACGGCAGAAAGCTGCCGGGCAAGCCGACTCAGAAGGGCATCTACATCCACAACGGACGTAAGATCGTGAACAAGTGAACGAAGAATTCAAAGCTCACAGCACAGCCTCCATACATATCGTATGAAGGCTGTGCTGTTTTTAGGGCGTATCGCAGAAGGGCATTGTGCGCCTATTCTTCAACCCCATAATTCCTCAAAAACTACATTCTTGTACCGCCCTTGTACCCTGACTCTCCAAACCGCCCATGACAAAAGACATCCTTTGTATCAGGGGGACGGGGAATCTGATACGTTTTGAGCCATCTTATGATTATCGGGGATGATCATCGAGGACGGTTCTCAATGATCATTTTTTCGAGAAATGCATTCCATACACCCTCGTGAGTCCAACATTATTACCGAAAAATCCAAGTCCATTCCATATGGAACTACTTTGTAATCATGTAAGTATCTGATAATCAATGATAATTGAAAACACCCCATTTTAAACGGTACAAAAACAGTGCAAACCGAACACAATGAAAAAATGATATTTTTCATTGTTGAGGTGCAGCCTGTTTTCATACGAAGTATAAATTTTTATTACCCGATAATGGATTCTTTGTTGTCGCTTTGTTGGATTTTTTAACATTTATGATGCGGTGGAGGGGCAACAAAGTTTAAGATTTGATTAAGATTGTTTAACTAACCAACAAGCATTAGTAACTATTCAGGCCTATTCCCATAGGGTATCTCATCGCTAAGGCTATTAGCGATGAGATATGTTTTGTTACTGATTGTATTGTATGCTATTCTTCGT
>CADADN010000102.1 GCA_902786665.1 uncultured Prevotellaceae bacterium | reverse complement strand
GCCTGTGGTCGTCCCAGCCCTTCGGGCTTCACTTCACAACCGGTTGCCATACAAGATAAATTACAGTTTTGTAAGGCATTTTCACTTCCGAAACTTAAGGACTTATATGCCCCATATGCCTTTGGGGTTTCCAATAAAAAGGCATTTCACACATATGTTGGACAAATATCACACGCTCGAAATAAAGAAATCCACCCCACTCTTGCTCACTTATAGATAATTTCTTACTTTTGCAGCATACTTTTAATCCTGCCCCTTGCAATTCAAGGCGTGACTTCATCGTCTCATCATCAAGGCAGAATAGAATTGTTGGAATCATGGAGAAAAACAATGTGAAAGAGATTTATCTTGCAGGAGGTTGTTTCTGGGGAACGGAGCATTTCTTCAAGCAGATGGAAGGAGTTGTGGAAACAGAAGTGGGATTCGCCAACGGTCATACCGAGAACCCTACTTACAAGGAGGTATATACCGATGAGACAGGCTATGCCGAGACCGTCCATGTCAGATACAACCCTGATGTGGTAAGCCTTGAGTTCTTGTTGCATATGTTCTTCAAGGCCATCGACCCGACGAGTTTGAATAAACAAGGACATGATGAAGGCACCCGCTATCGCACCGGCATTTATTATGTCGACGATAATGACTTGCCTGTCATTGACAAGGTGTTTGCTGATGAGCAACAAAGCATCGACCAACCTATTGTCGTGGAAAGGCAAGCCTTGAAGAACTTTTATACAGCCGAAGAGTATCATCAAGACTATCTCGACAAAAATCCATCGGGCTATTGCCACCTGCCCCTCTCGCTGTTTGAGTTTGCAAGGAAAGCGAAAGATTCCAAGCAATCAACCAGATGAACATCCTGATTCTCGCGGGAAGTCTTTGGAAGGGAGGCAATGCCGACATTCTGGTGGAGGCCTTCGCAAGCGGTGCCATACCAAGGCGTCGTGTAGATGTGGTGTCTGTAAACGACTTCAAGATATCGCGACATCAAGAATGGTGATGCCTTGCAAGAAGCTTTTGAACTAGGACAACTTGTCTTGATGGTAAGGATGGAGCACCTGCCAAACAGTTTGTCGGCACAAAGGATGCCGTGAAGTGTCTGTTTGCTGTTCTGTGATGTGACCGGCACGGGTAGCAGGCATGCAGGTTAGATGTCAAAACAAAGAGAATGAAAATATGAAGACCACAATCGTACAACACGTCATCAGGTGGAACGAATTGGAGTGGAACCTCCAACACCTCACCTCACTGTTAGACCGGCAACCAGGAGCCGACCTTTATGTGTTGGCCGAAACCTTTGCCACCGGATTCCTGGCAGAGGGCTCTGCCGGACAAGCCGAGGTGCAATCGCGAAAGATATTCTGTTGGATGCAGCAACAAGCGCATAGACTCGATGCTGCCATCGCCGGCAGTGTGGCCACTGTCGACGATCAAGGGCTGTTGCGCAACCGCCTATTCTTCGTCAGACCGGATGGCAGTCACGACCATTACGACAAGCGCCATCTTTTTGGCTATGCCGGAGAGACGGATGAATATGTGGCAGGTGAGCAACGTGTAGTGACAGAGTGGCGAGGGGTACGCTTCCTCTTGCAGGTGTGCTACGACCTGCGGTTCCCCGTGTTCTCCCGCAACCGAGGCGACTATGATGCCATCATTTATGTGGCCAACTGGCCTGCACGCCGTCGCGAGGTGTGGCAGACTCTGCTGAAGGCACGTGCCTTGGAAAACCAATGCTTCGTGGTGGGTGTGAACATCGTAGGCAGTGACAAGGCTTGTGAGTATCAGGGTGACTCGGTGGTCATCAATGCCTATGGCCATACCATCGCTTCGTGTGCGAGTGGAATGGTGGAAGTAGCCATGGCGGAACTCGATATGGATGAATTGCAAAGGTTCCGAAAGAAATTTCCCGTGTTGGAGGATGGTGACAATTTCAATATTGACAACGTATGAATCCCGTATCCATCAGACAGCTCAACCAGCAACTTGTAGCACCTCAGTTCAGCGACCCGGCCGAGGTGGTAGGTCGCATGGGGGCCATGCAGGCACAAGAGTATCGCATGATGCGATGGGCTGTGGCGATGCGGACACGAAGACCGTCGTCCAAAGCATTCAAGCGGGCTTTCGACTGCGGACGCATCATCCGCCTCCACTTGATGCGAGGCACTTGGCAATTGGTATCTGCCGATGACTACTGGCCAATGATCAATCTTTTTGGGCCTAAGGCTGTCGCCGTCACGAAAGGTTGGATGAGCAGCAACAAGATTTCCATTTCTGACGATGAACTACTTCGCGTCAGGGACATCCTTGCGCAAACAGCTGCCGACTATTCGGTTTATGACGCTAGCCAATTCAGGGGTGGGGGAGCGACAAAGCAGGACTTTGTCCGAGCGTTGGAGGAGAAAGGAATGCAGATGGACGATCATCGCTTGTCCTACCATATTCGAATGGCAGAGATGTCAGGCATCCTATGCAGTGGGGAATTGTTGCCGACAAAAGCCACTTACGCTCTCACCGCCGACAAGGTGAAACAGACCGCCAAGATGGACAGAGACGAAGCCTTGATGCTTTTCACCCGCAAGTACTTCCAGAGCCGTCAACCGGCAACGTTGGAGGATTTCGTGTGGTGGTCGGGATTGAACATCAGCGACTGCCGCAAGGGAATAACACTCATGGGCGACACCCTTCATATGGAGAAATGGCAGGGCAGGGAATTCTACCTGACAGACGATTGCCGCACAAGGGGATTCCGGCGAGGGAAATTTCTTTTGATTCCTCCCTACGACGAATACCTCATCGGTTATAAAAGCCGTGAAGTCGTCCTACCAGAGGAGCACAGGCATCATGCCCACAACAACAGCGGCATCTTCCAACCCATCATAGCACACGATGGCACAATATGCGGCAACTGGGCTCCCTTCAAAAAGGAGTGCCAAGTGCGGTTCTTCGACGACGAGTTTGGCGAGGAGGATGTGAAAGAGGCTTGGTTGGCATACAAGGGTTTCTGCGTGTCTTAATTTTTCATTTTCCTTCTTTTAATTTAGGAAAAATGATTAACTTTGCAAAATACTTGTGTTACCAATCTGCATCTCCTATTGTTTGCGGTCATCACTTGCACCCAACTGCTGGTTTCATCACAAGAGGTGTAGTTTAGGCAACAGATTAACATCGATTGGCCTATGAAAACAGCTTTTAAATTCAAAGAGTACATCTGGCTTGTGGAAACAATCCACAAGGCTCGCAAGATTACATTTGCGGAGATTCAGGAAAAGTGGCTTCGGAGCACTTTGAGCGAGGGCGTGGAATTGTCACGCTCCACATTCAACCGTCACAAGGATGCCATCCAGGACATGTTTGGCATCTATATCGAATGTGACCGACAGAATGGATATAAGTATTACATTGGCAACGAAGAGGTGCTGAGGGATGACAGCATTCAGAACTGGCTTCTCTCAACCCTTTCCGTCAACAACATCATCGGTGAGAGTTTGTCGCTGCAAAACAGGATAATCCTTCAATCCGTTCCGACGGAGGACGCCTATCTGGAGATGGTCATCGAGGCTATGAAGAGAAGCGTGAGAATTGCAGTCGATTACAGGAAATATGGAACGGACAATCCCAATCATCTGAATTTTGAACCTTATTGCCTCAAACTGTTCAAACAACGCTGGTATATCTTGGGGCATTTCCACCATGACGCGACGGATGAGAAGCCAGAGTCGGACTACTTTGGCATCTTCTCTTTTGACAGAATCTTGAATATGGAACTGACAAGCACCAAATTCACCATCGCCCCGGATTTTGACGCGCAAGAGTATTTCAACGAGTGCTATGGCGTGTTGGCAGGAGACGGCACAACGGCAGAAAGGATTGTCGTTCGGGCATACGGATATGAACGATATTATATGAGGGATTTGCCCATCCATAAAAGCCAACGATTGATAGGGAAGGGGGAGAACTTCGCCGATTTCGAACTGTTCATGCGTCCAACCATAGATTTGAGTGGGCATCTCTTGAGTCGGGGAAATCAAATCAAAGTGCTTACACCACAGTGGTTGGCTGACGAAATCCGTGACATGCATATGGAAGCTGCAGCCATGTATGAAGGAGATTGAAGATTAATCATCTTCGCTTATGCCTCGATTTAACTTCGTTGAATCGTCTGTCACTCGGAAAAGCCAGAAAATAGTTTTTTTGTTTTTTCCCTCGCTTGTACCACGATTTGAGACAAGATTGGTTTAACTTCGCAACCGAATATCAACATAACCTTATATAATATATGAGAGTTTTCTTCAGTTTTGACTACAAAGGAGGCATAGCCTACCTTGGTATGAAGGAGCAGTCTGTGAAGATGGACGTCCAAGTGGTCGATATCGACAAATTGCTGGATTTCCTTGAATTACGTCTTGGTTTGCATACCCTTGACAAGCCTGAAACAGACAGGCTTGTCGAATACTACAAGTGTGTGCGTGACTATATGAAGTCACATCATGACGATTCCGAAAACCAACTCTATGGCAGTTACACGATTTCGCCTCTTGCCACCAGTCGGGAAATGTTGAAATGGCGCGACGCACTCGCTGTCTGTGGATGGAGCAAAGATACTCCGGCACCAAGCCATAGACTGCAGGTGCTGCAAGGGGTGGAGCAACTTTTTGAAAAGAAGGGTTTCTCCGATGTTGGCATACGTATGAAAAACATCGTTGAGCGTTTGAATCAGAAGAAAGGGATGATGAAGGACGTGACATTTGCAATGCCGTACGACATCGACCATTTGCATCCCGTGCTGAAAGAGGTCTTCGCCCTTGCCGTGGCCGATGGTGCTCAGATTGAACAGATTGCCACACCCAAGATCGAGGGCGGCAACAACCTTGCCAAGCTCAAACGGTTGTTGACAGCGAAAACAGCCCAAACAGAGGAGTTTGATACAGAGGATGACTCTGTAAGAATCTGGAAATTCGAGGACGATATGGAAGCAGAGGAATATCTCGCCATGATGAGCGACGATGCCTTCGACGTGACCATACAGCCTGACACCAAACTTGCAGACAATTTCCTCCATATGATGGGCAAGCCGGTTGCAGGATCGTCTGTTGCCAACAGCGCGCCGCAAATCATACAGTTGTTTTTCACCGGCGTTGCCATGATGGCACGCCCTCTTGACATCGGTGTATTGCTGCAATGGTTGTATGCGCCCATCCATCCATTGCCTGGCAGTTTCAGATACAAACTTGCAGAAAGATTGGCACGAACAGGAGGGTGGCTCCCAAATACGGAAAGTGAGAGGGAAAAGGATTGTTACCAACTCGTAAGTGAATGGGTCGAGGGCACGAAGGAAACGGAAAAAGGAGAGCCAATAGACTCTAAGGAGCATGAGGCTCGACAGCATAAGGTTGCTGTTTTCCTCCCTGACTTCAAAGGAGGAAAGGAGGATGCGATACCAGTTGAGAAATTGCATGCCTTCCTCACAGAACTGAGTGGATGGAGCAGGCAACGTTCAGCGATTGTTGCACATGGAGACCCCAATGACTTGAGGATTGCTCAACTCAACAAGCTTGCCGAACTATGTGATACGTTGAAGAACTTGACGGATGATTTGGATTCGGCAGACCAGGTGGCATACAGTGAAATAGAGAAACATATGTCTTGCTTGTATGAGCCATCGGAGTTCAAGCAATATGGTGCACAGGCTACTTCCCGTTTCACGCTTTCTTCGCCAGGACAGGTCGTGGCAAAGGTCGACAAAGTGCTGTGGAAGGGACTTTATGACTTTGAGCCTATGCTCCCTGCGACCAATTTCCTCACACCGAAGGAACAGGATGAATTGAAACACCATCTCAAGCTGTGGGAATTGGACGACGTGCGGAAGACTCAGCAGCAAACACTATTGTTGCCACTGCTCTTCTGCCAGAAGCAACTGACACTGGTGACGATTGACAAGGTTGGTGGAGCAATAGTGAACAAGCATCCCATGGTCGTGCGCATAGAGCAACAGGTGACAAATCATAGTCATGAAAAATTAACCTGTAGCCCAAAGATTGGTGCTGACTGCTATGTGCCTGTGGAACCCTTGACCAACAATGCCATCAGTGGCTCCAATGGGCTATATGCAGAAATCAGTAACACCAACCTGATAAAATGGAGAAAGCATGAAAGTCCTACGTCGATAGAGAAATTGATGCAGAATCCACTCGATTACACACTGGAGAACATCGCCTATATCAGCGACAATGGGCAGCGCGACTTGAGCAACATCGCCTTGACCAAGGGCAATGTGGCTCACTCGGTCATACAGCATCTCTTCCACGTGCCGGGAGAAAAGAAAAGTGGTTATGCCGATGCCATCAGAAAACGTGTGGAGGGCAACTACAAGCCTGTCTTCGACAAAGTGGTGGAAACCAAGGGTGCCATACTGCTGCTACAAGAGAATGCTATTGAGCGACGTCAGTTGTTCGAACATCTGAGAGATTGCATCGCCCACCTGATTGACATCATTGAGAAGGACAACTTGCACGTGGTGGGCTGTGAAATGCAGCTTGATGGCAATACGTTAGGCTCGCCTGGAGATGATACACCTGCCATGCACGGCTTCGCTGACATGGTGCTGGCACGTGAAAATGGCCAACACGTCATCTTCGACTTCAAATGGACGGCATCGAAGAATTACTACCAAGGACTGTTGCAAAAGAACCGTTCGTCGCAATTGGCCATCTATGCCGAGTTGCTGAGCCAACTGACAGACGACAAGTCGCTGTCTACGGCCTACTTCCTGATGCCTAGAGGCTTGCTGTACAGTACGGAGGAGTTCAAAAGCTATTGGACCAGAAAGATTCAAGTGGATGCCGGATACGAGGGGGACATCATCAGCAAAATCGTGGCTTCCTATCGTTACCGCCGTAAGGAAATCATGGAAGGAAGGATTGAGATGGGGGAGGGGGAACTCCTTGAAAGCCTCGACTACTTCAACGACACAGAGATACTCAACCTGTTCCCTTTGAAGCCGGAATATGGAAATGACGAATTCAAGGAGACATACGCTTTCAGCAATTATACACATCTAAAGAAATGAAGGAGGGCGCATCATGAAGAATGTAACTTATATCAGTGCCGGAGCCGGCAGTGGCAAGACCCATAATCTGACAACGACATTGGCTGAACTGATAGCCAAGGATAAAACCGACTCCGAGCATGTGGAGCCGGAACAGGTGATTTTGACCACTTTCACGGTGAAGGCCGCCAATGAATTCAAGGAGAAAGCTAAAATCGAACTATACAAGTTAGGTAAATACGACGAGGCGTCCCGACTCGACAACGCCTTGATAGGAACCATCGACAGCGTGGCTATTTCCTTGTTGCAGAAATATTGGTACACAATTGGCTTGTCGCCCAAGCAAGGTGTGATGGATGACAATGCCAAGGCAACGTATATCAACCAAAGCATCGCCAACATTCCTACGGATGAGGACTTGCATTTCTTTGCCAAGTTTCGCAAGGTATTCAATGTGACCGACAGCAACGCCCATCCTGATGAAAACTTCTGGAAAAGTCATTTGAAGGACATTGTTGAAAAGAGCATCAGTTTCGACATTACCGATTATTCTGCTAGTGTGGAGGAATCTCTGGACATCCTGAGGACACTTTGCGACGAAACACATATCCATATCGACAACGGGCGGCGTGTGGCTGTGCTTGAAGCACTTTTTATAGAAGTTGGCAGATGCCGTGAGTCGGCCAAGAAGAAAAAGACACTCGATGCCATCGAAACTCTACAGAAGCATAGCCAATATATGGATGACATAGAATGGCATGCCGAGTTTGCCAAGATTCTGGGTGGAGCACCTGCCTTGCCCAAGAACGCCGTGCCCATCCCCATTCTCGAGGATGCCAAGGAGAATGCAGTCAACATGTGGCGCAGCCAGGAGGTGTACGACCTTCAGGAGAAGTATATCCAGACGATTTTCAGGCTTGCAAAGGAATGGAACGAGCAGTACACTCTATACAAGTTGAACAAACGCATCGTTGACTTCAGCGACATAGAGCATTACATGTATAAACTACTTCAAGACAAGAATGTGGCGGAGGAAATAGGTAGAACTTACACCCACTTGTTCGTAGATGAGTTCCAAGACTGTTCTCCCATCCAAGTGAAAATCTTCATGGCATTGGCTGACGTGGTGAAGAAAAGCTACTGGGTGGGAGACACCAAGCAGGCCATCTATGGCTTCCGTGGTAGTGACACGCTATTGACCAAGGCTGTAGCCGACGCCATAGCAGCGAAGAAAGGCTTGGATGGGTGCGAATTGAAAACGCTGAATGAGAGTTGGAGAAGCGTGCCAAAGTTGGTGGAAGCATGCAACAAGGCTTTTGTGAAGATATTCCATCCTGTCTTTGGAGAAGATACTGAAAAACTAGTGCCGTTGGGGTCTGCCATGGTAAATCATCATGAAAACTTCGATATAAAACTTGAGGAAAGGGCAAAGCATCCCCTGCGCTATTTGAAAATTGAGAAGAACGGAAATACAAGATCGCAAAAACTTGGTGTCGACGATGTGGCCATGTATATCAAGAATATCATTGAGGAAGAGGGTGTGAAACCATCGGATATCGCTGTTCTTGGCAGAACAGGATTTGACCTTGATGCGGTTCAAGACGTATTGGAAAGACGTCTTCATATCCTTTGTGACCGTGAGACGGTGCTTAACAAGGATGAGAGCAAGGCTTGCCAATTGATGATGGCTCTGACAACATTGACAATAAACCCACAAGACGACCTGGCCAAGGCCGAGATTGCCTATTTGACTCAGGACAACATGGGCGTTGGAGCAATCATCGATTCCAAATTGGAATACAACAATACGCCAAAAGAAGAGCGTAAGCCATGGCTTGGAGACACGGAGATGATCAAAATGGTGGAAGCCCTACGACCCAGTGTGATGTATCAAGGTATCGGAGCACTTATGGAAACACTTGCTGTTGAACTGGACGTGAAGAATGTCATGGAACGCTGGGGAACGCCTATCGAGAAGTCCATGGCAGATGTGAAGACACTCATCGCTGTAGCCAAACAGTATGAAGACCGAAGCAGTGAGTTGGCACAACCCGCAACGCCATCCGGCTTCAAGGCTTTTCTCGATGAAACCGAGATCAAGTTGCCCATTACGGGAAATGGTGTGCATTTGTTGACATTTCATGGGGCGAAAGGCTTGGAATGGAAGTATGTGTTCTTGCTCATGGACGAGACATTGGAACCAAAGAGCGTGTTGAGACGTGAGTTTTATGGAATCCATCATTATCATCCCGAGACACCTTCGGCTGCCAATCTTTATCCGGAGATGAACATCCGGTTGCTGCCATGGATTTTCGGTTCTCTCAAAAATGTGCCTGAGAGCATCTCTCAACTTTTGCTTGCTTCCGAAAAGTTTAAACGTTTGGAGAAGAACAGCAAGGAGGAAAGTGCGCGACTGTTGTATGTCGGCATGACACGTGCTGTAGAAGTGCTGGTGCTCGTGCCATGGTTTGCTAATAAAGAATTTGATTGGTTCATACGTTCTGGCCTTCAAGAAGCTGGCCAAGATGAAAATGGCGACGTGCTTGGGATAGGTGAGAAATTTGAGGTGGTTCATGCCAAGAATATAGAAGAAGAAATAGTTGAACAAAATCAGGAACCAACGGTCTGTCATCGATTGGATTATTATTCCAAGCATCCTTCAGAGGCGGAATCGCTCACTTTGTCTCCAAGCGCACTGAAAGGAAAAGCCAACGACGTGAAGATTGTTTACCAAAGTGAACAGTTTATCAAGATAGCTTCGGGCAAACTCCATGGCCGTCCTTATTCCGAGGTGGGCGACTGCATACATAATGTTTATGCCGTTATCGAACATTTGAACAGGGCGGAAGTGGAGCATCTCATACACTCTCACGGCATGGGTGATGTGCTGCCCAACACCGATGATGTCATCCGTGCATGGGACAACCTTCTTGGTTTTCTCAACAGGGAGTATGGCGCTCCATTGTCCATCTATCATGAACGCCCTTTCCGGCAGTTGTTGGATAACGGCTCCCTTGTGGTAGGCAGCATCGACTTTGTTTACCAAACACCCAAAGGCTCTATCTTGATTGACTTCAAGACATTCCCTCAGGTGGACGCCGTCACCGATCCGACATCGGAACACTACGCAGGTTGTTATGCCGGTCAGCTTGATGCCTACACTGATGCTTTGGAAGCTGCGGGCGAGAAGGTTATCAAACGGTTCATCTACTACCCTGTGAGCGGACTTCTGTGTGAGATAAGTAGAGCTTTTCGTGTTCCCGATATTGTGATGTATACCAATGTTTATTGCTTTGATGCCAGTGACAACTTCGACATCAACAAGATGATAGAGAATGCTGCCATAGTGCTTGATGCGGCTATCATGTGTGTCGAAATGGATCCCGACGAGAAAGAAATACAGCGAACGACCATGTACATCAAAGGTGGTTCTACGCAGGGTATAGAAACCATTCTCTTACAGACAGGCATATTCACTATCAACCTCCCATATCTTGCCTCTCGAAAAGATGTTGCCTTGGCGTTTACATTGATGCGAGAAGCCAAGAAACTCCGGCCTGAATTGGTTATCTATGATAGTGATGAAAATACCATGGTTGATCTCTCAGAAGAGAATGAAGTGGATACCTTTTATTATCGCCTCGACAATATGGCAAGGATAATAGAAGATCAAAACTATCATATCGGAGTAAAAGGACTTATGCATGAGTTCCATATCTTTCCTGAATACATCAAGGCACAAATGCCTGATGCAAAGCCGCAAGACTGGACTTACAAGGCTTTCGATGATTTTATTGATATACAATTGAATTACGAAGACTATGAAAACTATAGCCGAGCGCAGATTACTACTCCTGACGGAGAAGAGTTTGTTGCACGCTTATTGTACAACAATAAAGGCTTTGCTGGAGTATGTCAGAAGGTGATTCTCTTCAATGGTAAAGAGCACAAGATAGTCCCAATTGATGACTTCTTTGCCGCTACCAAGGATAACAAGTACATCAAGCGATTGGACTATGCACAGTTCGTTGTTGACGAGATGCCGGAGGACGAGTGGAAAGCATTCTTTGACTCTTTTGATGTGGAACCGATAGGCTACCCAAAGACGTATCTTTTACGGTGGAATCCGGTAATCAGTAGCTTTAAAATTGATGAATATCGCCGTGCAACAATAGAATGTCCTGATGGTTTCTGTTTCAATTGGAGTGTTTATGAATGGGAGGAAGCCCATAAAGGTGACTTTTACTATATGTTGAGAACAGGCGATGATAAAGCCGGTATTGTCTTCCGTGGCGTTTTCACCAGTGAGCCCTATCAGGGTGAAGACTGGGCAGGCACAGAAAAACAAAGGTATTACATGGATATGGACTGCTATGATTGTGTGCCAGCAGATGAACAACCTCCCATCAGCGTAGATGTTCTCGAAAAGGCAATTCCCGACATCGATTGGCGACGTGGCCACTCTGGCCAGTTACTTTCCGAGGAGGACGCAATGAAATTGGATGAATTGTGGAATGGCATGATGTCGAAGGAATAATCTTTCTATCAGGGTTGCTTATGCAACGAAAACAAGTTTTCAATACCATTGAAATAACAATTTTGCGTAAAAATTGAAAAAGAATCGAGGCTGTCCCACGATTTGAGACAGCCTTGGCTTAACTTTGCAGCAGAAAACAACCAATCTAAAGGTGAAACATTAATGGTTGTTACAAACAGGGTAGCATTTTCATATTCGGTGCTACTTTATTTCTAAGGGTTTAACCCACACTAGCAGTGATGCCCGTGTGGGTTTTTAAGTAATCGTAAAAAAATAACTTGGTACGATTATCATTCTTCAAAAGAGGTTTTCTCACCATAATAGAAATTAATAAAATAGTTTACATAATCCATA
>CADADN010000101.1 GCA_902786665.1 uncultured Prevotellaceae bacterium | reverse complement strand
CCCCGCTTTGGCAGGCGTTAAAGAACTCATTGCACAGATGGCCGACAAACTGCCCATCGCTTACATCTCGTCAGTAGACCAAGAAGGTTTTCCTTGGACAAAGGCTATGTTGAAGCCACGCCAGCGTGAGGGTATCAAAACCTTCTACTTTACAACCAACACATTTTCAATACGTGTGGCCCACTACAAAGCCAATCCCAAGGCCAGCATCTATTTCTGCGATGCCAAAGGTTTCAAGGGAATGATGCTGCGCGGCACGATGGAGGTGCTGACGGATGCCAAGAGCAAAGAGATGATTTGGCGTGATGGAGACACGCAGTACTACCCAGGCGGCGTGACAGATCCCAACTACTGCGTCTTGAAGTTCTCCGCCACCGACGGCCGTTTCTATAGCGATTTCTATCCACGTAGTTTCATCATTGAGGAATGATGAACGCCAGAGCACTTGTCGTTATCGACATCCAGAACGACATCACCAAGCACTATAGAGACGTCATCGACAATATCAATGCCGCCATCGAATGGGCTGTGGCCGAGGGAATGCACATCGCTTATATCAAGCATAACAACACCACACCCGGCACGAGAACTTTCAAGCCTGGCAGCAACGGCGAGAAGTTGGTGCCTGAGATGAAGGTCGTTTCCGACAATATCTTCGTGAAGACGAAAAGCAATGCCCTTACAAGCGAAGCCTTTTCCGCATTCATCTCTGCAAACGCCATCAATGAGTTCTACGTGGCCGGTGCCGATGCCACCGCCTGCGTGAAGTCCACGTGTTTCAACATGCGGAAAGCAGGCTACACAGTGCATGTCCTTGCTGACTGCATTACCAGCTACGACCTGAAAAAGTTGCCAGAAATGCTCGCCTATTATGAGAGACAAGGCTGCGAACTGATAAACAATAAGATATGCAAGAATTCATAACACCCCCAAAGCACGTGAATTTCCGTGCCAAGAAACTGTTCGGAGAGATGGGACGCATCGTGGACGGTTCCATCGCCTACATCGACCTCAATGGCGGTGGTTCGACGGAGTTGCACACCCACGAACACAACCACCTCTTCATCGTCACCGAGGGCGAGGCCCGCATCCGGTTAGGTGAAGAGACTGTCATCATCCACAAAGACGAAGCCCTCCTAGTAGAAGGCCGCATCCCGCATTCCTGTTGGAACAACACAGACGGCGTGACAAAAATGATTGGTATCACAGTAATATGAACATACTGATTCTCTCAGGCAGCCCGCGAAAGGGCGGCAATACGGACCTGCTGGTAGAGGCATTCGCCAAAGATGCCTCGCAGAAACACCATGTCGAAGTAGTTTCTGTTCACGACTATAAGGTCAATCCCTGCATAGGTTGCAACGCTTGTTTCAAGAACAAGGCCAATGCTTGTGTACAGAATGACGATATGTCGCTTATCTATGAAAAGATGAGTTGGGCCGACATACTTGTGATAGCCTCGCCAGTCTATTTCTACGGACTGAGTGCACAGCTGAAGGCGGTCATCGACCGTTTTCATAATACGATAAGAGATACATTCCGTCTTAAGAAGATGGCATTGCTGCTTGTAGGAGCTGCTACGCTCCCTGAGCTTTTCGACAGTATCCTTGCTCAATATCGGCTCTGCCTGAACTTCTTCAAGTTGGAGGATGCTGGCCGTGTGTTGGTTCGCGGAGTCAAGGATAAGGGCGACATCAGAAATGCCGACGCTTTGCATGAGGCATTTCATTTGGGATCAAACGTGCAATGACGAGAAAATGGAAATAGAAAATTGGTTCAAGGGTTTTGAGAAAGGTCTGGAGAAGCTCTCTCCAGAGCAACGGTCGGCCTTCCTTTCGGAATGCGGAAAGAACTGTGTGAATGGCGGTACGCTATCTGTTTACCAGAAACTCCATGAGCGTGCCCAAGGCGATATGGACACCTTTTTTCAGATGGCTAATGAACTACCAGGTGTGAGAGGTGAAGTCGTTGAGAAAGGACGCGTTTATCGCCTTGCCTTCTTGGAATGCACCTGTGAGTTGTGCAAAAAAGGATATGTCACTACTCCATTGCTCTGCGAGTGTTCACGCCAAAGCGTGAATTATTCGCTGCAATGTCTATGGAAAGAGAAACACTTCACAGTGACGCTTTGCCATTCCATCTTGCGTGGCGGAACAGATTGCGAAATGAGAATAGAAGTGGAAAGACCTCCTCGGCAGCAAACCCACAGTCAGAATCCTGGGTGATTGCTTGATTTCATGAGCAAGAGAAAATTTTTTATATGGAAGGACGATTCGGGGGTGCTACCCGAAGCGAAGCGAAAATAACATTTTTCCCAAGTCTCAGGCTTGGATGGCTCACAACCACCCCGCCCCCTCCTTATCCTAAGGAGGGGTACCTACCCACTCCCCCGTCCCCCTCCCGACATCGGGAGGGGGCTCAACCGCACCTACGCGGTGCTCGTTCATTAAGGTACCGCTCCCTTAAAGCGGTCGCTGTAAGGTTTCTACGCAACAGAGTTGCGATTTCCTTTGTTCGCTCCGCTTACCTTGCTCAACTTTGCTCAACCGTGTTTACTACATCAACAACAATTTAGTTATATGGAAGACATGCAGACAGTAAACGAATATGCCATCAGCAAGGCCCGGTTGGAAGACTTGCAGGAGATTCTGCGACTGCAACACCTTGCCTATCAGAGTGAGGCGACTTTGTTAGGCAATAAGGACATACCTCCACTGAAACAGACCCTGGATGAGGTGATTGGTGAATACCACAAAGGCATCATCCTGAAAATGGTGGATGCAGGCGGACTGATCATCGGTTCCATCCGAGCCTGGGAGATGAAGGGAACCGTCCATGTCGGAAAACTGATGGTACACCCCGACCACAGGCAGCAAGGATTTGGCACGAAACTTTTGGGAGAGATAGAGAAGTATTTCCCTCAAAAACGATATGAACTGTTTACGAGCACCCGAAGCATTGACAACATCCGGCTCTATGAGAGAATGGGCTATCGGGAGTTTGACCGCAGGATCATGGACGACATGGATCTTGTGTATATGGAAAAGGTAATTGGTCAGGAATGAATGAATCACGAATCGACACGATAGAGATACAAAATGATATTGCCAAAGAGATGAAACAAGAAATCAATCCTCAGGAAAGCATCCGTGCAAATGCTTTCAGTTTATGGATGTCATCACCCATGCCGATGGTAACAATGGTGAAGACCCTGAACGTGAGCCGCATCGTGAAGGTGGGAAAACAGGAAGGGCATGGGTTCAATGTGCTCCTTTGTTGGTGCATAGGAAAAGCAGCCTGCGGCATCAAGGAGTTTCATGTGTTGCCCGAGAAGGGGAAACTGTTCCACTACGACAAGCTTGCCGTCAACGTCATCGTGGAGAACAGCAAAGGTGGCATTAACTCTTGCGACATTCCCTACACAGACAATTTGCAACAGTTTTGTCACGATTACCAGAAGCTGACTACAAAAGCAGCAAGAGAATGCCAGAGTGTTTTTCTCGATGACCATATGATTGTCGGCACATCTGCCATGATACAGACAGAACTGGATTGCATTGTCAACCAATACACTGATCAGTTCTACAATCCGATGGTGATGTGGGGAAAGTACCGAAAAGGGCTGTTCAAAACAACTCTGCCTGTCTCCTTCCAATTCCATCATGTACAGATGGACGGTGGACATGCCGCCCATTTCCTGGATGAACTGCAAAAGACTATCAATTCAGCAAGATGAATGAAATGAAACTCCGACCATTCAATCCCAATGATGCAGAGACGATCCTCAATTGGTGCAAGGACAAGCATTCGTTCCGGCTCTGGAGTGCTGACAGGTATGAGGATTTCCCTGCCCGGCCCAAGGAGATGATGAAGCAATACAAAGGAGACAATATGTATCCTCTTACGGCTATTGTTGGAGAGGAGATAGTAGGTCATATTTTGTTGAGACATCCATCAGAGGACAAAAGCGTCATCCGCTTCGGCTTTGTGATAGTTGACGACTCTAAACGTGGCAAGGGCTACGGCAAACAAATGCTCAGTCTCGCCATCGATTATGCGCAACAGGAATTGGGAGCCAAGCGCATCACACTCGGCGTGTTTTGCGACAACAATTCCGCAGTTGAATGTTACAAATCCGTCGGTTTCCGCATCAGCGGAACGGATGCCTATGTGATAGACGGCGAGGAATGGAAAGGTTTTGAGATGGAACTAAAAAAGTAAAGACGATGTATAAGCCCCGCAATTCTGCCCAACACCCGAATCGAAGTGGCCGATGCCTAGAGAGGCATCGCCGTGGGCGGCATCATCCTGTATCACTCCGTGGAGCATTTCAACATCTTCACTCAAGAGCCGATAGTCCATGCGCTGGCAAACGACCAGACAGAGGCAAATGTTTTAGCATGGCTGCTCTCCGGTACCAGCTATATTGAAACTGGCGATCAAATCACCTCCATACTTGCTCCACCACTTGCCCTGTGTGATGGCATCGTAGTAGAAACTCTTGCTGAACCTGTACGAACTCTTTATCTTGTCTGCCATAATCCTTTTTCTATTATGGTGCAAAGGTACGGCAAGTTCATCGCAACCCAGTTGCAAAGTTATGAACCGTTGTCAGAACCTCGTCTTGGGCTTCTGGATTCGTATGTTAATCGTATAGTCTCCCTTCGTGGCAGTCTGAAGATTCTCAAAGCCTGCATCTGTCAAAATCTTGGTAATCTCATCTATTGGCAGGATATTCATCGCTTCTATCTGTTCTGCCCAGTAGCGCATGGTCGCACTGGAGTCGAGGGCATAGGAGAACATGAACATGCCTCCGGGCTTCAACACACGATATACCTCTGAGAAAGACTTGTTCAGGTCCGGCCAGAAATAAACCGTCTCGAAGGCTGTCACAAGGTCGAACTTCCCATCCTCGTAAGGCAACCGCATCACATTGCCCTGCTCGATGAAGCAGCGGGAGCCAAGCTGCCGTTTGTTCTTCTTTTGCGACATGGCAACACTCTCCTCGGAATAGTCGATGCCATAGACCTGCCCCTGCGGACAGCGTTTCAGCATGCGGGCTATGTTCTTGCCACCGCCGCAGCCCACATCGAGTATCGTCCAGTCAGGCTGGAAGTCGATAAACGAGAGATTCTATCGTGCCATCGGAGTATGCGTCAGGTTCATCATCCGCAGTGCGAAACGTCCCAGCCATCCCTCCGGACGGGCATTGGTGTTCC
Source organism: uncultured Prevotellaceae bacterium (assembly GCA_902786665.1). Classification (GTDB taxonomy): domain Bacteria; phylum Bacteroidota; class Bacteroidia; order Bacteroidales; family Bacteroidaceae; genus Prevotella. The sequence goes on along the minus strand of CADADN010000101.1, from coordinate 6,830 downwards.
AGAACTTGCTGAAAAATCCCATCGTTCAGTCCTCCTTCACATATTTAATACTATGCCATGCGAGAATAACGCCGATGACAATCATCATAGGCATGACAATGTACTGCCCGGCATTGTCCGACGGCAATTCCATGAAAGCATGGGCGATGTTGAACAAGGCGATGAGCACGGCAAGCAAGGCATTGACGACCTTCGTCACCTTTCCCTTCACCAGCATACAAAGCACGCCACAGGCGGGGATGAGGAACGAGAGCGTCATCATGAACACGATCATGCCTTGGTCTACATTGCCATCAGTGGCAACAACGGCCATGTTCTTGCCCCAAAACATGGGCAGCACGTCACAAATGGAATGGGCTGCAAAGCCGGATATGGTCAGCAGCCACAGGATTGAAATCTTGATGCTCTTTGTCATAGTCGTATCTTGAATTGGTTTATTGTCCTTCCGAAAAGGTGGCAGATCATCACTGACCAGCCACCCACAAAATAAATATATAAATAATGTACCTATAATTCCTATTTAAGCAACTGCAAAGTTATGGCAGATAATTGGAATACACAATACCTAAAAAAGAGTGTTTTTGGACATTGCAAACTAGCGAGAACCTACAAGTGGGGTTAACCAGATTTGGGTATTATTCGATTAAAAACACACGTGGTGGGGACGGAAAACTTCACATGGTGTCCAAGAGAACGAGGCAATATGATTAGTGCTCTGCTTATGTATCGCCAAAGGTTCACCTCTACTTGGGAAACTGGATGGTGAAGCGGGTAAGGTGGTCGGCTGAATCAGTCATCAGACTAAAAGTGCAATGGTGGGCGGTGAGGATGTCGCGGATAAGCAAAAGTCCGAGGCCCTGACCCTGTGGCTTAGTGGAGAAGAAAGGTGTGAACAAATGGGGTGCGACGGAAGGAGGGATTCCTCGTCCGTTGTCGGTGATGGTAAGTTGTGAAGGAGCGGTAGTGATGATGACAAGTCCCTCCCTCTCTCCAATGCTTTCAACAGCATTCTTGACGATGTTGATCAGCACTTGTTGAAACAGGATGGTGTCGATACGAACAGGCGCCGCCTCATCAGTGAGATGGAATTCAAGTTGGACATGGGCAGACTGGCAAAGACTCTCAAGGAAGGGCTGGCAGGCCTCCACTTCCTCACTCAAGTCACAGAGTTGCAGTTGAGGTTGCGGAATCTTAACGACATCGGCAAAACGGGTGACAAATTCCGAAAGCGCCGTGAGTCGTTCGCTGGCACCATCCACATCCTCCATCTTCAGTTTTCCATTCTCCATCAGACTCACAATCCCGGCCACACTGTTGTTCACCTCGTGGGCGATCATTCGGATGACTCGTTCGTATGCCGCTTTCTCTGCCCGGCGCACCTCAGATGTCAATGACTCGATGAGGAAGAACGGATGTCGATAACCACGGTCGGGAAAAGACTGATGGCTGATGCGATACAGTTGCGGGGCACCTGGCATGCGCACGGTGATGGTATCACCAAGCGGCAATGAGCGTATGGCTTGCTCCATGGCCGGTGAAAGCATTTCGCGCGCCGCAGGATTCATGGAGGTGATTTTGCCATTGATATCACATTGCACAATGCCCATGGGTGATGCTTCGATGAGAAGACTGAGGAAAGTGTATTGTTCTTCAAGCGTAAGGTGTTCGCTGCGCAAACGGTTGAGCAAGTCGTTGAACGTCCGGACAATGACATCTGTCTCGTGCTGACCCGATGGAGCGAGCCGTGTGGTCAAGTCCAACTCCCGCACCAGTTCCATGCCACTGACAAGCGTATCGTAGGGGCGGATGGTCTTTTTGTAGAAGAACCATAGATAAACCATCATCAGAACCACGAAACCCTCGGTCACGTAGAACAGCGATGACGGGGATTTGAAATCCCCACCAGCGCGAAACGTGGCAAAAAGAGCAATGCCTGCCATCAGGGCAATGCCCAAGCCGAGACAGAGAAAGTAATGCTTCAGTTTCAATTTTTATCTTTCACTTTTAATCTTTCATCTTCTACAACCCGTGCTTCTCTATTTTGCGGTATAGGGCACCACGACTGATGCCAAGTTCCTTCGCCACAAGCGAGAGATTGCCGTTGTGCTTGGCGATGCAGGCGGCGATGGCGCTGCGTTCGAGAGAAGAAAGGGAAACACCTTCCGTTCCTGCATTGAAGTCTGATATAAGATTTCCCTTTTCTCCTCTATTCACAGATGAAGCGGCAAGTGTTTGGAAGTCTTCCACATCCAATATGTTCTTCTCGGGGTTCTTCATCAACAACGCCCTTTCCACCAAATTTTTCAGTTCACGGATATTTCCTGTAAAAGGAAGTGTCTGAAGATAGGCGATGGCTTCAGCCGATACCGTCGTGGACATGATGCCGTTGCTGGCACAGGCTTCACGCAGGAAATGTTCTACAAGTAGAGGTATGTCGTCACGGCGCTCCCTCAGCGGAGACAGGTGCAAGTTGATCAGGTTGATGCGGTAGAAGAGGTCTTCGCGGAACGTGTGTTCCTCGACCATCGCCCTCAAATCTGCATTGGTGGCGCATATCACACGGACATCTGCAGTGCGTGTGTGACTGTCTCCCAACACCTCGTAAGTCTGGTCCTGCAACACACGCAACAACTTCACCTGACTGGCCAGCGACAGTTCGCCTATTTCGTCCAAGAAAATCGTCCCTCCATTTGCCAATTCAAAACGACCGATGCGGTCGGCAGTGGCGTCAGTGAAGGAGCCTTTCTTATGGCCAAACATCTCGCTCTCGAACAAGGACGTGGATATGCCGCCAAGGTTCACTTTCACAAACGGCCCCGAAGCCCTGCGGCTCTGTTTGTGGATGGCTTCCGCTATCAATTCCTTGCCAGTGCCTGACTCACCTGTAATCAGTACTGGCGCATTGGTTGGTGCCACGCGGGCTACGGTATCAAGGACATTCATCAAATATGGACTGTTGCCGATGATGCCATATCTACCTTTCTCCGATTTGGCATTTCTTGGGGTAGAAGTCTTGTCACTGTTCCCTTTTGCTTGAAGTTTTGGCATAGAACTTAACTTCAGTGCCGTCTCTATCCTGTCCAGCAGCACCCCGTTGTCCCAAGGCTTTGTGATGAAGTCGAAAGCCCCTGCCCTCATCCCTTGGACTGCCAAATCGATCGTACCCCACGCTGTCATGAGGATGCACGGCATTTCCGGACGGAAAACCTTGATTTGCCTGAGCAGTGTCAAACCCTCCTCGCCATCGGTGGAAAGGGAATAGTTCATATCCATCAGCACCAGTTCCACTGCGGGAACGGTGCGGATCATCTGTATGGCCTCCTTGGGGTTTTCAGCCAAAGTCACCTCATACCCGTTGCGCTCGAGCACGAGTTTCAATGAGAGCCGTATGTTTTTATCGTCGTCAACTACAAGAATCATAATAGATATTTCATATGAACAATTGAGATTATTTCGACTCCCTGACGAAGCGTGTTTTTCGCTCCTCAATGACACGTTTGTAGGTACGCTTCATCTTGTCATTCAAGAAGGATCGGTCAATGAGCGCGTATGCCTCTTGCGGTATTCGCATGAACATATCGAGTACTTGGGCTGCACGTTTCTTTGGCAAACCAATCCGGTCAGCAAAGCGTTCAAAATCCAACCTGCAGGGATGCCCTGTCCTGTCATAGACATCGCTTTTCTCCATTTCGGGCGAAAGACCGTCCGTCAATCCCATATCACTGCCACTTTGTATGTGGATGCATGTATTGACAAGGTCGTAGGCAGGAGCTAAGAAATACTCACCATTCTTGTTGATGAGTGAGAAATTCTTCATATGGGCATCCTCGTTGGCAAAGAGATAGTTGAACACCACTAATCTGAAAAACTGTTCCATCTGTGGCATCCAAGCTGGCACAAACCGTCTGATGGCATCAGCTATCTGCGCATAGTTGCCATGGTATTTGAAATTGCTGTCGCCACCTTCCTCCGTCATTTGCAGAACTGTGGCAAAATCCTCTTGAGAACAATCTTTCACACCATTCGTCACATCAAAACGCTTCGTGATATACACAGGTTGTCCACTATTGCTGAAACATAATCCGTTGCTTGCGGTACGTATGCCATACACCTGGGATGCCATCTGCATGGTGAGATGCTCGTTAGCTGGTATCTGCTTGCGGGTGGAGAGACTCAGGTTGAAAGGAGTGGGCTTCAAGATATGAGTGGCCTGTTCGCCTTCACATGCCAGACGAATCCTCCCGTTATCAACGACGGCAGAGAATTTCTCCTGAGCACCTGAGATTGACATGATCTGCATATTCTCTAAAGCAAGTCTCTGGTCAGACTCATTCTCAAAGTCAATATCAATGAAAGGTGAAACCACCACTCCGTCAAAGAGTTCTTTCACGGCTTTGGGTGAATAAGTGACATAACCCGGTCGCAATGTTGACGGACAAACTTCTATCGTTTTCATGCTTCAGGTCGTTTTAAAACAAACTTTCCAATAGCATCCATACCACAAATCATCTCCAGCATGCCGAAGAAGTCATTTTCGTCAACTTTCCTGAGTCTGCACAAAGTCTGGCGATTAGCTCCCTCTGGCAGCATATTGGTAAATACCGGAAAGATGCGCTTTGCACGATATACCTTTTGGTTTTTGGGCATGTTGACAGACACTGGTGGCGTGCTGGTGTCGGCAAGAAATGTGTCATCGTAAGTAAACTCATAGTCGCCCCTTGACAACTCAACGAGTTGTCCGGCAAATACGTCGCCATAGTATATATCTACTTTTCTCATCACCTACATCATTTGACGGTCTGTCTGACCTGCAACACCATTTCCATTCCCACCACATCAAGTATCTTCTGAAGAGTATGCAGCGTTGGGTTGCCTACACCACGCTCCAGATCCTTGACTGTAGATATGCCTATTCCTGAGTAATCCGAGAGATCCTGTTGTGAGATTCCCAGCAACGCCCTGCGTTCTTTAATGACCAATCCTATATCCATCAATGTATGTTTTATCGTACTTTTGGTGCAAAGATAAAAAGAAATTTCGATGCCACAAGTCAAAAGTACGATTTTCCATACTTTCTTAATTCATTTTAACGATAATACTTCTTACTTCACCTTCAATTTCTCCTTTCCTTTATACTTCGTCATATCACTGACCACCACCTTCTCGCCAATTTCCAAACCGCTGATGACCTCGATATAATCGTAGTTGCATTCTCCGAGCCGCACCTCACGGGGCTGGAGCAGGTCGCCGTTCAGGACAAACAGGGTGTAATCGCCCGGACCGCTGTAGAAAGAACCGTTGCTGATGCGGAGCACATCATCCTTGATGCTGGTGATGACAAAAACCTCCGTCTTCAGTCCCGACCGCAAACGCGGATGGCTAGTGTCGTCGGGCACGACGGTGAAAGTGATTGTCCCACTCTGGCTGAGCGGCGTCACGGTGTTGATGGTGCCTGTCAAACGCTCTTTGCCGATCTTGAGGATGACCGCCCCGCCCACGCTGACACGATCGCCATAACTGTCGGAAATCTCACATTCCGCCTTGAAATGAGAGAGGTCGCTCACCACCGCTATCTTCTGCCCCGCCCCCACGGTGCTTCCCACCTCGCTGTTGATGTAGGTCAGCGTGGCTTGTCGGGGAGAGCGAATCTTGGCGTCATTCAGCGTGCGTCGTTTCTCGCTCACGCCCTTTTCAAAAATGCCGTTCTGCAGCTGCTGCATCCGCATGTCGGCCTGCTTCACCCGCTGTTCATTCTGGTATTGCTGCCGCAACTGGTTCAACTGCAACTGTGCCGTGCGCAGGGTTGTCTCAGCCTGTCTCACCCGGTCACGGGTGCCTGACCCGAGGCTGTCGAGATAAAGTTCGTTGCGCAACTGTGCTTCCAATTGAGACACTTTCATCTCCTCCACCTTGATCTGCATCCGTCGGTCGGAGAGTTGCGTCTCCGTGTTCGCCTGCAGTTGGGCTGTCTGCTGCTGACGAATCTCTCGTTCGTCCAATGCCTTGGCATAGTCTGTCTCTGTCGATTGCAGGTCAAGTCGCAGCAGTGGAGTGCCCACATCCACGTTGTCGCCGCTGTGGGCATAGACCTCCAATATTTGCGAACTGATGGGCGAGATGATGACCTCTTCGAAAGTCGGCACTACACGCCCTGTGGCCGACACGCTCACGTCTATCGTGCCGCGGTCCACTTCCGAAAAGACCAATGCCTGGCGATTCACAGAAGGCATCATTTGCATCCCCAACCAGGCAGCAATGCCTGACACCACCGCAACTATGGCGACCACGACCATTACCCGCCTCACTTTGCGCTTTCGCTGCTCTTTGACAGGAATCTGCCGGTCCATCGTCTGATTGTCTGCTTTCATTGTCTTACAAGTTTTTCTATGTCTGCTGTGAGTTCACAATCGCGCTCAAAGTCCCAGAGGGCGATGCTGCGGATCTGATAGTAATAATACCAGTAGTTGAAGAGTTGCTGGATGCGGTTCTGCCGGGCCTGGTCTTTGGCCTTTTGCGCATCAGAGAGTTCGAGGGTCGAGATGCTGCCTATCTTGAACGTCTCGACATTGGTGTGGTATCGGCGACGCGCGATGGTGTCGGCCTCGCAGGCGATGCGCAGTTGCTCGGCCTGGTTGTTGAACTGTTCAGTCAAGATAAAAATATTCTGGCGGAACTCCTGGGCCTGCTGCCGCAACTGACCTTGCACGATTTCCCGGTTGCTTTCCGCCACACGTCGCTGTCCCTTGCGCTTGCCCCAGTCGAGGAGGGGAATGGTGACACCCACCTGCACCACCTCGTTGCTCAGCAGATGGCGGTAGGCACTGCTCATG
>CADADN010000100.1 GCA_902786665.1 uncultured Prevotellaceae bacterium | reverse complement strand
CGTTTCTTCTCCATCAACAGGATTTCCGGGCGATACTCGAAATGCATGGTGTCGTAGTGATACCATCGTCCGCCCCAGATGAAACCGTGCTTCTCGAATATCTCAACAATCTCGTGAGGCATCTTGTTCTGGTAAGCCACCTTGTCGGTTTCCTTCGCTCCTGGCTTTGCCCATAACCAATAGGTCTTGAAATCGCCGCCGATGTCGATGGTCATCCCGTAGGAGTGGGCACTCAGGCGTTTGGCTCCGCGCACCTCTCGCCAATAGAAAGTGCCTTCCGACTTGAAATATTTCTTGAATTCCGGGTGCTTGGCAAGTTCGTCACGCACAGCCATTAGTTTCTTGTCGGCACCATTGACGGTGGTGAATTCTACGTTCTGACCGAACCAGGGCACCTTGACGAGATGCTTTTTCACGGCATCAGGAGAATTGCCATACATCTTTTTGAACATGGCTTCGTTGCGGCTGCGCCCCGCATCTTGCTGGAATTCCGGTGTCCAGGAATTCAGGTCGTACTTGAAAGCGAACATGTCCTCGATATCTGCATCGTCAAGTTTCTCCACGAACGATTTCTGTCGGCCGTCGTCATAAGTCATTTCCGTGCCGTCATAGAATAGGATCTTGTTGTTGCTGTATCCTTTTATGAAGTCAGGGTAGGCTTCCATCAGCACTTGGGCTCCTAAGGGAATGTCTGACTGTTGGGCCACGCCTGCCACAGCCTTGGTTTCTGCCTCATCTTGTCCGGGATGGGCTGCCTTTTGTGGTTCGGGAGACGTTGCATTGCTTTTTTTGCAATATGTACCGACAGCGAGCACTGATGTCATCATCAGTGCCACTGTCATGAGAGAAATCATTTTTTTCATATGAATCATCTTTTCGTTGTTAGCTTCCTACTCGTAATTATGCAGGAACTTGATGTTGTAGTTCTCGTATTTGTTGAACTCACTCGCAGGAATTTCGTTGCGGCTGGGCTTATACCACCACTGCGAGCTGAAGTAGCTACGCAGCTGGGAATCTTTGAAGCGGCGGCCGTGACGTGCATAGATGGAATTTTTGAGCACGCGAATCTGTCCTTTGTCCAGATATCTGATGTCGTCGTATGTCACATAGCTTGTTGATAGCCAGTCATACTGGGTGCCCCAAGCCACTTTGCTGCTTGAGCGCGTGTTCTGTTGTGTTCTGCGGGGGATTGATGGCACTTGTGCCCTTGCCTCATTGATCCCTGCCAGGGTGAATAATGCTGTCAGCATGATGACAGCCAGGGTCTTTGGGTTCTTAAAAAGTTTCATGGCTCTTGTTTTTTATGATTTGACAAATTTGTAGGTATAGATGCACAAAAATACTAAAATATATCAATCACCTCTGGTTTTTATATTTTGTTAACATTTGAAAATGACCTGCTAACGACACGCAAGAAACCATGTAAAATCCCAATTCCTAAGAATTCCTATCACCTCCTATCACTTCCTACAACTTCCTACAATATCCTATAAAAACCCTGAAAAACCCTCAGAAATTCCCAGGATGTCCTGGAAATTCCCAAGGGTCTGCCCCTGAAGATGTCAGGGGGAGTGCTGGGCGGCGTTGCCGTCTTCACCAGTATTTCTGGGTCATCCCGTTGGATTTGATCTTGTTGGTATAGACGGTGAGTGTCGATTTGTTGGTGTTGGTCAGGTTGCTGAACCATCCTGAGACGACATCGCTCCAGGGATCGTTGAGCTGTTCACCCGTGAAGGTGCTGAACCCTCCAGGGTGGAGTCCCAGGCCTTCGCACTCGCAGATGACGCGGCCCGCCTTGTTTTTCACCTGTATGATGATTTTCGAGATGATGCCCACCTCGTAATTGGCCTTGGGGTCGAGGTTGAGGTTTTCCTTCCTTGATGGGTTCACCCTCAGTTCAAAACTTTTGGGCTCATCTTTGACATCGTCGGCATTCAGGTTGCATTTCCACGTCCACGTGGTGTCTTTCATCGCCATCGAATGCTCCGCGCCCTCTTTGTCGAGATAACGCACATTCACGTCGTAAGCATCCAACTCGTTCTTGCCGAGGCTCACCTTGTAGGCTACTTCGGCAGTGTATAGTTCACGGTTGTCGCCCGTGTCCTTTGTTGAAAAATCGTCGTCGTCGTCACTATCGCCGCAGGATGAAAGGCCGACGCATGTGAACAGCCCGCAGCAGATGGCGAGTATGGTTATGAAGAATTTGTTTTTTGCCATGATGATAAGTATGGTTGTTTGATGATTATTTGATTTCCGTGCCGTGTCTTCCGTCGATGGCGGTGGCGAGGGTGATGATGACACGTGTCACGCCGGCGCCTACGGCTTGCAGGGCGTTTTCTATCTTTGGCAGCATGCCTCCCGAGATGGTGCCGTCGGCTTTGTAACGCTCGAAGTCGTCCTTGGTGATGACGGGGATGACGCTGTCGTCGTCATCAGGGTCGGCCAGCACGCCTTTTTTCTCGAAAGAGAAGATGAGGGTGACGTCATAGAAGGGGGCGAGCGCCTTTGCCGTTTCCGATGCTATGGTGTCGGCGTTGGTGTTGAGCATGTGGCCATTGCCGTCGTGTGTGAGCGGTGCCATGACCGGCGTGATGCCGTTGTCGATGAGTGTGGCGAGGGCCTTTCCGTCTGCTTGCTCCACATCGCCGACGAACCCGAAGTCTATGCCGTCCTTGACGGGGCGCTTGTGGCTTCTGATGACGTTGATGTCGGCACCGGTGAGTCCCAGCGCGTTCACGCCGCAGGCCTGCAGCCTGGCCACCAGGTTCTTGTTCACCAGGCCGCCATACACCATGGTGACCACTTCGAGCGTCTGCGCGTCGGTAATGCGCCTGCCGTTCACCATCTTGCTTTCCAGTCCCAGGGCGGCGGCCATCTTGGTGGCCTTCCTCCCTCCTCCGTGCACGAGGACTTTCTTTCCCGGTATGGCGGAGAAATGTTGCAGCAGGAGGTCGAGTTGTGCCTCGTCCTCCACCACGGCGCCTCCCACCTTCACCACGAAGCAAGCTTCGCGCGCGTTATTCAAGATAGGTGTATCCATAGAGTCCGGAGCGGTAGTTTGAGAGGAATTCCTTGCCCTCCTCGAGCGAGATTTTCCCTTGTTTCACACTTTTCGTCACCCATATCTCGAGTTGTCGCACGAGTTTCTTGGGGTTGTACTGCACGTATGCCAGCACTTCCTCCACCGTTTCACCGTCGATGATTTGGTCGATGTGGTAGGTGTGGTCTTTCACCGAGATGTGCACGGCGTTGGTGTCGCCGAAGAGGTTGTGCATGTCGCCGAGAATCTCCTGGTATGCCCCCACGAGGAAGACGCCGAGGTAGTATTGCTCGTTCTTTTTCAGCGGGTGGACGGGGAGGATGTGTGAGATGTGGCGGTTGGTGACGAAGTTGGCAATCTTACCGTCGCTGTCGCATGTGATGTCCTGCAGCGTGGCGCTTCGCGTGGGTCGCTCGTTGAGCCGCTGTATGGGCATGATGGGGAAGAGTTGGTCGATGGCCCAGGAGTCGGGCAGCGACTGGAAGAGCGAGAAATTGCAGAAATATTTGTCTGCCAGTAACTTGTCGAGCACCCTCAACTCTTCCGGCACGTGTTTGAGGTGCTTGGTGAGGATGTTGATTTCATGGGAGACGCTCCAGTACATGCTCTCCACCTCGGCGCGGGCCTTGAGGTCGATGATGCCGTGGTTGAAGAGGTCGAGGGCCTCCTCGCGTATCTGCTCGGCGTCGTGCCAGTCCTCGAGCATGGTGCGTGGGTTGAGGTTGTCCCAGATTTCGTAGAGGTCCTTCACCAGGTGGTGGGCGTCCTCAGCAGGTTTGAACTCCTCGTCCATCTCGGGCAGCGACGCCGTCTCAAGCACGTCGATGACGAGCACGGAGTGGTGGGCCGAGAGCGACCTTCCGCTCTCCGTGATGAGGTTGGGATGCTGTATGCCGTTCTTGTTTGAAGCCTCCACGAAGGTGTAGATGCAGTCGTTGACATATTCTTGGATGGAGTAGTTGACCGAACTCTCGCTGCTGGGCGAGCGTGTGCCGTCGTAATCGACACCGAGGCCGCCGCCGCAGTCCACGAAATCGACGTTGTAGCCCAACTTGTGCAGTTGCACGTAGAATTGCGACGCCTCCCTGAGTGCCGCTTGTATGCGTCTGATTTTGGTGATTTGCGAACCGATGTGGAAATGTATGAGCCTGAGGCAGTCGCGCATATCTTTCTTGTCGAGCAGTTCCAGGGCCTCGAGGAGTTCGCTGCTGGTGAGTCCGAACTTGCTGGCGTCGCCGCCGCTCTCCTCCCATTTCCCTGAGCCGGAAGTGGCGAGTTTGATGCGGATGCCGAGGTTGGGCTTGACGTTGAGTTTCTTCGCCGCCTTGGCGATGATGTCCAGCTCGTTGAGTTTCTCCACGACGATGAAGATGCGCTTCCCCATCTTCTGCGCGAGGAGTGCGAGTTCGATGTAGCTTTGGTCCTTGTATCCGTTGCAGATGATGAGTGAGTCGCTCTGGCACTGCACGGCGATGACGGCGTGCAGCTCGGGTTTTGAGCCTGCCTCCAGTCCGAGGTTGAACTTCTTGCCATGGGAGATGATTTCCTCCACGACGGGCTGCATCTGGTTGACCTTGATGGGGTAGATGACGAAGTTCTCGCCCTTGTAGTCGTATTCCTCTGCCGCCTTCTTGAAGCAGCTGGCGGTTTTCTCTATGCGGTTGTCGAGGATGTCGGGGAATCTTAGCAAGACGGGAGGTGTGACGTCGCGAAGAGCGAGTTCGTCCATGACCTCACGCAGGTCGATTTGTGTCTCGTCCTTGCATGGCGACACATAGACGTTGCCATGGTTGTTGACTCCGAAATAGGAGGTGCCCCATCCGTTGATGTTGTAAAGCTCCTTGGAGTCTTCTATGGTCCATTTTTTCATTGTGGTGGGATGTAAGGGGGTGGTTCAGATACCCAGCATTTTCCTGATGCTGGCAACGGAGATCTTGATTTTCTCATAGTTGTCGAGGAGGTTGACGTCGAGGGTGTGTCGTGCTGTGCTGTAGAAGGGTTCGCGCTGCTCGAGTTGCTCCTTGATGAAGAGCTGCATATCTTCCGCTGTCTTGTCCTTCAGCAGCGGCCTGACGGTCTTCCCCATCTTCAGGTGCTTGTACAGCACTTCGGGCGTGGCCTTGAGGTAGATGGTGTCGCCTTGGCGGTTGAGGTATTCCATATTGTCGAAGAAGCATGGGGTGCCGCCGCCGCAACTGATGATGACATCCTCGAATTCCGCCACTTCGTGGAGCATGGCACGCTCTATCTTGCGGAAGTGCTCTTCGCCTCCTTCGGCGAAGATTTGCGGCACGGTTTTCCTCCTTCGGCTCTCGATATACCAGTCGAGGTCGTAGAACGGCATGCCCAGTTCCTTGGCGAGCGCTTTTCCCACGGTGGTCTTTCCGGCGCCCATGTATCCTATGATGATGATTCTCACCATGGGGTCATTTCTTCTTGTTGGCGGCGCTGTTCACCAGGTTGATGCATTCCTCGTAGGTGAGTTTTCCCGCCTTGTTCTGCATCGTCTTGGGCATGCGGTAGTTCTTGCCGTCATAGCAGATGTATGCGCCATACCTGCCGTTCATCACCTCCATCTTGGGGTCTTCGTCAAACTGCTGCAGGTGCCTGTTGGCTTCCTGTTGCCGTTTCTCGTCGATGAGTTCGATGGCTCTGTCGAGTTGCACGGTGAGTGGGTCTTCGGTCTTCGGCAGCGACACGTATTTCTTGTCGTGCATGATGTATGGGCCGTAGCGTCCGGAGCCGATGACGACGGGCGAGCCTTCGTATTCGCCGATGGTGCGTGGCAGTTTGAAGAGTTCGAGCGCCTCTTCCAGAGTGATGGTCTCCATCCCCAGGTTGGAGGGGAGTTGTGAGAAGAGGGGTTTCTCGGTGTCCTCGGCCGTGCCTATCTGCACGATGGGGCCGAAGCGTCCGATTTTCACGAAGACGGGTCTTCCGGTTTTCGGGTCGATGCCCAGTTCGCGCTCTCCTGCCTTGTGCTCTGCGCGGATGTTCATCGTGCGCTCCACTACGGGGTCGAACTCTTTGTAGAATTTCTTGATCATGGTGCTCCATTTGGCCTTGCCTTCGGCTATCTTGTCGAAATGCTTCTCCACGTTGGCGGTGAAGCCGTAGTCCATGATGTCGGGGAAGTATTTGAGGAGGAAGTCGTTGACGACGATGCCGATGTCCGATGGCAGGAGTTTTCCCTTTTCGTTGCCCACCACTTCCTTTTTGTTGGTGGTGTTGATGCGGTCGCCTTGCAGCGTGTCGATGGTGTATGTGCGCTCCACGCCTTTTTTGTCGCCCTTCTGCACGTATTCCCTTTGCTGTATGGTGCTGATGGTTGGTGCGTATGTGGAGGGGCGTCCGATGCCGAGTTCCTCGAGTTTGTGCACGAGGCTTGCCTCCGTGTATCGTATGGGGCCGGTGGTGAAGCGTTCGGTGGCGGTGATGGAGGCGCGCAGCAGTTGGTCGCCTTGTTGCAATGGCGGGAGGGTGTGCACGGGTGCTTCGGCGTTGTTGGCAATCATTTTTTCCGACAGCTCCTCTTCGTCGGTCGATTCGCGGTAGGCTTTGAGGAAGCCGTCGAAGGTGATGACCTCGCCGGTGGCCACGAAGCATTCGTCGAGGCCTGTCGCCTTGATGTTGATGGTGGTCTTCTCTATCTGTGCGTCGGCCATCTGCGAGGCGGCGGTGCGTTTCCAGATGAGTTCGTAGAGGCGGCGCTCCTGCGCGTTGCCCTCCACCTCGGTGTTGCTCATGTAGGTGGGGCGGATGGCTTCGTGTGCCTCTTGGGCTCCCTTGGCGTTGGTCTTGTAGTTGCGGGGTTTGCTGTACTCCTTGCCGTAGAGTTTGGTGATTTCTTCCTTGCTGTCGTTGATGCAGAGGCTGGAGAGGTTGACGGAGTCGGTACGCATGTAGGTGATTTGTCCGTTCTCATAGAGGTGCTGGGCCACCATCATGGTTTGAGAGACGGTGAAGCCGAGTTTGCGCGAGGCCTCCTGTTGCAGTGTGGAGGTGGTGAATGGTGGCGCCGGTGTGCGGTGCAGCGGTTTCTTGCTCACGGCGTCCACGGTGAAGGTGGCGTCCTTGCATTTCTCAAGGAAGGCGAGGGCGTCCTCGTGGGTCTTGAAGCGTGTGGGGTATTCCGCCCTCACCTCTACGGGTTTTTTCGCGTCTTTCGCCAGTGTGAACACGGCGCTGACACGGTAGTAGGGTTCGCTGACAAAAGCCTGGGTCTCGCGCTCGCGCTCCACGATGAGTCTCACGGCGACGCTCTGCACGCGTCCGGCAGAGAGGGCGGGCTTCACCTTGCGCCACAGCACGGGGGAGAGGCGGAAGCCCACGAGGCGGTCGAGAACGCGGCGGGCCTGCTGGGCGTTCACCAGGTTCATGTCGATATGGCGGGGGTGCTCTATGGCTTGGAGGATGGCGTTCTTGGTGATTTCGTGGAACACGATGCGGTTGGTCTTTTCCTCGTCGAGGCCGAGCACTTCGCAGAGGTGCCAGGAGATGGCTTCTCCTTCGCGGTCCTCATCGGATGCGAGCCACACCTTCTTGGCTTTCTTCGCGTTGCTGCGCAACTCGCTCACCAGCTTTTTCTTCTCGTCGGGGATTTCGTAATCGGGCTCGAGGGTGTCGAGGTCGATGCTTATCTCTTTCTTTTTCAAGTCGCGGATGTGTCCATAGCTTGACATCACCTTGTAGTCCTTGCCAAGGAATCGCTCTATCGTCTTGGCCTTGGCAGGGCTCTCTACTATCACTAAATTCTCTTGCATGTTTGTCTTTGCTTGTTATTCGAGCGGCAAAAGTACGCAAAACTTTATGGATATACCTTATTATATAGTTAAAATTTTGATTTTTTAAGGAATTAGGAAGATGAAGTGACCATTCAGCGAATATTGTTTCAAGGCGCACTCGACTTCAGTCGCTTGGCTCGTTGTTTTTACTTGTGGACATGCAATATTTGTGGATTTTCATATACCATTCTCATTTTGTCAAAATTTTGATTAATTCCTGGGTAGGCCACAAGGTATGAAAAAGCCCACCTGGGGCAGGTGGGCACAGAGGAAATGATGTTTCGGTTATTCTTCAATCCATACAGGGAGGACAGAGAGACGCAACCTCCTGTGCCTTTGACTTTTGCATACTCTTGTGAAATGGTCTTCAACTCCGCTCCTATAAGGCGGTGTTGGGCTGCCATGTGATCACCTTGCCGGCATAGAGCGTCTTTTGGACATCGATAAGCCGTTGGTTGGAGGAACCACGAAACAGCAGGTCGGGGTCGTGCAACTTCTGTATGAATGGGCCGTCGACGAGCACGTCGAGTTGTTCCAGCAACTCACGCTGTTCTTCGTTGATGAGGCTTTCATAGACGAAACCTGTATAGCACCAGATGTCCTTGTTGCTGTAGGTGTGGATGGCCCGGGCAAGTTCGGCGAAACCCTCTGCCTGGTACATCGGGTCGCCTCCGGAGAAGGTGACATTGGCGAAGGGGTCGGCCATGATGATTTTCATCAGTGCGGACGTAGTCATCTCCCTGCCGCCGTCGAAGGCCCAGGAGTGGGGGTTGTGGCAGCCGGGACACTGATGATTGCAGCCGGCACAATAGATGGACGTCCTGAAGCCAGGACCGTCAACCATCGTATCTTCTATGATGTCAAGGACACGAATCATTCATCAAACAAGTCTTTCGGGCCGTGGTCGATATGCGTGACGCGGTCGTTGAGCTCTGCGAGTTTGCCACTGTTCCAGCGGTCGGTGGTGCCGACGAGATAGCCGGTGATGCGCTGCAGCTTGTCGATGTTGGTTGAGCCGCATTTCGGGCAGGTGGTCAGATTGTCGTCGGCGTTCTCGTAGCCGCAATCCATGCAGCGGTTGCGGTTGTGGTTGACGGAGCCATAGCCCATGTCATACTGGTCCATCATGTCCACCACGCTCATGATGACCTGCGGATTGTGTGTGGCATCGCCATCAATCTCCACGTAGAAGATGTGCCCGCCGCGGGTCAGGTTGTGATAGGGTGCCTCCACCTCGGCCTTGTGGCGGGCGGAGCATTTGTAATAGACCGGCACGTGGTTGGAGTTGGTGTAATAGTCGCGGTCGGTGACGCCGGGGATGACGCCGAACTCCTTGCGGTCTTTCTTGGTGAACTTGCCCGCCAGGCCCTCTGCCGGGGTGGCGAGGACGGAGTAGTTGTGATGGTAACGCTCGGAGAACTCGTTCACCCTGTCGCGCATGTAGGTGATGATTTTCAAGCCCAACTCCTGCGACTCGGCGCTCTCGCCATGGTGCTTCCCGGTGAGAGCGACGAGGCACTCTGCCAGGCCGATGAACCCTATGCCGAGCGTACCTTGGTTGATGACGCTCTTGATGGTGTCCGTCGGTCCCAGTTTGTCGGCTCCGAGCCATAGGCTCTTCATCACGAGTGGGAATTGCTTGGCAAAAGCCGTCTGCTGGAACTGGAAACGCTCGTCGAGTTGCTTGGCTGTCAGTTCGAGCACATTATCGAGTTTGGCGAAGAACATTCCGATGCGCTTTTGCTCGTCTTTTTCACCCATGCACTCGATGGCCAGTTTCACGATGTTGATGGTGGAGAAGGAGAGGTTGCCCCTTCCGATGGAAGTCTTCGGCCCGAAGCGGTTCTCGAAGACGCGTGTGCGGCATCCCATGGTGGCCACCTCGTGCAGGTAGCGCTCGGGGTCGTCGGCCTTCCATTCGTCGGTCTGGTTGAATGAGGCGTCAAGGTTGAGGAAGTTGGGGAAGAACCGTCGTGCCGTCACCTTGCAGGCGAGGGTGTAAAGGTCGAAGTTGCGGTCGCCCGGCAGGTAGTTGACCCCGCGTTTCTTCTTCCATATCTGTATGGGGAAGATGGCTGTCTCGCCGCCGCCCACGCCCTCGTAGGTGGAGAGAAGGATTTCACGCATGATGCAGCGTCCCTCGGCGGAGGTGTCCGTGCCATAGTTGATGGAAGAGAACACCACCTGGTTGCCGCCGCGTGAGTGTATGGTGTTCATGTTGTGTATGAAGGCTTCCATGGCTTGGTGCACGCGCCCCACGGTCTTGTTGACGGCGTGTTGCTGGGCACGTTCCTTCCCTGTCAGGCCGTCGAGGGGTTTCTTGATGTAGTCTATCAGCGGCTCGTCGTAGAGGTCCTTGTAACTCTCTCCATTGAGTTCCTCAAGGCTTTTCAGTTCCTCTATGTATGTCATGCGCACGTAGGGTGCGAGGTAGAAGTCGAAGGCGGGGATGGCCTGGCCGCCATGCATCTCGTTCTGGGCGCACTCCATAGAGATGCAGGCCAGTACAGATGCCGTCTCGATGCGCTTGGCGGGGCGTGAGGCGCCATGGCCGGCGATGAAGCCGCAGGTGAGGATATGGTCGAGGGGGTGCTGCACGCAGGTGAGCGACTTGGTGGGGTAGTAGTCCTTGTCGTGGATGTGCAAGTAGTTGTGTTCCACGGCCTCGCGACTCTCTTCCGACAGGAGGTAGTCGTCGACGAAAGGCTTCGTGGTTTCCGAGGCGAACTTCATCATCATTCCCGCCGGGGTGTCGGCATTCATGTTGGCATTCTCACGGGTGACGTCGTTGTTCTTGACGTTCACTATGTCGAGGAAGACGTCACGGGTCTTTGCCTTGCGGGCTATGGAGCGCTGGTTGCGGTAGGCGATGTATTTCTGTGCCACGTCCTTGCGGCTCGACTTCATCAGTTCCATCTCCACCGCATCTTGGATTTGTTCCACCGTCATCTGGCTCTCGCCTCGCTGTGCGATATGGTCGGTGATTTTGAAAATGAGGCGCTCGTCCTCACCCTTGTCGGTGTGAAGCATCGCCTTGCGGATGGCTGCCATCACCTTTTGCTCATTGAAACCCACTATGCGTCCGTCACGCTTTACTACGGTCTGAATCATTTATTACTTAGGTGTTTAGTTGTTCTTAATCAAAAAAATGACCGGTTTTTTGGTCGAATGGGTTGCAAAGATAATAAATAATGCGGATATTCTCAAACTTATTTTTGGCATTTATTTTTCTTTTCAACGTATCGTCAACATACCAATTCTTGGACATGCCAAGCTCATAGCGAGTTCCATCCTGATGTACGGCGAAAACCGCTACCTGCACAAAGAGTTTGCCTTTACTCTATATGGGATGCCAATGATCATACACTCGGCGACTTCCCGTATAGGGAGGGCTATCAACATCCTCGATTTCTTCAACCATAGACCCATCGGCTCTTTTATTGAGTTCCATATGAATGAGTTAATCAAAAACTCCGTTCCCGTGATTCATAAGTCTTGTTTTTTTGTTAACTTTGCATCAAATATTGGTTAACATGGCTGATAACGACATTATAAAGCAAAATAAAACTGAGATAACATCTCCACATGGAGAATTATTTAAAGATGCTTGTTCCATCATTGAACAGGCGAGGGCTGCAGCATACCGTTCCGTCAATGATACACTAATTAAGCGCAATTGGCTTCTTGGTTTGCGCATTCAGCACGAAGTCTTGAAAGACCAACGAGCTGAATATGGCGAACAAGTTATTATGAAACTGGCAGAAAAATTGATAGATAAATACGGTAGAGGTTTCAAAAAGAGCAACTTATATCTGTTCGTGTCCTTCTACCAGAACCATCCTGACTTTTTCCAATTACCGATTGGAAAATCCTTGGATATGGCCGACGATGACATTTTCCAATCACTGACTGGAAAATGTCCCATCAGACTCACCTGGACACATTATAGTATCATTCTTCAAGAGAAAACAGCTGATGGCCGTGTGTGGTACGAACAAGAAGCTGCAACCGAAATGTGGGACACTCGTACTTTGCAACGCAACGTGTCATCACAATACTACCATCGCTTGTTGAAGTCGCAGGACAAGGAGGCCGTTCGCAACGAAATGAAAGCCCTCACTGCGCCACTGCAAGACAAGTTGGAGTACTTGAAAAACCCCGTTATTGCAGAGTTTTTAGGTTTCAAAAACAACACCGATTACTCGGAGAGTAGGTTGGAACAGAGCATCATTGACCATCTTATACCCTTTCTTATGGAATTGGGTAAGGGCTTTGCTTTTGTTGACCGACAGAAGCACATCCACACTGAGAAGGAAGACTATTATATCGATTTGGTGTTCTACAATTACCACCTACGTTGCTTCGTTCTCATTGATTTGAAGACAACCAAGCTTCGCTATCAAGATGTTGGTCAGATGGATATGTATGTAAAGATGTACGACGAACTTGTGCGCCCTGATGGGCATAACCCTACCATCGGCATACTGCTCTGTGCCGATACCGACGAGGACGTGGCACATTATTCTGTCCTTAACAACAACGATCAGCTTTTCGCTTCTAAATATCTCACCTACATGCCGACACAAGAGGAACTGCGCCGTGAAATAGAACAACAGAAAGAATTCTTCCGACTTCAGAATAAGAAATAGGAAAAGACGTGGGCGAGGTATCATCCGGTATAAAGGCCAACATGGATTATTTCTACGATATCCCAAAAGTTGCAGCTATGCAAATATGCTGCCTTTTTGTCTGGATGTCAAATGAAATGTGCAAAGTGAGAATTTTCAGTGACTGGGAGAAGAAAAACGTTGCCCGAGAGGTCAACGATGTCACCATCGGCAAAGAAAACGAATCAAAATCTCCGTCCCCTTGATTCAAGAAGGCCGTTTAGAGAGAGGTCGGTTCATCAATTGAATTGACAAATATAGCCCGACAACAGTATGGTGTTACTGTTGCCAGGCTGATGAAAATGAAGAATCGTTTTGCTTATTTGAATTTGAGGGCAGAAAGCAGTTCGGTGAGTTTTGCGATGACAGCAGCATCGTCGGGAGCATTCATACCACTGGGCTTGGG
>CADADN010000099.1:13375-16678 GCA_902786665.1 uncultured Prevotellaceae bacterium | reverse complement strand
TGATTTCATATCATCGTCAAGCAGGGGTTACGCTTCGCTTCACCACCTGCCTGTGGTCGTCCCAGCCCTTCGGGCTTCACTTCACAACCGGTTGCCATACAAGACAAATAATAGCTTTGTAAGGCAATTTTACTTCCGAAACTTAAGTTATATAATATTGAAAATTGAAGATTGAAGATTATTGAAAATTGAAGATTGAAGATTATTGAAGATTGAAGATTATTGAAGATTGAAGATTGAAAATAGAATTGGATGTTGGTGCGAACTCTTTTATGTTGGGGGGTATTTCTGATTGCAAATGGTTGGTGGGTGGAGGTGGAACTCACATATAGGATATTTGAAATTTAAAATAAATAAGGCAATTAGGACACTCTATTTTAGAAAAAAGTGTTCATAAATTTGCGAACATATGAAACTTTATGTATTTTTGCAGCCAAATGATAGTCACATTTGAACAGACCTACCTACAGGAACTCTACACAAAGGGCAAGACCAGTGACAAGAAACATAGGTTTCAGCCTCAGATTATATCTAAGTACATCAAGGTTGTTAATCTGATGAAACAGCAGGAGAATGTCTTGGGGCTGGCCAAATATGGTTCCTTGCACTACGAGAAATTACATGGTGACAAGGAGGGGCTTTCCTCTGTCCGTGTGAACAATCAGTATCGCATAGAATTCATAGAGAATATGGAAGCTGGCAAGCAGATAGCTACAATTTGTAACATCACAGAACTTTCAAACCATCATAAATAGAAGGAGGAAGAGATATGACCACACTTGAAGGAGTAAGTCCGCAGATGATAGCAAATAATCTTAAACCCTTTCAGCCAACTCATCCAGGTGAGGTGTTGAAGGACGAATTGGAATACCGTGGCATTTCGCAGCGTGGATTAGCCAAGAAAATAGGCATATCCTATTCTGCCTTCAACGAAATGCTGAATGGCAAACGTTCTCTCACTACAGAATTGGCAATGATGATGGAAGCAGCCCTTGGCGTGGATGCTGCACCTCTTCTTGCCATGCAAAACGAATACGATATGCTGATGGCTGAGCGAAATGATTCATTTATGGAGAAACTCAAACGGATACGTCGTATTGCTGCCATGCTTTAAATCATGGTTACGCAGATTTTGATTCGTTTTTTATGTTTAGGCTTTCATCCACATCATATTAATAATGGCTAACATATTCGTATCATATAAACGGGTTGACAAGGAAAAGGTTCTGTGTATCACTGAAAGGATTAAGAACAAGTTGAATGTCTCCATTTGGATGGATGTCGAGGATATAAAAAGCGACGCACAATTTGCTGCCGATATCATCGATGCAATAGACCAGGCTGACGTTTTCTTATTCATGTATTCTGTTTCGCATACTAAAATAGAGAATTATAAGACCGATTGGACAATCAGGGAGTTGAATTATGCTCAAGAACAAAACAAGCGGATAGTTTTTGTCAACATTGATGGTTCACTGTTGATAAAGCTTGAAGGTTCTCACCACGTTTATCGAGGTGGTTGTTGGTGTGAGACGGATGATTGCTGTGTGACTGCACGAAGGGCAGGTGCTCCTGATTTTGCAAGTTATGGTGGCTTGGGATTAAGATTGGCGTTAACATTATAATGCGATAAGAAAATAACATAATGGATTACAAGACTTTGGTGGCGGCGAGGAGAAGCCACCGCGTATTTGACAAGGGAGAATTGGATGGCGCACAGGTGCAGGCCATCCTCCGTGCTGCACTGCTGTCGCCCACCTCGCGCAACAACCGGGGATGGCAGTTTGTGGTGGTGGACTCTCCCACCGACCTCGACAAACTTGCCGATGTGAAAGAGCAGGGTTCGGCGTTCATCAGGGATGCCGCATTGGCAGTGGTGGTGACGGGCTGTCCTGCCCACAACGACTGTTGGGTGGAGGACGGCAGCATCGCCGCCTATTCCATGCAGTTGCAGGCAGAGGAATTAGGCCTTGCCTCTTGCTGGGTGCAGGTGAGAGGACGGCGCTTGAGCGACGGCACCAAGGCCTCGGATGTGGCGAAGGGCATCCTCGACATCCCCGACGAGATGGAGGTGCTCTGCATCATAGCCTTTGGAAGGAAAGCCAAGGAGACTCCTCCCCATGTCGATGACGAACTAAAATGGGAGAACGTCCATCTGGAGAAATATTGACTTTGTTTTGGCTTCAATTACCACGAATGAATCATCAGGGACTGAAGTTTCGCATTTGCTCAACTATTTGGAGTTAAAGGGGAGTTAAAGAGAAGTTAAAGGGGAGTTAAAGGGACGTATGTTCCGCAAATCTGTCATTTTGGCTGATGATGATGCCATCCATACTTCTTTAAAACTTCTTCTAACCTTATCTTCCCTACTTGCGAAAGTTGAGTCAGGGATAATTCAGCGAATAGTTTGAAAACCATTAAACATAAAATGCATATAATTGACCTTGTAATTTTCTAATAAACGGTTATACACAGCAATAAAATGATAAGTTATCTATAATCCTCACATTTTCGACGAGCGAAGCGACAAAGTCGAGCGCGTGATAAAATAACATCGCCCCAAAAAATACTATAATTCTCTAATTCGTGATAAAAAATAGACCATCTCAAATTCGTGACTATGATTAATTACGATTTAACAAAAATCAAGACCATCATTTTCGATGTGGATGGTGTGCTCAGCAGGCAGACCATCTCGATGGATGCGTTGGGCGAGCCTCTCCGCACCATCAACATACAAGACGGCTATGCCATCCAACTCGCTTGCAAGATGGGGCTTCGCATCGCTGTCATCACAGGCGGGCGGACGCCCAACATCAAACTGCGTTACGAATATCTCGGTGTGAAAGACATCTTCCTCGGCAGTGCGGTGAAGGTGAAGGTCTATGAACAATACCTCACAGACAATGGCCTCACCGACGAGGAGGTGCTCTACATGGGCGACGACATCCCCGACTACGAGGTGATGGCAAGGTGCGGCTGCCCTTGCTGCCCGCAGGACGCTGCTGTGGAAATCAAAGCCCTCAGTTGTTATATCAGTGACAGGAGAGGCGGTGAAGGTTGCGCCCGTGACGTCATCGAACAAGTGCTCAAGGCCCAGGGCAAATGGCTCTCAGGTGCCGAGGCGTTTGGATGGTAGTTGAGCGAAAGCGGAACTTGAATAAGATGGAAAAAAAGAGAAAGATGGAAAAATCAATTTTCAATATTATCTTCGCTGATTTTTGTCGCGACTCGGCAGAGTTCAAGCAAGCTTGACTCTGCTCTCGCTGCTCCAAAAATTATCTTCGCTGATTTTTGTCGCGA
>CADADN010000099.1:0-13314 GCA_902786665.1 uncultured Prevotellaceae bacterium | reverse complement strand
TATCTTCGCTGATTTTTGTCGCGACTCGGCAGAGTTCAAGCAAGCTTGACTCTGCTCTCGCTGCTCCAAAAATTCAATTTTCAATTTTCAATTTTCAATGTTCAATAAAAAAAAGATTATTCTTGCCAGCAATTCCCCACGAAGGAGGGAGTTGCTCGCCGACCTCGACATCGACTTCGAGGTGATGGTGCTTCAAGGCATCGATGAAAGTTATCCCGAAGACCTGCCCGTCGACGAGGTGGCGGAGTATATCTCCAAGGCAAAGGCGAAAGCCTATCAGGATGTCATCGCCGACGACCAATTGGTCATCACTGCCGACACCATCGTGGTGCTGGGAGAGCAGGTGTTGGGAAAACCGGCAAACCGTGAGGAGGCTGTGGACATGCTCCATGCACTCAGCGGACAGACCCACCGCGTCATCACCGGTGTCAGTCTCACCACCGTCGAGCGGCAGCATACGTTCTCCGTGGTTTCCGAGGTGACCTTCAAAGTCCTTTCCGATGAGGAAATCTCTTATTATGTTGACCACTACAAACCTTATGACAAGGCTGGGGCTTATGGCATTCAGGAGTGGATAGGATATGTCGGGGTGACAGGGCTGAAGGGCAGTTATTTCAATGTCATGGGCCTGCCCGTGCAACGCATCTATCAGGAACTGATGAATTTTTAGGCTCTATTCATGGTGATAAGGCTCGCCTTTGATGATGGTGCAGGCGCGGTAGAGTTGCTCCACAAAGACCAGGCGCACCAATTGGTGGGAGAATGTCATGCGCGAGAGTGAGATTTTCTCGTTGCAACGGGCATACACGGCGTCGGAGAAGCCGTAGGGACCGCCCACCACGAACACCATGCGCCGGACACTCATCTGCTTCTTCTCCAGCCATAAGGCGAAGTCCACGCTGCGGCGCTCCTCACCATGCTCGTCGAGCAGCACCACATGGTCGCCGGAGGCCAACTGCTTCAGTATCATTTCACCCTCGCGCTCTTTCTGCTGGGCCATGGAGAGGCTCTTCGTGTTTCTTAATTCAGGGATGACCTGCACGTCGAAGGGCAGATAATGCCCGATGCGGCCCACATAGTCGTCGATGCAGGTCGCGATGTGCTTGTCGGTGGTCTTGCCCACTACCAATAATAATGCTCTCATCTGCTTTTTACAATTCTTTTGGGAAAGGTATGCCCCGTCTGGCAGAACTTCCCCTCCTCTTGGCTGCAAAAGTAGTGAAAAAAGGTCGGATTGTCAACCTTGCCGTCCATTCTTTTCAAGAAAAAAATGAAAAAACACCTCACAATGTAACCATGTTTCATTTTTTTTCTTAACTTTGCAGTGCAGAGGTAGAATGCGACCTTTCCGGGACGATTTGACCTCTGCATGGAGTAGGCTACATGCCAGTAATGAATCTTTCATCTTAATACTTTAAATCATATGGCTAACAACGCAGAACTTATTCAACAATGTGAGGAAAGAGCCAAGAAGTGGCTCTCACCGTCTTTCGACGAGGAAACCAGATGTGCAGTACAGGCTATGCTCGACAATGAGGACAAGACAGACCTCATCGACGCCTTCTATCGCGACTTGGAATTTGGCACCGGCGGATTGCGCGGCATCATGGGTGCTGGCACCAACCGCATGAACAAATACATCGTAGGCATGGCCACCCAAGGCTTTGCCAACTATATCAACAAGGCGTTCCCCGGACGCACCGACCTCAGCGTCGTCGTGGGACACGACTGCCGCAACAACGGCAGGATGTTCGCAGAGACCGTTGCCGACATCTTCTCTGCCAACGGCATCAAGGTGTATCTCTTCGAGAGTCTCCGTCCCACACCGGAAATCTCTTTCGCCATCCGTCAACTGGGTTGCCAGGCAGGTGTCAACGTCACCGCATCGCACAACCCCAAGGAGTACAACGGCTACAAGGCTTATTGGGATGACGGCGCACAGGTGCTTGCACCACACGACAAGGGCATTATCGACGAGGTGAACAAGGTGACCATCGACGATGTCAAGTTCGAAGGCGACAAGGACCGCATCGTCATCATCGGCGGCGAGATGGACTGGGACTACCTCCAGGCCGTCAAGGAGGCCATGGTCGACCAGGATGTCATCCTGCGCCAGAAAGACCTCAACATCGTCTATTCGCCTATGCATGGAGCAGGACGTGTCATCATCCCGGAGGCTCTCCGCTCATGGGGATTCCAGAACATCCATGTCGTGCCGGAGCAGATGGTCATCGACGGCAACTTCCCCACCGTCGTGTCACCCAACCCGGAGAATGCAGAGGCCATGACGCTGGGCATGAAACTGGGAACGAAACTCAATGCCGACCTGGTCATCGCTTCCGACCCCGATGCCGACCGTCTCGCCATCGTCTGCCGCAACCCCAAGGGTGAGTGGGAGATTCTCAATGGCAACCAGACCTGCATGATGTTCAGCTGGTACATCATCGCCAACAAGAAGAAACTCGGCCAACTAAAGGGCAACGAGTTCCTGGTGAAGACCATCGTGACCACCGAACTCATCAAGAAGATTGCCGACAAGAACGGCGTGGAGTTGCGCGACTGCTACACCGGCTTCAAGTGGATTGCCAACGAGATTCGTGTCTCAGAGGGTGTCAAGAAGTATATCGGTGGCGGTGAGGAAAGCTTCGGCTTCCTGCCGTTCGACAAGGTGCGCGACAAGGACTCACCAGCATCCATCTGCCTCATCTGCGAGATTGCCGCTTGGGCGAAGGACAACGGCAAGACCCTCTACGACCTCCTCATGGACATCTACCTCGAGTATGGCTTCTCCAAGGAAGTCACCGTCAACGTGGTGCGTCCTGGCAAGACTGGTGCCGACGAAATCAAGCAGATGATGACCAACTTCCGCAACAACCCACCCGCCGACCTCGGTGGCAGCAAGGTGGTGGTCAGCAAGGACTTCCTCAAACTGGAGCAGACCAATGCCGACGGAAGCAAGACGCCTATCGACATGCCCGACAAGAGCAACGTGCTGCAGTGGTTCTGCGACGATGGCACCAAGGTCAGCGTCCGTCCTTCCGGCACTGAGCCGAAGATCAAGTTCTACATCGAGGTGAAGGACACCATGAAGTGCGAAGGCTGCTACGAGCGTTGCTCAGAAGCCGGCCTCGAGAAGGTGGAAAGCATCAAGAAGAGCCTCGGCCTCGAATGAAATGTAAAAAATCTTGAATGAAGAAAGGCAAGAGGGCATCCCCCTCTTGCTTTTTATTTAAATGATCCAAATCGGCACGCCAACAAGTGTTCACATGGCAGAAATCAGCTTTTTCTTGATATCGTTAATACTTACACCTGAAGATGACACGTTGATGATCGTTTCTGATCCAATCGCAGACTTCAATAGAGCCTTCACCATCAAGAAGATTGCTAAATACGGCTGTATTGTCGTCACTTAAAGAATAATCACACTCAATAAGGTTCCATTCTATGCCATTGTTTGCTTTCCCAATCCCTAAAGGTCGGCATCCTTTATAGTATTTCATACCTCCTTTCACAGTCCCGCTATCTGTCCTCATTCCTACAACGAAATGTCTCGAAGTAAAACATAACATGTTGATGATAAAGAAACGATAACCTCTATAGAAGTCATCGCCTGACCGCATGGTGACAATTGCTTTTTCTGATTGGGGAAGAAAATAAATTCCAGGCAGATAACCATTTCTACCTGTGATGGGATGGCCCTCATCCAAGTAAAAATTAAAAGCCTTGAGTGCAGATTCCGCAATCTTCTCATCTTGGGAAAATATCATTACACTGAGATAGTAGGTCACAAGTGAACGAAGTCGAGCATCAATGATATGGTGTTCATGATAATGAATACCATTGTACACCATGCTACTGACTATTTTCTTTGCCAGGAATTTCTTGAAGTCAATATTGGCAAAAAATCCAGATGTGATTATCTCTGAATACTCTCTATGGTCATTAATCCAATCGCAGAATGCAAAATAGTCATCAGCAATATGAGAATCACCTTTTGTATTGAAATAATCATGGATAAAATCTTTCATTTTCATGTCTTGCTTATATCTTGATGATGAAATGCAAATCCTAATTTACCTAACTCAACTATCGCAATTAAGGGAAAATAAAGCGTGGAGAGGAATGTTGAGCGAATGCGAAACTTGAGTTATCTAACTTTACCATGCAAAGATAGCACTTTTTTCGTGAATCCTATCAGTGAAATATACATTTGTTTCTTGCAAACATTCTTTCATGTTCTTCCATCATGATTTTAGGATGATTGTCACCCTTCAAGCTTCACATGGAAGATTTGCGTGCTTTGCTCACCCCCTTTTTTGCCACATTCACCACGTTTTTTGCTAAAAAACGACTTTTTTCTATGATGATACGGTGTTTTATATTATTTTTGTAGTGAAAAAAGCAAACTACCTGTATGAAACACCGTATCTTGACCTTGTTGCTGGCCGTGACGAGTGCTGTAGCCATCTCGGCCCGCGAGACTTACAATTTCAACAGTGGATGGGTCATCGACAACCAGAAGAAGGCCGTCACCCTGCCGCACGCCTGGAACGAGGACGAGGCCTACCGCCTCTCCACCTACGAGGTGAGCACTGCCGTGGTGTGGTATCGCAAGACCTTCACCCTGCCCGCCTCCGCAGAAGGCAAGCGGGTGTTTGTGGAGTTCGAGGGTGCACGTCAGGCCGCCGAGGTGTGGCTGAACGGCCAGCGGTTGGGCCTTTCCGAGAACGGCACGATGGCCTTCGGTTTCGAACTCACCCCTTATCTGAAGAAAGGGAAGAACCTGATGGAGGTGAGGACCGACAACGACTGGGACTACAAGGAACAGGCAACAGGTTCGCATTTCCAATGGCATTCCAAACCTTTCAACGTCAACTATGGCGGTCTTCCCAAGAATGTGTGGCTGCACGTCACAGGCGATGTCTATCAGACACTGCCCCTTTTCTCCAACCTTGGCACCACGGGCGTGTATGTCTATGGCAAGCAGTATGACGTGGAGGGACGCAAGGCGACCATCCATGTGGAGAGTCAGGTGAGAAACGAGACCGACCGTGACGTGACGCGTAGGATGACGGTCGTGGTGGAAGAGGCCGACGGCACCGAAATCGCCCGTTTCGAGAGTGGAGAGGTGACGGTGCCAGCCCGTTCCTTCGCCACGTTGAAAGCCGAGAAGCGGGTCGGTGGCCTTCATTTCTGGTCCTGGGGATATGGATATTTATATAAGGTGAAGACCATTGTCGGCGACGATGTCGTCACCACCACCACGGGTTTCCGCAAGACGGAGTTCGCCCGCGGACTGTTCTCCCTGAACGACCGGGTGATGATGGTGCATGGCTACGCCCAGCGCACCTCCAACGAATGGCCCGGCGTGGGGATGTCGGTGCCGGCGTGGCTCAGCGACTATTCCAACAACCTCCTCGTGCAGTCGGGCGGCAACCTCGTGCGCTGGATGCACACCTGCCCGTGGAAGCAGGACGTGGAGTCGTGCGACCGCGTGGGACTCATCCAGGCGATGCCGGCGGGCGATGCCGAGAAGGATGTGGACGGCCGCCGGTGGGAGCAGCGGTTGGAGACGATGCGCGACGCCATCATCTACAACCGCAACAACCCCAGCATCATCTTCTACGAGTGTGGCAACCAGCGCATCTCAGGTCAGCACATGCGGGAGATGAAGCAGTTGCGCAACCTTTACGACCCCGAGGGAGGACGTGCCATCGGCTGCCGTGAGATGCTCGACCAACCCGAGGCCGAGTATGGCGGCGAGATGCTCTATGTGAACAAGAGCGACACCAAACCCGTGTGGATGATGGAATACTGCCGTGACGAGGCCCTCAGATGGTATTGGAACTCCTGGAGCTATCCCTACCACCCCGAGGGCGACGGTCCGCTCTATCGCGACGCCCCAGCCGACGCCTACAACCATAACAACGATGAGTTCGTGGCTGAGTTGGTCAGGAGGTGGTATGACTATTGGCTGGAGCGCCCTGGTTCGGGAACGAAGGTGAACAGCGGTGGCGCGAAAATCATCTTCAGCGACACGCAGAGCCATGGCCGCAGTGCCGACAACTATCGTGTCAGCGGCGTGGTGGACCCCATGCGCATCCCTAAGGACGCTTTCTTCGCCCATCAGGTGATGTGGAGCGGATGGGTGGACGACTACACGCCCCAAACCCACATCGTGGGGCATTGGAACTATGAAAAAGGTTTCGTGGTGCCCACCGTCTATGTCGTTTCCAACAGCGACAGCGTCTGCCTTTTCCAAAACGGAAAAGCCATCGCCCCCGCCTCACGCGACTATAAATACTTGTTCACTTTCAAGAATGTGACCTACCTCTCCGACCAGTTGCTCGCCGTCTCCTATGACAAGAATGGCAAGGAGGAGTCGCGCTGCATGCTGCAGACTGCCGGCACACCCGACCACTTGCTGCTGACGCCCATCGAGAACCCCACGGGTTGGAAGGCCGACGGCAACGACGTCGCCCTCATCCAGGTGGAGGTGGTTGACAAGGACGGCCGCCGCTGTCCCCTCGACAACCGCTTGGTGAAATGGCGCGTGAAAGGACCGGCGGAATATCGTGGCGGCGTAGCCAAGAACAAGCCCTTCAAGACCTACACCAACAAGGCCTCCTTGGAGTCGAGGACGGCGGAGGTGAGCGGCGGCTATTTCATGGCCGACAAGCAAACCCTGGCGCATTTGAACCATGTCCTCTGCGACACCCTCCCCGTGGAATGCGGGGTCAATAGGGTGATGCTCCGCTCTCTCGACAAGGCTGGCAAGGTGACGGTCACCGCCAGTGCCGAAGGGTTGCCCGATGCCGTCGTCACCCTCAACACCCTGCCGGTGGATGTGGTGGGCGGACTGTCCACCTACATGCCGTCGGATGGGTTGAAGAGCAGGCTCGATAGGGGAGAGACCCCCGCCGGACCCTCGTTCCGCCAGTGGCGTGAGGAGGTGCCCATCCTCAAGGCCGTCGCGGGCAGTGGCAACGACGTGACATTGAGTTACGACACCTACGAGAACACCAGTTGGAACAGTGTCGGGCTGCTCGACTCCGCATGGGTGTGCTACTCCTTGGCGGAGAAGACCCGCATCGATGACATCTGCCTGAAGATGTCGTCATTCAGAAGCACGTCCTATCCCATCGCCGTCTACGCCGACAGTGTGAAGGTATGGGAAGGATGGACGCCCAAGTCGCTTTCCTTCGTGCACATCCCCCTCAAGGATGCGCCTCCCGCCCGAAACTACACCATCCGCATGGTGGGGGAGAGCACCACCAGGGATGCCTTCGGAGCGGTGAAGGAGATGGACGCCCGCAACGACGAAAAGAAGGAGTCGGGCCGAAACGCCTTGAAAATCATCGAGGTGGAGTTCCTTAGAGAAATAAGATGAGCCTCCTAAAATCTCCTATTCTCTCCTAAAACCTCCTATTCTCTCCTATAATGATAAAAAGCCGATGAAGAATCTTTATTTTTGTTTCCTCGCCATGTTGATGACTTTGCCCACGATGGCACAGACCACTCCGGAAAGTCAGATGGAGAAATTGAACCGAGGCGTGGTGGCCCTGCCTTCCACCTCAGGTTCCAGTCGCACATTCGTCAGTTGGCGTTTCCTTGGCACCGACGACGAGGCAGCCACCACGTTTGATGTCATCAGGGACGGGAAGGTGGTCAAGACCGACCTGTATGAGACCTGTTACCTCGACAACACCAAGGGTGGCGCCTACCAGGTGGTCACCAAGGTCGACGGCGTGGCAGTCGACACCACCGAGGCGGTGACACCTTGGGACAAGACCTATCTCAAACTCGTCCTCGACCGTCCGGCAGGAGGCACGCTCGAGGGCGCGGCCTACACCTACAGCCCCAACGACTGTTCGGTGGGCGACGTGGACGGCGACGGGGAATACGAACTGTTTGTGAAATGGGATCCCTCCAACTCCAAGGACAACTCCCAGAGCGGCATCACCGGGAATGTCTATATCGACTGTTACAAACTCGACGGCACACGGTTGTGGCGCATCGACCTGGGCAGGAACATCCGTGCCGGAGCGCATTACACCCAGTACATGGTCTATGACTTCGACCGCGACGGCAAGGCAGAGTTGATGTGCAAGACCGCACCGGGAAGTCTCGACGGGCAAGGGCGGTATGTCAACCAGGCGGCTACGGAGGATGTCATCAAGAACGCCTCCAACACCCGGAGTTGGGTGGTGAGTGGCGGACGCATCAATGGTGGGCAGGAATACCTCACCGTCTTCAAGGGAGAGACTGGCGAGGCGATTCACACCATCTTCTACAACCCCAATCGCAATATGGAATATGGCGGCGAGGCCGCCGGCACTGTCAACTGGGGTGACGTGGACAACAAGAACGACACTGGCACTTATGGCAACCGTGGCGAGCGCTATCTCGCCGCCGTGGCTTGTCTCGACGGTCCCGACAGCAACGCCAGCGGCATCTTCTGCCGTGGCTACTATGGCTACGCCTTCATCTGGGCGGTGGACTTCGACGGCACGCTCCTCCATCAGAAATGGCTCTGCTCCTGCAAGTCGGGAAGCAGTTACTCGCTCACCAACTACGACGCCGAGGGCAACAAGACCATCAGGAACTTCAGCGGAAAGAAACCCACTTCAGGTGGTGGTAGCGGGACGATGTTCGGCAACGGCAACCACAACCTCACCATCGGCGATGTCGATGGCGACGGTTGCGACGAGGTGGTGTGGGGCTCTGCCGCCCTTGACAACGACGGCACCGTGCTCTACGGCACCGGCTTCGGCCACGGCGATGCCCTCCACATGGGGGCGATGATTCCCGGGCGACAAGGGTTGCAGGTGTTCGAGGTGCATGAGAGCAAGGGCACCTATTCCTGGGACCTCCACGATGCCGCCACGGGGGAGATTCTCCTCAAGGGAGGTAACCAAGGCAAGGACAACGGCCGTGGCATGGCGGCGCAGTTGAGCAGCAAGACCCGTGAATGGTGGTTCAGCTCCGCCGATGAGCGGCAGCAGCGCAGCGCCGTGACGGGAGAAGTGGCCTCGTCGGCCAACGGCTCCCTCAATTTCCGCATCTACTGGGATGGTTCCTTGCAGGACGCCTTGCTCGACGGCAACACCATCTCCAAGTACAACGACGCCAGCAAGAATTTTGTCCGGCTCGTCTCTTTCAGCACGCTTGGCCCCTCTTCCACCTGCAACAGCACCAAGAACACGCCCAACCTCTCTGCCGACATCCTCGGCGACTGGCGCGAGGAAGTGGTTCTCTACACCGTGACCGATGCCGAGACCTACCTGGGCATCTATTCCTCCAACATCGTCACGGGAAGCCGCGTTCCCACGCTCATGCACGACCACACCTACCGCATGGCCGTCTGTTGGCAGAACACAGCCTACAACCAACCGCCACACCTGGGCTACAACCTCGCCGAGGCCATGCAACCCAGGCTGCTCAACCCCGAGAAGGAGATGACGGTGGCACAGGGCGAGGAGATGACCTATGAGAGCGGCACACGTTACGTGAAGACCCTCTCCGTCTCTGGCAGCATCCTGCCCGACGGCACCAAGAAGTTCTACTCCCTCCCCGAAGGTTTCGAGAGCGCCATCGACAACGACAAGATGACCATCGCCATCAAGGGCGTCCCGCAGGAGGCCGGCGACTACCGCATCATCATCAAGATGACCGGGAGGAGCACCGAGGTGGTGGAGGACACCCTCACCGTGCATGTGACAACGCCGGAAGGCATCATGGACACGGCTGTCGACTCCCATCACGGCATGGAGCGCATTTACGACATGTCGGGATGTCTCGTCACCGACAGGGTGGCCAACCTGCCCAAGGGTGTCTATCTCGTGCAAAAAGGCGGCAAGGTGAGGAAAATCTATAAATGATGGTCTTTTACTGCAAAAAATGACCGCGCATTTTGTCCTTTCAAGAAAAAAAGCTATATTTGCACCATATAATAATTTCTAAGAAACCATAATTTATCAACCTAACTTTTAAATGTTTAACTTTATGAGGAAAAAACTACTTCTTGCAGTCATCGCAATGGCAAGTACGGTGGGTTCGTTCGCATACAACGTGGGCGACTACATCTTCACTGCCTCGCAGAGACTGAAGGTCACCGGTGATAACATCGTGGCCAATGGTGATTTCTCCGATGGCACCACAGGATGGTATGACGCCGAAAAGGGTACTCCTTCGGCTGAGACCTGGTCGGTGGAACCCGGCATGGGCCCCAACGGGGAAAGCGTGATCAAGAGCCTCGGTGCCACCGAGGGCGCTGCACTCTGCAACGCCTGGCAACCGGGTGCAGGCACCTATGTCATCTCCTTCCAAATCAAGGGTGAGGCTAGCGGTGCTCTCTCCATCACAGCAGGAGAGAACAACTATGCCAACTTCTTCGTCAATGGCAATGGCAGCTTCGTCTATGGCGAGGGAACGGGTGTGGACACTGTCTTCACTGTCGCTTCCACCGAAACTTTCACTGCTGAGTGGAAGACCATCGCCTACACCGCCACCGTCGAGGACTACCAGTACATTTCTATGCACTTGGAGAAGTTCGTCACCGGTACCATGATCACCAACATCGAGATTTATCCCGTCTTGGAGGTCTACGACACCCGCATCGCCGAGCGCAAGCTCGCCTATGCCGACCTGCTCCTCTCTCGTCCTGAGTTCAAGGTCGACAACGAGGACTTCCGTGGCACCGTGGCCACCATCCATGCCATGCTGGCAGAGAACAACCCCATCTTCGACGACCTCGCTTCCGCTGAGGACATGATGGGCAGCTATGAACTGGCATTGACCAGCTTCCTCAACGACAACTCCGCCGACATGATCGTGGTCAACGGTCTCAAGCGCTGGTCGGAGATTGCCAAGACCCAGAAGGCCAATGGCGTGACTCCTTGGAGCGGTTCCGGTGGGCGTTGGTTCCATGCCGACGGCTATGCCGGTGCTGCCACCGACGATGTCATCACCAACTACATCCAAGCCTCCTACGACCTGCCCAACGCAACGCAGTACATCACATTCAACAACCTGCCTTACACCGGCACCTACATGTTCTCCATCGACATGAAGGCATACCACATGGTGGGTACCGCTTCTGCAGTGCGTTACACTCCCAACTACGACCTCGACTTCAACGGCGTGACCCTTTATGCCGGTCCCGAGGCCCTCACCGACAACACCATCGTCGCTACGGCAGAGGGTGAGAAACTCGACTGTGGCAATCTAGACCATCGCAACTACAACACCTACACCGTCTTCGGACAGGGTGAGAAGGGTGGTTCCATCACCTTCGGCGTGTCGTTCACGCTCCGCGAAGACATGGTGGGCCTGAAACTCGGTGGCGTGCTCTTCCTCTCCAACCCGCAGATTCGCCTGCTGGAGAAGAGCAACGAGGATGCTTTCTATGTTTCCGAGGTCGACGCCATCATCCTCCAGCAGGAAGAGGTGGTGAAGCGCATCGAACTCATCAACCAAGACCTCGCCCTCACCAAGGCCGACGGTTATCCTTGGGGCAAGGATGCTCTCAAGGCCGTGCTTGACGAGCAGATTGCTCTCTATGAGGCTTCACAGGCATACGTGAAGGACGGCGTGGTGCTCGACGAAGACGGCATCCGCTACAAACTCTTCACCGAAGGTGAGACCAAGGTGTCCGACGAGGTGCTGGCCATCGTGCGTGCCATGAACAACGCCCGCAACACCTTCAGCAGCCTCAATGCTTCCTACACCACATTGCAGGCTACTGTCGCTGAGGCTGAAGCCGTTCTCGCCGAGAATACCGGTGGCAACGCCGCCCGCAGGGCCAACCTCGTGACGCTCGTGGAGCAGGCCAAGCAGCTCATCGCCGAGACCGTGGATGGCAGCGACGGCAGCGACCAGGCTGTCTTCGACGCCAAGAACACGGAAATCAAGGAGGCCATCGTCGACTACCTCAACTCTCTCGTCTCCTATGAGTCTCCTTCCATGCAGAACATCGTCAACCCGTACTTCGAGAGCAACATCTCTGGTTGGACGCTTTCCGCCAACAACACCAGCAAGGAGAACTTCAAGAGGGATTCACAGCCCGACCGTGGTGCTGAGCACGGCACCTACGCTGCAGTATGGCGTGGACAAACCGCTTCTCCCAACAGCAAGTTCGTGCAGACCATCAAGATCAAGGACGCCGGTGTCTATGAATACAAGTCGAGTGCTTTCGCATTCAATGAGACCGCAGGATACGATGCCTTCATGCTCAACGTCATCACCGACGAAGAGACAGGTCTGGTGCTCGACACCCTCTACACCAAGTCTGAGGTCAAGATGTTCTTCGGCCCCAATGGTGCTCCCGACTCCGTACGCGTACACAGCCATTACGCTCCCGGCAACGCTTGCGTGATGCGTCCCGATGCTCCCGACACCTACCTCACCGGTTACTGGATGAGCAAGTACTCTGTCGTCTACATCAAGGATACCGATGCAGAAGAGGAAGTGGAATTCGGTATGAGTTCCTTCGGACAGGTTGACAAGGAAGGTGCCAACACCTACGGCTTCAGTGACAATGTCATCTACTATGCCGGTGGAGTTGACCAGTACATCGCCGATGCTACTGCCGACCTCAACGCACTCATCGCAAAGGCTGAGGCCATCGTCGCTGCCAACGAGAACACCGAGGATGTGGCACTGGGCTACAAGGTCAGCCGCGTGGCTCGTCGTCTTGCCAATGCAAAGGCCGTGGTTGCTGGTGACTACAGCTTCTTTGTCAGCGAGGCTCTTGTCTCCGACAACACCAAGCGCATCAAGAACATCCTCAACGCTCGCAACTGGCTGCTCGAGACCATCAACGACGTCAACGCCAATCTCGATGGCATCACTCCGCAGTACATCCCGACAGCAGAGAAGGTGGCCAACGGCGTGTTCACCATCGCTGGTGTGAAGGTGGCCAACACCGTGGAGGGCGTCTCGCTCCTCCCGAAGGGCATCTACATCATCAATGGCAAGAAGTTCTTTGTGAAATAAGACCCTAAGGATCCTAAGGACCTTAAAGACCTTAAAGACCCTAAGGACCCTTAAAGACCTTAAAGACTTTAAGATCTCCCAAAAACAAGGGGTGACAGACCATTCTGTCACCCCTTGTTGTGCGCACTTAGGGGGCGACGCTTCCCAGCGTCGCCACGCCAAGAATGCCCCCGAAGTCGTCGGGACTTGCTTCATGCAAAAAACCATGTGCGCACTTAGCCCGCATTGCAGGCGCATAAATATACAAAGTTAAAAGATGTTGCAAAAAATGGACGTTTCCAAGTATAAAACCAGATTATTACCATCTGATTTGGCTAA
>CADADN010000098.1 GCA_902786665.1 uncultured Prevotellaceae bacterium | reverse complement strand
CTGGGTTTTGAACACGGGTGTGTTGGTGTCGTTGCTCACTTCCACCGTGGTGCCGTCTGCAGAGCGGTGGTTGGTGCCTCGCATGAAGAACTCTTTCACTGCCACCTGGCCGCCAAGTCGCGTATCTTCGGCCACGTATGTGTTGCCGAAACCGCCAGATGCCAAATAGCGCACAATGCGATAGCGGTTGTCAAGCACCGTTCCCATTGATAGCATCTGCCGTTGATTTATTTGTGCCATAGAATAATTATGTAGGTCAGAGGGGTTGCCCCCTCTTTCCCATTAAGAACCGTACGTGCGACTTTCACCGCATGCGGCTCAAGTTATTACTAAGTTATCGTCTCACGGGCCCAACCGCGCAGTATCGGGTCTTGTTGGTCGATGAGCGCTTGCAGGGTGGCTGTCTTGTTCCATCGAAAGATGGTCTCGTGCAGTTTCTCCGCAAATCGCTCCTGACTCTTCTTCGACATCTTGATTATCAACTTTCCGTTGCACTTCCGTATGTTGAAACCAAGGAAGTCGAGGCTTGCGCCTTTGCTGCATTCGTCTGCCAGGTTACCCCGTCCACTCCTGCCGTTCTCTTTCCTTTATTGGATGTCACGCTCTACCGCCAGTGCCTTTGCGGATTTGCTTGTGACGAGAAGATGTTGCAGGGCTTTCACCTTGTTGTACTTCTTATCTCTTTGCGCCTTTGCGATTCGCCGCTGCAGCTTGCCTACCCACCGCTCTCCTGACGAATCTTGTCGAGAAGAACGCTGGCTGGTTCATCGTTAGGGTCTTGCGGCACCAATTTGCCCTCGATGGCCATTTGCAGAATGGAGATTCTCAGTTGTTTAGCATTCATACTATTTATGATTAAAAATCATCATCCTGCTTTTTTATCTTCAAATAAAGGTCATAGAGTTTCTCGCCTATCTTGTCTTTCTTGAAAGTATGCTCATGATTGATAGGTGCCATAGATAGACGTATTTTTAAGATACCCGTTTTTATCTGCTCAAATTGTTCTGGCGTCACTTTAAATTGAGCAGTAGATAATTTACTATCAATAGGAAGAATTATGTCGCCCATTATGGCTCCAAAAGACTCTTTGTCATTACCAATTAACAAACCATCAAAAGTCAATACGTCTCCCTTAAATGTACGAATTTTCATTGTTGGCTCATTTATAAAAATCAACTTATCAGAATGAGCTGTCACAACAATGAAATAAGACGAATCTTTTTTGGCAACACTAAAATTTATGGAGCAAGCTTCATTTGTCAATGGTTTATGAGAATAGCTTACAGTTTGAGCCTTTACCGGCAGAAAGCCCATCATGACGATGAGGGAAATTGTTAACAATAATCTTTTCATAGTTATGCTTTTTTTGATTTAATACCCAACATTTCTTCAATCTTCGCCAAGGTGCTGTCGATTTTCTTGTCGAGAGCAGCACGACGTTTTTTATAGTCACGGATAAGTTCATCGGGTGGAAGAATTTCCTCTTCCTCCTTTGGGAACTTGCACTGGTCGAAATTGCAGCCAAAGGTCCTTGACATCAACATCAAGAGCGTTGGCTATTGCATTCAAGGTTTTTATGTCAGGTTGCACCTTTTGGTTGACGTATTTGGAAACAGTGCAGTTGCTCTTTCCAATTTGCTCGGCCAGCCAGCGGCCTGTCTTGTCCTTTTCCGCCAAAACGACTTTAATTCTATTGTATTTTTGTTCATCCATAGTCAAAGGTTTTAACTAAAATGCAAAAGTAATCAATTATTTGGACAATAACGAATATATGTGTATTTTTTCACTGATATGAGTATTTAATTCAGCAGTCAACATATCGGTCCTGACAAATCTCACAATACCCATTGATTCTATGACCGACAATATAGATGACACTAATGCCCCACCTAACAAGTGATGGTGTCATAGTCTATCAAACTGCCCAGCCCTCGAATTCCCAGGTGGGTCATAAGGGGGCATCAACTTTATCATATTAGGGAAAAAAGAGGGACTGGCTCCTTTGGCATGACTTGGTATGCCTTGGTAAAAAAAACAGACCATGTCTCACCTGGAGAATCGATTCTACTGTAGGCGAATAGATGAAAATCACGTAAAAGTTGGTACATCATATTGGACACCCTATTACCGAGATAATAATATGGTGGCAGGCCGCCGCGAATTAAACGCGCTTGTATTTTAATTTCAAAAATGTCAACTTATTAAGTACGGGACAAGTTGCACATGTCTCATGAAAGTGTAACTAATGTTAAAAACCAAAAACAAATGGTGGCAATGTGATGTTTTTGTCGTACCTTTGCAGTGTTTTTACAAGGATCAGTTTTTATTTGACTTACACCACATAAGTAAAATGTTTGTGGAGATACCACAAATATCTTAATAGCATCCTGAAATTCAGAATTTTACAATTTTATCTATCTATTGTGGTGTATAAATTGTTTTATCAGATGAAGAATTATTTTTTGTTTTTTGCCTTTTTGGTTACTTTGCAGTCGTGGGGACAAAACGACATTGAAGTAGTCAATATTGAAAACAGGGCAGTTCGTGATTACATGGCAGATGCGGAAACAACCTATTCCAATAACAACAATTATTCTGTCAGCATTGTTACAAAATACAATGACATCAATAAATATGGGAAAAAACTTCATTGGCCTAATGGCAAGGAAGTGACATGGGTCCCTACCGCACCGGTGGAGGATATAGCTGAGATACGCATCACCGTTACCGATGACGAAAATACTGTCTACAATTATAATCCAAGCAACAAGACGGACAAATCATATATCATCCGCAACCTCATCCCTGACAGAACTTACAACTATGTCGTTGAGGAAAGGCTATACAACGGAACTGTAAACACCTTGAAACAGGGCGTGTTCCGCACGGAAGGACAGGTGCGCATGATTCAAGTGCTTAATTGCAGCAATGTACGCGACATTGGGGGATGGCCCTCTCAATATGGAGGACGTGTCAGATATGGCAGGCTGTATCGTAGCGGTAGTTTGAACAGGATTACATCAGAAGGTCGCCAGGCATTTGTTCAGAACATGGGAGTCGTGGCGGAATTGGACTTGCGTTACGAAGTGAACCAGAGTCGCACCACGCTTGGCGAGGGAGAAGGCTTCTACTACGACCGCAGGCCACACGATGCTGGTTTGAAAGGACTGACGCAAAGCAGCCACAATTATGTGAAGGACTTGCGGTGGATTCTTGACAAACTCCGTAAGGACAAGAATGTCGATTGGCATTGCGCCATCGGTTGCGACCGTTGTGGAGCATTGAGTTTCTTGATTGAAGGACTCCTCGGATTGAGTGAATTGGACCTGTGCCGCGACTTTGAACTGTCCACCTTCAGCCTGGCTTCCAACAACAAGCGTCCTCGCTCGCATATCAAGAGCATGATCGACTATGTCAAGAAAAACGCACCTTCGATTGACAGCTCCGACCCTCAATATCTGGCAAAATGTTTCAAGAAATATTGGCTGGACATTGGCATGACCCCCGAAGAACTGGATGAGTTTATTGGAATCATGTTGGACGATGAATACCATGGTCAACATATCGACTTTAGTCAAAATGTCAGAACCAAGACCAACAACACCACCCCGGTGCCCGCCAAGCGTAACATGGTTGAATATGATTTGGAAGAAGAACAACCGACATCTTCCACTCAAGACAATCTCATAGAGGTATTCTCGGATATTGAAGAAATGTATAATCAAATATTAGTTGTTTCCCAACATTGATGCAATCAACTGACAAGAAGGTTGGGGAATCAGAATCAAAGATAACAAATATTGGCATAATGCCCTGATGGAGGCAACGATTTAGCAAAATGAATTCCAAATATCTGTCCAACATATTCGGCAGGCTTCTGTGTTACGGCATTTTAATGGGAGCAACCCTCATCGTCCTTAATGCTTGCAATAAGAAAAAAGACCCGAAAGGAATCGTGATTAACGAAATCATGGCCGCCAACCATACAGGGTTGATGGCTGAGGACGGGAATGTGTATGATTGGATAGAAATCAAGAACATTTCTTCAAAAACCATTTCTCTTGAGGATTATTCGCTGATCGTGGATAAAAGCGAAACCAAGTCGAAAAATAAAGGCAAGAAGTCGAAAAACAAGGATAAAGAGTCGGCTGCCAAAGACAAAGACTCTAAAGACAAAGACTCTAAAGACAAAGATAAGGACAAGCAGCAGAAAGACCAGGACGAACAGTCGAAACTGAAATGCTGGAATTTCCCGGAAATGGAATTGAAACCGGGAGAATGCACCATTATCTTTGCGTCGAAGCTGGACACCCAAGACCCGGAACATGGATTGCACGCCAATTTCAAGCTGCCGTCCGAAGGAGCGAAAGTACAATTGGCTTATGACGAGGACGTCGTGTCTGAAGTGAAATATGGCCAGATGGAGGACGACGAGACCTATCGCAGATTGGATAACGGCAAGTTCGAAAAAAGTTATGAGCCGTCTCCTGGCCACGACAACAATGATGCGGGTTATGAAGCCTACTGCAAGTTCATCGACGGACAGCGCAAGGGGCCGCTACGCATCTGGGAAGTCAAATCCAAGGGTGAAAAGGAGGGCAACGCTTGGATTGAGGTGAAGAATGTCTCCGACAAGGATGTAGACCTGAAAGATTACTGCCTCGCCACCAAGACGAAGGCTATGAGCGAATGGCAATTCCCTTCTGTTGTCCTCAAGCCAGGACAATTCCATGTGGTCGACTGCAGGAAAGACAAGTTCAAGGTTGGCGACACCCGCTCCGTGATGCTCACGAAAGAAGGAAAATTCGTGGATGGATTATGCCCCGTCAAGGCTCCTTACGATGTTTCTGTCGGGCGTGCGGAAGGGGAATTGGGTCCATTCTATTTCCCTTCACCGACAAAGGGTGAAGAAAACACATCGAAACACTACCGTTTCATCGCAAAGCAGCCCTCTTTCGACCCTACGCCTGGCGTGTATGCGGACAAGAAAAGCATGAAAATCCTTATCAACACCCACGGGCGCAATGTACGCTATACCACGAATGGCAGTATGCCAACGAAGGACTCGCCCTTGTATAAGGATTCGATTACAATCCAAAAGACCACTACGATACGCGCTTTCTGTGAAAGTGACTCCTCATACATGCAAAGTGAAGCCATTACCGCCACCTTCATATTTGGAGAGGAGCACGACCTGCCTGTGATCAACATCACGGTCAACAAGGCCGACCTCTACAATAATTATTCAGGTATCTATGTGCGTGGGCCAAGGGCAAGTGCCGAGCACCCGCATTACGGTGCCAATTATTGGAAGAAAGTATGGAAAAAGGCGCATATCGAGTTCTACGATGGCAAAGAAGGGTTCTCAGAAGATTGCCAACTGGCCATCTTTGGTGGGTTCTCCAGAGTTCTTGCAAAAAAATCATTCAAAATCAAGTTTGCCGGCACAAAAGGACCATCAAGCCTGACATACGACCTCTTCGGCAACGGGAAGCCAATGAAATACAAGAACTTCGTCCTCCGTTCCGGCTCACAGGACATCTCTGGCGTGATGGTACGTGATGAGTTTTTCACCAGTCTCATGCGGCCTGAAAGCCCCACCCTCCTCATTCAGCCCTACCGGCCTGTAGCTCTATATATCAACGGTGAGTACTTCGGCCTGTATTACATACGTGAGAAAATTGACAAGCGCTTTGTGGCTCGCCACTTGAACGTGTCCAACGACTCTGTTTCCATCGTCATGTCGGGAATGTACTGCGAGGAAGGCTCTGCCGCCGATTACAACCAAATCATATCGTATGTGAAAAGCCATGACATGGCAGAGAAAGAGCATTATGAGTGGGTGAAAAACAAGTTCGACCTCATTGGCCTTATCGACTATAAGTTGGGGGAAATCTATTCCGGCAACACCGATGTGGGCAATGTGAGATATGTACGTTCCACGGATGCCAAGTCCGACAAGAAGTGGTATGTGGTATTCTACGACCTCGATGCCACATGGGCGTCAAACAAGCCGGCGTCTTTCTATCTGCGAGCAAACGGGTCGGGGCCTGAACAAAACGTGAACACACACAACATACTGATAGACCTATTGTTGAAGAACAAGGAATTCAGGGAGTTGTTCCTTGAACGGCTTTCATTGCATATGCATAAGACTTTCTCCACGAAAAATGCCACAGAAGTGTTTGACAACCTCATCAACACCATCAAACCTGAGATGGAACATAATTGCAAACGATGGCCGGCCGTCCTATCATATTCCTCCTGGGAAAAGCATGTCGATGCCTTCCGTGAGAAGTTCAAGGACAGAAACAAGATCGTACTCAACAGCATCCGCGAAGAACTCAACATCACCGCCGAAGAAGAGAAAAAATATTTCTCTGACCTCGGTTATTAACCATTTCGCAATATTTATCATTTCGCAATTTTAATCATTTCGCAATATTTATCATTTCGCGATATTTATCATTTCTCATAAAGATATATTACTTATTACTCAATGAAAAGAATCTGTCGACAAGACTTGCTTAGATTGCCAAGTGTGGCTGCGTTTTTCTTGTTTTTCATATGTTCTTCATTCGCACAATCCACCATTCCAATCGCTGATGGCGGTGTCATGTATTATGAGGAGACCGGTTCCGGAGAGCCGGTGCTGCTATTGCATGGTCACACCTTGGACCGTAGGATGTGGGATGGGCAAGTGGAGTATCTCAAGGAATCATTCCGCCTGATTGTTCCCGACATGCGTGGATATGGCAAGACAACAGACCCGAGGGAAGGTTATCAGTTCACCCATATGGATGATATCCTGACACTGATGGACTCGTTGCATATAGAGAAGGCCCACGTTGTCGGTCTTTCGATGGGGGCTTATGTCGCCGGCGACATGGTGGCGTTGTGCCCTGAACGCTTGTTGTCATGTGTAATGGTTTCCGGCGAAACCTGTCGCTTTACGAGTCCTCGCATTCCGCGCAACTCAAAGGAGGTGGCGGAAAGGCGCAGGAACATAGCAAGTGTGAAAAAAGATGTTGAGGGTTATAAACGCAGACGTGTAAACGGCTTGTTGGGTGCTTGCTATGTGGGCAACAGGGAAAAGATACGTCCGGAATTGGAGAAAGAAATCATGGATTGGGGTGCTTGGCAGGCTTTGCATGTCACCGGCAGGGTATATTATGGACAGGATGCCTGGGCGGCTTTGGTGAAAACCAAGCCACAAGTCCCGTCTCTCATCATTTACGGTGAAAATGAGAAAACCTCCAAAGGCTACTCCCTGCCTTATCTACCAAATGGCAAGTTGGTAAGCGTCAAGCAATGTGGCCACATGGTGAATCTTGAAAAGCCGGAGGAGTTTAATGAAATGCTGTTGCAGTGGCTTGAGAATCACAGGAGCACCGACGTTAAAGACATGCCGTGAGTCATGGATCGCCAGTATGAGCATTTGTATTGATCTATTATCATTACCTTAATAAAAGAATAAGCCGTTTTGGAATCAAAAAAATATAGGATAGGCGTAAAGACCGCATCCACTTTTGTCATAGCCAACATGATTGGCACGGGAGTATTCACTTCATTGGGTTTCCAACTATTCTCCACCACCAATCCTTTCA
Source organism: uncultured Prevotellaceae bacterium (assembly GCA_902786665.1). Taxonomy (GTDB): domain Bacteria; phylum Bacteroidota; class Bacteroidia; order Bacteroidales; family Bacteroidaceae; genus Prevotella. Next base: position 7,993 of record CADADN010000098.1, on the reverse strand, counting down.
CAATAGCTCTCTTATGGATTGTTGGAGGCATCATTGCATTGTGTGGGGCTATCGTCTATAGTGAATTGGGAGCAGCCATGCCGCGTTCAGGAGGTGAGTATAATTTCCTTTCTGAAATATATCATCCTTCTGTTGGATTCTTGTCGGGATGGGTCTCCTTGATTGTTGGATTTGCCGCACCTGTCGCATTGGCATGCATGGCGCTGAGTTCATATGTGTGCAGGATATTCCCTTCGATTAATCCTACTTTCTTAGGAGTGACTGTCCTGTCTGTCATCACCTTGATTCATCTCTTCAGCAAAAAGGTGGGTGCTACAGTTCAAAACATCCTTACCGTTGCCAAGATATTGATTATCCTGGTGTTTATCGTGGCGGGCTTTGCCTGTGCCCCTGAAGGGATGGAGAATTTCAGCAACGCCAAGTTTGACGCCAATGATATCTTTTCATCGGGGTTCGCCGTCTCGTTGATATGGGTTTATTATGCTTATTCCGGATGGAATGCCGCAGCATACATTTCCGGAGATATCAAGAACCCACAACGCAACGTGCCATTGGCCATGATGGCAAGTACATTTTTTGTTGCCATACTTTATCTTCTCTTGAACATGGTGTTCCTGCGCACCGCTCCTATAAGTGAACTTACCGGCCAGGTAGAGGTTGGACTCATCAGTGCTGTCCATGTGTTCGGACCGAAAGGCGGAGCCGTGATGGGATTGCTGATTGCCTTGATGCTGACCTCATCCATCAGTTCTATGGTGTATGTAGGACCAAGAGTGGGCATGACGATGGGAGAGGACCACAAGATGTTCCAGTTCTTGACATGGAAGAACAAGCTTGACTGTCCTTCCGTGGCCGTGGCGCTGCAATGGCTGATAAGCCTGATTCTGATTCTTACTGATTCATTCAAGGAGGTTACGGAATACACGGGAATTGTGCTCTCCTTCTGCTCCATGCTTACCGTGGCTGGCGTCTACGTTCATCGTCGGCGTTTCCCCAATGCCCCACGTCCTTACAAATCATTTGGATATCCCGTCACCCCATTGGTCTTTTGTTTGTTGATCATATGCTCCATTGCTTATCTTGTCTATCAGGATTTTTCAAAGTCATTCGTAGAGCATTCACAGTCAGCTCCTTGGACTACCATTGCAAGTGTGATGACACTACTTATCGGATGCCTTCTCTGGTTTGTCAATAAAAGAATCAAAAAGATTGGTCAACAAGAAAAATAACAAAATAAACCATGAAGAAAATAAAATTGTTTATCGCCCTTTTCCTGTTAGGATTCGTGTCTCTTATTGAGACGGGTTGTAGTAAATGTACGTCGGGTGAAAATAGGGGAACGGATTCCATTTCTGGCAAAGAGGAAAAACCGATGCCAGAACTTACCGCCGACCCCAAGCTCAACCAAGCTGCGCGTTTCTATGCAGGCATGAGTAATGAGGGAATAGAAATGACGGACTCCGACTCAAGGTCGTGGAACCAATACAACAACAATCTCAAGCAATTGCTGACCAGGAGCGACGTAATCACCAATGGGCTGGATTCCATAGCCAAAACCGATTTCTCTGATTTCCGCGACAAAGTGGATTATGTGTTCTATCCGTTCAGTGGCGCGGATTTCATTTATCCTACGCTATTGTATCCCGATGCCGACACCTATTTCCTTTGTGGACTGGAGAAAACAGGCACACCTATCTCAGGCGAGGTGAAGACCAGCTATGACCATTATGAGGCTTATCGCAACGCGTTGACGACATTCTTGCGTTTTGGATATTTTATCACAAAGGACATGCATAACGACTTGCATAATGAAGAACTTGACGGTGTTTGCCCGGTGATATCCATGCTGATGGCCATCAGGGGTTATGAAATCATATCCATCAAATATGTGAAACTCAATGAGACTGGCGACTTTACGGAAACAGACTCTCCCAGCGATGCCATTGAATTCAAATTCTTCAAATCGGGAACACGCCACGAACAGACACTTTATTACCTGTCGGGCAATGTTGAGAACAAATCATTGGATGCAAACTTGAAGGCTTACCTCGACAAGACATTGCCCAAACATACCGTAGGCACTTATCTGAAAGCCGCTTCTTTCCTTCTGCATTGGGACAGTTTCTCCATCATGCGCGACTACATCCTTGACCATTCCATGGCGGTGATTCAGGATGACACGGGGGTGCCTTATCGATTCTTGAAGGACAAGTTTGATGTGACCTTGTATGGGAAATATGCATATCCTTCGAGTGAATTCAGCACCAAATGCGGACAGCCAGACCTTGAAGAAATATATGTAACAAATGCAAGCACCATCCATCCGCTGCCATTCGTTTTAGGATATAAATATTCCCACAACTTGATTTGTGCTCGAAGAAAGGCCGGTATTTAAGCCGCACGAGTTAGCCGGAAACAAAGGGATGATTCCATGAAGGGACAGGTTTTTGATGGCATTCCCAATCCATCAAAGACCTGTCCCCTTGTTTTCTCTTGATGTCACGGCGGAACCGTCATTCCTGGCGTGTTCTTTCTTGTATTTTTCCCTATCTTATCGTTGCGTTTTGCAGTTTGACGATGGCGTATGAGGTGGCAGGCATGTTGATGGTCACGTTGCCTGTCTTGTTGTCATGGTTGATGGGGAACAGGTCTCCTGCAAGGAGTTTTGTTTTCTTGAACTTCACGTTGATGTTGAACGTGGCCTGGGATGCCTCCGCCCTCGGGTTGAGCATCACAAGCACGATGTCGTTCCCCGCAGCACGGGCATAGACAAAAGGATAAAGGGTGGATTTCCCTGTTGCCGTTGTGACAGCGTCGACCTGATTTTGGGATGCCGCGTTGTAGACGTCAGCGGAAGGATACACCGGCACGAACTCGGCATAGTTGGCAAGGGCAGGTTCGCTGTGACGCAATGCGATGAGTTTCCGGGTCTTGTTGAGGAGCGAGTTGGGGTCTTTCTCCTGTGTCTCCACATTGGGTGCGTTGTTCGACGGGTCAACGGGGAGATATAGTTTGTCGGGAGCGGCGGTGGAGAATCCGAGGTTTTTGCCCGTGCTCCATTGCATGGGCGTGCGCGCCCCGTTCCTGGGTTGGTATGCCCCCTCCACCTGCGGCCAATCGTTGGGCAACTGCTTCATCCCGATTTCATTGCCATAATAGAGGAAAGGCACCCCGGGCATGGTGAACCCGAAAGCGTAGATGATTTCCAATTCCTTGTCAGAGCGGCGGTTCCCGAGTCGGGCGTTGTCATGGTTGCCCAACGGGAGGCTGATGTACCCCTTTCCCACGGTCTTTTCATACTGGTCCATGTAACTTTTGAGGAAGGCGGTGATGTCGCCCTTCCCCTCTGCATCGAAATAGCTGTGCCCCTCGCTGACGCCGTTGAGGATGCGCCAACTCTCTTTCTGGAAGAGGTCGTTGTATCCGTTGAACCAATGGAAGAAGTCGACATGGAAACAGTCGTCGAGTGCATCGGCGGGATACGACCATTCCGCCACCATGAATCCCCTCGGGTATTCCTTCTCCAGCAGTTGGCGTATCTCTCGCCAGAAAAGTTTCGTCTCATTCTCGTTGGTGTTGAAGAACTGCTCGTTGCCCCTCACCCGTCGTGTCTTGACCAACGCCCCGGCCATGTCGGCGCGGAAACCGTCGGCTCCCATGTCCATCCAGAATCGCAACACATCCTTCAAGTCCTCGCGCATGGCCATCACGTCGGGGTGGTTGGTAGGCAGCTGCCACGGCTGTTCGGGGTCGGGATTGGAGAATCCGAAGTTGAGTGCCGGTTGGCACCAATAGAAGTTGCGCATGAACTGTCCGTTGCGCTTTCCATAACCCTTGATGAACTGACCAGCAAACTCACGGGGTGGATCCACCCAGTTGGTCTCTGTCCAAATGTAATAATTGGAATATTTGTTCTTCTCTTGTTTCTGCGACTCTACGAACCATGGGTGGTCGATGGCGGTGTAGCTGATGACATAGTCGAAGATGACATGCATCCCCCGCTTGTGTGCCTCCTCGAAGAGTTGCCGGGCATCCTCGTTGGTGCCGTAGCGTGGTGCTATCTTGTAATAGTCGCGGATGTCGTAGCCTGCATCATTGAAGGGAGAGTCGAAGAACGGGTTGAACCAGATGGCATCGACACCGAGGCTCTTCACATAGTCGAGTTTGCTGATGATGCCCTTGAGGTCGCCGATGCCGTCGCCGTCGGAGTCGCAGAAGGTCTGCGGATAGATTTGGTAGAACACGGCATTCTTCGCCCAGTCGGGCACTTTGGGGATTTCATACTTGCCGGTGATGGTCTGCGCAGTGGCGGCAAGCGACACCAAGGCGGTTGCAAAAAACAGGAATGTTTTTTTGATGGTTGTTGTCATTTCTCGGGAGTTTTTCTGGTTGATATGCAAAAATAACAAAAAAAGATGAAAAATAAGCCATGTATTTGAGTTTTTTAAACGAGTGCAAAAAATTTCACTCGCTTTTTCGTATCTTTGCAACCACAATCACGACAACAACATTCATTTGAAAAAAGACACAGAGATGAAGAAAGCGATTTTCTTGGCACTGCTCGCTTGCATGACCCTTAATGTAGCAGCACAAGATGTGGATATGGAAGGCAATTCGTGCTGCACTTCCGAAGCCAACGTCCAGAAGAATCCCGAGTTCAAAGGCGGTTTGGAAGCATTGGTGAAGTACCTCAACAAGAAACTGAATTATCCCGACCTTGCCAAGCGCTATGGCGTGGAAGGAAAGGTTGTCATGGAATTCATCGTGGACACGGATGGGACATTGAAGGAAATCACGGCCAAGGATTGCATCATCGAGCGGTTCAACACCACCAAGTTCAGCCAGGAGACAGAAGCCGAACAGAAAGCCCTGAAAGAGCAATTCGCACTGTTGTTTGCCAAAGAGGGAGCACGTGTCATACGGAAGATGCCCAAATGGACGCCAGGCAGCATCAACGGCGAACCCGTCAGGGTGAAATACAACCTACCCATCACATTCAAGATTCCCGACAAATAAAAACGACTATAGTCTCGCATTCACTCATCTTCTCCAATCAATTCACCATAGGTGATGCAGTAGTTATCTTCAAGTTCTATCATAAGGTCTTTTGAAGACAAGTCGTTTGAGTCGTCGGCATCAACAATCATGTAATCCACCTCTCCATCGTCGTCCATATCGAAGATGGCAGCAGCATGCCCGTCCACTTCGGTGTAGAGCATGGCATCATTTTCGTCAAGGAACTTCTGAGCGGAAGCATTGGCTGCCATCATGACGACAGCTATGACAGTAAGGAAAAATCTTGTATTCATAATGGTGGTTTTTAATCGTTTCTATTGATCATGCGCTGTATGACCATAAAGAACAACTTTGCTGGCAAAATCTAATACAAGAAAGAAAAAAAAGAACTATTATGAAGAAAATCTTTTTCTGTCTGCCAAGACCAAGATGTTTTCCACCACCAAATGCCCATATCATATCAGAGACGGACGGCTAGAAAGTGCCATTGATGACCTCGCTGAGAAGAATAGCCCTTGAAGGGAGGAGATGTTGCACTCCGAGTGAACATCCCGGGGTGTGGACACGGTCTATTGGCGTAGGTTGTTCATCAAATTCGACCTGTAAGGATGAAATGAAAGGAATGCCGCGCCAAACGGCTCGGTGTGCACTTGTAGAGACGGGATACATCCCGTCTCACCAGGTGGTGCGCACTGAGACGGGATGTATCCCGTCTCTACCACCTGGCACCGACCTCTTGGCGGCAGGCGGGCACAAGACCCGCCCCTACGACTTCGGGGGAGGTTTGATGTTCGGGCTTCGGGGGACCTCTTGGCGTAAATAATTTATAATATATAATTACCGAGCACCAACGTGAACAAGAGGCCGAGAGCAAAAGGCCGGTGCGCAACTAAATCTTCAATTTTCAATCTTCAATCTTCAATCTTATAGACCCGCCCCTACGACTTCGGGGGAATTCTTGGTGTGACGACCAACCTTACAGGTCGATCATATTTCAATCGCACAGGTCAAATATCACCGTCGTGAAGTGGCAAATCTAATGCTTGTTCTCTCTTCTTGCCCATAGGGAGAGACGCTTGCCTGTCTCCCACGTCTTCTGCATCTCGAAGCGCATGCGTTGCCGTCGCTTGTCGAGTTCGGTCCAGTATTGGAAGAAGTCATTGAGCATCTCACGGTCGTATTGGTCTGCATAGGGGAGGATGCCCTGGTAGAAGTCGGTTCTCCGTGATGCCAGGTCGCGGGAGGGAGAACCCATTGACTTTTTCTTTGCTTTCACGGTAGGTGAAGAGGGCGTAGCCATGTCATCGTTTGACATCGGTGTGGCGACAGTGGATTTGTCCGATTGGGAAGATGAGGAAGATGAGGGAGATGAGGGAGATGAGGGAGAGACAGTACCAACCTGAGCGGAGTCGTGTTTCTTATCCCACCGTTTGCGCCCCGCCTCTCTCCTTTTCTGGCTCACTACCTCATACCGTTCCTTGTCGGATTCGAATTGAATGCGCCACTCGTTGAAGATGATGGCAATGGTGAGGTTCTGTTCTTCGTCTGGCATCTGACCGTTTTCAGCATAGAGAAAGAAATACCTGACGAGTTGTCCGAGGTCTTCATTGTTCAGATGGGAGGACATGCGGATGATGTTTTGGTGCATGATGAAATTCCTGGCGTCGCTGACGGTGTGGGTTGGCTGACTTTTCATGGCATTTTGTGGTTTTGTCTTGTCATTATGACATGGTTGATGAACTGCGGTGCAAATATAATGTCCCACTTTCGAAAAAGGATGTCATTTTGCCATAGCTTGTTAGTAATAGTAAGAAGTTAAAGAAGTTATAGAAGTTATCGCTTCGCTTGTAGTAAGAAGTTAAAGAAGTTATCGCTTCGCTCGAAGTTAGAGACAATAGTACAGCTGCATTGTTTGCTGCACCGCCATTGCCAAAATTCTCCCCAGAAGACGTAGGGACTTGCTTTATGCATGTCCGTAAATTATAAATTATAAGTTATAAATTGTAAATTATTTACACCCCCTCCCCCGAAGTCGTCGGTGCTCACTTAGGGGGCGACGCTTCCCAGCGTCGTCACGCCAAGAAGTCTCGTCCAACAATCGGTGCGCATATCCCCTCCCCTCGAGGCTGATCTTTATACACAAATCTCTAAGCATTGAAAATATGAAAGAAGAATGAAAAAGTGCCAAGGCACTCACAAAAAGGAAGAAAAATTTTTCCTCCTTTTTGAGAAACGCTTGCGTTTTTTTCTTACTTACAGCTATTTTTCTTGCCTTTTTATTTCTTTTTTTTTAGCGAAGAGTTTTTTTAATTAATTGTTATTCAGATGGATGCAGACTTGTGTATAAGAATAGCTCTGAGCAAGAGGGGGAGTTGGGGAGTAAGTTACATCGTGAACACCATAGCGAAGACTTCGGGTGCACACTTAGGGGTCGACGCCTCCGAGCGTCGCATATACGACTCAAAGGCGTGACCAAAAGGCCGGTGCGCACATAGTTCAACGCCCCCTGGCCCCCTCTAATCTTAGAGGGGGAGTAAGTTACATCGTGAGCACCATAGTGAAGACTTCGGGTGTGCACTGCCTTCTCTGCATGGCGACGCTTGGAGGACGTAGCCTCCTAGAAAGTTTTTTAATTTTTTCCGGGCGCGAGCGTCAAAGAAAAATGATTTTTTCTTTTCTTCTCCGCAGGAGAAGTTTCTTTTTCTTTTTTTCATTCTTATAAAAAATCATTATCAATATTCATTATCTATAATCAATATCAATAACTTAAGTTTCGGAAGTTCGGTTATATTGATATTCAGTTATTTACAGTAGATTCTTTTAAAAAGTGTATGGATAATCAAATGATGGTTCCATCAACACGCCTCCATTTGTGAGGATTTTTTACTTCATGCTTGATTTGTTATATCTTGGTTTGATGTTGAACGAACCCCGAAGGGGTGGGCAGAATACAGGCAGGCGGTGGAGTGCGAAGCAC
>CADADN010000097.1 GCA_902786665.1 uncultured Prevotellaceae bacterium | reverse complement strand
GGGGCGGGGATGTTGCACTCCGAGTGAGCATCCCGTGAGCAAAAGGTGTGTGCGCATATCCCCGCCCCTTGAGGGGAGGGGCAGGGGTGGGGTATTTGAGCCAAAGGTTATTCTTGTGCTTTTCTAATATGACGTTTTCAGCGCTCTGGGTGTAGGCACGGTCTCTTGGCGTTGGAGTTACAGACCCCACCCCTGGCCCCTCCCCTTGAGGGGCGGGGATGTTGCACTCCGAGTGAGCATCCCAGGAGGTGGGCACTGTCTCTTGGCGTTGAAGTTACAGACCCCACCCCTGCCCCCTCCCCTTGAGGCGCGGGGATGTTGCACTCCGAGTGAGCATCCCGGGGGGACATGGTCTTTTGGCGTAGAAGTTACAGACCCCACCCCTAACCCCTCCCCTTGAGGGGCGGGGATGTTGCACTCCGAGTGAGCATCCCGGGGGGTGGGCACGGTCTTTTGGCGTAGGTTGTTCATCAAATTTCAACCCCACAGGTGGAAAATTTATGAATAATTCGTGTTTATAACAAATATTCGCGGGATGGTTACCCCACCCTCCGAACTGTTAAAAAATCAATATTTAGTGTTAAAAATTTGCTTTTTACCCATGGTCATTATATATTTGCACCATCTTTTTTAGGATTTCGATGTTTCGAAATCAAATTTTTCGAGGTTGGAAGCTTCCTGCGCCAACCTCTTTTTTTGTGCCTATGCAGAATCAAGGACAGAATGAAGGGGACAGGTTTTGATGCAAATATCTTTCCATCAAAACCTGTCCCCTTGATTATTCCGCCAACCCCCTTTTTGTGTCCGAAGGCATTGGGTTAATTATGGCACCAAAAAGTCTGAAAAATGATTTCAGGGGCTTTCGCCCCCGAAATCATAAAAGCATAGCCATCTTTACTCGTCTAATTTGAGGATTTGTGCGACGAGCATGGATACGTCTGTGATATTGACCATGCCGTCATTGTTGACGTCGGCATATTCATGATGGTAACCCCCCGGTGCTTCTCCGGTCAGCATTTTATTCACGATGAGCGAGACATCGGTCACGTTGACCACCCCGTCCAAGTTCACGTCGCCTGGCAGGCCAGTCGGGCCGGTGAAGGAGAAATCGACATCGTAAAGTATGGTGTGGTACCCTCCTATGGTTGGTCTGTAGCGGAAGTCGAAGTTGTAATTAATGTCTGGCTCCAGGTCGTAGAACTTCACGGTGATGTCCTTTGTCTCCCCTGCCTTGATGAGGTATACAGGTGTCTCTCCACCCGTCACATAGATGTAGGAATTGTTACTATGGATGTAGAGATTGGCTTCGAAGGAATCGTAGTAGTCATATGACGAGGCGTTCTTCACCCTTACGGTAGCCGTGGTTGTGGGCTTGGCGTCGATGTTGAGATTCACCTTCGACAAAGTGACACTGTAGGTAGGCTTGGCTTTGATGGTGACATAGGATGAACCGACAACGTTGGTGCCTTCCTCATCGGTGCACACCCACACGTAATATTTTCCAGCCTTGGTGGGATAGAAGTAGAACATGACATTTTCACTCTTCCCCGCCTCGATGGCGGCTGCTGTTGAGAAGACAGCATCCCCCTTGGTGGAACTTGACATGCTGGCAAAGAAATAAAGTGGCTCTACGTAGTCTATGTTCTGGCTTTCGATGGTGACCTCCACCGGTTGTACGACAGTAGTGTATTTGTTGCCTTTGAAATCAAACTGCTTGGCTTGAAGTTTGGGTTTGCGCTCCGTGATGGTGTAGGAGCCGTTTTTAACAACTACGTCATAGTAAAGAGTTTTGGGTTGTGCCCGCACCCATTCCGTGGCGTTTTTCTCGATGCTGACGAACACCAACGTGTGAGTTCCATTGGAGAGACCGTATTTTGAGACATCGAAAGTAAGCCGGTCGGTCCAATAGTAGCCAGACGGCAACTCCCAATTCTTATCGCTCTCATAACTCTTGTCCAAGACGGTGATGCTGCCATCGGCTTTCAGTTCACCCATACCGAGTGCCAATGACGCCGGGACGGAATTGTTGTTCTGCAGCAATGCGCTGATGACAGTCCCACTGACGGACGGGGCGAGGGCGGTGGCCACGAGCCCTTCCGTCTGACTGCCACCGCCAGGGCCTTGACCGGTGTTGGGTTGCAGACCTATGACGGCGGACGCATCCATGGGGAAGCCGTTGTCTATCGTTCCATCATCGACTTCAGTTCCACCATAAGGATTGGTGACGTGCAACTTGAAATAACCATCATGGTATCCGCCCCATCCCCAGTTGAAATGATAGAAACCTTCTCCGTTATAACCGTCACAGATGAAGGCATGGCCTCCATAAACACCGCTTCCGGAGTAAATCACCGGTCGTTTGGCTTTCAACTCACCATAGATGAGCGCATCCCAATCGCTGACAGTGTAATTGGAACGCGTCGCATATTTCCAGGTGTAAGGGTCATAGTCGAAATACTCCGTCATGCCAAGAGCCAAAATATACTCACTTGCGCCGGAACCACCAAGACCGTAGCTCATTTGTGCTGCATAACCAGCATACAGCATCAGTGTGGAAACGGCTACTTCGCTCTCCGTTCCCACATCTGCCGAAGTATAGTAATTCTTCATTGCATCCCAATTGAACTTGACGGCGGGAAGGTCGGGAAGTGTCCCGACGAGGTTGTTGGACTCGTATCCCGGAACCGGACTCGTGGCATTCTTGGGGTATTGGTAATAATTCATCACCTGGGCACCGGCGGTGGCCACGCACCCCGTGAGGCAATGTCTGGAACTGATGGTCGGCGTCAGCGTGTTGTAGATGCTCCCCGTCTCCGTGGCGCTTCCCTGATTCCACTTTGTCTTGATGAGCGGACTGATGGCGGGGTGAACGGGTACACGGAGAGGCTGTGATATACCTTGCGCACCCTCTGCTTTTGGCAGGGCGCTGATTTCCAAGGCGGCCTGCTCCAACCATGCACGGAAGTTGTCGGGTAGGTTCTCCTCGTCGTAGCTACCGCTTTCCGTGTATCCAAGTATTGTCTCGGCGCGATCGTCTCCTGCAATGATGACGAAGCCTTGATTGCCAGACGTGTTGAAAACATATAATGGCTGACGGTCGGTTGTGGTTGGGCTGCCTGGGGCACGATGAGCCTCGCCTGCCACCTGCAGGCCGCGCGCACCAAGGAAGGCTTTGGCCTTGGCGAGGGCTTGCTGCTTGGTCACAGGACCTGCCGAGACCAACAATGCAGCCATCAATAACAATAAGGTGAATGTAAACTTTTTCATAAGATATGGAGTTTTAGAGTTAAGCATTAGAGAATTACTTCCGCTTGATAAACATGGCAAAGATATACCTTATTTACAATAAATGCAAACAATCACCTACTTTTTAGACCTGCAAGGTAAAAAAAAGGCCGAAAAGGGGTCGAAGCATCCCCTCTGCCGAGGTGTAGTGACTTAGTGAGAACACAAAAAAACCCGGTTCAGGTCGAAACCATCGCCGGGCTAATGAAAGGAGGAGTGGTACCTCCAGGAATCGAACCGGGGACACACGGATTTTCAGTCCGATGCTCTACCAACTGAGCTAAGGCACCATTTTTCTTTTGCGGTTGCAAAGGTAAGCATATTTCTTCAAACAACACCCTTTTTCATCCGGAAAAAATCATTCATTAACATTTATTAATAATTTTGGGCACATAAACAGGCATTTTCCAACCCAATATGCCCTTGGCCTACAAGACTCACAAGTCCTATAACCCCTATGTGCCCACCAAGCCCTGAGAGCCATTAAAGCCCTTTGAATGATGATTTTTTCACAAACATCTTAAATATGAAAAAAAAAGTTTGTTTTTTTTTGCGTGTCTCTTATAATTTGTTATCTTTGCAACATCAAATCAGACACATTGTCTTTATCTAGTCATACAACAACTAAAAGTATAAGCTATGAAGAAATTCTACCTCATCGCAGCCTTGGCTCTCATGGCCCTCGCTGCAAGTGCACAAAAGGCGCTTAACATCAACACTTACAATGGCACCAACCTGGCAAACTATGACGGACAGGAGTGCAATGTTGTCGTCAACCGTTACATGTTCACCGGATGGAACACCATCGCCCTGCCGTTCTCTGTTACGGAAGACGAACTCAACGAGGCCTTCGGCAGCGACTGCCAATTGGAGAAACTGGTGGCAGTGGAAGCCAACGGCAACACGCTCAACCTCTATTTCCAAGACTGCAAAGCAGGCGGCATCGAGGCCAACACCCCGTACATCATCCATTATACCGGAGAAATCGGCAACAGGCGCATCGCCAAGACCGCTACCGTGACTGACGCCGAGGCAGCCCTCACCGTCATCGCCAAGGACAACGGCGAGATGGTCACCATGGAAGGTGCTCGCGTGCACACTCCCGGCGAGGGACTCTATGGCATCCTTGCTGCCGACAATGCCGAAGCTCGCTTCGTAGCTGTCGACGACACCAAGAGCGGATTCTATGCCTCACGCTGCTTCATCAAAGTGGCTTCTGGCAACACCGCCGAACTTAACACCATCCACCTGGGTGCCAACGAGGTGACCAGCATCGCTTCCATCGCTTCTTCCAACAAGAAGGTGGATGTGTACACCATTTCCGGCATCCGCGTAGCCACCGGCATCAGCCCCAAGCAGATGAGCAAGCTCCAGCCGGGCGTCTATGTCGTGAATGGACAGAAAGTACTTGTGAAGTAACCAATCATCCTTTTTTACTAACTCGCAACCTTGCAGCGGGTGCGCCGGAATTCCAGTGCACCCGCTTTAGTTTTTGACCAGAGAAATAATTGTGATAACGAAATGACGTTATAACGAAATGACGTTATACCGAGATAACGTTATACCGAAAACAGCAAACACTCAGCTTTCTTTCAGGGGGTTCCAGCCCTGTGCCTTGAGCTCCAACTCACTTCCATCCCTTGTGACGAGCATGGCACCGAGACTCTTGTCTGTGATGTGCCCGATGAGACGCACGCCCTCCATCTGCTCCACCTTTTCGTAGTCGCCGATGCTGACGGTGAAGAGGAGCTCGTAGTCCTCGCCGCCGTTGAGGGCGCAGGTGGTGACGTTCATGTTCAGTTCCTCGGCCATCACGGCAGTCTGGTAGTCGATGGGGATGTTCTTTTCAAACACCCTGCATCCACATCCGCTGCACTCGCAGATGTGAAGGAGTTCGCTGCTCAATCCATCGCTGATGTCCATCATCGCGGTGGGCCTGACATTCATCTCCCTCAGTGCTGCGACGACGTCACCACGCGCCTCAGGCATGATCTGTCGTTGGATGATGTATTCCTTCCCTGCAAAGTCGGGCTGGAAGTCAGCCAACTGCTGCAGTGTGGCCTTGTTGCCCGCCTTCTGCGCCTCCCTCACCTGTTGGTAATAGACGCGTTTCTCTCGCTCCAGCAACTGCAGTCCCATATAGGCAGCCCCCAGGTCTCCGGTCACGCAGATGAGGTCGGTGTCCTTCGCCCCTTTACGGTATGCAATGTTTTCCGCTTCTGCCTCTCCGATGCATGTGATGCTGATGGCCAGTCCGGTGACAGACGACGTGGTGTCTCCTCCCACGATGTCCACGCCCCATTTGTTGCAGGCCAGTCGTAGTCCGCTATAGAAGTCCTCCAGGTCTTCCACTTTGAACCGTTTGCTGAGCGCGATGCTCACCACCATCTGCCTTGGCGTGCCGTTCATGGCGAAGATGTCGCTGATGTTCACCATGGCAGCCTTGTATCCCAAGTGTTTCATATCAATGTAGGTGAGGTCGAAATGTATGCCCTCCATGAGCATGTCGGTAGTGACGAGCACCTCCTTGTCGGGATAATGCATCACGGCGCAGTCGTCTCCCACACCCATGCGTGTGGAGTCGTTTTTCTTTTCAATGTCTTTGGTAAGGTGTTTGATGAGTCCGAACTCACCGAGTTGTGCTATTTCCATATTTTTTTAGGAGTTAAAGGGAAATTAAAAAGAGGAGTTAAAGGGGAGTTAAAGAGAAGTTAAAAAGGAGTTAAAAAGGAGTAAAAGGGACATATGTACACTTCTTCCTCTATTCATTTCTTCCACTGCTCACTTCTTCCATTGTTGTTTGTCACTACTGGGAGAGCCAGATGCAAGCAACTTTTTGCTTATATGTGCAATGATGGCTTGGTCGAAAGCATCCTGCTCGTTTCTGAGCAATTCCACTTGTATGGGTATGAGGCAGGCATGAGCCGCTGCCTCCGGTGATAGTCCCTTCATCGTCCTTAGCCTTGCAGCGTCTTTTTCTGTCGTGACAAGCAGGCGCGGCTCAGGGAGTTGGGCGAAGGCTTTGTTGATGTCAGCAAAGTCGCTGTCGGTGAACGCGTGGTGGTCGCCGTAGGCGAGGTGTCTCAGGTGACTGGCATGCCGCCGCACCTCCTCTTCTAGAGGTGCCGCGTTGGCGATGCCGGTGACCAGCAACACATGGACGCCAGCGTCGATGGTCGGTGGCGTGTCACCCTTTTCAGGGAAGACCGGTTTGAGGCTTTTGTAGGCCATGCGTGAGAAGAAGAGTTTTTGCGACGGCAAAGCCTTCTCTTTCGGAGAACGGTGCGACAGGTGTCTTTCCGCCTCCTTGTATTCGCCATCCTGCATACGGTCGGGGCATTTCGTCACCACCACGATGTCGGCCCGTCGCATGCCACGGAGAGGTTCGCGAAGCCTCCCTGCGGGCATCAGCCGGTCACCTTTGAGTCGGTCATATTCCATAAGGAGAATGGAGAGGCTGGGTTTTACATACCGGTGTTGGAAGGCGTCGTCGAGGAGCACCACCTCCGCCCCAAGTGCGACGAGCCGCTCTATGCCTTCGCAACGGTCCTCGTCCACAGCCACGATGATGTCGCTGAATTTCCGATGGATTTGCATCGGTTCGTCACCGATGTCGAGAGCCGTGCTACGGTCGTCGGCCAGCACGAAGCCCTTGGTGCGCCGCTTGTATCCCCTGCTGAGCACCGCTACCTTGCACCGTTCTTTAAGCAGTCTGACGAGATGCTCCACATGGGGTGTCTTGCCCGTGCCTCCTACAGCCAGGTTGCCCACGCAGATGACGGGAATGTCAAAACTGCGGCTTTTCAGCAAGCCGCAGTCGAAGAGCAGGTTTCTCGTCACCACTCCCAGTCCATAGAGCCAGCTCACAGGCAGCAACGCCTTGTGGATGCGCATGTCAATAGACGTTGGGGATGAAGGGCATTCGTGCCTGGATGGCGTTATGACGATTGATGTTGCGCAGGAGTTTCAGCGGCTCATAGAACTCACCGAGAGAGGCTCGCATGGTCTCATCGAGATAGCTGCCTTTCTGCTCGTCCATGCCGGCCATCAGTTGCTCGAAGAAGTCGGGCATGGCAGGATAGGATGAGGTGTAGTATTTGTCGAGCTTGGCCAATTTGGCGGCCTTGGCCACGGCATCGTCAAGACTTCCCAGTTGGTCTACGAGTTTATTCTTGAAGGCATCCTGTCCCAGCCACACACGACCTTGAGCTATTGCTTCCACATCCTCCACACCAAGTTTGCGGCCGTCGGCCACGCGTTTCCTAAAGAGTTTGTATCCACGGTCGACATAGCTGTCGAGGTAGCGCATCTCCTCTTCGCTAATCGGTCTTGCCATGGTTCCGAAAGCACTGAACTTGTTGGTTTTCACCTCATCGAATTTGACGCCAAGCTTGTCCTTGAGCAATCCGCTGTAGTCGGGGAACATGCCGAAGATGCCGATGCTTCCCGTCAGCGTGGTGGGTTCCGCCACAATCCAGTTGCTGTTGCAGCTGATGTAATAGCCTCCTGATGCAGCCATGCCGCCCATCGAGGTCACCACGGTCTTTTTCTTCTTGAGCATTTCAATCTGATGCCATATCTGCTCCGAGGCGTAGGCGCTGCCGCCGCCGCTGTTGATTCTGAGCACCACGGCTTTCACATCGTCGTCCTCAGCCAGTTTTTCCAAGTCCCTGCACACCACTTGCGCATCGATGACCGTCCCTTGGCTCGCCATGCTCTGTGCATCGCCGTCGACGATGTCACCCATGGCGTAGTAAATGGCGATTTCATCTCCCTCGTCATCCACCTCCTTCACGGTGGCCATGTCGGCAAGGGTGAGTTGTGGGATGTCGTCATCCTCCTCCATCTTGAGTTGTTTCTTCACCAATGCCTTCACTTCATCGGTATAGCATATGCCGTCGACCATCTTCTTTGCCTTGAGGTCCTCGGTGGTGGCGAAAGTGACCAAATTGTCGGCGTATGAATTGAGGGAGTCGATGGAAATGTTGCGGCTTTTCGACACCTCATTGAGCACGTTTTCCCAGATGCCGTTGATGTATGCGGACACCTGTTCGCGGTTGGCGTCGCTCATCTGGTCGGCGGTGAACATCTCTGGTGCGCTCTTGTAGGCACCCACCTTGGTGAGCTGCACCTTCACGCCAAACTTCTCCAAGGCATCCTTGAGGAAAATCGGCGAGGAGGCGATGCCGTGCCAGTCAATCATCCCTTCTGGATTGATATACAACTTGTTGGCCACGGATGCCAGGTAGTATGAACCTTGTGTGTAGGTGTCTCCATAGGCGATGATCCACTTCCCGCTTTTCTTGAAGTCTTCCAATGCGCGGCGGAAGGCCTGCAACGAGGCATAGGAGTCGGAGGAGAACATGCCGGCCTCGAGGTAGATGCCTTTGATGTCCTCGTTGGCCTTGGCCTTCTTGATGGCAGACAACACGTCGTCAAGTCCTATTTCATTACCCGTGCTGCCCAGGACCATTGAACTGATGTCGGAAATGCTGCTGGCACGTTCATTCAGTTGCCCTGAGAGGTTGAGCACCATGACACTGTTGCCTTCCACAGATTTCACACTGCTGCCGGAAGCCACCATGCCCACGAGACTCATCACGAAGAAGATGCCCATGATAAGCATGAAGAGGAATATGCCCAGCATGGTGGCGAACACCATTTTGAAAAATTCTTTCATTTTGTAGGTTGATTTGATTTGACGTGCAAAAGTAGGAAAAAATAATTGAAACGCACACTATTGCGTGAAATTATTTTTTCCTACTTGTCAAAATGTTTAAAAGCTCCGATTACTCCGAATCCTCCGATTACTCCGAGCCTGCACTACATTTCCGTCACCTCGCCTCTGTAGAGGTCATCGGCCATATGGAGGATGAGGTCATGAAGTTCCACGTCGTCCTTGTAAAATTGTGGTATCGCCTCGTATCCTACGGCTGCTCCGAGGATGTTGCCCGTCACCGCCCCTGTGCTGTCGCTGTCGCCACCATGGTTGACAGAGGCGACGAGAGCGTCCTCGAAACTGTCGAAGTGCTTCAAGGCACAGTAGAGCCCTACGGCCAACGCCTCCTCGCCTACCCATCCCTCGCCCAACAGGTTGACATTCTCCAGGTCAGACTTGCCGTTGCCAGCCAGGAGGATGGCTTTCTCAGCCAATTTCGCCATATATTCCACATCGTCAGGGTATTGGCTATAAATTTTGCGCATTTCCTCCACCCCTTCCTCGATGTAGCGTTGCATGTTTTCGCGAGTAGGCTCGGTGTCTAAAGCGAGACGGTAGATGACGTGTGCCATCAACGCTGCGGGAATGAACCCCAGGGGATGAAGGTGTGTGATTTCAGCGGCATCGCCGGCGAGCCGGTCGGCATCCTCGATGCTGAGCCTGCCATCGACGGCGGCATAGAGGGGGATGGGTGCGATGCGCATCACGCCGCCGCAGCCCTTGCTATTGTTGAAAGGCTCAAGGCCGGAATAGATGTCATGCAGCGCCGACAAGCAGGTATTGCCCGGCGCACGGAGTTTGTTCAGTTCGGGAATCTGTGCAATCCAGCAGTCGTTGAACTTTTTTGATTTTTTATGGGTCTGGGTCAGGTACCACTCGACGTAGGCATAGGCGACGCCCACTTTCAATGGCTGCCCCAACCGTTTGGCGTTCAGCAGTCCGTTGGCTGTGAAGAGCGTCATCTGCGTGTCATCGGAAACGACGGCTTTGCCGGCTTGTTTGGAATTCGTGTCCAACCGTGTGATGCCACGCTCACCATATTTATTCTGTATGCCCTTGAAGGAGTGAATGAACTCCACGGGGTAACCCAGTGCGTCGCCGATGGCCCCACCGATCAGCGACCCGCGTATCCTGTCTTGCAATTTTGTATCCATGAATATCGGTGTTTTAAGTGTGTTCTATTAATTCTGTTTTTTATGAAGGCAGCATTCTATCAATTTCATTTCGGTCGCTTTTTGCTTTTACTCGAATTCCCCATTGAGGATGTCATTGAAATAATCCAAATCCGACTCATCAATGATATCTTTCGACCTTTCCAAGGCATGGCTTAACATGGAATATAACTCCGAATAGCGCTTCTTGTCATTTGCCTTGTAATAACTTAGCAAATCCCCGAAAGACGGAATCATTTGCACGCACATGCGTTTGTCGGTATTCCATGCGTTATCGCCCATTGGTTGAAGGAGGTAAGACAGGTCGTAAACTTTCTCATAATTATGCTTCTTCATCTTCATTGCATCAATCTCCTTAGGAGAATAATGGAAAACGAGCCCCTCATCATACAAGTCCCCAAACCATAAGTCGTTGATGTCCTCTCCATTGTTTTTTGAGAAATACAGCTCACGCCCCGTACGCTCGGCAATCGTCATGATGATGCTTTTTATATAATTCTGATAATCCTCATAGTATTCAAACTCACCCTCATGTTGCGGCACCTCGCCGATTCCGAGGGCATTGAATATTCTCTTGCAGTATTCGGGATCTTGCAAGTAAGGATAACACAAGACGAGCTTGTCACGATGCTTCCCCATGGCATCGGCAATCAGCCATTTGGGTATCACAGTGGCATCACCATTGCCCACATAGATGGCATTTTTCGCCAACCCATCCAACTCGTTCATATTATGTTTGATGAGTTCCTGGGAATAAAGACCGGAGGCAAGGTATTCCTTGCCAAAAGGCTCATACTCGGACTTGTCTTTTTTGGTACGCAAATAGCAGTACCAAGTGTCATAGTCAAAGAACGTCATTTTTGCAGGCAGTTGCTTGAGAGCCTTTTCTGCATATTCATTCAAGCCATCTTCGGTATTTCTTATAAAATACTTGCATGTATTGTATACATAGGTATCGGGGATGACTTTCCCCATATCGTCAACGATGGACGTCAAGAGCGAGTCCCTGTCTATTTCATAATCAAAAAAACACGTGTAGCGGGAATATCTGAAGTAATTAAGCCAGGCACTGGCATCGTGGGGTTTTGCTTCTGTCTGTTTCTTCCATACCATTGACTGTTTCAGATAGTGTTCATAGTCATACAAGCGGAAGGTCATCATTTCGGCATCCACAGGTTCAACCCCTTCGATGTCATAGTCGAAACCAATGGCTACGATGCCCTTCTCGTCGTCATCGAATTGTGCATAACCCAAGAAAGGCAACAGACACATTACAAAAATCAAACTTGTTTTTTTCATGATGTTATTGTATTGAAGTTAACAAATGTTGTTGCTGATGTAAAGCGTCCGACAAACAGGGCTGTGTTGCCAACGTCATCGACCCACCAAACAAACATTTGCAAAAATAGGGGAAAAAAATCATATGACAAAGGAAAGGAAATGGAAATTTATGATTCATCTGTCAAGTGTTGACAATTCTTCCAGCATCCGCTTGAATTGGCAAGCGAGGAATTCGTGGGATGCCTTCAGGCGGTGGTCGTCGGGGACGAGGTGCAGGATGACATTGTCGTGCTCCCGGACGAATCGCAAGCTGTTTTCATAGGGCACAACCTCGTCGTGCAGCCCGTGGGTGATTTCCACATGGGCGGCCTGAGGCTGATAGTCCTGCACAGCATATTCCTCGGCAGGCATCCACAGGGCCGGAGCCATGAGGAACAACCCGGCATAAGGCTGTTCGCCTGCCACTACGGTCGAAACATACCCTCCCATGCTTGAACCGACAAGCACGATCTGTCGTGGCAGGGCGTCCAACTGCCCGAGCGTCTCCTTGAGTAGGGCCACACGGTCCTCGGCGGTCTCACACTCCCGGTAGTCCACGGAGATGGTGTTCAAGCCAAAGAGTTCCGCCTCTGCCATGAGGCGTTGAATCTTGTGCCCCAAGGGACCGCTCTCCTTCCCATGGGAGAAGACGACATGTCTCAGGTTCATCTTTGGCTTGGGCTTCTCCAGGTTCTTGGGACGCTTGTCATAGTCCTCACGCAGTTCGGTGAGAATGCCGCACAACTCCTGGGGGGTGATGATGGTCTTATAGGGGTTGTTCTCACCTGTGGTGTGTGTGAGGATTACGCCTCGTGTGGACATCAGAGCCGCGCGGAAACGCTCGTTCTGTTCGAACATCGTCTTGTAAGCCCTGCGGAGCAACTGCTGGTATTCGTCGCCTTGTCTGTCGATGGGCTTTCCTCGCCACCACACGATCTGGTCGGTCTGCCATGAAGTGACGCTCCGCTTTCTCGCGTTGCCACCCTTCATCTGACAGATTTGGCGCTGCTTGCCGAGGTCCTGCTGCTTCAGCGACTGCAAGAAGCCCTCCATGCTGCCGCACACCATGCCTTCGAAGCGGAAGCCGTTGCTGCAGAGGTTGCTGAGCACGCCTGAGGGGTACGCCCCATTGGAGCGGATGTCCAGCGTGTTGGTTTCCGGGTTGAAGTAATCCGTTTGTTGTGAACTCTTTTCATTCATATTGTCATCGGTGATTGAGTGACCATTTCTGTTTTTCTGTTGATTGTCTTCCATTGTTGTTTCGCTAATATATTTTACATCTACAAAATCCGTGAGCCAGA
The DNA here is from genome assembly GCA_902786665.1 of uncultured Prevotellaceae bacterium. Lineage (GTDB taxonomy): Bacteria > Bacteroidota > Bacteroidia > Bacteroidales > Bacteroidaceae > Prevotella. The sequence continues at coordinate 753 of CADADN010000097.1, read as the reverse complement.
CACCATTCCGACTCAGAAAGAATTTGACGCCGTCCTCATGCATCCTCCTGGCATCTACGCGGAGAATCACGGGGGTGCCGTGTCGTTTACCGACATTGGTAGCCGTTTCGACGGTTGCCGACAGGTGGACGTGCATCCGTTTGCCTTTGAGCAGGCCTTGTCGCATAATGGACTCCACTGCCGTGGTCGCCGTGCCGTGGTAGAGCACGTCGGGGGGCGTGGTCTCTTCCAGTTCCACATCCACCTCGACACTGTGTCCCTGTCGTGCACGGATGCGCGTTTTGTCCTCGGAGAACTCATAGCGTTGTTTGTTGTTCGTCGCTACGATTTCTTCCAGTTCATCCATCGTGTAGCCATGGTTTTCCATCAAGTCGCTCACTTCCCGCCAGCCATGTTCGTCGAAACGATAGTGTTTGTCATGGCGCAGCAAGTAAGCGAGATGCTTTCCTCTTTGAATGAGTTTGCGTGTTCTTTCCATCTTGCAGTTCTTTACCTTGTCTTATTGTTTGCAATATATAGATAGCTTGCACCGCTTGATTCTATCATCTGACAATAGTTTTTTCGAGTTGCAAGGTAGAAAACTTACACGAATCAACCGCGCCCGATTCCGCCGCTTCGTTTGTCGGGGGGAGCAGACAGAACAAGCTGTTGAAGTTATTAACTTAAGTTTCGGAAGTTCGGTTATATTGATTTTCAATTATTTACAGTCGATTCTTAAAAAAATCCATGGATAGCCAAACGATGATTCCATCA
>CADADN010000096.1 GCA_902786665.1 uncultured Prevotellaceae bacterium | reverse complement strand
GGAGCATTATCCTATCACAGCTCCCACACTGGTGGAGACCATCAAACTTCGTATGTATGAGATGGGACTGAACCAGAAGAAACTTGCTGAAATGCTGGGCCTCAGCACGGCACGTCTCAGCGAGATAATAACAGGCAAAGGCGAACCTTCAATAAAGACGGCTAGAGAAATCAGCCGGAAGCTGAATATTGACCCCGCCATTGTTCTTGGGGTATAATCGGATAAGCAAACTGTCAATACCATGTTATCGAAACGAAATTGACACGACTGAAAACCATTATGAAGACAATGCTGGCAGCATGTCTGTTAATGGTATGCGGCAGCAGCGAGGACTTTGCGGATGATTACACTTCCTGCGACCTTTATGCCATCGTCAAGCCCGATGTTGTAGTCTCCAAACTTGATGAAATGTTTTACTCCATATTTCTCAGGGTGCATTCCTAGGGAGCGATGTCCTCCGTCGAAGAATGATTCATTAATTTTTCGGAATTCTTTTGTGTTGCATAAAATATTGATTATCTTTGCTATCGATTTGAAAGAATGCCATTATGGGAACATACATCAACATCGGTAATGAGGGATTTCGCAGGGCTCGCAACAGTGAATACGTCGACAAGTCTGGACTGATAGCCATTGTCAACAAGAAACTTTTCACAGAACAATGCTTCAGTTGCGTCACCCGCTGCCGCCGCTTCGGCAAGTCGATGGCGGCGAAGATGCTCTGCGCCTACTACGACCATTCCGTGGATTCACGCTCTCTGTTTGCAGACTTGGAAATCGCCTCCCACCCCTCGTTTGAGAAGCACTTGAACAAATATCCCGTCATCTATCTTGACATGACCTCGTTTGTGACTCGCTACCATGACGACGACATCGTTGGGATGATTGACGCTGAGCTAAAAGCCGATGTCCTTGATTCCTACCCTGATGTAAAGGTGAGAGAGAAAGGCGACCTGATGGAATGCCTCATTCGTATTGCCGCAGAAACGGGTGAGAGGTTTTTCTTCATCATCGACGAATGGGATGCCATTTGTCGTGAATTCAAGCCCGGTACATCGGCTATGGACAATTATGTCAATTGGTTGCGCCGTATGTTCAAGGAGGTGAATGCCAGCAATGTCTTCGCCGGTGTCTATATGACAGGCATCCTCCCTGTCAAGAAATATAAGACCGAGTCGGCTTTGAATAATTTCTCTGAATATTCGATGGTCGAACCTGGTGGGATGGCGCGTTATTTCGGGTTCACCAAAGAGGAGGTAAGGGCACTTGCAGAGAAGTATGATTTTGATTTCGACGAGTTGGTGAAGTGGTATGATGGTTATCAGATTGGTAGCGAGCCGTCGATGTTCAACCCCAACTCGGTGATGCAGGCCATCGACAAAGAATGGTGTGCAAGCTATTGGGGGGCTACGGGTGCTTTCAATGCCGTGGCCAGTTACATCCAAATGAACTTCGAGGGATTGAAGGATGACGTCATCCGCATGCTCGCAGGTGGCAGGGTGAAGGTGAACACCACGAAGTTTCAAAATGACATGTCGGTCATTTGTGACAACGACGATGTGCTCACCGTGCTTATCCACTTGGGCTACCTCGGCTATGACCGTCGCAAGAGCGAGTGCTACATACCCAATTACGAGGTGGCGTGCGAGATGAAAAACGCAGTGGAAAAGACGAATTGGACGAATGTCATCAAGAGCCTTCGGCAATCTGAGCAATTACTCCAATCCACCCTCGACGGTGACTGCGAGGCGGTGGCGCGTGGCGTGGATGCCGCACACGACGAGCATACGAGCATCCTGTCATACAACAACGAGAACTCCTTGGCATGCGTGCTCTCCATCGCCTATTACTATGCTCGCAACGACTATGTCATACATAGGGAGTTGCCCACAGGCAAGGGCTTTGCCGACCTTGTGCTCATCCCCCGCAAGAATGTTGAGTCCCCCGCCATCGTGTTGGAGTTGAAATACGACAAGGATGCCGACTCCGCCATCGACCAGATTCTCCGCAAGCAGTACCCGGCAAAAGTGGCGCAACATGCCGACGACCTACTGCTCGTGGGTGTCAATTATGACAAGGAAACCAAGACACACACCTGCAAGATCCTTCACGGATAGCCTTTTTCCTTTCTACAAATTCTATTTTACAACCATTTTCTCTCCTCCGACGATGTTGACACCCTGCTGGAGGTGAGAGATGCGCTGTCCTTGCAGGTTGTATATGACGGAGGGTTGAGCGTTGTCCGACTGTCTGACAGCTCCGACGGCATCAGGGGTGTCACTGATGGCCTCATATTCCTCCATGGCCTCGGCAAAGCGGGCATCAAGGTCGGCAAAGCGGTAGAGACCGTCGCTGTTGACAGTGAGCCCTTTCACAGTGACAGGCAGCACCATGGGAGGCACGTCGAGCGAGAGCAACGTGTGACCTTGCAACTGGTCGACGGCTTGATAGACCAGGTTCACGGCAACATACTCTTCCTTGCCGTCACTCCACTTCTCAAAGACTATCTTCGAACCGATGGGCGTGTGCAACTCCAAGGCACGCTCTGTCTCTGGGAAGACCAAGCCAAGGGCGGCACCGATGCTGGCCAGATTGGAGTCGTGACCGCAAAGGAACATGAACTTGCGGTCCTGGCGCTGCAGTTCCTCGCGGATGCGGCTCACCAACGGATAGGCCAGGTTGACCGCCGCCCTGTGAGAGGTGAAAAGCAGTCCGTCATAGACAGACTTGACGGCGCAGATGGCGCGCCACTGTTCCGTTGTCAGCTCATGGCCGAAGGCCGTCATGCTCTCCGTCTCATAGCACTGCAGCACGAGTGCGTCGGCCACGCTGTTGGCCAACGTATAGCCGCCGGTCATCCTTGGCTCGTCGCCCTTCTCTATCTTGATCTGAGTGTCGTCGAACCAGAAATGGGTGGTGTCGCCCTGCAAGGCGGCAGGCGAATGTGCCATGTCGAGCACCTCTTCCATCAGGTCGAGTGTGGGTTTCTGGGCGTTCATCCACGCCTGGGGACCACCGTGCATGGTTTGCAACTCATCGATGACTTCCTGGCGATAGGTGTCGTTCATCTTCGTGAACTGAGGCGTGAAGACGGGGTCCATCTTGTCTTCCTCGTATTTATGGGTGATTTCCACGTTGGCGAAAGGCAGGAAGCCTGCAGAAAAGTATTTGGCCGTGGCGAAAGTGCGCTGGCGTGAGTTGGCGTAGAACAACACCTCGTCACCCTCAGGACGGTAGTTGTCTGGCAGAAGGTTCTCACCGACCACCCATTTGCGGAAAAACTGTCCCATCTCCGTCTCCAACACACCGCCACGCAACGACAACTGGCTGCCTGGCGACGTCCAATGGAACCATTCATACGGTGTCACACGCTGATAGGCGGCACCGCCCGACGACAGCGGGGAACGGATGTTATGGCGGCTCATCACCACAACCTCTTTCAGTTCATACTTCGCATGGAAATCATCCGAGCGTTTCGTCTGTCCATTCACACTTGTGCCGCATAGCGTCGCCATGGCGACCACCATTCTGAATACATACTTGTACTTCATTCTTGGTTGCTTTGCTTTTTGTGAGGCAAAGGTAGTAAAAAATCGGGAATAATGATATGGCAATCCTATGTTTTTAATGGCTTTAGCCAAACAGTTGTTTCATGGCAATTATAGGTGATGGTATTCTTTTCATTTAGCTTAAAACGCCTTCGTGGAGTTTTTTGTCAAAAAAATGGGTTTTCTTGCTTCTTCATCCATATTTTTCCTTAATTTTGCTAACAAAATCCCAAACTACAACCATACGATATGAAAGACAAGATTCTGAAAATGGCCGTTGTCGCTGTCTGCGGCACCCTGGCGGCTACCTCCTGCAACTCGGAGGCGAAAGTGGAAGAACCAGTGTTGAAAACCGTGGGCAACCCCTATCTCCCCCTTTGGGAGCACATCCCCGATGGTGAGCCATACGTCTTCGACGACCCCGACAACCCCGGCAAGCAGCGTGTGTATATCTATGGCTCGCACGACAGCAGGATTTCCGACTATTGCGGCATGGAATTCGTCGTTTGGTCGGCACCTGTAGAGGACCCGAGCCAATGGCGATACGAGGGCGAGGTCTTCAGGGTGGACAAGAACGGGAAAGGCGAGCCACAGGACACTGCCGACGTGCTCTTCGCACCCGACGTGGCTTTGGTGACCGGCCCCGACGGCAAGAAGACCTATTACCTCTATCCCAACGACCAAGTGGGTGGCCGCAACGGTCTCATCGCGAAGAGCGACAAACCCACCGGACCTTTTGAGGTGTGCAACTGGAGCAAGGAAGACCCCAACAAGGCCGATGGCGTATTGGCGTTCGACCCCGCCGTCTTCGTCGATGATGACGGTCGCGTCTATGGCTACTGGGGATTCGAGAGGTCCAACGGCGCCGAACTCGACCCCGCCACGATGGCGACGGTGAAACCGGGAACAAAGGTGGTGGAGGATATGGTGTCGGGCAAGAACCAACCCGGCGACTTCCGCTTCTTCGAGGCATCCTCCATCCGCAAGATCAAGGACAAGTATGTCTTCATCTACAGCCGCTGGACGAAGGATGGCGAATTCGGACTCCCCGACACCAACTACACCCTGGCATACGCCTACAGCGACAAGCCCCTCGGCCCGTGGACCTACGGCGGCACCATCATCGACGGCCGCGGACGTGAGACCAACGAGAAAGGCGACACCATCGCCTCGGCCGTCGTCTCAGGCAACACCCATGGCAGCATCTGCCTCATCGGCGACCAGTGGTATGTCTTCTATCACCGCCAGACTGGCACGAATGAGTTCGCACGGCAGGCCATGGTGGCTCCCATCACGGTCAAGGTGGAGGAAGGCCCCGGCGGCAAGGTGGAAATCTCAGAGGGAGAGTTCAATTCCGAAGGGTTCGCCCTTAATGGCCTTGACCCGCTGGAGCGCCATTCGGCAGGCCTCGCATGCTGGCTCACCGGTCCGAAAGTGGCGGAACACAAATGGCCCGACAACATCTTCTACGGCTCTTACGTGGCTGCCTCATACGGCAACGATGACAAGTTTGATGCTCCCTACGACCTGCGCAACAACACCAACCCGGTGGTCAACAACACCGACGGTTCCATCGTGGGATACAAGTATTTCAATTTCTCAGCCACCAAAGGAAAGAAGGATTTGAAACTGTTGCTAAGACTGAAGCCCGAGGGCATCGACGGCACCATCCAGGTGATGGCCGACAGACCATGGGCCTCGCAAGGCGGCAAACCCTTAGGCACCGTGGAACTGAAAGCCGACATGCCAAAGGAGTCGACCGAACTGATCACCATCCTCCCCGGCCTGACGGAGCTTGATGGCAAGCATGCCATCTTCTTCATCTTCTCCTCAGACACCAAGGAAAAGAGCCTCTGCACCCTCGAGGACTTCGCTTTTTCTTTCTAGGAGAGACTAGGAGGAAATAAAAGATTTAGGAGCAAGTAGAAGGTTTCAGGAGAGCCTCCTACTTGCTCCTATTCGTTACTATTACTCCCTATTATCTCCTATTTCCTAAACAGGTCTTTCTCCTTCACAATCACCACGGTGCCGTATTTGGCCAGTTCCTTGAGGTTGAGCTTTTTCTTGCTACCCACGATGCCCAATACGCGGTGGTTGGAGTTGTTCTTGATGTTGGCCTCATAGAATTTTATCATATCTTCCATAGTGGCATCCTCGAAGAGTGCCGCCGTGCCTTCATTGGGGTCGCTGGCATAACCAATGAGCCGCTCTTGGGCAATCTCCTTGCCGATGTCACGGAATGATGGAAAATCGTTGTAGATGCTGTTGATGCACTCGTGGCGTGCCGTCTCAAACCCTTTGTTCAAAATGGGCATGTCGTCGAGCAGTGAGTCAACCAAAGCGATGGCATCCATGGTCTTGTCGCCCTGGGTGCCCACCATCGACACCATGGCGATGGGGGAGTTGGGAGCCAACTTTCGTGAACGGGCGAACAATTTGCTTCCCGTGCTATAGGCCATCGAACGGAATTCCCTCACCTCCTGGAACATGATGGATGACATGCCGCCACCGAAATACTCATCAAGCATTTTGGCGGGGATGCGGCTCTCCTTGGTGGGAAGCGGCTTCAGCGGGTCATAAGTGAAGAAGAGCGTCTGCCGCGACTTGGGCATGTCAAACACATACACCATCGGATTGTCGTAGGTGAGGATGGGTGAGGAATAGTCTACAAACGGCGTCTTGCTGAGTTCCACAGGGATGGTGGAACGAACAGCGTCCTCCACCACTTGGTTGTCGAGGGTCCCGCTGTAGACGATGGTGCAGGCGTTGCTGAACACGGCCTTGAAGGCATCTGTCAACTCCTGGCCTTTCATTTTCTTCACTTCCTTGTAGGTCATGCGGTGAAGGTTGGCGGATTCGTTGCCGTTCATGACTTTATAGAGGAGTGCCTTGAAAGCATCCGAGTTCTCTTCTGTCAGCGACTTTTCATCCGATTTCGCAGCATCCTTTATCTTTTTCATCGCTTTGTCGTTAGACTCCATACGGGAAAGGAAGTGCTTCACCAACTGCATGGTGGGTTCGAAATTCTTGTCCACGCCGGTGACCTCCATCTCGAAAGAGGCATTGCTGGAGGAGAATGTCATGTCGGCACCCAGGGCTTGCAGGGCGGCACCCAGTTGCTGGCGCGTCAGGGAGTCGGTGCCGATGTTGTTCAGCAACATGCTGGAGTAGGAGAGTCTCGGGTCGGCCTTCTCACCCTTGTTGTATTTCACCGTCAGGGTGAAAAGGTCGTTCACAGGGTTCTTCACCGTATAAAGCGTGGCCTGGCCGCCCAGGGGAGTGGTGGCGGCGTCGTTCTCGAAGTCGAGCAAGCGCGGCTCAGCCTTCGCCACGGGGATTTGGGCAAGCCGCTTGGCATATTCCGACTCTGCGTCCCTGTTCTTGGGCTCCACGGGCGTATAGCCAGGCTGCGTCAACTTGTCCTTCTCATAACTCCCGTATTTCTTCTTGAACCTCACGAAGGAGCCATCGAAATAGTGCTTGGCGGCAGCAATCACATCCTGCTTGGTCAAGGAGTTGATGGCGTTCACCTTGGCGATGTATTCCTGCCAGCCATGGCCGGTGCTCATCACCATCACCATCTTCATCGCCCTGTCTTCGATGGTCTCCAACTCCCGGAAGGCTTCGCGGTAGGCCTCCTGCTTCTGGATGTTGAACACTTCGTCGCTGAAGTCGCCATTGGCGACACGCCGGAATTGTGCGAGGCAGGCGGCTTCCGCCTTCTCCGTCTTGCTCAACAGATTGGGGATTACCAACAAGGCGAACACGCCGGCGTCGTTCAGGGCGATGGGCAATGCGACGGCTGCCATCAGGTTCCCCTCATTCATCAGCGAGTCGAGCATGCCGGCCTTGCCGTTTGACAAGATGCCGGCAGCCAACTGCAGGGCGTTGGCGTCTTTCTCGAAGTCGGTCGGGCATTTGAAGGCCAGGGCTTCCACGCTGACGAGGGGGATGGGGATTTTCAACTCCACGGTGCGCTCCGACGTGATGTCGGGCAGGGTGGATTTCACACGCGTAGGTTTCACACCCTTGGGGATGCGTCCGAAGGTGCTTTCCAGAAGAGGCATGACGCTCTCGGAGTCGAAGTCGCCGCAGAGCACGATGCCCATGTTGCAACCCACGTAGTACTTGGAGTAGAACTCCCTCATCTCCGACTGCTTGGGGTTTTTCAGGTTTTCCGTGCTGCCGATGACGGGATAGGCGTAGGGCTGGGTGCCGAAAAGTTCGCCCATCAGTTTCTCACGGACGGCGGTCAACAATTCATCCGACCCCATGTTCTTCTCCTCGTACACCGTCTCCAACTCACCCTGGAACAGACGGAAGACGGGGTTGATGAGGCGGTCGCTGTTCAGGCGGCACCATTGCTCGATGTATTGGGGCGTGAAGAAATTATGGTAATAGGTGAAGTCGTATGAGGTGCCTGCATTCAACTCGCTGCCGCCATAGCGTGAGATGAGGCTGTTGAACTCGTTGGGGATGGCATATTCACCGGCTTTCTGGCTAAGGCGGTTGATGTCTTTCTGTATGGCGGTGCGTTGTGCCTCGTCCTTGGTGGCGGCAAGGCGGTCGTAAGCGGCGGCGATGCTGTCGAGCCAGGGTTTCTCTGCTGCGTAGTCCACCGTGCCTATTTCATCCGTTCCCTTGAACATGATGTGTTCGAAATAATGGGCGATGCCCGTGTTGGGGCAGTCCTTCGCACCGGCATTGACGACGACGGCGCCAAACACCTTGGGCTGGGTGTGGTCCTCGTTCAACCAGACGGTCATGCCGTTGCTCAACGACAGTTCCTTCACTTCCAACAACTTTGACGTCTGGGCGAAGGAAGTGGTGGCCAAACAGGTCGTCAGCAGCAAGGCGCATAACCTTCTGAAAAATGTTTCTTTCATATCCAACTTTTTTTATTGATGATTGATTCTCTTGCTTTCATAAAAGATTTTGCAAAAGTAATGATTTTTTTTGAGCAACACAAAGGTGAGTCTTTTTTTTAAACTCGTCTTAGGGAAATGGGTGGTCTGACGTGACGCACCTCCTTGTTTTTTCATCGCCTTTCACGTTCTTTTCATCTGACAAACCCGTATGTTTCATAGGGAATGGATGAAGATGTTTTGAAAAGATGTTCTCCGATGGTATCTTTGTATCTGAGAAGTGTAAAGCACAGACCGAAAATGGTTGGTCTTTACTCGACAAGACAAACAATGTATCAACAATGAAAACAATGAATTTCCTGAGAAAGGCTGTTGCCTGTGCTCTCCTCTTGTGTGCCGGACTACAGCAAATGGTGGCCGATGACCAGCTCACAAAAGAGGACTCCGTAGCTTTGGAGAAACTGTATCATGATTACTACTCAGCTATGTATAAAGCCACTTATAATACAATTTTGCAAGCAGATGAGCTTAGACCCTCTGCTGATGATTATGAGCAGAAAAAGGAAGAAATAGCAGAACTCTACCTTCAAGAGATGCGTGCATTGAGGAAGGGTTTCGGTGATTCGCTTGCAGCAAACCCTCGTTTTGCAACCATAGCAAGACTGAGAAACCTGTTTCTCAATTACCGGGAAGAAAAAAACGCTGCAAGCGAAGCAATGTATAAGGAATTAATAGAATATTACGAAGAAGATGTGTTTTTCGATCTTTATAATGATTATCAAGTTGATTTCGTTTATACTTGGAATGATAAATTCATCACGTTGATTCAAGAAAATCCCTCATTCATCACATACCCGGAATATCTTTTCAATGAATACTATGATGATATACAAGTGACTACATCGGCTGATGGACGGCTAAGGTCTTACCGTTGGCGTAACCTTTTATTAAAAAACTGTCCTGAATTTACTTCTTTCCAGCAATATCGCACCGATGATGGCAAGGTCTTGGTGAATCGAGGAGAGGAATTGAATGATGATGACTTGGTGAAAAATATACATGTTCTCGAAGCCGATGGCAAAAGAATTTATCTGTTGGAAATGTATGCAAAGTTAGGAAATGATAGGAGTATATGTCATTACCATACAGAGGCCATTGAAGGGGACGACATCACCCATCCCCATGTTTTCGAAACCAAGGATGAAAATGAAGACTTCGGTGTCGTTTATGATGAAAAACTATGGCCTATTCATGTTTTCCAAGATGATGACTGGGTGATGAAATATGACGAAGCCACACGCACCATTTTTGTCCGAGAATATGAGAATGAAAGCAAAGGCATACTCAGTGACAAATACAAATCATATGTCTTTGATGGTGAAGTCTTCAAATTGTCCGACTGAAGTATGTTCGTTTGGCTCACCAACAAGTAGAGACTTGAGTAACTGTATGCATATATGCAAACGCTTGTAAAAGCTTACGGCGCCTAGGAGGACTTGCTTGTCCGCCTGGGCGCCGAACTTTTTTGAATGAAGACAGTGTGGTGATGATGAGCACTCTGTCATATTAGTGCTTGCGTCCAAGCACCGAATCCACTTTTGCCCTGAATGGGTCCTTTTTTGTATTTGTAGGCTTGTTTTCAGGAGGATTGTTTGTCCTATATTCTGTCTCTATTTCTGTTTCTGTCTCTATTTCTGTCTTCGGGGGAGTACCTACCTCATTTGACGTTGTTTGTTCCTTGGCTGCTTGTTCCTTGGTTGTTTGTTCCTTGGCTGTTTGCTCTTTTGTCGTTTGTTTGTCTTTCTTCTTTTCAACAACTTGTTTGATGGATTGGGTTAAGGGAATGTCGGGAACATTGATGGAATCAATCTCTTCAACTGTAAAATTGAAGTTATATATTCTGCCATCATTAATTTCAGGAATATATTTACCTTTATAAATGGTATCACCGGTGTCAATATCCTTTGTTAATGACTGCCCCCAATAACGACCTGCCACAACCTGACCACTTTTATTCATTTCAGTTAAATCAAAACCATTTTTTTTGACAATACCTTTCACCACCAGAGCAGAATCCTTTCCCATATAGTGACATATGCCACTCACAGAGTCATCTATTACTTTAAGGTATAGTTCAACTTTTGCAGAATCTCCATTATTGGTTTCCATCTTGCCTGAAGCCTTGTAGTATTTCGTTAAGGGGTTTTCGATAGAGGCTGATAGTATTGTTTTCGGCTTTTCTTGTTCTCCACAACTTTTTACCCCCCAAGTTACACCAACTGCTATGGCTGCAAGGATGCAAGCAACAATGGCAAGCCGTTTAAGGCGGTGAAACTTGTTGATGTCTTGAGTATCGTTGTCTCCTCTATCTTTTCCTCCTGGTGGCGGTGGTGGAGTTGGTGAAGTTTTACCTTCTATCAATCGAAGGAAATCCTTGACGGTTTTGGGGCGCTCTTCGTAACTGAATTTCATTCCTTCGACAATGGCGTTGCGCACGTAATCACTGACGTTGTCAGGAAGGCTCTGCAAGATGTCTTTCTTCTTGATTTCCGTGGCTGCCTTGGGATTGTGACCTGCAAGCAGATAGAACCATGTGGCGGCGAGGGCATAGATGTCGACGGTGGGTGCGAATCGCTCTATGGGGTCGTATTGTTCGATGGGAGAGAACCCCCTTGTGACACCGGCGATGTGGTGAGTCGTGGTGAGTTTGTCCTTGTCGTCGAAATGCAGGGAGACGCCGAAATCAATCAGCACGGGCGTCGGCGTGTCATCGTCAGGATTGACACGCATCACGATGTTGTCGGGCTTGATGTCCATGTGGAGGATTTTCTTGCCATGTAGGTAGGTCAGCGCCTCAGCTATGGGCATCATGATGGCTTTTGCCTCTTCTTCGTCAAGGGGGCCTCCTATCTTCCTGACCTGGTCACGAAGGCTTCCACCCCCGAGATACTCCATGGAATAGTAAGCCGTGTTGTTGGCTTCAAACACCTCGTTCACCCTGACGATGTTGGGACATTGGTCGCTGATTTCCTTCAACAACCTTCCCTCTCGCTTGAATTCCTTCAGGCTGTCCTTCACCTCGCGTGCCGCTGCAGCATTGAAATCCATGGTCACCATGTCATCCTTGCGTTCGCAATGTCTTCTCATAAAATGCTCTTTCAAGGCCAGTACCTGGTTGTTCTCGTCAATTACTTTATAGGTGATGCCAAATCCTCCTTGTCCCAGCACTTCCTGTATCGTATAAGAATGCTCGGGACTCTTGACGACAGTTCCTTTGGGCAGGGTCCAGATATTATTGTCTTTGTTCATATTGAACGGAATTATCGTGTGCTTGTCTGAATGTTATCGTCGCTGACTTTCAGACTGAACCTCTGTGAGCGACGTCGAGATGCTGGTGGTGATGACGGATGCATCCTTGTTCACATCTGTATTTTCCACTTCTGCGATGGAGATGAGGAAAGCGGTGTTGTTGTCTGAGCTCTCCTTGCATTTGGCCGCCAGGGTGTTGAAAGCCTCCTCGATGTCGGGGGAAAGGGAGAACAGCCTCGCGAGCTCTTCCTCACCAAGGCAGCCATGCACGCCATCGGTGCATAACAGGAAGCAGTCGCCGGCTTGGATGTCGGAGGTGCGGTACACCGTTGCCGGACTGCGGTTTTCGTCAAACTCCACCGGTTCCATGCTTCGTGTGATGACGTTGTTACGAGGATGGTCGATGGCTTCGTCGGCGGTAATCAGCCCCTTGAGTACCAATTGGTTGACAAGCGAGTGGTCGACCGACTCATAGATGATGCCGATGTTTTTGCGAAACTGATAGATGCGACTGTCGCCGATATGTGCCAGCGTGCTCCCTTCGCCATGGAAGGCGGCAAAGGCAAGCGTGGTGGCGAAGTCATCGTTGTTGAGTTGCCTGCTCTTTCGGTCGAGGGCGTCGAAGGCCTCGTCGAGCATATGCAGGAATTCCTCATTGGTGAAATCTTTCTTGAAATCGATATCGCCCAATGCTTTGGCTATCGCCTGGCAGACGGTGGCGCTTGCGACCTCGCCCAGCTCGGTTCCTCCCACGCCGTCGCACACCACAAAAAAGTGTTGTGTCGAAGGTGGACGATCCATGTCGGGGAAACGGGCGTCTTCCTGGTTGGGTCTATGCCCCACGCGACAGAATGACAAAACTTTTCCTATGCGAATTTTCATTGTGACTTTTTTAAAAGGATTGGGGTGATGGTGTTTGGCTTATATGCTCAACTTTCGCAAGCAAGGAGATGAAGGAATAAAGAAGGACTAACGCCATAAATGGTAATGAAGTGGACATACGTCCCTTTAACTCCTTTTTAACTTCCTTTTAATTCCTCTTTAACTCCATTAAGTTGAGCGATAATGTAAGAACATTTTAAAAGAAATCGACGTGGAAGTCGGCGGAGTCATCATGGTTGTCGTCATCATGGTCTTCCTCGTCGGTGGCGTCGATGTCCACTCCTTCCATGCCCTCTTCTTCCACCAAGGGACTGGCGGCATTGGCATTGTTGATGGTAACGCTGATTTCATCGTCCTCGAGTTCGCTGATCAAGGCTGTCAACAAGTCCATATCCTCGATTTCCTCTAAGTCAGCCTCTTGCACATAGGTGTTGACAGGCTCCTGGGTATTCTCCACGTTGGGGTTGTTCGTGATATTGTCCATATGTATCTATTTATAATGTTTTGCTCACATTGCATATGATATGCAAAGATAACACTAAACAATTGTTTTTGCAAACTCTATGGCGTTTCTCTGCTGAAAAATAGGGCTTCTTGGGATGAAATGCACGTGAAACGGGATGAAACGATGTTGGGGAGATGAAGAAGTTAGCGAAGTTAAAGAAGTTGAGTGTCCAGTTTACAACCTGTTTTTTAAAAGATACCGTTTCGCTTTCTTTGCCAAGAGGTCTTGTCCAACAATCTGTGCCTCCGAGTGTCACCAGTGCGCACCCAAAGTCTTCACCACAGTGCTCACGATGTAACTTTTAGGGGGCGACGCTTCCCAACGTCGCCAGTGCTCACCCAAAGTCTTCACCACAGTGCTCACGATGTAACTTACTCCCCCTCTAAGACTAGCTGATCTTTATACACAAGTCTGCATCCATCTGAATAACAATTAATTAAAAAACGCTTCGCTTAAAAAAAGAAATAAAAAGGCAAGAAAAATAGCTGT
>CADADN010000095.1 GCA_902786665.1 uncultured Prevotellaceae bacterium | reverse complement strand
CCATCCCCTCCCCTTCGAGGGGAGGGGAGATGCGCACAGCCCTTTTGCTCACTTTCCACTTTTTAAAGTAGACTCAATCTTCAATTTTCAATCTTCAATCTTCAATTTTCAATCTTCAATCTTCAATCTTCAATAAAAGAAGTCGCTTTCTCCAGCCAGAGCCGATGTTCTTCGTCGAGCAGTGGCGAGAGGCGCCGGCGCACCATCAGGTGGTATTGGTTGAGCCACTCCTTCTCCTCTTCACTCAAGAGGCTGGCGATGACGGGTTTGAGGTCGATGGGGCATAGTGTAAGCGTCTCAAACTGAAGGAATTTCCCGAAGTCGGTCGTCTTGTAGGGTGTGATGAGGATGGTGTTCTCTATCCTCACGCCGAATTTCCCCTCGACGTAGATGCCAGGCTCGTCGGTAAGCGTCATACCGGCGTGCAGCGGTGCCGGTTTCCATTCCATCCTGACCTGATGCGGTCCTTCGTGCACGTTGAGGTACGCCCCCACGCCATGCCCTGTGCCATGTAGGAAATTGAGCCCTTCCTCCCACAGCGGACTTCTTGCCACCGCATCGAGTTGCGACCCACAGGCGCCGTCGGGGAATTTCAGCATCTGCAGTCGGATGTGTCCCTTGAGCACCAACGTGTATACCCGTCGCTCCTCTTCGGTGAGTGGCCCGAGAGCTATGGTGCGTGTGATGTCCGTCGTGCCGTCGAGGTATTGTCCTCCGGAGTCGAGAAGCAGGAACCCCTTGGCTTGCAAAGCGGCATCGGTCTCCTCGGTGGCCTCGTAATGCACGATGGCGCCATGGTAGCCATATCCCGCGATGGTGTCGAACGAGATGCCTCGGAACAACGGCTGTTCAGCGCGGAACGCAGTAAGTTGCCGGTCGACGGCCATTTCGGTGAGCGTGGCCACCTCTCCCTTCTCCACCTTCTCTTCGAGCCAGCGCAGGAATTTCACCATCGCCACACCGTCGCGCTCCATCGCCCTGCGGAAGCCCTCTATCTCCACCGCGTTCTTCACGGCTTTCATGGCCGGAATGGGTGATGTGGCCTCCCTCACCTCGCATCCCACCTGTTGCCATAATGTATGGTTCACTACAGCCGGGTCGAAGAGGACCACCCCCGTGGTCATCCCTCGCAGGCACTCCCCCACCCTGTCGTAGTCGTCACACTCCACTCCGGCGGCATCCAGGTGTGCCATCACCTGTCCGTCCACCTTTTGAGGATTGACGAAGAGCGTGGCTTTCTCCTGTGTGACAAGGAGATACGCCACGAAAACGGGGTTGCAATGCACGTCGCAGCCCCTGAGGTTGAGTGTCCATGCGATGTCGTCGAGCGTGGTGACGAGTATGGCATCGCAGTAGCGTTCTTTCAATGCCGTCCTGATGCGGCCTATCTTGTCTTTCGCCGACTCCCCGGCATATTCCATGGGATGTACGACCACGGGATGCTGGGGGATGGGGGGTCTGTCCTCCCATATCACCCCCAACGGGTCCAGGTCGGTCACCAGTTGGATGCCACGGAGTTCCAAGTCGCAGGCCATGTCACAGACCATATCGTGGCAGCAGGTCATGCCGTCGATGCCCACCTTGCGCGGCTTCTCATCCCATTGATTGCCAAGCCATTCGGGGATGCTTGGTGTGCCGAGGATACGCTCACGCATGAGTGTGAAGCCCGTCCCCTCCAACTGTTCCTGAGCGGCGATGAAATACCTGGAGTCGGTCCACAGTGCGGCACTGTCGGCGGTCACCACGGCAGTGCCGGCGGAACCGTTGAAGCCGGAAATCCACTCGCGTCCCTTCCAATGGTCGGGCACATATTCCCCGTTGTGGGGGTCGGTACTTGGGAAGATGAAGGCGTCGAGTTGTTTCTTCGACATCCATGTCCTCAGGGCTTCCACCCTTTTCCTGATTGTTTCTTTTTGCATGGGTTTTGGTTTTTGGAGATAATAGGAAGTTCTAGGAAGTTTTAGGAAGTTTTAGGAGAACCTAGGACTTCCTAGGACTTCCTAGGACTTCCTAGGATTTCCTAGGACTTCCTAGAATTTCCTAGCCCCCTATCACCTCCTATCTGCTTTATTTTACAATCATTTTCTTGCCGTCTACGATGTAGACGCCTGGTTTGGTGATGCGGGGCACTCGCTGTCCCTGGATGGTGTAGATGCCCTTTGCAGCCTGATGCGGACGGACATTGACGGTCTCTATGATGTCAGGGTCTTGGCCCTCTTCGATGGCACCGATGAAGGTCAGTCGGAAGTGGTCGGCCTTGAACCATTTACCAGGTGCCACGCCTATGAGGAGTGTTCCTTTCCCGTCGTCCCCCGGCAACACCTTGATGCTGTCCACCACGACCTCGTTGAAATAATGGCGTCCGAAGGGATGGGCGCTGAAGGTTACGGTGGAGTCGCCGGCCAGGAGTGATATGGTGTTCCCCTCGTCGGAGGCGAGGCACGCCGTCAGTCGGTAGTATCCCGGCACGAGGCCTTCCACCTCTTGCGAGATACCCACGCCCAGGGTGTCTCTCACACCCTCCGCATCGACATAGACATACGACGAGGTGAGGATGTAGTCGCCATCGGCATAGGCTGTGAAATGGTTGTATGCGGCATTGCCATACACCTTTGCCGCCGTGGTGGCGGTGATGGCAGTGTTGAGCGGCTTGGTGAGCGTCCATCCCGCGGTGGTCTTCTGTTCAAACGACGGGTTCTTGATGTTGGAGGTGAAGTCCACCTCCACGTTACCGGGTCGTACGATGCGGCGCATGTAGGCATCGCCCTTCGCCAGCAACTCTTCTGCGTAGGCGTTCACCTTCGCCGCGGTGTTGAGCTGGGTGCCTGTGCGGTTGGAGAACAACCATTCCGCTTGAAGGATTTCCTCGCGGAACTCCTCGTAGTCATACCATTCCACGACGTGGCGGTATTTCTCCAGAATGCCATAAGCCTCATCGATGGCTAATGCCAGGTTGCGGTAGGCGGGGTCGAAAGTGAGGTTGGCGTTGGTGGAGAACGCCCTTGTGATGTCCTCGGCGGCGAAATAGCCACGCAGCGCCTCCACCTGGTCGCCATCCACGAGGAAGGCGAACGACTGGCTGTCGTTGTCATTGGGTGCCATGGCATTTTCCGGGGCAGGGATGTTGGCATAGGTGCCCACCAGTGCGGGTTCGGCATTGGGAACGGGGTTCACCGCCACCGTCAGCGCCCCGTTTTCCGTTGGGGCAGCCAACGTCTGGTTGGTCTTGTGCGACGTCATCACCATATAGGTCTTTCCTGCTTCCAGCACGCTCACGTCGGTAGTGTTGCCGATGATGCCCGAGGTGTTGTGCCCGTCGATGCGCCGTGCGATGATGCCTTCGTGCACCGTGGCGTCGAAAGGCGAGGTCAGCAGTTGCCATTTGCCCACCTTTCCCTGCAGTGAGATGCCGGCTTTGGCCACCTGCATCTCGCCTTGGGGTGCGAAGGAGAAACCCGGCGTGAGGACGAGGTTTTCGCAGAGGCCGCCGCTCACCACGTTGACGCCTTTCACGTCCTGTCCTTCAGCGACATAGTATAGCGCATTGGGGTTGGCTGCAAGTTGCGGCACGTTGTCCACGCCCTCCACCTTCGTGAGGTCGTAGGCCACGGCGTCGGCGTATGTCGCCATGCCAGCCATCGTGTTGGAGGCGAACAGCGTGGGGTCCCAGTGCCCCGAGAGCCGCATCACGCCGTCCTCATAGCCATCGACGACGAGGTCGGGTGTCTTGAGCACGAAATAGGCCGCCGTTTCACTCCCTTCCTCGAAGTTGACGGGGTAGTTGGTCGACGGCACCTGCTCGACCATCGTCACCTTGTAGTGGATGCCTTCTTTCACCGGTGTAGAAGAGGAGTTGGCGATGGTGAACTCTACGTCGACCGCCTCACCGGCAGGCACCACGGCCTTCCCTGCCTTCATGCCGACCTCTTTCCAGGTAGCCCCCTCGTCGTCGGTGCTCCACAGCCGCACGCGGAGGTTGCGTTCGAAGGCAGCCGCACTCTTGTTGCGCAAGCGGACGACAAGTGTGCCGTGCGAGTGATAGGTCACCCGGTAGTCTTCGTCGCCATAACGCTCCGTCTCGGCGTTGCCTGTCATATGCATCCCTTCCACCCACAGGTCTGGCACGCCTTCCACTGCCGTCACCTCCTTGGAAGCCAGCACGTTGAGGTTGGCATCGGTGATGAGGATGTGGCACGTCCCCTTGGCAGGGGGTATGGCGCTGAGAGTGAGTTCCTTGGTCTCATCCACTCCCACCTCCGTGGTGGTTTCCGACGACTGTGCGTCGGCAAGGCTTGTGGGAGCCTGTCCGCTCCTGTTGGTGAAGAGGTAGAAGCCTGATGCGGGAATGGTGGAACGGTTGGCCACCTTTATGGTCAACTTGTTGGTGACGGAGGCATAGACCTCCTCCGGTGCCTGTATGCCTACGGTCATATTCTGCTTCTTGGGCTGTATGCCATAGATGACGGTGGGACTCATGGCATAGTCGATGTTATGGTTGCCGAGGCCGAGTTCCCTCACGGTATAGTATCCATCGCTCTGGCCTCCCCATCCATAGTTGAAATGGAAGAGGTCGCCGGAGGCTTTGTAGCCGTCGATGACCAGGGCGTGTCCCTCCCAATCCTCCAAATAGCCGGAATAGACGACAGGATGTCCCTTCTTCAAGTCGCTGTAAATCAGTGCCGACCACGTTTCATCACTGAAACCGTCGTCCTTGTTGGCTTGTTTCCAACTGAGATTGTAGAGGTCGTAGGGGAGCTTCCAGATGTAACCACCGGTGGATTCCCCATACTCCAGATATCCCTGCATGCCAACAGCAGCGCACAAGACAGCCACGGCCTCCTTGTATTCCGCCGGTTGGGTGGTGTAGTTGTTGCACATCAACTCCCATTTCAACGGCGTGCCGGCCTTGATCTGGTATTCGGCGGTGGCGGGGGCTGCCCCATATTCGTAGGTGGGCGTGGTGGCGGGGACGGCTGTGGGGAGGTCGCGCCGCCAGTAATAGAAGACCTGCGAACCGGCGGTGGCCACGCAGCCTACCAAGGCTCGGTTGCCGTTGGGCAACTTGGGCACCATGTCGCTGTAGGGCGCCGACTGATGCCAATGAGTGGTGAGGAGGATGGGCACGTCGTTGCGGCCGGCGGGAGCACGGAGCGGGCCTGCCTTTTGGCCGTCATAGGGGGTGTTGCGTCCCTCGGCCTGCAGTGTTTCTACAAGTCGGGCGTAGTGGTCGAGCATGGCCAACAGCTGCGGTGCTTCCTTGCTCTCATCGAAGTCGCCGCTCTCCGTATAGCCGATGATGGCGGGGATGCAGTCGTCGCCGGCTACGATGACATAGCCCTTCCCTGCCCCTCGGCTGAAGACATAATAGGGCGGCGTCTGACTGCCGGCCTTCCGTGCCTTGGCGGCATGGTGGAGTATGGGTTCGGCATTTCCAGGGATGTATTCACTTGCGAGTGCCTTGGCCTTAGCCTGGTCGATGGGGTTGGCAACAACGGCGGTTGTCAACAAAAAAGCGGTGAACAGAAAGGATATTCTTTTCATAGTCGTGCATTTTGCGACAAAGATAGTGAAAAAAACCGATTAAGTGAGTAAAAAACGAATTTATTAGTTTTTTCGAACGTGAGGATTTTATCCAAACTGAGAGCAATGCAAAGCAAAAAACAAAGTTTTTGCTTTCATTGCCGAGGTGCATCCTATCTTCGGGATTCTTCCCATCTCATCAGAAGGATGTCAAACTCATTGGCACTCTGCGTACTAAGACAGGAAGAATCCCGTCTCTCCTTTAAATGTTGTTAATGAGTTGAATATTGTTTTCTGCTATTTTCTCGTTTGGTCTTTGTTTTTCGTTGCAACCAACTATGTCGGAATGAAAACGGGAGGTTGCGTGATTGGAAATGGAAAAGAAAATAGTTTTTTACATTCATAGCATCAAACCACTTTGATAGAATGACTTTAATAATTTATTCAAACGCTTGATAACAAGAATATATGTTAGTTTTTCATAGACATTCCATCCATCAGTCAACTTTTCCGTTTTTTACTATTTTTATTAAAAAATCCGCCTTCATAATGAGTGTATCCCTTCCACTTATTTTGATTTTGTTTCAAAAATGAGTGTTATTTTTCCACTTTTTTCGCGTTACATACGATAAACTTTTTGTTACATATAATAAAGTATTATTATTATAATATATATACCTTTGCAGCCGGATTGCGAAAATTGACGAGTACTTTGCAGAAACAACGAACTACAAGACAAATCAAACATCGCTCAAGAGTTGAAAACAAGTTAAATACCTAACTAAATCAAAATTAATCATGATGAGTAAAACTACGCTAACCAAGGCCATCCGTCTCATGGGTGGGTGGCGCAACAGGTCAAGGAATGGTTCATCATGGCGGTACACGCCTCTTGGACTTGTCCTTTTGCTCTCTGCCTTGTTCGTTCCGAACATCGCCTCTGCGGAAATTGTGACAACCACGTATGACTTCTACAACTCTATTAATGGTAATAACGCTGATACCGAAGTCACAATGGGTTCTGCCGACTCAGATTACACCAATTGTGTGTATTTTACAAAGATTGGTAATGTCCAAGGAGCTGCTCGCTTTGCTGCGCAAGGCACTTGGATTCTGACAGAAGCCCACAAACAAGGTTTGTATAGCAATAATGGTGGCGGACGTAGGTTCTTGGTCAACAATCTTTATTCTGGAGATGTTGTGACTTTTGATGTCGTGGATGTTTATGGAACCTCTCAAACCATTTCACTTGAGTCTACCAGCACAGCCACAGCAAGCGGAAACACCTTCACTATGACAGCAAAGGGTAAGCTGGTTGTCAGTATTACAAGATATTGGAATATCAAGAGTATCACCATCCAGCACGATGATGCTGCCACATATGGTTACGACCCAGCTGTTGAGATTTACGACCTTTACAATGTGACTGGTAATTATAGTACTTCCGATGCCGATTTTCAACTGAATGGAGGTACAGCTAAATATATCACCAACCTGCAATCGGGCATAGCTCTCAACAACAGAATCGCTGTCAGCCCCACTTCCGATGGCCAAACTTACCAATGGGCTTTTAACGACCATGGTCTGAAAGCACAGTGGTCTTGGCACAATTTCAGTGTCTGCAACCTTGTGGAAGGCGACCGCGTTGTCATCCAGTACACTGGACAAGCCACATTCTCCAGCGTAGGACGAAATGGCGGTTACAACGGCTGCGCAGCGTTCAAGGACACAGAAAACAACGGTGACTTTATTGAGGGTCAAGACGAATA
Source organism: uncultured Prevotellaceae bacterium (assembly GCA_902786665.1). Lineage (GTDB taxonomy): Bacteria > Bacteroidota > Bacteroidia > Bacteroidales > Bacteroidaceae > Prevotella. Next base: position 6,465 of record CADADN010000095.1, on the reverse strand, counting down.
TATATCCAACGGGATGGCCTTGGCTACAAAAACCCAGGGATATGACAATAACGTTCAAGCCAACTCATACACCACCTATGCCTATACTGTCACCGAAGACGGGCACTTGGATATAGGTCTCGCTCCTGACTCCAGGATTTTCAAGATTACCATCTATGGCGACCACCAAGCACAGATGGTGGACAAGGACAATGAACACGAAACCAGCACCGCTTATTTCAATACCACCGGACAGTTGGAAGCCAAGCAGCACATCGTGCCAGGCGGTCTTAACGTGTATGTGGGCAACACCGACGAAACACAGCACGCCGAGGTTGTAAGATCCGACAAAGGCCCTGTCTCCTTCGTATATGACCAATCCCACTTCAAGATGGCAAGAACTGCCACATGGGGCGTTATCGACGTAAATCAAGAACTCCCTGCAACCGGAACCTTCTACAAATTTGTCCCTGAAGTAAGCGGTAAGATGTGGGTGAAGTTCAAGGCAGCCAACATCTCTTACAACAACTACGGCATTCAAGGCAATGCTGCTTCTGACCAATGGGGTACTCCGAACGAAAAGACGATGAGCGCACAGTGTCCCTATTACCTGATGGTGGAACAGAACGGTTCTTTCCAAAGAGTAGAGAACCCCCACTATTACTATAACGGTGCAGACGGATATTTTGGCGCTGATAACGGCAATCCTACAGCAGGACCTAACAAAGGCATCACTGTGGAAAGAGGCAAGACCTATTATCTGTATGGATGGTGGCAAGACGGCACCAACGTGGGTGATTTGTCAAATTACGCCTGTGGCGTTGCTGAACTTCTTGAAGTCACCTTCTTACCCGACCAGAGTGTAGAACCACTTGCCAAATGGGTGGAGTCTGGAACAACTTCAGACAACAACCTGGCAAGGGTTAGAGGTTATCGTACTGTTACTATCAAGAAGAAGTCTTCCAACATCGCTTCATGTGAACCATATATTGAGGGTGACAAGCTGAAGATCAGGAATATCACCTTCGTTGATCCTGCCAAGGGCGGCGGCACCATCCTGATCAAGGTTGGCGACCCCAACATCGATGCTGACCCCGTGTTTGCTTACACCATCGCCTACGATGCAGGCTACAACAATCAAACGATTGGTCAAGATCAAAATGGCAATGATATGAAGAGGAGCGAAGGCCACTCTTGGAACTTCTCCGACAACCCGCTTAAAGGCCTGAAGTGGAACAACAAGAACGCTGAGGCCGATGAGGTTGCCTTCGGTCCCTATTTCAACGACTATGCCACACAGTTTGCCAAAGGTGTGAAAGATGACGGTACAGAAGGTATAGATGCAAATGGTGTTCCGCGAAATGGTGTGAACAGCAACTGCTTCCTTTATGAGGAAATGAACAAAACGAACCCCGACGGATCAAAACACGCCGACTGGACATTCAACTACCGCGTGAAGAAGAACAATAAGTTCTACGACCCAAGGTTCCTCAACAACTACGACATGGAGGGCGACAACGCCGACATGATGTGGGATACCGAGGGCATCATCATCAATGCTGGCTCAGCCCAAAGTTGCATCTTCGATGAGTTTATGCTAACCAGCGACAGAGTGATCGACCATAGCAACAAGACCCAGGCCGACCCCGACCGCTACATTGGCTTCCTCGAGGGCGGTGAATTCATCATCCCATGCCTGAAGAAAGGTGACCGCGTGATTGTCTATATGGGCAGTGGTAACGGTAGTGGCACCACGTCCATGGAGTTCCACATCACCAACGCACTCGATGCCATGCACAATGCCATCGACCCCAACGACTTCTATCATGCAGGCGGCTCACAATGGAACGTGCCCGACGGTCACAACGACCCCTACTATCGTGGCTGCTATCACTTCTACGCTGCAGAAGATGGCGATATGAAATTCACCATGGCAGCAGGCTCCATGTGCAAACTCTACAGCATCAAGATCTACCGTGGCGAGCATGAGAATACCAACGCTGTGCAGGAAAATGGTGGTGGTTACACCCTCCTCGCTGTCAAAGACCAGGACGGCAACGTCACCTCTACAGAGACCAAGTCCTGGACCCTCCACTATCGTGGAAAAGGCGAGCAAGTAGCCGACGGAACCGGTGCTCTCGGACAGGCAAACGAAGTGCTTGCCAGCTCTGGCAACATCACGAACAAGACCCTCGACATCCTTAGAGGTGGCACCAGCAATGCCCGCATTGGTATCACCTACACCAACGTAGGTGAAATCGGTATGCTCCGTGTCCGTGTCAAGTGTATGGAGTTCAACCAAAAATATGTGACCGACTTTGCCGACCGCAACTTCACGCTGGCTCTCCATGAGACGAAGTCCTACCCGTATACATGGGACTTCACCGACATCAAAGGCTTCTCATGGGAGGACGTTACTACAGAATACAGCAATTATCCTGAGACAACCGTTGAGTACGATGAGAAGGGTTATGACCTCTCCTGCTGGGACACCAACGGCAATATAATCCTTTATGGTCCGTCCTGGGGCTATGTCAACGAGAACATGATCTTCGAGAACTCCAAGGGTATCGACGGCAACCAGCTCTACGCCAATGATGATGTCATTCCCGAGACCAAGGGCCTATGGTTCTACTTCGACAACAACGACGCCGCCTATAACGGCAGCATACAGATTACCGAAGAGGGTCTGCGCCTCTCCAACACGAAGAGGCAGCTGGCCAATGGTGGCTACACCATGGGCTGGTGGAACACCAAGATGGTGGTGCCCGACGTGCCCTCCGGCGCTGCTGTCTATGCACGTGTGAAGAGAGACAACACCGTGAAAATGGCTGATGAAGCTACTGGTAGCAATGGCATCCCCACCAAATTCCTCTGGAGCAGATACCAGTTTGGTCACATGAGTGAAAAGGTTGACATCGAAGATGGTGAGAACTGCCGCTTCTACAAAGTGGACAACGCTCAGTCGAAGACTGCTTACTCAGCAAATGACGGCACTGATGAGTACATCATCGCCATCCTCAACACGGGCGAGACAAGCAACCTCACCCTCACCTTCAACGGTTGGATCGTGGAGAAGCTGTCCGTTTCCATCGATGAGAAGACGCTCAACAAGTATGGATGGGCCACCGAGAGCCGCGAGCGCGTCATCGACCCGGAACTCACGGCATACCTGACCAGCTATCCCATCAAGACGTTCATCCCAACATCAGCGGGTGTGGACCTCAGCCAAAAGAAAGTGCTCCTCGAGACGGTTTACCCATACACGGACAATATTCTTGAAGGACAAGGCACCGTGATGAACGCAGTCCAAACCGATGGTGACAAGAACGCCTGCATCCTCTACAACACGAATAACGCGAACGCTGAGATTCTCAAAGGTGGTTTCCACCTGTTTGTGCCTGACATGCATGACGACCCAAGCAATGAGAACAGCGAGAAGATCATCCACGGTGTGTCTGAATCCATTATGAAGTCACAGCTGGCATCTGGTACAGTCTCCATGACTGACGGTAGCTACACCAACTATGTCCTCACCTATAGTACAGCAAAGGCTGGCTGGGATGCAGAGACCGATCCTTATGAAAACTTCCCCAATCACTGGCCAGGTTCAGATAATCCTGATGCGGGCTACGTGGGCTTCTTCCGTGTGCAGCCTACCGGTGTGACAAGTAAAGGCCACCAAGGATATATCCAGTTCCTCACCGATGACGTGAGACCTGATAGCGACGGCAGCAACTTCTTCAGCATCGTGTTCGGCGACGAGGACACCAACTCCATCAGCAACACGAGCGTTGGGACGAGCAATGCTGAACCGAACTATTACAACCTCTGGGGACAGAAGTTGAACGGCCAGCCCACACAGCGTGGCATCTATATCATCGGCGGAAAGAAAATCACTGTCAAGTAAGTCTCATTTTAGTCTATTCAAAAGAAAATGAAAAAGCAATATATCACACCTGTCACAGAATTGATAGCCATCAACCTTCAGGATTCCGTCCTGGAAGACCTGCCCATAGGCGACCCCAGCGACGTGGGTACCGGAATGGATTCCAACATAGGTTCATTGGACTTGGAAGACGACGTGAATGACTTACCTACGTCTAAAAGCCTGTGGGATTAATCATCCCATAACTCTATAACAACTCGGGGCAGCCAAATGGCTGCCCCGAGTTGTTATTATCATAGGAGGTTTTAGAAGAATATAGGAGGCTATAGGAAATTACAGGAGTTTAGGAGGCCTTGGAGTGACAGCTCCTTGCTATCGTTTGAAGTCGCCTTTGAGGGTGCGGACGAGGCGTCGCCGCACTTTCGCCCAGAAGGAATTGGTGCGGGCGTAATATCGCTCAAACGCCTTCCGCGCCGCCATGTTCTCCTCTATGGGCGAGATGCGGTTCACCGGGAGAGGAAGCAGGTGGAGGTTGGAGGCATACAGCCCGCCGCCGCCGCAGTTGGTGCCGGAACCGTCGAAGCCCTCGTTGCTCACGAGCGAGCGCCCCACGTTGAGCGAGAGAATGTCCTTGAGGAACAAGGAGGCGTTCCATCGGATGGCCCAGGAGTTGTTCTTCCCCTCTATCTGCCGACGCAGCATCCGCGTGAAGCCATATCTCCCATTGAAGTCGAACGTCCGTGTGAGATTACGCTCCTCCAACTGCCTCAGCAGTTCCGTGCCGTCGGGGTTGAAATGCTTCCAGGCACGCGCCCAGGTGGCCCATCCCCAACTTCCCGTCCACTTGATGAGGAAGGTGTCGGGCAGCGAAAGGTCTTGTGTGAAGTCGCACGCCTGGATGTGCCCCACCCTCGGTTCGTCCTCATAGACGCGCAAGGCGTCGTTCATGAATTGCAAGAAAAAGGGCGCCAGTACAAGGTCGTCCTCCACGACGATGACCTTGCCATATTCCTCCACCACGTTCGTCACGCCATCGATGATGCTACGTGCCAGTCCCCAATTTTCGTCCCTTTCCACGATGCTCACCTTGCGGAACCCCACGATTCTCCGGATGAACGCCCTGACCTGGACCACGCCATCCTTGTCCTCCTCCGTCTTTGGTGCGTCGGAGAAGACGAAGAGGTCGCTTTTCGTCGACAAGCTGTTGGCGAGCAACGATTCCACGCACCGCTTCAAGTGTTCAGGGCGGTTGTATGCGAACAGCAAGATGGGTGCCAGCCGCGACTTATCATTTTCCATATCCTTTTCTTTACTCATAATCTTTACTTTCTCAATACGAAATTACTTTGTCGTCTTTTTTATCACGAATTAGAGAATTTCAGAATTATCCAACTTAAATTCACTGCCGGCAACCGGTGCAACAGTCCGTGCTCATATCCCCTCCCCTCGAGGGGAGGGGCTGGGGTGGGGTCTTTGATTTTCCACGCCAAGGACATTCCCCCCAAACACCACTGCCGGCAACCGGTGCAGCAGCCTGTGCGCATATCCCCTCCCCTCAAGGGGAGGGGCTGGGGTGGGGTCTTTGATTTTCCACGCCAAGGACATTCCCCAAAACACCACTGCCGGCAACCGGTGCAGCTGCCTGTGCGCATATCCCCTCCCCTCGAGGGGAGGGGCTGGGGTGGGGTCTTTGATTTTCCACGCCAAGGACATTCCCCCAAACACCACTGCCTGCAACCGGTGCAACAGTCCGTGCTCATATCCCCTCCCCTCGAGGGGAGGGGCAGGGGTGGGGTCTTTGATTTTCCACGCCAAGAAATATCAAGGTGTGGACGTTAGTGTTTTTATTTCCTTCCCAATACGTAAAATATCAGCAATGACCCCTTCAAGACAAGTTATAACTTGCTCATTTTTAAACCTCACCACCCTGATTCCCTGATTGTTAAGATACTTCGTTCGTTGTGCGTCATAATCAGATTTATACTCGTGAGAACTTCCATCCAATTCCACGCAAAGATGTAACTCAGGGCAATAGAAATCAAGTATGTATGGTCCGATGCCTTGTTGTCGACGAAACTTGTAGCCACCTACGCCACGATTCTTCAATGCCAGCCAAAGTACCACCTCCGCGTGTGTCATCCGATGCCGCAAACCTTTGCGTTGGTCCTTTTGATCGGAAGGATTTGCCTTTGCTGACTTATATTGCATTTTATCGTTGTTTTGATTGTACTCTGGGAGGATTAATAGTTGTTAGTGGGACAGTCATAACCTAAATGGCTAACACGCTGGCCCTTACCTTCTGGCCAAAGACCCCACCCCTGCCCCTCCCCTCGAGGGGAGGGGATATGAGCACGGGGGAGTGACGACGCCTTTTTTTTGCCTGGGGCGGGATGAACCAGCCTACGTGGCTAACACGTTGGGCCTTACCTTTTGGTCAAAGACCCCACCCCTGCCCCTCCCCTCGAGGGGAGGGGATATGCGCACGGGGGAGTGACGACGCCTTTTTTGCCTGGGGCGGGATGAACCAGCCTATGTGGCTAACACGCTGGGCCTTACCTTTTGGTCAAAGACCCCACCCCTGCCCCTCCCCTCGAGGG
>CADADN010000094.1 GCA_902786665.1 uncultured Prevotellaceae bacterium | reverse complement strand
TGATGGAATCATCGTTTGGCTATCCATGGATTTTTTTAAGAATCGACTGTAAATAATTGAAAATCAATATAACCGAACTTCCGAAACTTAAGTTAATAATTATTGCTGTCCGACAAAAACCGGGAATCGTAATTTTGGGCCAAGGAGGAAAGAGTGAAAAGCAATAATAGTGGGAAAATGTAGAGAGATTTTCTTATCATGGCATTCTTTAAGTTATGAGATTGCTCTTTATGGTAAAAAAAGAAAGGCAGAGCACACCGTTTTGATGGCTCTGCACTGATAGGAGTATTGTTGCAAGATGCCTATTTCCTGATGCGGCTGAGTGCCACATATCCGAGATAGACCTTGTTGGTGTTATAAACCTTTGCCCAACCGGAGGTTGCAGGCACATAATAGATGCGCGTACCTACGTTGAGGCGGCTGGAGATGGCATAGTTGGTGCCTGGGCCACGACGCACGTTCACATAATTGTCAACAGGGTCGATGATGGTACCACTTTTCATCGAGGTCGAGGAGCCGCTCGCAGCCTGGCCTGTATTGGGATTCACCCGCACGATGCGACTTGTATGCATATACCCCATATAGGTACTGCTCTTAACACCCGAATAGACTTTGCTCCACCCGTTGCTTTGAGGGGTGTAATACAGATAGTCGCCAGAACGATAAGTTCTCACGATGGCATAGCTGGTGCCTGGACCACGACGAATGTTGGTGTAACCATCACTGTCTTGCACACGTCCGTAATACTGTTGGGCGTTGATGCCCAAAGCGGAGAGCATCAAGACCATAAGGATAACAACTCTTTTCATAATTACATGGTTTTTTATGTTACTTAAGTTTCTGAAGTGATTATCGTGAGTATTTTTAGTTAACAGAAAGAAGCACGGAAGCTTCCGTATGTCGCGAAAAAATGAGTAACTTTAAGGTGTCTAACAAAAAGGAACTCAATTTCTATACCTGAGTACAAAAGTACAACGAATCTTTCAGAAATCGGCAAGTTTTTCACAAAAAATGATGCCTGCAATTCTCTAATTCGAGTGAAAAATAAAAGATTAGTGCATTTGAAAGAAATGAGAGAAACTTCAGTAATGACAATTTGCGGACAATTCTTGGACGAGCCAAGCGGCAGAGCCGAGCGCGTGGGAATTTGTGTAAAAATAAAAGATAAGATGTTTTCTTGTCACATTTATTTTTCGACATTTTTTTGCTCGTTCTTGGAGAGTTTGAAGAAAATGACTACATTTGTAAACTGATATGCCAAAACGCATCAAGCATATGCATTCATAATATTTACATTAAGAAGGATACAATGATGAAAAAGTTATTTTTTTTAACCATCGTACTTTTCACCGCATTGTTCATAAATGCCGCTGATGCGGTCAAGGCTTCAGGTGAGGAATACGGCATCGACAAAGTTCAAGGCGGCACGATGGAGTATAAAGGCAAAATCGGCTCTTATGGGGTGGAGTTCAGTTACGTCAACCTCCACATGGGAGATGGCGCCCATTTCCTCTACCGCTACACCACCGTCACGGTGAACAATGGGAATTGGATTGAGCTCAGGTATGTGGGAAAGAAGAATGGCTATCAGGTGTGGAAGGAATACATCAACGGCAGAAACACCGGCACTTTCACCATCAAATGGACCAGGCAATACATCAAGGGCACCTTTGTCAATTCCCAAGGAAAGAAATACAATGTGTCTGCGGAACGCACGGAAGACAACTGGGCAGACATAGGTGACTCGCCATTCAGCAATTGATTCCCAGACAAACCATCAGCCCATGACCACCATTTTCCGTTTATCCCTCCGCCTCACGGCATTTCTCTTGACATGGTGTCTCGCCATCCCCTCCCCCGCCCAGCACCATGACTGGGAGGACCAGGGCGTGCTGCATTTGCACCGCGAGGCTCCCCGTGCCGCTTTCTTCGGCTACAAGGAACGTCCCGGCGACCGTCAGCAGTCGCTCGATGGCCTATGGAAATTCAACTGGACGAAGACGCCTTCGGAGCAACCAACAGGCTTTGAGCGCCCCGACTTCGACGACAGCGGCTGGGAGATGTTTCCCGTTCCGGGCGACTGGGAGATGCACGGCCATGGCACCCCCATCTACAGCAGCAGTGGCTATACGTTCAAAATCGACCCTCCCCGCGTGATGGGTGCTCCCAAGGAGAGTTACACCTCTTTTATTGAACGCAACCCCACGGGCGTGTATCGCCGTCATTTCACCGTACCCGCCTCATGGGAAGGTTGCGACATCCATCTGCGGTTCGGTGCCGTGAGTAGCGCCTTTTACCTATGGGTGAACGGCCGACTGGCAGGCTACAGCCAGGGCAGCATGGAACCCGCCGAGTTCCGCATCACCCACCTCCTCACCCCCGGCGACAACCTGCTCACCCTGGAAGTGTTCAAATACAGCGACGGCAGCTACCTTGAAGACCAGGACATGTGGCGACTTGCCGGCATCCACCGCAGCGCCACCCTCTTCGCCACCCCCACCCTCCGCATCCGCGACCTCGGCATCCGCACCCTGGTGGATGACGACGGCAACGCCCGCCTCATCGTACACCCTGAGTTGGAAGCGACGCAAGGCCGGCGTGGCGAGGGTTTCCGGGTGGAGGCCCGTCTGACCGACGAGTCTGGTCGGCCGGTGCTCGACAGCGTGCTGACAGCCGATGCCGCCACCATGCTCAACCTCGACCACAAGGCCGCCATCATGAACGACCGCACGCCCCAGCGCGGCTATGCCAAATGGGGTTGGCTGGAAGCCGACATCGCCCACCCTCGCCTATGGAGTGCGGAGCATCCCCACCTTTACACCCTGCACCTCTCCCTGGTCGACTCCTTGGGGAATGTGCTGGAACAGGTCGCCCAACGCGTGGGGTTCCGCTCCGTAAAAATTGCTGATGGCCAACTGCTGGTGAACGGCATCCCCACCCGTCTGCGCGGTGTCAACCGCCACGAGATGGACCCGCTGTCGGGCCACGTGATGACCGAGGAGCGCATGCTGCAAGACCTACTGCTGATGAAACGCGCCAACATCAACGCCGTGCGCACCTGCCACTATCCCGACTGCGAGCGGTGGTATGAACTTTGCGACAGCATCGGACTCTACGTGATGGACGAGGCGGACATCGAGGAACACGGCCTGCGCGGACAACTGGCCAGCGACCCCACATGGGCGGCGGCGTGGATGGACCGCATGCAACGCCTCGTCATCCGCGACCGCAACCACCCCTCCGTGGTGATGTGGAGCCTGGGCAACGAGGCCGGATGGGGGCCCAACTTCGCAATGACCGCCGCTTGGACGCACGAATACGACCCCACACGTCCCATCCATTACGAGGGAGCGCAAGGCACGGGAGCAGAGGCATACGGTCTACACGGCGACCCCTCGTCGGTGGACGTCATCTCACGCTTCTACCCCCGCACGCAAGACGAATACCTCAATCCGGGTGTGAAGGACAACAACATAGAACGGCCAGAGAACGCCCGGTGGGAGCGGCTACTCTCCATCGCCCGCGACAGCAGCGACCAGCGCCCCGTCCTCACCAGCGAATACGCCCACGCCATGGGCAACGCATTGGGCAACTTCCGCGAGTATTGGGACGAAATCTACAGCCACCCCCGCATGCTCGGCGGCTTCATCTGGGAATGGGCCGACGAGGGCATCTTCACGGAACGCGAGGGCAAACGCATGACGGCCTACGGCGGCGACTTCGGCGACGCGCCCAACCTGAAGGCCTTCTGCCTGAAAGGCATCGTGAGCAGCGACCGCCTTCCAACGCCGAAATATGAGGAGGTGAAAGCGGTGTATTCACCCATACAATTCAATGATGAGAACGGTCGGGTCGTTCCCGTGATGCGCGACGCCCACTGCGACTTGAACGATTATGACATCCACCAAATCGAACACGGCGGTCTGATGAACGCGACGGCCACGCTGAAAACGAAGACCCTGTGGGCTGAAGCCGGACACGAAGTGGTGCGCAGCCAATGGGTCACCGACGCCCGTTGGTACGAGCACGCGAAGCACTGCCCCACATGCCACCCCGTGAGAGTCGTGCCCAAAAACCGCAAAAACCAACAACGGCGACCCGACGAGTTGAGAGCCGATGCCGCGGAATGGATGCATCGTCTACTCCCCCATCTCTTTCGCGCCCCCACCGACAACGACAAGGGATTTGGCAACTGGATTGCCAAAGACTGGAAGCAACAGCAGCTCGACCAACAGCGCCACACCCTCACGACCGGCCCCGTCTTCACCACGAATGCCGATGGCGCCGTCGTTTCCAACGCCACCTTCGTCACCCAAACCCTCGAAGGCTGCATCACCACCGAATACACCGCCACCTTCCTCCCTGACGGTAGCATCGACCTATGCGCCACCTTCACCCCGGAAGGCACACTTCCCCCTTTGCCCTGCCTGGGCACGACCTTGGAGCTTCCGAAAGACCTCAAAAACCTTACATATTTCGGCCGCGGCCCCATGGACAACTATCCCGACCGTCACGCAGCCGCCACCATAGGACTATGGCGCAGCACCGTGGCGGAGCAATACGTGCATTATCCTCGGCCACAGGACAGTGGCAACCACGACGACACCGCCTATCTGGAATTGACCGACGCAAAAGGCAACGGTTGGCGTGTGAGTTGCACAGACGCCCCGTTTTCCTTCTCCGTGCTGCCCTACAGCGTGGAACAACTCTACACCGCCACCCACGACTGCGACCTGGTGGAGGATGCCGAACACATCTTCCTCAACCTCGACGCCGCCGTCCTGGGACTGGGCAACAGTTCCTGCGGACCGGGCGTGCTCAAGAAATACACCATCCCGCAGCAGCCTCACACCTTGCACGTGAGAATAGAGAAGATTGGGAAGTGAGGGATTTTTTATAGTTTTCATAGTTTCTATCGTTTCTATGGCATTTGCACTTTCTTGTTTAACAAAAAATGCGAAAAAAGGGATAATTTTTTTCGTTTTTATAGGAAAATGATTAATTTTGCATATTAATTCTAACTTTTGGCGGAAACCACGCATGCTGTTATCGCAAACAAAAGCGATGGGAACCTGCCGACATGACGGAAAGAATCAACAAGAGCATATTTTTATTATCTCTAACTATATTGTCAAACAAAAAACATCTATTATGATTAAAAAGTCTACATCTTTATTATGGATGTTGGTGGCAGTGCTATTCGCATTGCCGCTTCAAGCGCAAGACTTCGCTACGAAGCGCGGCCCTTCCAAGGTGCTCAAGGCCAACCAGCCTTCCACCGTGGTGAAGAAGGTCGATGCTCCCAAGTCGAAGGACTTTATTCCAGAGGGTTTCTCCTTCCGTCAGGCAGGCACCCAAGCTACAACTTTCAAGGCTCCCCAGACCAAGGATCCCAAGGACAAGGTGCCTATGACCAAGAAGGGGCTTAGGACCCCTAACGAGGGACTGTTCAACAGCAGGACCAGCTTCTCCCCGATGTCGTTTACAAATACAAGAATCGCCTCTCCGAGTCTGATTCTTAGTGCAACCGGTGAGGAGAAAGACGCTCACGGCATCATCACCGCCCCGGGAGAGGGTGTCCAAAAGGTTTACACCCGTTCTGGAAATGCCTACACCTATAGCAACAGCAGCATACAGCTTGTTGAGCAAAGCGGCAACATCCAGATTGTGGAATGCGAGGATGGCACCATCTATTTCAAAGACATCGTCTCCACTGTCAGCATGGGTTCATGGGTGAAGGGTACCAAAGATGGCAACACCATCACCGTTCCCGCCAAGCAACCCGTCTATTACAGCTCAGACTACCAAGCCACCATCAGCCTCCGCTGGGTGAAGAAGAGCGGCTCCGACTTCACCGCATACGATGAGTACTCCGACCACATCACGTTCACCGTAGAGGATGGGAAGTACAAGTTGGAAGGCACTTCTGAAGACATTTTCATTGGTTATATCTGGGATGACGACAACACCATCACCGGTTATGGCGACTTCGAGACCGTTTATACTTTCTCGCATGACTATGAGGCACCCAAGGTTGTCACCATCACCGCTCCGGCCGACCTGGTCACCGAGTCCTGGTACATCAAGGGACGCCAATACTCCAACCAGCAAGAGACAGGCTTCTCCGGCTTCGTCGATTTAGGCTTCGATGGAAACGATGTTTACATCAAGGGCATGTTCACCGACTTCCCCGATGCTTGGATGAAGGGCACTATCAATGGCAACATTGTCACTTTCAAAGACTTGCAATACCTTGGCATGTATGCTGACACCTACGATATGTACGCCATCGGCACCGATGGCAGCAACTTGGAAGACTTCACCATGACATTCGATGCAGAGAACAAGGTGCTGACATCCAACAATCAACTGTTGGCCAACGCAGCCACCGACAGGATTTACTACCTGTCATGGTACACCACCTTCTCCATCATGCATGACTACGAAGCACCAGAAACCATCACCGTCACTCCTCCTGCAGACCTTGCCACCGAGACTTGGTATACCATGGGTTCTCAGGTTGTCGATGAAGCCGAGCAAGCCTTCAAGGGCAACATCACCATCGGTTTCGACGGAGCAGACGTCTACCTCAAGGGTGTGTTCGCCGACTTCCCCGATGCTTGGATGAAGGGCACCATCGAAGGCAGCACAGTCACATTCAATGGCTTCCAATACCAAGGCGTGGCCTACGACTATGACATCTTCGCCATCGGAACAGACGGTGAAGGCTTGGAAAACTTCACCATGACATTCGATGCAGAGAACAAGGTGCTGAAGTCCAACAACCAACTGCTGGCCAACGCCGCCACAGACAGGATTTACTACCTGCGCTGGATCACCGACCTCACCATCCAGGCTGAGAATCCTGCCAAGCCCATCGAAGAGCTGCCTTACAGCAACACCTTCGACACAGCTGACGAGCAGGGTGAATTCACCATCCTTGACGTCAACAACGACGGCAGCACATGGTCGTTCTATGAGAACGCCGCCCGCTATCGCTACAGCGCCACTAACGATGCCGACGACTGGCTCTTCTCACCGATGATCAAGCTCCAGGCTGGCAAGAAATACCGCTTCTCCTTCGACGTCTACGGCAAGAGCTACCCGGAGCGTTTCGAGGTGTACGCCGGCAACGCCTTCACTGGCGAAGCCATGTCCATCGAGATCCTTCCCGCCACCGATGTGGACTGGAACGACCCGAAGAACTTCTCTAACTTCTTTGAAGTGTCCGAGGATGGTTACTATGCCATCGGCATCCACTGTATCTCCGACGCCGACCAGAACGTGATGATGGCCGACAACTTCCTCCTCGAGGAAATCAATGCCGACGCTCCGCAAGCAGTTGAAAACTTCACCGTCACTCCTGGTGACAACGTGCTTGAGGCCACCATCAGCTTCACTGCTCCCACCAAGAACAATGGCGGCGAGGACCTGACCGCCAACCTGACGAAGATTGAGATTCTGCGCGACGGCGAAGTCATCAAGACCTTCGAGGACGTGGCACCGGGCACCGAAGTGACCTACACCGACAACGACCCCGCCATCACTTATGGCAAGCACGTCTATCAAGCCATTGCCTACAACGCTGCAGGCGCTGGCGAGAAGAGCGCTGAGGTGGAGGTGTTCCTGACCACTGTCATGGAAATCCCCTACACTGCCGACTTCACCAACGAGGCTGCCTTCGGACAGTTCACCTTCATCGATGCCAACAACGACGGTTACACCTGGGCATGGAACGATACCAACCACGCTTTCTATCGCTACAACAGCGACGAGGCCGCCGACGACTACCTCATTTCAGCCCCACTCCACCTGGTGGCAGGCAAGAACTACGACATCACCGTCAATGCCGGTTCCGCTGGTTATGACGAGCGCTTCGAAGTGGTGATTGGCAAAGAGCCCACTGTTGCTGGTCTCTCCACCAAGGTCTTCGGTCCTGTGGAACTCACCGACGAGGATGACGAGCCGTTCGAGGGTGTCTATTCCTGCACAGAAGATGGCGCCTACTATGTGGCCATCCATTGTACCTCCGACGCCGACCAATACCTGCTCGAAATCCATAAGCTGACCGTGGAAGTTGGTGCCGCCGACGAGGCTCCTGCCGCTCCCGCACTGACAGCCACCGCTGGCGCCGAAGGCGCACAGAACGCCAACATCGAGGTGACCGCTCCCACCAAGACCGTCGCCGGACAAGACCTGGCTTCCATTGAGAAGGTGGAAATCTTCCGCGATGGCGAATTGCTGAAAGAAATGACAGGCATTGCTCCTGGAGCAACCTTCAACTATCTTGACGAGACTGTCGCCGACAGCATCCACACCTACTATGCCGTGGCTTACAATGAATTCGGCATCGGTCTGAAGAGCAACAAGGCCTCCGTCTATGTCGGCTTCGACGTACCTGCCACCCCGGAGAACTTCACAGCCTATGACAAGCTGGACAAAGTCTTGTTTAGTTGGGACAAGGTGGGCATCATCGGCTCCCTTGGCGGATATGTCAATCCCGCCGCTGTTGACTACAGCCTCTATGGCACACACGTTGAGGACACCTGGCTCGGCCCGATGCTTGTGCTTGACGAAGAGCCATTTGCCGTCGTTCGTGACATCGACAACTACGAGGTTGCATACAACACCGAGGAAGGTGACCAAGACTTTGCAACATGGGGCATCCTCGCCAGCAACGACAAGGGCGAGAGCGATGTCGCAGCCGCCTCGCTCCTCGTAGGAAAGCCCTACGACCTGCCTGTCATTGAAGGATTCACCGACACCTCGCTGCACTACTTCTGGGACAGCAATGCCAGCCTGATGGTTTCCGACGAGTCCACCGACGATGACGGCGTGTCCCTGATGATGCTGATGGAAGAGGCCGGCAAGGGTTATTTCAACTCTGGCAAGCTGAACCTCAAGAATGCCTCCAACCCCACCCTGCTGTTCGACGTCGCTGCTGACGGCGTCAGCCAAGTGGAAGTGACGGGCGCCATCAACGGTGAGGCCCAAGAGGTGCTGACCACCGTTGCACCCACCGGTGAATTCACCACCGTTCAAGTGCCTCTGACCGCCCTCAAGGACGGCAACTATGCATGTGTGGGCATTTCTGCAGAATACGCCAACCCGACCACGTTCGACTGGTGGACTGGCGGCATCGAGGAATTGGGCGACGTGTTGCTGATTGACAACATCCGCATCGTCGACCTGCTCGAGCACAACCTCTCCGTCACCGTTACCGCTCCTGCCTCCGTGCAAGCTGGCAAGTCGGCCGCCATCACCGCCGTTGTGAAGAACGAGGGCGAGAAGGAAGCCTCCGGCTACATCGTGACCATCAAGGCCAATGGCAAGGAATTGTTTGCCCAGACTGTTGACGAGGCACTTGCTTCGTATGCTACCAAGGAGTTCACCACCGAGTTGGCTACCACCATCTTCGACGAAGCAGGCAATGTCAACATCGTGGCCGAGGTGTCCTACGACAAGGATTTGAACACCGCCAACAACACGGCAGAGACCGTGGTGGCCATCAAGGAGTCCACCGCTGCAGCTCCGACGAACCTTGTTGCCCAAGACAAGGGTGGCGAAGGTGTCGACCTCAGCTGGGAAGCTCCCAACACCTCTGCCATGGAGCAGACCGAGGACTTTGACAACACCGAGGTGTTCCCGACCTTCAGTGTCGGCGGCATCACCGAAACTGAGCACAATGGTGCATTAGGCAACTGGACACTCTACGACGCCACCGGCATCGAAGTGTACACTTGGAACAGCAGCTCCATTTCCTATGACAACGCCACCGCTCCTTGCGCATGGCAGGTGTTCGATCCCGAACAGGCAGGATTTGCCAGCGACAACTTCCCGCCCCACAGCGGCTCGCAGTTCATGATGTCCATCTGCGTGGTTCCCAACGACGATGGCAGCATCAACTACACCGACCACTGGCTCATCTCGCCTGAACTCCCCGGCATCGCACAGACCATCAAGTTCCAGGCTCGCACCATCACCAACCAGTATGGCGAGGAGACCTTCGAAGTGCTTGCTTCCACCACGGACAACAAGCCTGAAAGCTTCAAGAAGGTTCAAAACTTCAGCACCGACGCAACCGAATGGACCGAGTTCTCTGTCGACCTTCCCGCCGACACGAAGTACTTCGCCATCCGCCACACCTCCGGCGACATCTTCGGCTTGTTCGTTGACGACGTTGTCTTCACCGCTGGTGGAGCAGACGTGGCATCCTTCAACATCTACTATGAGGGTCAACTCATCGCCAACGTTGCCGGTGACGTGACCACCTACACCGTAGGCATCGACCAGATCACCGGTGGTGAGCACACCTTCGGCGTGAGCGCTGTCTATCCGAACGGCCAGGAGTCCAAGCCTGCCACCGCCACCGTGCTGGTGACCGACGGCATCGAGAGCATCATGGTCGACGGCCAACCTGTTGACATCTACTCGCTCGACGGCAAGCTCGTTCGCAAGCAAGCCAAGAGCCTCGACGGCCTCAAGGGCGTCTATGTGGTCAACGGCAAGGCTGTCATGGTGAAATAATATCATAGGAAGTCCTAAGTAGTCCTAGAATCTCCTAGGACTTCTTAAAATTTTCAAGGAAGGGGATGTGGATTCCACACCCCCTTCCTTTTTGTTTTCTCAAACTCCCCTGTTCTTTTTTCTCTTGTCTGTTTTCAAATATTCATTTTTTTATCTAAATTTGCATAGTGAACAGTCGTTATAACAAAAACCTTGAACAATGATGGAGAAGCAAGAAAAAGGACCAGCCTACCTAGACGATGGACGCTTTTGGCAAGAGACATTGTGCAAGGCCGTGGAAGAGTCGGTGCATCGCAGGATGAAGACACAGACGGATTTCGAAGAATTGGCCGATGTAATATATTCCCGCACCCATGAATTGCTCAGCGCGACAACTCTCAAACGCCTTTGGGGAAAGATACAAGCCGACCACGCTCCCAGCGCCCGTACACTCAACACCCTGGCACGCATCTTGGGCTACCCCGACTTCAGCAGTTTCTGCCAGCATCAGCACGCAGGCGACACCCCTCCCAGCAACCCTGTCCTCAGCGAGCACATCGATGTGAATAAGGACATCAAGGTCGATGATGAAATCACACTCTATTGGGCACCCGACCGGGTTTGCCATATCCGCTATATGGGCCATTATCAGTTTTTGGTGACTGAGTCGAAGATGACGCGCCTGCAACCAGGCGACACCTTCAGCTGCAGTGTATTTATCTATGGAGAGCCTCTCTATCTGAAAAACCTGGTTCAGGAAGGTCGCCCGCCGGTCAATTATGTCTGTGGGAGGAAGGGAGGCATACGCTACGAATACAAGCAACACCCATGAGCGACAAGGACAACAGCACCTCCCAATATCTCATCGACGATTACGAAGGCATCAGTTCAGATTTCATCGATGTGGAGCAGTTGCCTTCCCGTGGTGGCTATTGCGACCTCTTCAAAGCCAAGCGCTACGGACGATGGTATCTACTCAAGTGCTTGAAAAAGGAGGAGGCCACTTTTCCCGTATATCAACAGATGTTCCGCAAGGAATTTGAGATTGCCGTGGCGTTGCAGCATCAGTCGGTCGTGCAAGTCATGGGACTTGAGACGGTTTCGCTGCCCGGCAGGGGTGCGGCATTGTGCATCATCTCCGAATGGATTGATGGCGTGACATTGTCAGAGTTCCTCCAGGGGTCGGCAGGCAATGCCCAGCCTACGGTCTATGAGCGGCGGCGGGTTGCCGTCGAACTAGCGGAAGCCTTGGCATACATTCACTCCCAGCAGGTGGTGCACCGTGACTTGAAGCCTTCCAACATCATGGTTACCCACAATGGCAACTATGTGAAAATCATCGACTTCGGCCTCGCCGACACCAACAGCCATGCCATCCTGAAGCAGCCTGCTGGCACTATGCGGTATATGGCACCAGAACAGATGCAGACCTCCGTGGCCGATGTGCGCAATGACATCTATTCATTAGGAGTCATACTCCAGGAGATGAACCTCGGCGGGGGAAAATTTCGAAAGGTAGTGGAGCGATGCCTCCGTCCTATGGAACAACGGTATCAGCAAATGGATGACTTGCTGAAAGACCTTCACAGTCGGCGGTCGCAATACTGGATGTGGGCGGGAGCGGTGGCAACGGTGCTGGCGGTCATCACACTCCTTTTGTGGCAGGTTTCCAACCTTCACCGTCGGGCGATGCTGATGGAGCAGGAGGCGGCGGAGCAGCAACTCCAACTTAAAATCCTCAACCACGAAATCATCGGCTTCGCCGACACAGAGGCCAAACGGCTCTGCGTGGCACATTGGGACATCAACGGCGATGGCGAGCTGAGCTATGAGGAGGCGGCGGCAGTGGATAGCCTCGGAAATGTCTTCACGGGCAACAGCAAACTACGCTCCTTCGACGAATTGGAGCATTTCACGGGACTGACAGCCATCGACCGTGACGCCTTCCGCGACTGTGTCTCCTTGCAGTCGGTGCGCATCCCCACCTCCGTGCGGTTCATCCGTAGCAACGCCTTCCGACATACGGCCATGGAGCGGTTCACCTTCCCTGGCGCGGTAGCAGGCTTGGGCGACCATTTCTTGGAAGACTGCCCCAGACTGGAGACAGTCATCTTCGAGTCGCGTCTGCCTCAGAACAACATGACCGAGGAGAGCACGCCTTTTGTCAATTGCCCGAGGCTCACCACTATTTTCGTGCCATATTTCAGCATCGACCAACTGCGGCGGGGAAAGCAAGTAATAGAAAGTGGAATAGACTTGGAAACAATAGACAGGATAGCCATTGACAAAAGCTATGTTTATCGACTTTGGTTGGAATGGGGAACCGCCTTTCCGCTGATGACCGACCATATCCGCTTTGCCGACCCAGTGGTCAACGACATCTGTGTCAGGCGATGGGACCGCGACGGCGACCGTCAACTGTCCATCGAAGAGGCGGAAGCCGTCAAGACGCTTGGCAACGCCTTCACAGGGAACCCCGAGATAACGTCGTTCGACGAGTTGAGATTTTTCACAGGTGTCACGGAACTCAGTCGCAGTGCATTCGAAGAGTGTGCCAATCTGAAATCGGTATCACTGCCTTACTCCCTGAGGGTAATCAACAGCGATGCCTTCCAAATGTGCTCATCGCTGAAGTCCATCACCCTTCCCGACCATTTGGAACGATTGGAGAACTACGCCTTTATGTCATGCGACCTGGAGGAGATTTACATTCCTGCCAGCGTCACCTTCATCTCCCCCTGTGCGTTCAATTACAACCGCCGGCTGCGCAAGGTGGTGGTGAGCGAGGAAAATCCAGTCTATGACAGTCGTGAAAATTGCAATGCCATCATCGAAACGGCCACCAACACGATGGTGACCGGCAGCGTCACCGCCTTCTTCCCCCGCAGTGTCGACAAGATGTCGGACGAGCCGTTCACGGGCTACGACCGCCCCTCACTTGTCATCCCACGACAAATAAAGGAAATCGGGCAATGGGCCTTCTGCTTTCACGTCGACACCGTCTATTGCGAGTCACCCGTCCCCGCGACGTTCAACAGCGACAATGGTTCCAATCTACTCTTTGCCAGCCACCCTGTCATCTATGTCCCCAAAGGTTCACGCAACGCTTACGTCAAAGCCGACGGCTGGCGTTACTATGCGGAAGGGATTAAAGAAAAATGATTATCCGCTTGTATCCGAAGGGCGGCCTGAAAGGCCTGCAAGCACATAGCCCAAGGCAACGCCTTGGGTGTCAAGATGTTCATAGTCGCCC
>CADADN010000093.1:13887-17664 GCA_902786665.1 uncultured Prevotellaceae bacterium | reverse complement strand
ATGCCCTTTCTTGTCATTGCAAACACCTAAATACGTGGATTTTTGATGGATTGAGGTCAAAATGTATAGTACAACCTATTGGGAAAGTTTTAATTAATTATAAATTTCCCTCACCTTCTTCCTCCCATGAAGAGATAGGTGGTGAAGGGCAGCTTGGTGCGCATCAGCCAGTAGACGAGGAGGGTGAGGGTCAGGGTGATGGCGATGGCGAGGAGGTAGATGATGAGCAGGAGCCACCAGGAATGTGGTGTGAAGAATCCAGTGCCCAAGAGAGCCATCAAGCTTCCCGAGATGAAGAAATGGAAGGCGTAGACGAAGAAACTGGCGTTGGAGAGCGACATGTCCTGCACGTACCACGTGCCCGACCTCACCATGTTCGTCGTGAGCGACATGCCGAAGATGATGGCGAACACCGCCTCCAGATGGTATAGGAACTGGCATGGCGCCCAATGCTCGATGACGATGAGGACGACCAGGAGGATGAAGGCGGGAATGACATAGGGCAGCATGGCCACGATGAACTCTTTCTTGCGTATGCCGTAATATGCACCGAAGCCGAAGAAAAGCCAGCATTCGGGATTCAGTCCCGCCACCTCGGGGATGTAGCCGAATCCGAAGATGATGGCGAGGAAGAGGAGGTAGCGCACGATGGGCCGCTTGCCGGAGAGGATGATGAATGCCTTCACCGCGAGAAAGACGATGGGCGAACAAATCATCACCACCATCAAGTCACGCATGAACCATAACGGCACGTCGATGGGAGCCGCTATGGTGCTTGTGCCTCCTTTCACCAATGAGATGTCCCAGAAGGATTTCACTCCGTCGAGGAATGTCATCTGGTCGATGGGGACGCCTATGATGGGTACGCGGTTGGTGAAAAGTCCCACGATGATGGCAAGGAGGAGCAGCAGCAGGTTCCACAGGAAATAGGGAACGAGGAGCGACTGCACGCGCCGCGCCAGTTTGCCCAGGTAGATGTCGGTGGTGAACTTTCCCGTTTTGAAAAACAGGTAACCCGAGATGAAGAAGAAGAAAGGTATGGCGATGGTGGCCACGCGTTGCGAGACCACCTCGATGAACTTGCTCGCAAAGGGTATGGAGGCCCACTCCCCACCCAGCGCGGTGATGTCGCAATGTATGGTCAACACCAGCACGATGAGGGGGAACCGCAGGAATGCGATGACTTTTGACTGTAGGTCGGTGGGCCTCATGGGATATGGATTCTAGGAAGCTCTAGGAAGTTCTAGGAAATTCTAGGAAGTGCTAGGAAAATCTAGGAAGTGCTAGGAAGTGCTAGGAAGTGCTAGGAAAATCTAGGAAGTGCTAGGGGCTGCCATCAACCTCTCTCTGCGATGAGGCGCTCGGCCATGGCACGTCCGAGGGCTTCGCACTGTGCACGTGTCACGTCGTTGATGGCTTGTTTCATCTCCACCGGCTCGCCGACTGCTTCGAAATGCAGTGCCGTGTCGTTCCACTCCTTGATTTTCGCCACGGCCTTGCTCGCCCATCCGAAACTGCCGAACCATCCGATGAGGCGGTTTTTCATATCCTTGTGGGCCAGTTCGGAGAGAAGGACGTCCATCTCGTGATAGAGGCTGGTGTTGTAGGTGGGAGCTCCCACGATGAGGGCCTTGTAGCGGAAGATGTCGCGAAGGATGTAGGAGTGGTGTGTCTTCGAGACGTTGTAGATGACGATGTTCTTGATGCCAGCCTGGCTGGCGGCGTTTGCAATGATTTCCGCCATGCGCTCGGTGTTGCCATACATCGTGCCGTAGCAGATGACGATGCCCTCCTCGCTGTCGTAGCGGCTGAGGCGGTCGTAGATGTCGACGACCTTTTCGATGAAATCGTGCCACACGGGTCCGTGTGTGGCGCAGATGTAGTCGAGCTGGATGCCGGCGAGTTTTTTCAGCGCGTTTTGCACGGGTGTGCCATACTTGCCTACGATGTTGGAGTAGTAGCGCACCATCTCCAGCCAGAACGTGTCGCAGTTGATTTCGCTGTCGATGATGCCGCCGTTCAATGCTCCGAAGCATCCGAAGGCGTCGCCGGAGAAGAGTACGTGGCTGCTGCTGTCGAGGGTCACCATCGTCTCTGGCCAGTGCACCATGGGTGTGAGCACGAAGGTTAGTTCACGGCTGCCGAGGCTGAGTGTGTCGCCGTTCTTCACCTCCACGTCGTCGGGTGATGCCACGCCGTAGAAGCCTTGCATCATGCCGAAGGTCTTCTTGTTGCCCACCACGCGGATGTCGGGGTAGTATTTCTTGATGAGTGCGATGGAACCGCTGTGGTCGGGCTCCATATGGTTGACCACGAGGTAGTCGATTGGCCTGTCGCCGATGACCTCGCGGATGTTCTCCAAATATTGTGTGAAGAAGTCCACCTCCACGGTGTCGATGAGGCAGATTTTCTCGTCAACGATGAGGTATGAGTTGTAGGATACGCCGTTTGGCAGAGGCCAGAGTCCTTCGAAGAGGGCTTTGTTGCGGTCGTTGACGCCGACGTAATGGATGTTGTTGGTTATTGTTTTCATTGGGTGTGGTTTTTGGTGTGTGTTGGGTGATGATTCCCGGGTGTTTTACCACTCCAGGTAGGTGTCTTTCTCTCCTTTTGCGTCCTCTGCCATCTGGGCGCCAAACTCCAGTGAAATGGAGTTGTCGATGCTTTGGCAGCAGTTGGCGGCGAACATCTGAGCCCAGTGTATGACTTTGTCCCAGATGCGAGCGGGCAGTCCTCTGTCGAGTGCCTCTCGTGTGATGCCGTATCGCATGAGTCCATATACGAAGCCGGCATTGAAGTTGTCGCCGGCGCCGATGGTGCTCACCGTGTTGGTTTGTATGATGGGGAAGCTTTTCTTGATGCCGCGGGTGGCACGCAGCTCCACGTTTTTCACGCCGTTGGTGCAGATGAAGTTCTTGCAATAGAACGACACCTCTGCGTTGAAGATTTTGTCGGGGTCTTCCTTGTTGTACAGCACGCGGAAGTCGTCGACGCTGCCACGGACGAAGTCGGCGTATTCAAGGTTCTCAAGCAGGTTGGGCGTGATTTTCATCACCTCGTTCTTGTGCGACGGACGGAAGTTCACGTCGTAGTAGAGGATGGCGCCGTGGTTGCGGGCGTAGTCGAGGAACCCGAGCACTTGCGGGCGGATGACGGGGTTGACGGCGTAGTATGAGCCGAACATGACGATGTCGTCGCGGTTCACCTCTGGGCATACGAATTCCAGTTGGTCGTGGCTGTGGTCTTTGTAGAAGAGGTATTCAGCCTCGTTGTTCTCATCGAGGAAGGCCAGCGAAATGGGCGACTTGCTCTCGGGGTATACATGCATCTCGTCGGTGTTGACATGGTTGTCCTTCAGGAACTTGATGATGTTCTTGCCTACTCGGTCGTTGCCGGCCTCGCTGATGAAGGATGTGTTGACACCTGCCCTTCCAAGGGAGATGATGCCGTTGAAAACGGAGCCGCCTGGCACGGCTCCGATGGGTTGCTCGTTCTTGAAGATGATGTCGAGCACTGTTTCTCCTATTCCTATTACTTTGCGCATAAGTATTCTGTTTTGGATGCAAAGATAGTGCAAACAAAGCGCATTGCAAAACAAAAGGCAAAGTTTTTGATTTTAGAGATAGGTATGGGAAGATTGAAGATTGAAAATTGAAGATTGAAAATTGGGGATTGAAGATTGAAAATTGAAAATTGGCCTGCGGCCGAAGTTGCTCACGCTCGGCAGACTCCAAGCAAGCTTGACTCTGCCCTCGCTTAATCGCAACTTTGAGAATT
>CADADN010000093.1:0-13821 GCA_902786665.1 uncultured Prevotellaceae bacterium | reverse complement strand
CTCCCCTCGCAGGGGAGGGGTTGGGGTGGGGTGAATAAGTCTTGAAAAACAACAAGTTACAGACCCCACCCCTGCCCCTCCCCTTGAGGGGAGGGGATAGCTAACACCGAGATTTGCTCAAACAGGACTTTTTAAGGAAGGCTCAAAATTGAAAATTGAGGATTGGCCTGCGGCCGAAGTTGCTCACGCTCGGCAGACTCCAAGCATGCTTGACTCTGCCCTCGCTTAATCGCAACTTTGAGAATTGAGAATTGAAGATTGAAAATTGATTCTAGCAAAACCTTGATTTAAAACTCGCTCGACTCTGCCGCTTGGCTTGCCCAAGAAATTTCATTAACTCAACTTTCGCAAGTAAGGGAAAATAAAGCGTGGAGAGTGTTTTTAAAAAGTATGGGGTAATCGTTTCCTCCAAAAATAACGGCATAAGTGGGCATTTGAGCTTCGCTCGATTGTCGGCTACGCCTCGGCAGAGCAAGCATGCTTGACTTTGCACTCGACTTGCACGACAATTGTCCCTTTAACTCCCCTTTAACTCCTCTTTAACTCCTCTTTAACTCCAGAATGTTGAGCGAATTATTGCTCATATATGGTGGGGTCGTCGATGCCTGCTTCTTTCAGGGCAGCCTTGCGCTCGCGGCAGGTGGCGCATTGGCCGCAGTGGTGCTCCCCGCCCTTGTAGCAGGAGTAGGTGAGTGCATAATTGATGCCCAGGCGCTTCCCTATGCGGGCGATGTCGGTCTTGCTGATGCCGGTGTATGGGGCGAGCACCTCCACACCGGCATAGGTGCCGGCTTTCATGGCCTCCGACATGGGCTTGACAAACTCTTCCCGGCAGTCGGGGTAGATGTCGTGGTCGCCGAAATGGTTGGCCATCATCACACGGGTGAGGCCTCGGCTTTCGGCCAGGCCACAGGCGATGGCGAGCATGATGCCGTTGCGGAAGGGCACCACGGTGGAGAGCATGTTCTCCTCTGCATAATCGCCCACGGGGATGGCGTCGGCTCCATCGAGGAGCGACGACTTGAAATACTTGCCCATGAAGTCGAGGGGGATGACGAGGTGCTCGATGCCGAGTTCGCCACAGTGAAGTGCAGCAAAGGCAGCCTCGCGCTTGTTGTGATTGCTTCCATAGTCGAAGGTGACGGCCAGTGCGATGCGCTCATGCTGGTCGTGGAGGAGTGTGACGGAATCCATTCCGCCGGAAAGGATGATTACAGCATCTTTTTTCATGATGGGTGGTTTCTTTGTCTGAATAGTTCACAAAGGTAGGCCTTCTTTTCCTATTTCCCAAATTTTGGGCTTTTTTTCTTTGAAGGATGGAGCAGGGTAGGATAGGAGCAAATAGGAGGTAATAGGGTGGGAGTGGGATGATGAAAATGGTGGGGAAAGGGTGTCTTTTCTTATTGTTAACAAACGTTAACATTCGCATTGGCTCGGTCTATGTTTTTTTTCCTAAATTTGGCCCCCGTTATTTAGCAGTCTTGTGTCACTTAATAAAAATCAAATATCAACAGCTATGAAATCAAGAATCCTCGTTGTTTGGCTGATGCTGATGGCCTTTGTTTCGGTCGTTCACGCCCAAGAGGGGTATGCCGTGCTTGAAGATGGCATTCTCACGCTTTATTATGACAGTCAGCGAAGCACTCGCACGGGTGCCACTTTTAACATTTTGGAGAGCAATGGCGTGCCGGGTTGGATGCTTCGCCGTAACGAGGTGAGGTCCGTGGTGTTCGACATGTCCTTCCAAGATGCCAGGCCCACCACGTGTGCCTACTGGTTCTGCGCAATGCCCAACCTGGTCTCCATCGCCAATATGTTTTTTCTCAACACGTCGGAAGTAACAGACATGACATCCATGTTCTCATCAAGCAGCAAGATAAGCAGCCTTTACCTGGATGGATTCGATACGTCGAAAGTCACCTCGATGCTGAGTATGTTCCAAGGTTGCACCAACCTGAGCGAAATAGAAGGCTTGGAGAAATTCAACACGGGGAATGTCACCAGCATGAGTTCCATGTTTAGAGATTGCTCCAGTTTGACCAGCCTCGATGTGAGCAGCTTCAACACGGAGAAAGCCACCTCCATGCTCTATATGTTCAGTGGATGCACCAGTCTCAGGACCCTTGACTTGAGCAGCTTCACCTTCTCTTCATATTATACCCCCAGCCATTTTTTGGAAGGTTGCTCCTCCTTGAAGGCGCTCACCATTCCCGCCACCGCCGCAAATATTTATGACAATTCCTGCACGGGTGTGGGTACGGAATCGAAGCCCTGCACGCTCTTCAACCCTTCTGGTGCGACCTTGGAGAAGACCGAGGAGGGCGATGGATGGTTTGTGTGGAAAGGTGGTTATTTCAAAGATGTGCAATCTGAGCCCTACGCCCTCTATGATGGTTCCACGCTATCTTTCCATTACGACGACCAGAGGTACTTGCGTCCAGGCGTCTCCTATGACGTCATGGATGATTTCCCTGAATGGCTCAACGACTGGGAGTTGGTGAACAACACGACGGCCGTGGTGTTCGACCCATCGTTCCAGGCTGCCAGACCCGTCTCCTGCTCCTTTTGGTTCTGCGCGATGTCACAGTTGGGCTCCATCACGGGACTGGAATATCTCAACACGTCGCAAGTCACAGACATGTCTTCCATGTTCTCTAGCGCCTCCCTGTTGTCGAGTGTTGACGTGAGTCATTTCGACACGTCGAACGTCACCTCTATGCTGAGCATGTTCCAAGATTGCACCAACCTGACCAGCATTGTCGGATTGGAGAATTTCAACACGGAGAATGTCACCAGCATGAGTTCCATGTTTAGAGACTGCTCCAGTTTGACCAGCGTCGACGTGAGCCATTTCAACACAGAGAAAGCCAATTCCATAGCCTTCGTCTTCAACAATTGTTCCAGCCTTTCCAGCCTTGACCTTGGCAGTTTCACCTTCACCCAGGATAGCTACACCGAAGGGTTGATGATGGGTTGCACTTCCTTGACATCGCTCACCATCCCTGCCACTGCCGGAAATCTCGACTCCGATGCTTGCAGCGGCGTGGGGACGCAGGATGCGCCTTGCACCCTTTTCATTCCTCATGGCTTCACCC
This sequence comes from uncultured Prevotellaceae bacterium, assembly GCA_902786665.1. Lineage (GTDB taxonomy): Bacteria > Bacteroidota > Bacteroidia > Bacteroidales > Bacteroidaceae > Prevotella. Next base: position 10,726 of record CADADN010000093.1, on the reverse strand, counting down.
CGGAGAAGACCGACGAGGGAGATGGATGGTTCAGGTGGAAGAGTGGCTATTTCAAGGACGCTGTCCGCTTCCCGTTAGGTGATGTCAACCACGATGGCGCAGTGAACGTGACTGATGTGACCCTCCTTGTCAATTATTTGCTGGGCTACCCCCAACCAATATTCTTCATAGAGAATGCCGACGTCAATGAAGACCATGACATCAACATCACCGATGTCACTAGCTTGGTCAACCTCGTGCTAAACGCTCAAACTCCAACCCAAGGATTCTAAGGACCCCAAGGACCCTAAAGGTGATGAAGGAATGATATGAATTACAACACACACACACTATCGAACGGCTTGCGGGTCATCCACCTGCATGATGCCTCGCCCGTGGTGTTCTGCGGCTATGGCGTGAATGCCGGAGCACGCGACGAGGCATCCGGCGAGGAGGGATTGGCCCATTTCTGCGAACATGTCAGTTTCAAGGGCACCAAGCGGAGGAGCTCCCTCCAGGTGCTCAACTGCCTGGAGCGCGTGGGTGGCGACCTCAACGCGTTCACCAACAAGGAGGACACCGTGTATTATGCCGCCCTGCTGAGAGAGCACCTGCCCAAGGCTGTCGACTTGCTCACCGACATCACCCTCCATAGCACCTATCCTCAAAGCGAGATTGACAAGGAGGTGGTGGTGATAGCCGATGAGATAGAGAGCTATAACGACTCACCGGCCGAACTCATCTACGACGAGTTTGAGAACATCGTGTTCGAAGGCCATCCCCTCGGTCACAACATCTTAGGCGACGCAGCACGTGTGAGGGCTTTCACCACCGCCGATGCACTTCGCTTCACGCAGCGGTTCTACCGCCCGTCCAACATGGTGTTCTTCGCCTATGGAGACATCTCCTTCTCGCGGCTGGTCAAACTGTTGGAGAAGGCCACCAGCGACTTCCCCGCTGCCGCTCCCGAACTGCCCGACCTCGAGGAGGCGCAGGCGGTGCTGCCCGACTACCACCCTGGCGTCATCGAACAGCAGCGTGCCACCCATCAGGCGCATGTCATGATGGGCAACCGCTCCTATGGCATACACAGCGACAAGCGCATCGCACTCTACTTGCTCAACAACATCCTCGGAGGACCGGGGATGAACGCAAGGCTCAACCTCTCGCTGAGGGAGCGCAACGGACTGGTGTACACCGTGGAGAGTTCCATGGCGAGTTACAGCGACACGGGGGCGTGGAGCGTCTATTTCGGCTGCGACCACCATCACGTGGAGAAATGCATACGATTGGTGAAACGCGAACTGACCCGGATGATGGACCGCCCGATGACTGACACGCGCCTGGCGGCTGCCAAGCGACAACTGAAGGGACAGATAGGCATCGCGTGCGACGCCAGGGAGAGCTTCGCACTGAGTTTCGGCAAGAGTTTCCTGCATTACGGATGGGAGCGCGACGTGGAGCGCCTCTTCCAAAACATCGACGCCGTCTCACCAAAACTCGTACAGGAAGTGGCTCAAGAAATCTTCAACCCCGAATCGCTCATCACGCTCAAGTTCTTGTGAGCCAAATCCTTGTTATCATAAATACCTACAACAACCTATAACTACCTACAACTACCTACAACTACCTATAACTACCTACAACCACCTAAACCTCCAAAAAATGAAATACGACACCAAGGGGAAAGTGTTGAAAAAACCTGTAGAATGGAAGAAACTATATTTCTATCGCAAAAGTGATGCCATATACCAGTTGACGGTGGAGTTCTGCCGCCGATTTCTTCCACCATATGGCGACCGTACGGTGGACCAAATGATACAAGCCGCCCGCAGCGGAAAGCAGAACATTGTGGAAGGTAGCGAAGACGGACAGACCAGTTCGGAGATGGAAATTAAACTGCTCAACGTCGCCCGAGGCAGCCTACAGGAACTGTGTGCCGACTATCACGACTATCTGAACAACCAACACCTAACGCTTTGGGCAACAGATAGTCCACGCCTTCAACGCCTTCGTCAATTCTGCTGTTCACACAACGACTACTGTGACTATGCACCCCTTGTGGACAAGATGTCTGATGAAGAGATGGCAAATATGGCCATCACCCTTTGTCATCAGACCAACAAGATGATGTGTGCTTATCTGGAGTGGTTGGAGCGCCGTTTTGTAGAAAATGGCGGCATCAAGGAGCGCATGCATGCGGCTCGCACTGGCTATCGCAAAGCACAAGACAGCTACCTGCAAGCCTTGGAAACTGAAAACCAACAATTAAAAGCCGAAATAGCATCTCTAAAAAGGAGATTGGCGGAGCTGGAAGAAATCATAGGTGGTCTTAAGTAGAAATAGGAGATTTTAGGTAGAAATAGGAGATTTTAGGTAGAGATAGGAAATCCTAAAACCACCTACAACGACCTAACACCTCCTAAAACGACCTATCTCGTCCTACAAAATCCTATAGGAAAAACACGCTCTCATTGCCTTCGTTCATCAGCAGGTCGAGGATGCTCAGGTTGGGGAGGAAGCCGTGTTTCTGTTCGAACACCTGATAGTATCGGCGTGGCGTGAATGAGGCGTCAGGCATCGGATGCTTCGGACGGATGACATCGCGGAAATCATCCACCACAGTCTCTAAGGACCCTAATCCCCTTAAAGACCTTAAGGTCTCTAAGGACCCTAAAGACTCTGAAGTCTCTAAAGCCATTAGGCTTTCTGTGTTCCCATAGCGCTCCGTGTGCTTGACATTGGGGCGTATGTCGAGCAGTTCGCACATCTTCTCCATGATGGCCTCGTTGAAGTCGACCAGGAACTCCCACCGCTTTTCGAAAAACGGTGCGAGGTCATCGGCATAGAACTCAAAGAAGGGCGACTCGCCATAGGCGCTGCGGATGGCGTTCCAATGGAGGCGCCGCCAGTCGCCGTGGTCGCTGATGCGCATGTCGCGCGTGAGTGGCGACGCGCCGTCGTGGGCGACGGGCACGGTGAGCGTCAGCGGTCCGTGGGTGGCGGCAATGACACATCGGTTGCGGTAGGTCTGCTTGATGAAACTGTCGTGACGCTCTAGCCACACCGTGTCGTAACGATGCAACTTCTGATACCACTGCACGGGACCGAAATAGGTGGTGGAAAGCAAACACGAATTATCCATTAATAGTCCACGAATTGTCCATTAATTATTAATTATCCATTAATTCTAACGCCTATGTGCTCGGCGACGAATGTGACGCTTGCCAATGCAAGAATCTCCCCTTTGACTTCAGAAAGTAGGACATACGTCCCTTTAACTCTCGAAAGTAAGACATACGTCCCTTTAACTCCTCTTTAACTCCCTTTTAACTCCTCTTTAACTCCCGAAAGTACTTATTCCTTGTATTTGTCGAGACCCTCTTTCAGGAACTTGAGGTACTCGTCGACATCCTCCTTGTAGCTGAAGGAGCGGGCGAGGGGGTTGCCGTCGTTGTCCACCAGGACGTAGAGCGGCTGGGTGAGGTAGCCGAACTTCATCTCCTCCAGGTAGCTCCACTTGTCGCCCACGGTGCGCAGGGTGCGTTTCTTGCCGTTGTACTCCACCTCGACAGGTTCCTTGAGCGGGGTCTTGTCGTCGACGAAGAGGGAGATGAGCACGTAGTCCTTGTTCAGACGGTCGGCCACTGTGGGGTCGGTCCACACGGCAATCTCCATCTTGCGGCAGTTGACGCAGCCGAAACCGGTGAAGTCGAGCATCACGGGCTTGCCCTTCGCCTTGGCTACGGCCATACCCTCCTCGTAGTTGGTGTAGGCGGCGCGCACCTCCTTGGTGTTGAGGTTGAAGTCCTGTGTGTAGAGGGGTGGGGCGAAGGCGCTGACGGCGCGGCAGGGTGCACCCCACAGGCCGGGGAGCATGTATACGGAGAAGGCGATGGACGCCAGGCCGAGCATGATGCACAACACAGGCATCGCCCTGCGCTCCTCACCATCGCTCTGGAACCTCAGCACCCCGATGAGGTAGAGGCCCATGAGCAAGAAGATGGCTATCCACAGCGAGAGGAACACCTCGCGGTCGAGCAGGCGCCACCCGTAGGCCAGGTCGGCCACGGAGAAGAATTTCAGCGCGAAGGCGAGTTCGATGAATCCCAGCACCACCTTGATGGTGTTCATCCACGACCCCGACTTGGGTGCTTGCTTCAGCCAGGTGGGGAAGAGGGCGAAGAGGGTGAACGGCAATGCCAATGCGATGGCGAATCCGAGCATTCCGATGGCCGGTCCGAGCCAATTGCCTGAGGTGGTGCTCTCCACGAGTAGCAGGCCCACGATGGGTCCTGTGCACGAGAAACTGACGAGCGTCAGCGTGAAGGCCATGAGGAAGATGGAGAGCAGTCCGCTGGTTGACGATGCCTTGCTGTCCACCTTGTTGGTCCAAGAGGAGGGCAGGGTGAGTTCGAACCATCCGAAGAAGGACAGAGCGAAGACGACGAGCAAGAGGCAGAAGAAGATGTTGAACACGGCGTTGGTGGCCAGGTTGTTGAGCCTGTCGGCGCCGAAGATGGCGGTGACGAGTAGTCCCAGCGCGAGGTAGATGACGATGATGGAGATGCCGTAGGTGATGGCGTCGCGCAATCCTTTCCGCTTGTCCTTGTTGCGCTTGAGGAAGAAACTGACGGTCATGGGGATGATGGGCCACACGCAGGGGGTGAAGACGGCGAGGAGTCCGTAGAGCAGTCCCATGAGGAAGATGTAGAGCCACGAGCGGTCGGAGATGTTGCCGCCATTGAGGGTCTTCAGTTCATCCACGGAGGGTTGCCACCACTTGTCGGCGGAGGAGGCGACGAGGGCGCTATCCACGACGGTGGCTGTCACGGCCGAGGTGTCGGCGGCTTCCGCCACGGTGGCTTTTGCAGTGTCTGCCGTGACGGCATCTGCTGCGGCAAGGGCTGCTGCCGTGGTGGGTTCGGCGGGTGCGGGCTGCTCCTTGGCGGCAGCCTCGTCCTTTTTCTTCGGGTCGGGGGCGGGGGCTTCCTCAGGGCCTTTGCCGGTGTAGTCGAACTCCACCGACGAGGGCGGCATGCACATCTGGTCGTTGCACGCTCCGTATTCCAGGTAGCCTTTCACGTGGTAGGTCTTGCCCGTCACCTTGTATTTCTGGATGAAGGTGACGTTGTTCTCGAAATAGCGCACCTTCATCTCGAAAATCTTGTCGTCCTCGGTGATTTCCTTACCCTGCTTCACCAAGCCGCCCATGGGCGTGACGCCCTCGGCCACTTCGGTGTGCATCACGGCCGACTGTGGGCCTCCTGCGGGGAGGTTGGTGGAATAGACGTGCCATCCCTTGTCGATTTTCGCGGTGAACACCACGTCGACTTCAGTGGGTGACACCTGTTTCTGCTGCACGGTGAAGTTCACTGGCGCCTGGGCGTGGCAGAACGTGGCGGCCATGGCCAGCCACAAGGCGGCGACGAGCCACCTTGAAATGCTTGGAGTCATTCTTTCTCTCATGTATGTCTTGCGTTTCTTGATTTTTTAAAACATTATTCCACCGTGGCTTTCTTGCCGGTCATGATGTCGAGCACGTAGCGGTCGGTGATGTCCATGCCACGGCTGCCGATGGCCGTCAGGTTGTGGATGCTGCGGTCCACGTCTTCGTCGATGATGCCCTCCACCGAGGTCACCGACTTGTTCTGGATGGCGAGCATGGCGCTCATCACGGCGGTGCTCACGGCGGTGGTGAGCTTCAGCGCGCAACTGGGCTTGGCTCCGTCGCAGATCATCCCCGTCAGGTTGGCGATCATATTCTTCACCGAGGAGCACACCTGGTCGAACGACCCACCCATCAGGTAGGTGATGCCCGTGCTGCTCCCCGTGCTCGCCACCACGCAGCCGCAGAGGGCGGAGAGTGGACCGAGGCTCTGCTTGATGTAGATGGCGGTGAGGTTGCTCAGCGTCAGGGCGCGGATGAGCTCCTCCTCGGTGTTGTGGTTCTCTTGGGCGAACACCACCACGGGCATGGTGGTGCAGATGCCTTGGTTGCCGCTGCCGCTGTTGCTCATCACGGGAATCATCGCCCCGGCCATGCGGGCGTCGCAGGCGCAGCTGGTGACGGAAAGGATTTTTGAGAAGATGCTCTCGCCCATGATGCCTTTGCCCAACGGACTGCACAGCGTCTTGCCCAACTGGTGGCCGTAGTTCTCGCGCAGCCCGTCGGCGGCGGCTCGTTCGTTGAGACGCTTCGCCTCGAGGATGAAGCGGATGGTGTCGAGGTCGCTGGTGACAGCGAAGTCGTAGACCTTGCGCATGGTGAGGCACACGCCGCACTCGTCATCTTCCGCTGCGACGTTTTGTGAACGCTTGTCGAGACGCACGTCGGCGTCGCGGCGGAGATAGACGAAAGAGGTGTGATGACCCTTGATGACGGCCTCGCCCTCGTGGTCGTTGCCCCGGCAGAGGACGCGGATGTAGAGCTTGTCGGGGTCGTCCTCCTCCAGGCGTATGGTGATGCGACCTTCGTCGACAAACTGCCGCCCTCGTGCGACGGCGGCACTGTTGCTGTCCTTCAACACTTCCAACTGGTACTCGGAGCGGCCCACGAGGGCGCCGAGCGCCACGGCGATGGGAAGGCCTATCATCCCCGTGCCGGGGATGCCCACGCCCATCGCATTCTTCAGGATGTTGGCGCTCAGACTCAACTCCACCGTCTCCGGCTCGTAGCCGAGCAACTCGCGGGCGCGGGCCACGCACAACGCCACGGCGATGGGTTCGGTGCATCCCACGGCGGGCACCACCTGCCGGCGCATCAAGGCCACAATGGCCTGGGTTTCTTCTCTTGACAACATGTCTGCTACATTTTTATGCAAAATTAGCAATTATTCATCGGAAAGAGTCACTTTTCGGCAGAAAAAGTTGCCTTGTTGAAAAAATAACACTAACTTTGCAGCCGAATCATTGAACTACGTAACAAAAGGAATTGGATTCCGACACGAAAAATGTCGGAATTCATCATTTTTTTGCATCCAAAAAAAGGATTAACTTTAAAAAAACAGATACCATTATGACCTACATGTCGCAAGAAGGCTATGACAAATTGATAGCCGAACTACAACGACTGGAGTCCGTCGAGCGACCGAAAGCATCGGCTGCCATCGCCGAGGCACGTGACAAAGGGGACCTCAGCGAGAATTCAGAGTATGATGCCGCCAAGGAGGCGCAGGGACACCTGGAGGACAAAATCAACAGGCTGAAACTGGCCATCGCGGAGGCGAAAATCGTGGACACATCGCGCCTGAGTGCCGATGTGGTGCAAATCCTATCGAAGGTGGAGATGACCAACCTCGCCACCAAGGCAAAGATGACCTACACCATCGTCAGTGAGAACGAGGCCAACCTGGCCGAGGGGAAAATATCCATCAAGACCCCCATCGCACAAGGACTGCTCAACAAGAAGGTGGGCGACGAGGTGGACATCAAGATTCCGCGTGGAACCATTCGCCTGAGAATAGACAAAATCTCCATTTGAAAATTTGAGAGGGGAGTTAAAAGGGAGTTAAAGGGAAGTTAAAAGGGAGTTAAAGGGACGTATGTACCGCAAATCTGCCATTTGGCTTCTACTACGACATTCTCTAATTCTTGGACGAGCCAAGCGGCAAAGCCGAGCGCGTGATATACAAAATCCCCAAAGGGAACAACGTATGGGACAACCATTCTCAAATTCTATAATTCGTGATATAAAAAATTCAAGACCATGACTATTTTCTCCAAAATCGCAGCAGGGGAAATTCCCAGCTACAAATGCGCTGAAAGCGACAAGTTCTACGCTTTCCTCGACATCAACCCGCTCGTGAAAGGACACACGCTGGTCATCCCCAAGCGCGAGGTGGACTACATCTTCGACCTTGAGGATGATGAACTGGCTGAAATGCAGGTGTTTGCCAAAAAGGTGGCCATCGCCATCAAGAAGGCCTTCCCGTGTGTCAAGGTGGGACAAGCCGTCCTGGGACTGGAGGTGCCTCACGCACACATCCATCTCATTCCGATGCAGAGCGAGAAGGACATGCTCTTCTCCAATCCCAAACTGAAACTTTCCAATGAGGAATTCAGCGAGATAGCAGCGAAAATCAGGGAGGAGTTCAAATAAACTCCTCGCCTAATTTCAGCTGCACTTCGTTGACAAACTTTCTAATCTGTGCTGATGAGTCTTCTTTCTTGCAGACCATCAGCACATTTTCGTTTTCCACGATGATATAGCCCTCCAGTCCGCTGAAGACGCCGAGACGGCCCTTCGGCAGCTTGATGATGTTGTCGCGGCATTCGTCGAGCATCACCTCGCTGTCGAGCACCACGTTGTCGCCCGGCACGCGGCTCTCGGCCTCGTAGATGGAATGCCATGTTCCAAGGTCGGCCCAGCCGAAGTCGCACTGCATCACAAACGCATCGTCGCTGTGCTCCAACACGCCGTAGTCGATGGAGAGGTTGGGGAACAGCGGGAAGTAGTCCCACACCAGACGTGCCTCCTCGTCGATGCGCTCGTTCACGTGGCCGTCGATTTCCAACTGGCGGAAGAGGGCGGGCATGATCTGCTTGCAATGGGCAAGGAGGTGGCGGGCGCTGGAGACGAAGATGCCGGTGTTCCACAGGAACTCGCCACTCTCCATGAACAGCTTTGCGAAGTCGCGCTCTGGCTTCTCTGAGAACGACTTCACGGTGAACATCCGCTCGTCGGCGCAGGTGTCGCAGGGGTCGCCCATTTGGACGTAGCCGTAGCCGGGTTCGGGACGGGAGGGACGGACACCCATGGCGATGATGCCGTCGTGCGAGGACACGAAGTCGAGTGCCGTGGTGACATTGCTCACGAAGGCCTCCTGGCGGAGCACCGCCTGGTCCGACGGGGTGAGCACCACGCGAGCGTCGGGACAGCGCTGCAGGATGTGGTAGCAAGCCAATGTCACGCTGGGCGCCGTGTTGCGGTTCACCGGCTCGCCAAGGAAGTTCTCTTCCGGCACCAGTGGCAGTTGCTCGCGTGTCATCGCGGCGAAATCGTCGTTGGTGGTCACATAGATGTTCTCGGGGGGTATGAGTTCGGCGACACGGTCATAGGTCTGCTGCAAGAGCGTGCGACCTACGCCGAAAAGGTCTACAAACTGCTTGGGGTGGTCGTAGCGGCTGCAGGGCCACAGTCGGCGGCCTCTGCCACCCGCCAAGATCACGCAGAAATTCTTCGAATCTTTTGGCATGGATAGCATAGATTTAAAATACGCGACAAATATTTATTCTTAAAACGGAAAAAACAACGTTTTAGTGTTTTTACTCGCATTAAAAAACCACTAAAAAACGCTAAATATTACCTTCTCGCCCGTTTCCTTGCCACATAAGAACAACTTTTTGGCGATTTTTCGCGTAAAAATTTGTCATTTCCAATTTTATATGTACCTTTGCACCGCAAAAAGCCCAGATGGCGGAATCGGTAGACGCGCTGGTCTCAAACACCAGTGGGGTGACCCGTGCCGGTTCGACCCCGGCTCTGGGTACCGCAAACACCTTGTAAGTCGTTGATTTACAAGGTGTTTTTATTTCCCGGGGTGTTAAAAAGGTGTTAATTCTGCGCTACAAAAAGAAAATGCTTTTGTGGCCTTTCTTCCTCCTTTTTTCTTATCCTTGTCTTTGCTTTTCTACAGGCCGATGTTAAAACATGTTGTATTTTTGGCATCACCTTTTACTTTCGCTATCTTTGCAATCTACTTTTTCATCTTCAATGAAAAATATATGAAATCAAGAAATATTGAAATCGACTCATGGTTTATTGCATACCTAATGCTATTTCTGGCAAGTCTCTCAAGTTGCAATAAAAACCTTAATACTAAAGAGTATAAGGGGCAATTGTTGAGTAGATATATGACAGTACATAGCAACATTACTTATTCTACTGAGTTTGAGAAAATAGAGTCGAATGACACATCGTCGATTTTTGTTGATAATCAGGGTAAGGCGATTTTTGTTAACGATATACCCATAAATGAAAGTTTGCCAGATAGTGGGAATGTTCGTTACTTTCCTAACTATAGAGAAGAATATGAGTATAATTATGATGCAGATGGCCATCTGATAAGTGCGACAACGTCATGGACTGATACACCTAGATACAAGTTTATTTGGAAAAACAATCTTGTTACTGAAGTCATTATCACTGGCGACTATTATGGAAATACAACGCATGAATACATAATATATGATATGACAGTCGATTCTCCCCGTTCTGGAATTGCTCTGTTTATGAGTCTTTTTGATACGAGCATACTGATAGCAAAGTATCTTACAGGGGAAATAGGAGGATACGTCCCATCCCATCCAATAGCCAAGATATATGTTTATAATGATAAATATAAAAATGACACACTGACTTTTACAAATGAATTTGATGGCAAAAATCGTCTTACGGCATATACTGTCAAATCTCACACCACAAATGTCAGCAGGCATTTTGATTACCCCGATTAGGATAGCAAATCTTCAATAATAATAGGTATTAGGTTTATGGATATTCAGGAACAAGCGATCAGTAAGAAACAGCAGATGATGGACTTCTGCGTGGGAAAGACATTGGAGATACTCAAAGAGTCGATAGAAACGAGAGCGGAACACTTATCCGATGACAAAATGGACGAGGTGGAACAGAAGGAGTATGACAGAGCCATGGAAGAATTGACTCAGACATACGTCCGTTTCCCTGCTGTCCAACATATCAAGGATTATTTGCATCTACCCGACTATATCTGGCAGAGCGATT
>CADADN010000092.1 GCA_902786665.1 uncultured Prevotellaceae bacterium | reverse complement strand
GTCGCTCGTGGTGAGATGCGAGGCGCTCAAGGAGCAGATGCCGGCAGAGGCTCAGGATGCCTTCTATCAATTGGTATATTATCCCGCTGTGGCCAGTGCAGGTGTGTCTCAGATATACAACGCCACCACCATGGGCGACAGCCTTGCCGTCAATCACCTGATGGAGAAAGACCAACGACTGACGGACTACTACAATAAGGGATTGGCCGATGGCAAGTGGAACGGCATGATGCTTGACAATCATATTGGCTATACCAAATGGTCCATCCCAGACAAGAACTACCATCCCATGACCCTCAGATTTAGGGTGGCACACGACCTTAATATCACGAAAGAAACGAAGGAATACTCCATCCCGGCATGGAAGTTCAACCGCAAGGACGATGAATGGATGTTCTTGCCAGACCTTGGTCGCGGTCAGGGCTGCATGGGTGCCACGGATGTAATGATGTCATCAGACGAGAGCGGACATGGCCCTGCTCTTGAATATGAAGTTGAACTGACAGAGGAAGGACATGTGGCTGTCGGCATCCTTCCCACCCAGGACCTACTACCCTCACGAGGACTGCGCATAGGTCTGCAACTTGACAATCAGCCGATGCAGGTGATTGATGCCCGACGCGGACTGGTCGACACTTTCTCGGAATACACGCCTCAGAACCTCGCAGTGTCGAAAGTCCTTAAGCCATTGCCCAAACGAAGCAGTCTATCACTGAGTGGTTTTGTAAATGGCAGGCAACAACTCCGCCGTGACGAAGTGTTTGATAATCTGCGCTGGCTCGATGCGTCTTTTAGTACTACCCCAGGGAAACATACGCTGAAAGTTATCATGATAGACCCGGAGATTGTCGTTGATCAGATTGTTGTCAATCCAGACAACAACCGCTACAGTTATTTCAGTGCTGGTTTTCTATGGAAACAAGAAAAGTAACCCAAAGAATGATGTTCCAACAAGAGCACTTGCATAATTGGTTTAGCCTCGTCAGGATGATTGAGATTTGAGGAAGATCGACTACTTTTCACCATCAATTTTTGAAAGAAAATAGAGGCTGACGAGTTCCTTCTTTTTTCCATCCGTCATATTTGCCAGACCTGTCTTCGCAATGTCATCATGCTCTTGTGTTCCCTTGCGGATAATGTACTTCATGTTTCTTCCATCAATTGTTGCATCGCATATGGTATTCCTTGAACCGACTGCCAAGCAATCGTACAAGTTCTGGTGTGGAGTATTCGTATAAGTCGGCCATATCTTCGTTATTTATATATCATTATATTGATATTTATATGAAAATATTAATTATTATCTTCAATTATCTGATATTTACAATGCAAATATTCAACAATTTTTCAATACTGCAAGAAAAAGATGCGAGCAAAATCAACCAAATCTCGGAAAAATTTTAGATTCAGATAATTTTGCTCACATTTCTTCTGTCTCGATTGCTATTCTATGCGCTGTGTTTTTTCTTCAAAGTGCAAATTATGCACTTTAGAATTATTTTATGATTATATCGCCTACCTCAACCTTATGTCCCTTGCTGCCATATTGGTTGCGGCGTTTGTCGGTCCAGTTGGGCTTCATTTCTGACACTCTCACTTCCAGCGTGTATTTCCCTTTTGGTAGCATAGGAGAGAGAAAGCGGATGCCCGTGGCGGGAACAAGGCTGTAGAAATCGACCGTGCCACGGAACACCTCGCGGCCTCGCTTGTCGCGGATGGTGATGTCGGCATAGCCGCTCTGGTCGTCGGTCGTGCCATAGAGGGCGATGCGACTGCCTTTGAATGAAACTGTGAAACTGTCGCCAACGGTCTCAGACTGCCACTTCTTGCCAATTTTCTTGCCTTTGACTGTGACGGGTTGCATCGTCTCTGGGCTCCACGCCTCCATGTATTCGGGAATGCTCAGTGTGCCGTTGCTCACCGTGAGGGGCTGCCACACATAGGTGGCGGCACTGCGTTGACGGGGGAACGACCAGCGGTCGCCCATATACATGAACGTGCCGTTCTCCAGAGGCAGAACAAACGAGCACTGGCTGTTCCATGTGAGCGTCCCCTTGGGGCAGAACTCGCCACGGTATTCCCATGGTCCTGCGAGCGAGCGCGATGTCCAGTACATGTTGTCGTTGCGTTCCCATGAGGTGGTGTGGCTCGACATCCAATAATATACGCCGTCTTTCTTCATCATGGCGGGACTCTCGCCCGCACCTTCCAAGCCATTCATCAAGCAGGAGTCGAGAGAATGGAAGTCTGGCGCAAGACGATAGATGCCGCCATGATGCACCAACAGGTAAGCATGGCCGTCATCATCGGCAAACGAACCTATGTCCCAACGCTTGATGGGCTGTCCTTTGTAGAGTATTGGCCCACGGAACTCGTAGGGACCGGTGATGGTGTTGCTGGTGGCATAGCAGGTGCATGGGTCTTTGTAGCGCAAATCGTCGGTGTGCATCAGCATCACGTATTCGCCAGTGGCAGGGCAACGAAGCACCTTGGGACGCTCACCCACGCGGTTGGGTCCCATGCGGCCATCAGATTGTTGCTTGAAGGCGATGCTCTCGAAACGCCAGTCCACCAGATTGTCCGAAGAGTAGCAACTGAATCCGGTGAAGACATTGGCTGAGTCGGTCTTGTACTCGCCAAACAGATAGTAGCGTCCTCCATCGCGAATGATGTTGGTGCCATGGGCCGAGACAGTCTCGCCCCGTTGGTCGTACCAACTTACGCCACACACGATGGCCTTCTGTGGCTGCGCTTGCATCAGCACAGGAAATGCCAGTAATAATATTCATACGCAACTGTGGCACGAATTTTCTGCATTCGTTTTCTCTAAAAGTTCTTTTGATTGATCAAGTTCACCACCACTTTCACCATGACATCCTTTTCCTCTGTCTTGCTCTCGGCTATCATCAGGGTGAGGGCTACAAGGGTGTTGTCCGCGAGTCGCTTGGTGCCGTCAGGACGATAAAGGATGCCGTTGTTATTGAGAAACCACAGGAATAGCGTAGCAGCAATACGTTTGTTGCCGTCGCTGAACGAGTGGTTCTTTGTGACAAGATAGAGGAGCATGGCTGCCTTCTCCTCCACACTGGGATAGAGCTCCTCGCCGCCGAATGTCTGGTATATCTGCCCGATGCTACTTTTGAAAGAGTCGTCCTTCTCGTTGCCGAAGAGTGAACTGCCTCCGAACTTATCCCGCAGAGCCTTGATGGCTTCCATGGCATTCTCATAGGTAGCATGGAACTTGTCTTCCTGGGTGGTTTCTGCCAAGCGCAACCGTTGGTAGTCGTAGTCATCCAGGGTGTCGAGGGCGTAAGTGTAGTCCACCACTATGTCGAACAATGCCTGGTTTTCGTCATTTTGTTCTATCTGCTGGTTTTGTATGGTGCGGCCTACCATCTGGACCAACTGGCGCAATTCGGCTATTTGCTCACTGTGTATGCGCTGGTTGACGGCATAGCCCCTGACAAGGTATTCTTTCAGAATATTCCTTGCCCATATACGGAATGCCGTTCCACGTTTGCTTTTGACACGATAACCGACGGAAATGATTACATCGAGGTTATAGTATTTCACCTTTCTATTGACCTCTCTTTTGCCTTCTTTTTGAACTGTCAAGTATTCCTTGACTGTTGAATTTTCTTCGAGTTCGCCTTCTTTGAATACGTTGCCAACGTGTAGGCTTACATTTTGTTTGGTTGTCTGAAATAGTTCAACCATCTGTGCTTGTGTCAACCACACGGTCTCATTCTCCATACGGACATCTATTTGTGTCTGTCCGTCCTCGGTCTGGTATATGATGATTTTGTTCTGTTCCATAATTTGATTCATATTATTGGTGTCCGATAAACGAAAAATGATAAAGTCATAAAAAGGAGGACAAATCCCACTGGACAATCCCCTAAGGTTCGTATCTTTGCAGTTACTAAACAAAAAGAATCAAGCCATGGGCAAAGGTACAACTTTTATGCGAACAACCGATGCTGAATCAAGTAGTAAATTGATGAGCATGGATAAAATTAACATATTGGCCGGGGAGAAGGGGATGAATCGTTTCACCAAGCTTCTTGATTCTTACACCCATCTTATCACCATGCCGTATGCCGTGTTGACCAATTCTTCCTCCCTGCGCGAGGTTGTACTCGGTTTCGAGTCGCACGTAAGTCGCATAGGCATCTGGGCATGGACTACCTTGTCCGCCGCAGCACGCTTGCCGATGCGAACAAGAGGCGCGCCACGGCTTTCTTCGAGGCGGTCTACAACTACCTGTACCGACTTTACGGGCCAATAGGGCTTGATTTCGAAAAAACATAGTACTTATTGTTGATTATCAACAAGTTACAAACTGAAAATCGAAAATTTCAATTTTAATCGGACACCAATATTATAGGATATATTTTGGGGTATATTGCACCACTTATTTCCTTTTTATCATAACTGAAACAGTAATTTCACCGTATCGCCACCGTAAAATTGTCTCCTTTTGCCGAAAAAACTGAGTTCTTATTGTCTGAATGGATTTTTATACTTAATTTTGTGGGGAAATGTGAAAAGAAAGCGCAATGAACATCGAGGAAGTGCGTGAATATGCATTGACACTGAAAGGGGCCACGGAGGACATGCCGTATGGCCCCGATTGGTTGGTCTTCCGTATAGGAGGAAAGATATTCCTGCATATATGGCTCGAATCACCCGAGCCCACCTGTGCCGTCAAGCTGTTGCCGGAAATGGGACAACAGTTGAGGGAGCTGTATGAGGGAGTGCGTCCTGCCTATCACCTGAACAAGGCACACTGGAACGACATTTTTTTGGAAATGATGGATGACGCCCTGGTCAGGCAGTGGATACGTGACTCATACAGGTTGGTGCTTTCCAAATTACCAAAACGATTGAGGGAGGCGTTCGAATGACACTAAGGCAACTCATACAATCTGTCAACCCATATGACTTTCAAGGCAATGCTCTGTTTCGGCAATTGAAGGACATCAAGCCTGAATATGGGGCAAACATCCGCATCAAGGTGCGAAAGATTGGCGGCGCCATCAGCGTGACCAACGTGCATGTCGGCTCACTCGGCGACATCGTGGCCAGCCCCATAGATGTGGATGACGGATTGCACATAGCAGACAGTGAACTGTTGAAGGCCATTCTTGGTGAAATGTCCAATGAGGGCTTCACAGATGCTGACGCAGAGCTGTTCTGGGACGATATGACGGACTTGCAGAAAGCGAAGATTGTCAGGTGAAACAGTATGGAGATTATTGCCCCGTTTGATATCTTCCCCGTTTTTTGGATTGGACAATAAAGACTAATTGGAAAATCATGTCAAGCAGAAGATTATTCATCAACATAATATTTATAACCGCGTTAGTCACAATGACTTGCGCCCAAACAACAAAATTCATGGAAGAAGGCAAGAAAGAGGCCGTTCCACAGTATTATTACTCTGAAAAGGAATTGGACAAGGTCTCCGACTACATTGAGCAGCAATACGGAGAATCTGATTTAGTGGGCCATGAGATGTTCTCACCCGACATCCATTGCGACATCGTCATTGTGCCTCCAACAGAGGAGCGCCCCTATTACACCCTTGTCACGATGGGTGCTGGGGCATATAAGATGAATGTGCCTAAAGCTCTGAGCTCGTATGTATGCGAAAGGGCTGAATACGTCATCTTCCTTCCCAAAGATTGGAATTTGGAATCTGCCAAGGAAGAAGACTACTGGCCTATCAGAATGCTGAAGACCATCGCCCGTCTGCCTATAATGGCGGAAGACTGGCTTTGTGAAAGCCATGATGTCCTACTGACTGATGATGGAAGTACTGTGGCAGAAAACACGGGATTCAATTCTTGTGTACTTATGTCTTCCATAGGAAAAAACGGGCAAGAGGTGAAGCCGCTTAAATTGGGATTATTCGGCAAGAAAGTGGCCTTTTACCAACTATACCCTTTGTACCCTGAGGAATTGCAGTTCAAATTGGAACATTCTTTCGATGAACTGATGGACAGATTGGACGCGGAGGACAATATGATTATCAATATTCATCGGAAGAATTACTGCAAGTGATGATTGTTTTCTTTTCCATTGTATTTTTGTGGGTAAATGTTCTTCGTTTTCTACTATGTTATTTCCGTCTTAGATTAAAGATGCATTGGTGGCAGCGCTCTCCATTACGCCAACAAAAGTACAGCATAATCATGGGGCTGCAAAATGTCGGAATACTGATAATTTTTTCAGTACTTATTGGATTGTTGATGCGTAAATCAGAAAAATGCCGTATCTTTGTCACCAATAAGACAAATCTCGATTAAGTCGGATGTAATATGAAAAGTTGTATCAAAAAGGGATGTGGTTGTCTGCTGGGAGCTCTTTTGCTTATATGCATCGCCGGCGCAGTTGCCTTATATATGAATAGACCCAAGTGGAGCGATGAATACGGCCAGCGTTTTACGGATGTGGCTTATGGAAGCCGTGAGCACAACACATACGACCTGTATCTGCCAAATGATGCTGCACAGCAGGAAAGTCTTGCTCTCATCCTGTATGTACATGGCGGATCGTGGTTGGGTGGAGACAAGAACGAACACCATGGCGACTGCTACTCATGGGTGCAGAAAGGATATTCCACGGCTACGATGAACTACAGTCTTCTGAATGAAGACGGAGTATCTATCCCTACCATGCTCGAAGAGATTGGTTCATGCATACAGCATATTGAAGAATTTGCAGCCAGGAAGGGGGTGCGTATCCGCCAAATGGCTATCGGAGGCACGTCGGCTGGCGGGCATCTGGCCATGATGTATGCGTACGGCCGGCCCCATTGTCTTCCGCTACGCTTTGCAACCATCAAGGTAGGACCCTCTGACTTGCGCATCCTGTTTCCATACGACGGAAACGCGAAGGCCGAAGATGTCGAGAAATTCGCCTTCAGTTGCACTGGGCAGCACAGGGATGTTTCAGCCCTTACACCCGAATTGCTCGACAGTATTAAGTTGCAGGCTTCGCCCATTGCATACATTAACGACTCGACGGCACTACCTGCCATTTTTGCTTACGGGGGAAATGACGGTTTAGTGAAACCGGAAAACTACCGGCAACTACAAGCCCGGTACGATAGCCTTGGCAAGTCTTACGACCTGATTGTCTTCCCCAATTCCGGTCATCTCTTGATCAGCGACAAAGATTGTAGCGAAAGATATGACAGCACAATGAATGTATATTGTAAGAAGTATTTTGGATATTGACATACAAGCAAATTCCAATTAAACAAAGATTTGAAAGAAGATGATGACAGAATTTGAAAAGATGCGCAGCGAAGAGTTCTATGACCTTACAAGCGAGGAATGCTTGACAAGTTACTACAGGGCGAAGCATATTTGCGCAAAATAGCAAACCATGACTACCGAGAATCTATTACAAGGTTCTGGAATAAGGGTGACCGGTAAAATACCCACCCCACTGCACGCAGCATCGTCACGGCACACTATACGGGCAGGACCATCAACGGAAAGCAGTTTGACAGCAGCCGCGGCGGTGTGCCCCTGGCTTAACGGCTCAGCGACCTTATCGAGGGTTGGATCATCGCCATACAGCACATGCATCGGTGACAAACGGGAGGTCTACATCCCTGCCAAAATGGGCTATGGGAAGTTCTCCCAACCATGCATCCCTGGCGGCTCCACCCTGATATTTGAGATTGAATTGTTGGGTAGAGTTTGATGTCCAACCAACACAAAAAGAATTTTGGAAACACAATTTGCCAAAAATGTATTACCTTTGTAGCCATCAATTAGACAAATTGCTTTTGTGACTATGAAAATAAATGCACTTTTGATGAATGCTGCTGACAACGTGGTCACCACTGTCACAGAGATTGCAAAGGGAGAAGACGTTTGCTTTATGAATGGCAGCGAATGTGTTGTGCTCAAGGCCGTGGAGGACATTCCCTATTGCCACAAGGTGGCCTTGATGGACATAGCAGTGGGAGGTGAAATCATCAAATATGGGGAAAGCCTTGGCCGCTTGGTGCAGCAGGTAGGTAAAGGAGGTTGTGTGAACGACCTGAATCTGAAAAGCGAGCTGCGTGACTACGACAGCGAACTGGTGGGTGCCGACTGGCAGATGTGTGCGGCGCAATCCGAAAGACAGCAACCGAAGCCTTTCCAGTTCTGGGGATACCGCCGCACTGAGGGGCGTCCCGGCATCCGCAACCACATCTTGATCCTGCCAACATGCGTTTGCGCCAGTGAGAGCTGCCGGATTGTTGCCAGTCAGATTCGTAGTGCCGTGAACATCGTTTTCAACACGGGGTGTTCCGACGTTCAGGCCAATACCGACATGAGCCAGAAAATCCTGACGGGCTTTGCCTGCCATCCCAACATCTATGGAGTGGTCATCATCGGGCTAGGATGTGAGACGGTTCCCCATCGGAAATTGAAGGAGAAAATTGGCCAGTTGACGCGGAAACCCGTCATCTCCTTTGGCATCCAGGAAGAAGGCGGTACGCTGAAGACGATAGAGAAAGCCACGCGTGCCGCCCGCCAAATGGCACAAGAGGCTGGCATGCAACAAAAGGAACTGTTCGATGCTTCTGAACTCTACATTGGCATTGAATGTGGCGGGTCGGATGCTACGTCGGGCATCGCCAGCAATCCTTCTGTAGGCGAGATGAGCGACATCCTGGTGGACATGGGTGCCACGACGGTGATGAGCGAGTCGATAGAATGGATTGGTGGTGAGCACATACTCGCCAAACGTGCGGCCACGCCAGAAATCCACAACCAAATCATAAAGGTATGCCGCGAATACGAGGCTCATCTTTCCGCTGCCGGACAGGACTGCCGGGCAGGACAGCCAACGCCAGGCAACAAGGCCGGCGGACTATCCACTCTCGAAGAGAAGAG
Organism: uncultured Prevotellaceae bacterium; assembly: GCA_902786665.1. Lineage (GTDB taxonomy): Bacteria > Bacteroidota > Bacteroidia > Bacteroidales > Bacteroidaceae > Prevotella. The sequence goes on along the minus strand of CADADN010000092.1, from coordinate 7,820 downwards.
TCTCGGATGTATCAGGAAAGGCGGTACGCGCCCTATCCGGGAGGTGCTCCCACAGGCGGTACGGCCTTCAGAAAAGGGTGCCGTGGTGATGGACACCGCCGGTTTCGACATTGCATCGGTCACTTCAATGGTGGCATCCGGCTGTCAGATGGTTGTATTCACCACTGGCCGCGGAACACCAACAGGCAATGCCATAGCTCCCGTGCTGAAGGTTACCGCCAACGAGCGTACATTCCTCATGATGGAGGACAATATGGACGTTGACCTCAGTGCCGTCCTCCGGGGGGAGAAGACCATCCAGCAGATGGGCATGCATCTCGTCGATACGGTTGCCGAGGTAGCCAATGGCCGGATGACGAAGGCCGAGGCATTCGGCTTCTCCGACATCGCCGTCGACCACGTTTGCAGATTCGTGTGACCACGGTCCCAGGACTCGAGGCTCTGTCTTTCACAAACACCTTGTTGATGGCAGTGATGGCATTGGGCTGACGGCCTGGGGGAGAACCGAACTTTTCGAGTTATGCCGAAGCGAAGCCAGAAATCGGATATGCTAAATCTAATTTAACTAAGACTTGAAAGAAGATGATGACAGAATTTGAAAAGATGCGCAGCGAAGAGTTCTATGACTTTACAAGCGAGGAATGCTTGACAAGTTACTACAGGGCGAAACATATTTGCGCAAAATTGCAAACCATGACTACCGAGGATGAAGATTACAGGAAGACGATAGAAGACCTGATTCCCGGAATCCCTGAGTCATCCACAGTTTCGCCACCCTTTCATTGCGACCATGGGTATGGCATCAAACTGGGTGAGAACGTCTTCATCAACTACAACGGCACGATGCTCGACGGAGGCTCGATCACCATAGGGTCCAACACGCTGGTTGGTCCGAACTGCCAGTTCCTGACTCCAAACCATCCTATTGACTACATTGAACGTCGCAAACCGATAGAGCGATGCTCTCCGATAACCATCGGCGAAGACTGTTGGTTGGGAGGTGGCGTGACGGTTTGTCCGGGGGTGACCATCGGCGACCGCTGCATCATCGGTGCAGGTAGTGTGGTGGTGAAAGACATTCCTTCCGATTCAATCGCCGTAGGCAATCCTTGCCGAGTCATCCGCAAGACCAATCAGAACCGATAAGAACAGACTTGCAAAAATGGACCTGAGAATCATTCCTATAGAGCTTTCCGTCTGCAAGGTATCAGACTACTCGCAAATTGACATGACCGAGCCCTTCGTGTTCACTGGTTCTACAGACGAAGAAAAGTCTTTGGTATGTCCGACAACCCTTGTCCCTCGGAACACGACGGAAAGGGAGGATGGTTGGAAAGCCTTCAGAATAGAGGGAATGCTTGACTTCTCCCTGATTGGCATACTCTCCAAAATCTCTTCCATTCTGGCTGAAAACAGCATTGGCATATTTGTCATATCAACATTCAACACGGACTATATCCTGACCAAATCAGAAAAGTTAGACCGAGCAATCGAAGTGCTTAAAACTGCAGGATATTCAGTCAAATAAACAGGGATTTAACGTTCCGATGGCCAAGAAACGGAACCAGCAAATATCATTTTAACGATTAACGGCAAATTATGAACAAGAGAGCATACATACAGGAAAACAAGGACTGGCTTATAGCAAAGTCCAAGGAAGAAGGCGTGATGGCACTGCCCAAGGGAATCTATTACAAGGTTCTGAATAAGGGTGACCAGTCAAGTGCCCAACCCACAGCACGCAGCATCGTCACGGCACACTATACGGGCAGAACCATCAACGGAAAGCAGTTTGACAGCAGCCGCGGCGGTGTGCCCCTGGCTTATCGGCTCTGCGACCTTATCGAGGGGTGGATCATCGCCATGCAACACATGCACATCGGTGACAAATGGGAGGTTTACATCCCTGCCGAGATGGGCTATGGAAAATTCTCCCAACCAGGCATCCCCGGCGGCTCCACCCTGATATTTGAAATTGAATTGTTGGGGATAGGTTGAGATATAAGGGGACAAGAACAACGACTGCCGGATATGGGCACTCACACACCAACATCGACACTCAGATTGGTGGCACGAAAAAAATGTGAGCAACCTGCTGGGCTATGTTTTCCAACAAGAACACTTGCATAATTGGTCCAGCCACGTCAGTGTAATTGATGTATGAAGAAAGAATTTGACTCTTGAGTTCCCACGGCATGTTTGCGAAGGACATCCTAAGCAACCAGCATTAAATCATATACTCCACCGTCTCTTCAGACAACAGGTGCCCCATGAAATAGACTATCTGTTTGCGCCACCATGCCCAGTCGTGGGCTACGTCGTGTCCCCAATAGTCTATCCATGCGGGAACCTTCCGTTCGTTGAGAAGGGCATCCATTTGGCGGGTGCTCTCCAGCAACTCGTCCTCCCAGGCACCCTGTCCAACACACATCACGATGCTGCGATGGCGATAGACATCCCAATAGGGGTGGTCGGCAGGCATGCCACGCAGGAAGTCGTAGGGTGAGTTGTCATAGATGAGGGGGTCGCTGTAGTTCGGGAAGAAGTAACCGGCGTAGTAGAGGCCGCTCAGAGCCAATAGCGTGTCGAAGAGGTCGGGGCGGCGGAAGAAGAAGTTTCCTGCATGGAAGCCGCCCATGCTACACCCTGTGACGATAAAGGTCTCCTTGTCGTGATGCCTGACTTCTGGAATGAGCTCATCGACAATATAATGAAACCACCGTTCATGAAGTCCGATGCGGCGATGGTGGTCGCCCTGAATGTCCGACCACGTCTCGCGATCGATGCTGTCGACGCATATCAGACGTATCAGTTCACGGTCGATATAACCTGACAATACGCCCACCATATCGAAGTCCTGGTAGTCGTAGAACCGTCCGTCCTGTGATGGAAACACCAGCACGGGATGGCCGTTGGTGCCGTAAGTTTTGTACTCCATTTCCCGCCCGAGAGCGGCGCTGTATTTCTTGATGTAATTGATTTTCATTGTAATTTTTCGTGTACGAATGCTGTAAATTCTTTCACTTCTTCGAGGCTGTCGAGCCTCACTGTGTACATCTGTTGTCCCATGGCTGCCGAGAACAGTTCCGGCATCCTTTCGCACATCACCATTCGGTCGCCGTATCGGCCGAGCACTTCGTCATGGCTATGGACGTAATGGTAGATGTCGCGGCGGCTGGCAAAAGCGCAGTAGTGTTGTTCACCCACGGTGGTGCGGCTCTCGTTGAACGCCACCATGTCGGCCCAAATCTTATAGACGTCGGTGGAATGGGCGTAGTTGATCATATCGGGAGTATAACCGCCGGCAGGACGCATGTTCACCTCCAAGGCCACGAAATCGCCTTCCTCGCCCAAGCCCTCGCGCCGTCGGTCAAGGCGGAAGAACTCCAGATGTACGAAGCGACTGCCTATGCCGAAAGCCTTCACCGTGCGGCGTCCCCACATGCGGAGATTCTCAGGCATTTCCTTGTCCACATGATAGGCGAGGTCGAGCCGCAGGTTCACGATATCCATGATGGACGGCGGCCACACGGTCATCGACTCAAAGAGCGCATTGCCCTGTGCGTCGACCACGGCGTCATAGGAACAAATGTCGCCTGTGATGAACTCCTCCACCACGTAGTTCCCCACCCTATCGCCGACTGTTTTGAAGAACGCCCCAAGTTGTTCGTCGCTGTCTATCTTGTATGTCCCGCTGGCACCCACGCCGATGTCCGGCTTGCCGATTACAGGATAGCCTGTCAGCCTGGCGAAATGACATACAGCCTCATAGCCTTCCGATGCCAGAATCTGTCGGGCTGTTGGGATGCCACCCTCTTCATAGTAACGCTTCATGGCCGACTTTTCCTTGATGCCCCTGATGCGGTCGGACTTGATGCCAGTGCACACATTGAAATCAGTGCGCAAACGGGCGTCCTGCTCCAACCAATATTCGTTGTTGGACTCTATCCAGTCGATTCGCCCGTATCGGTGGGCAAAGTAGGCCACGGCCCGATACACCTCGTCGTAGTCCTCAAGCGAGTCCACACGGTAATATTCTGTCAGCGACTCCCGCAGTTCGGGTTTCAACTGTTCATAAGGCGCGTCGGCAATACCCAGCACCCTCACGCCGTTCTGGCTGAGCCGTTGGCAGAACTGCCAGTACGTATGCGGGAAATGTGGCGATATGAATATGAAATTCATTTCCTTATTGCTTGTTTGACATCTTGGTGGCACCTGTCTCTGCATCAACGTCAGCCTTCTTGGGGGCAGGCTTCACCTCTACGGCCTCATACCCGATTTTCTGGAATCCTTTGATGATGGTTGGGACATCGGTCTTGTCGGCATCATATTCAATGGTTATGGTCTTATCGTCGAGGTTGGTCTTAATGCTCTTGACACCCTTCTCGAAGCGGATATTCTCCTTGATTGTCTTCTCACAGCCAGTGCAGTGTATCTCTGGCGTGGTGGTCAACACTACGGTCTTGATGTCCTTGGCAAAGCAGGAGACAGCCAGTGCCAATGCGATGAATAATGCTTTTGCTCTCATATCGTTTTAATACTTGATGAAATTCATTCTTATTCCTATGTAATAGACGGCTCCGTGCATGGGACCCCATACCATCGTAGCGTCGAAGTTCGTTCCCCAAGGGTCATCAGCAGCGATGATGGGATGCTTCTGCCTTCGTGCCGTGATGTTCTCGCCACCAGCGTAGATGCTCCAATGGCGGAAGAAGCGGGTCACCTGTGCGCTCACTTGCTCATAGCCCTTGTAGTGGCTGTCCCATGACAGTTTCCCATCGGCTGTCGTGTAAGGATCCGGCATCCTTCCGCCGCCATTCAGCTGCAGGGTGGCGTCAAACTGCCACTTGCCCAAGCCGGGCTTGTATTGGGCGGTTATCAACCCCTTGTATCTGTTGGTGAGAGGCTTTTCCCTGAGAATTCCGCCGTAGGTCGCTTTGACGTTGGTGTAGCGGTAGGTTGCTGTGATGGAGAAGCCCTCGAACAGCGGGTAGGTGGCCTCCGCCTGCCAGGTGTGGGAGTAACTGTCGCCCACGAGATTGGTGAAATGGACCGCATGTGGGTTGTTGTCCATATCGATGAGCATTTGGTGCTGGAAGGAAGTGTGGTAGTACTCGGCACTGAGTTCCAGTTTTCGTTCTCCGATGGGGATGCTCACGATGGCACTCACGCCATAGTTCCATGCCTCTTCCTGGTCAAGGTTCTCGTCGATGATGATTTGCCGGCTGCTGGCCATCAGGTAGTTGTACTCCGCCATCACATGGTTGGTGCGGTAGCCTTTCCCTATTGAGCCTCGCAGTGTCAACTTGTCATTTGGCGAGTATTTCAGATGCATGCGAGGTGTGACGAATCCGCCGTGGATGTTGCTGTGGTCCCATCGAAGTCCTCCCATCAGGGTGAACAGTTCTCCTATCTTGTATGTGTATTGGGCGTAAACGCCCGGTATGGTCTCGTCGCGGAGTTCCGGCCATTGACCGCTTGCCCGTGGCCTATCGAAATGGTCGTGGTTGAGGCTCACTCCTGTAGAGATGCTGTGATGCTCGTTGAAATCAGTTTCGAACATCAGCGATGCATAGCCGTTTCGCTGATTGGTGTCGTACTGCTTGTGTCCGTAAAGGGCATTCTGGTGGTGTGTGGACCCCGAGAGGATAAGGGCGATGTTCGACGAATGTTCCGGGTCGAATATATAGGCATTTTTCACGAAAGCCTCATATCGCTCGTTGGTGATGTCGATGAGGTATGGATGGCTCTCCGTGGCATGGTGCCCTATTTGCCCGCTCTCCCGATGCTCTTTCAGTCCCTTAACAACTGCCTGGAAGACATAGTTGTCGCTCAACCACGCCCAGCGGCTCATCAGTGAGCCTTGCCGCACCTTGGGCATGTCGGCAAAGCCGTCGCCATTCCCATCATGCGCCTTGTCGAGCATCTCATAGTGCCCGAACAGGGCGGTGCTCCAGCGGTTGGTGAGATGCATGTTGGCACCGAGGTTCGCCTCCAACTTGCCTTTTGTGTTGTAGAACAGGTTCGCATCGACAAAGGGCGTGCCCTGGGGCTTCTTGAACTCCACGTTGATTTGTCCTGTGATGCTCTCGTAGCCGTTCTTCACCGACGAGGCCCCTTTCGACACCTGTATGCTCTGCATCCACGGACCAGGTATGAAGCCCAATGAGTAGGGAGCCGCAGCACCACGATAATTGGGAATGTTCTCCGTCAGCATCTGCACGTAGGTGCCGCTCAGTCCGAGCAGTTTGATTTGTTGGGCGCCAGTGGCAGCATCGGCATAGTTCACATCGACGGAAGGGTTCGTGGTGAAACTCTCGCCCAGATTGCAACAGGCGGCGCGAAGCAGTTCGCCGCTGCTGATCACCTCGGTATTGCCGACGCCCTTGGCCTTCACACGTCCTGCTCCATACGCCGAGACGAAGACCTCCTGCAGTTGCTTCCCGTCGAACGTCTGCACGTCCGACGAGTCCCTGCCTTCTGCCACCTGCCCGTAGGTCCACGAGGCAGGGAAAGCCATGGCCATCAACCAACCGAGAAGTCTCCTACAATCCATTTCGATGGCAAAAATACTGAAAATTTTTCACTTTTCCACCTATCGACAGCACCATCTTCATTTTTTTCCTATCACAAGTGGATTTCCTTGTCCACCACTTCTCCGCCAAGGATTTTGAAGGAATTAAGATGTATGCCTTGGTGCAGGGAAAGGATGGCGTAGCGGATGGTGGGGTCGTTGGCCAGCCTGAGGTCTTCCTGTGACGGACGCGAAGGCGACGCCGGGTGGCTGTGCCAGTTGGCTAGAATCTTCAGACCTTTGCTTCTCGCGTACTTCAGGGCGGCGAACTGATCTTTGGGGGCGAAGGCAAAATGTTCAGGAGAGTGGTCGATGTTCTCCATCCAATAGTTCTCGGTGACGACGTCTCCCTCATCCGTTCTTTCTCCCATCAGATAGCCACATGACTCATCAGGAGCATCGCGCCTTGCCTGTTCTATCAATTCATCTATTACTTGTCGTGGTATGGTCATCTTAATGCTTTTTGAGTTCGCATGTAGGTTGCTCGTAATCGATGAGATGGTCGATTGTGGGATTGGAGCCACAGATGGCACATGTGTCTCGATGCCTGACGTTGACCGTGCGGAACTGCATGGTCCTGGCATCGAATGTCAGCAGGCGGTCGGTCAGGAGTTGGCCTATGCCGGTGAAATACTTCAGCGTCTCGGCAGCCTGAATGGTGCCCAACATGCCAGCGATAGCACCCAGCACACCAGCCTGAGAGCATGTGGGAACGGCACCTGGCGGAGGCGGTTCCTTGAACATGCAGCGATAGCATGCAGTGCCAGGCAGATGGGTGAACGTCTGGCCATTGAAACGCAGGATGCCACCATGAGAGAAAGGCTTTCCTGCCATCACGCAAGCATCATTGATGAGAAACTTCACGGGGAAGTTGTCGGTGCCATCCACGACGAAGTCATATTCCTTGATGATGTCGAGCGCATTCGACGAGTCGAGGAATTCGTAGTAGGTGTCCACTTTCACGTCAGGGTTGATGGCCTCAATTTTCTCCTTTGCGCTCTGTACCTTCGGCACGCCCACATCCTTGGTGAAATGGATGACCTGACGCTGGAGGTTGGAGAGGTCCACCACATCGGCATCAACAATGCCGATGCGCCCTATGCCAGCAGCAGCGAGATAGAGCGAGACGGGCGCCCCCAGTCCACCGGCCCCCACAACGAGTACGCTGGCATTCATAATCTTTTCCTGACCCTCCACGCCGACATCCGCCAGCAGGATATGCCTGGAATAGCGCTGTATCTGTTCT
>CADADN010000091.1 GCA_902786665.1 uncultured Prevotellaceae bacterium | reverse complement strand
GGGCGACTATGAACATCTTGACACCCAAGGCGTTGCCTTGGGCTATGTGCTTGCAGGCCTTTCAGGCCGCCCTTCGGATACAAGCGGATAATCATAAAAAAAAATAGGAGATAATAGGCCTTTGCATCATGCCATAAAAGACCTATTGTCTCCTATTTTCTCTTAGTTTCTACTATTTCCTCAAAAAAATCACCCTTGATGAGACTGGTTGTTGAGGAATTGGGTGTGGTTCAGCAATTTCCGTTCTTCCATAAAATCGCCCAAACCAAGTTTGTCAAGATATTCGTTTGAGATGAAGCGGCTGTCATAGAGGTCGTTGACCGTGTCGAGGAGGTAAGCGTATTTCATTTTCATCTTATGCACCTCTTCGTCGGTGAACAAGCGCTCTGGTGAGGAGAGTTTCTTCAACTCCTCATGAAATTTCCTCGCCCCTTGGGCGCACCACTTGGCTTTTTCCTTCAGTTTCCTGTTATACCTGAACGAGATGATAGCAAGCACTATCAATATGACAAATACGGCAATCAAAATTTTCATATACATTTCCTTTCATTTCTTCGTGGTGCAAAATTACAAATAAAAAATGGAATAATAAACAATAATCGCGTTTTTTGATGAATTATTCAAGTATTTTATAAGTCCTATCAACAAAAATGTAGTCTGAAAGTGATTTTTTAGAAGAAATGAACTTTTTTAAGTGTATTTTTTAAACTTTTCATCTAAAAAACGTCTAATGTAAAAATGAGAATCTGTTCAACTCGAACGAGGTTAAATAATAAAGTTTCTAATATCTAATTTATTCATCAACTTAATTAAACATGAAAAAAGTATTTATGATGTTGGTGCTGTTCGTAGTACCATTCGCAATGCAAGCACAGACTTTCCACGACGTGGAGGCCAATGACGCCAAAGGTCCTGTCAAGTCCATCACTGTTTCCATGATGGGTCAGAGCCAGAAAATCACCTTCACCCAGGATGGCAAGCAAGAAGGGCTGAACAAAGCCGTTTACGATGACAATGGCTACCTGAAATCTGCCGAGCAGGACAATCAAATGGGAACCGTGAAAGTGACCTACAAGTGGGAAAACGGCAAAATCAAGAGCCAGACTATGGATATGATGGGTCAGCAGATGCCTATGAACTACATATACAACGAAAAGGGCGAGCTTGTCAAGCAGACCATGTCTTCACCCATGGGCGATATGACCATCGAACATTCAGACTACAAATATGATGACCGTGGCAACTGGATCAGCCGCAAGACATCCGTGATGGGACAATCCATGGAGACCCCACGCACCATTGAGTATTATTAATCATATCCATAATCATTATTTGAGCATCCCCGCCTTCTCCGATGAGAAGGCGGGGATTTTTCGTATCAGATATCTGCCTCGACCCTCAAGGGGAGGTTGTCCGAGGAGCCTCCTACGAGGAGGCTGATTCTGCCCGGCTCCAACATCCATGTCTGGAAATTCTCATCCCAATGGCAGAGGTCGGCACGACGCACCGTGATGGTGACGGTTTTCCTTTCACCCGCCTTCAATGCCACGCGCTTGAAGCCCTTGAGTTCCTTGACGGGTCTTTGGATGTGGGAAATCGTACGCGACACATACACCTGTGCCACCTCTTCCGCATCGAAGCCGGAAGTGTTGGTGATGGTGAATTTCACATCCACCCCCTCTGCCGTCGTCTTCGCTTCGATGTTGCTGTATTGGAAATTGGCGTATGAAAGTCCGTAACCGAAGGGGAAGGCCACGGGGACGTCCTTGCAGTCATACCACCGATAGCCCACGAGCTCTTCCTCTGCGTAGTTGGCTATGAGTTGTTGCCTTCTGTCGTTGCTCTGGTTGTTGACCAATCCCACGAAGATGTCACCCTGTCCGTTGTCTTGCATGTTTTGGGGATAAGTGCCCGTGGCGTATGCCGACACATCCTCCAGTTTCAGCGGCCAACTCATGGGCAGTTTGCCAGAAGGCGACACTTTTCCTGCGAGCACCTCGGCTAATGCCTGCCCACCCATGGAACCATTGAACCATGATGCCACCAGTGCCCCCGACGTTTCTGATATCGTAGTCACATCCACCGGTCCGCCAGAGACGACGACGGTGACCAATCTCTTGTTGGCCTTGGCCAACGCCCTGGCGAGTTCATCCTGTCCCGAGGGCAAGGTGATGCTCTTTCGGTCGGAACCTTCCGTTTCCACCTCTCGGTTGTCACCGGCGAAGAAGATGACGAGGTCGGCACGTTTGGCTGCTTTCACAGCCTCCTTTATCAGTTTGGAGTCGGCTTCCTGTTGCGGGCTCATCCTCTTGCCACGCATCTCGCGGTCAAAGCTTTTGTATCCCTGCACATACGTGATTTTCACCTTGTCGCCCAACACCTGCTGCAAACCCTCGAGCGGCGTGATTTCGCAACGGGTTTTCACCCCGGCGCCCACACCGCCCAAAGCCATCTTCGTGACGGCGTTCTCACCGACGACAACGATGTTCTTGACACGCTTGGTGTCGATGGGCAGTAGGTCTTCGTTTTTGAGCAAGACGATGGAGCGTCTGGCCACCTCGAGGGCGATGTCCATCTCCTGCCTGTTGCCCACCGGTCGCTTGTTGGCTTCTTCCTTTGCAATGGGTTTCACCGCCATCCTCACGCGCAGGATTTCCCTGACACGCTCGTTGATGACCTCCTCGCTCACCTTTCCTGCCTGTACCGAGTCGAGCAGCGCCTTGCCCATGAAGCGGCTCCCCGGCATCTCCACGTTCAAGCCTGCATTGACGGCATCGACGGTGGAGTGCACACCGCCCCAGTCGCTGATGACCATCCCCCTGAATCCCCATTGCTGGCGCAGGATGGTGTTGAGCAACTCCTCGTTTTCCGAGCACCAGCGTCCGTTGACCTTGTTGTAGGCGGCCATCACCCCCCATGCATCCGCCTCTCTCACCGCCATCTCGAACGGTTTTAGGTAAATCTCGTGCATGGCACGGTCGGAAATGCGCACATCAACAAATCCACGATAGTCCTCTTGGTTGTTCAGGGCATAGTGCTTGAGGCATACCGCAGTCCCGTCGTCCTGCGCCCCGCAGGTGTAGGCCACCGACAACATACCGCTGAGCAAGGGGTCTTCGCTCAAATATTCGTATGTCCTGCCGCTCGTGGGAATCCGCTGTATGTTGATGGCGGGTCCGAGAATCATATCCTTTCCACGAAGCCTTGCCTCATGGCTCATGCCCTTGCCGTAAGCATAAGCCCACTCCGTGCTCCATGTGGCGGCCAGTGCAGAACCGGTGGGGAAGAACGTGGCAGAGTCGGTGGTCAGATGTAGGGAATTCCACGAATGTGGCTCCATCTCCTCACGTATGCCGAAGGGGCCGTCGGCGTATTCCACATCGGCGATTCCCAACCGTGGTATGCCCGCAGACGAAAACATGTTCTTGCCGTGCAGCATTTCTATTTTCTCTTCAAGGGTCATGCCTTTGATGATTTCATCTATCTGCTGCTCATATTTCATCAGACGCGAGGAATGGGTCTGTGCGAGTGTCAACGTGCTGGGAACCAAGGCAAACAAGATGCCTGCAGCGATGATTTTCAATGATTTTTTCATATTTTGCTTTTATAGGAGGTTTTAGGAGTTTATAAGATATAATAGGAGATAATGGGAGATAACAGGAGGCTATAGATGATAGGAAATCAATAGCCAAGAGCAACGTAGCTGTGGGCCGGCAGTTGCAAGTCGAAGACCGTCTGGTTGTCGGAATAGCCGAAGAAACGATAGCGGCTCACCGTCACCTCTGCTGGTTTCAGTTGTTCGCCGGTCATCAGGTTGCGCAGCACGTTCACCTTGCCATTGACCACCACGCGAAGCGAAACGGCATTGTCGTTGAAATTCTCCATGACCATGGTCTTGTTGTCATAAGGGAATAATGCCACCTTCGATGGACCTTCCACATAGGCACCCACGTCCTTGCTCATGACCTTGCGAATGACGTTGAGGGCCGGAGCGGGGAAGTCGTAGAGGTTGCCGAAGTCATCGGGAATGGTGAGCACGAAGAGCGTGCCCTTGGAGTAGGTGTCGCGCAGGAGGATGGGATAGCCGGAGACGCCACCGGTGAGTGGTCGTCCTGCACTGACCACCTCCCATGCATCGTTGGTGAAATATTTCACCTGAGGGATGATGAACTCCCGTTCCGATTTCCCCATCATGCCAAAATCGTTGACGATGGCCTTCAAGTCGCCGCAATAGAGTTCAACTACATCGGCGAGTTGTTCCTTGATGACCTTGAGCAACCCTGTGGTGATGATGACATCGCCACCGTTTTTCAACTGCCGTTTTATTCTCTCCACGATTTGCAGGTCTTTCGCCGCTTGCTGGGTGAGAAGGATTTGCTGCCTGCCTTCCACCCACTGCGGGTGCATGTCCATGGGCAGGCCGATCATGCCAAGATAGTTCTGCAGGAAGTCTTCACCGGAGGAGTGATAAGGCTTGTAGGAAACCAGTCCGACAGGTTTTCCCAACTTCCCCATCAACTTGTCTGTCTGGTGCAGTGTCTGGTTGGCGAAGCGTGCCATGGTGGTTGGCGTGATGGTCTTCCCGTCCTTGGTGAAGGGTGCCACCATCTCGTCGTATCTGAAACTGTTGCCTCCCTGTTCCTGCCACGGTGCACGCATGTTAGGCGTGATTTTCACGTCATTCAGTTGCATGTAGTTCCAGAGAATGATTTCGGGTGTCTTTGCCAGCATGGTCAGATGGAGTTGTTCGGCATAGCGGTCCATGCTCATATGTATGCCGCCGGCATCCACCCACCCTCCGTAGTTGCGTCCGGGTGCTATATTGTCGAAATAGCGTATGATATTATAGCTGAGATAGTTCTGCAAGTGTTGTGCCGAAGCGGGGTCGCGGGTTTCCGTGCCGGTCCATATCCCGTCGAAATAGGTGGGCTCCTCCTCGATGTTGAATCCCAGTCCGTGGAAATGGTCGTACCAGTTGGGGTATTTCACGATGACCTTCACCTTGGGGTTGACCGCCTTGGCGGGATTCACCACCAATTCCCTGCCGGCATCGGCCATGAGCCTGAGTCGGTACTCCGTCCAACTTCTGTTTCCCTTGGCTGCGATTTCGTCATCGTTTTTCAAGTCGATGAAGAAGAAGTCGTCGAGGATGAAATCATCGAAGTGCTTGGCGGTGAATTCCGAGATGGCTTTCACCTGCTGCCGCTCATTCTCTCGTGCATAACTGTAGGTTTCAAAGTCGGTGGGTTCCGACCTTGTGAAGGTGATGCCCCCTCCGACCTCCAGACCTTTGGAAAGGAAGAACTTCTTCACCTTGAGGAGTGTCTTTTCAGGAACGGTGAAAGCATCGCGGTGGGTCTCAAGGTAGATTTTGTCGAGGTCCACCTGGCTGCTCACGGTCTCCCAGGTGGATTTCAAGAACTTGTCATCCTCCATCCTGGCCACATCCTGTGCACGGATGTATGTGGATACCTTGAAATGTTCAAACTTCCCCGCATGGGCGGCAGCAGCGGTCGCCAACGCCACCATCAGGAGCAGGAAGCCTTTTAGATTGAGATTTGTCATAAGATGAATGATTTGAGGTTATTTCTTACGTTTTTTCAAGTATTCAGAGGGGGTGTCTTGATACATCAGCTTGAAGTAGTGGGCAAACTGTTTGGGAGAGAAGCCCACCATGTCGGCCACTTCGGAGATGTTGGTTTTCCCTTGGTCGAGCAAGCTCTTCCCCCTCTTCAACTTGATGATTCTGATGAATTCCAATGGAGACTTTCCCGTGATGGCCATCAGTTTCTTGTACAGATGTCCGCGTGTCATCCCCACAGCACTGCTCAGTTGTGCCACGGAGTAGTCCAGGTCCTGCATGTTGGCCTCGATGTTGGATATGACATTTTGGATGAACTCTTCATCCAGCGAACTCACCGTGATGTCGCTGGGTTTGATCTCCACTCCTTTTTCCACCTTGCGGTGTGCGTTCTGCGTCCATTCCAGCACCTTTTGTATGCGCAATTTCAACACAGCCAGACTGAAAGGCTTGGTGATATAGTCGGCGGCGCCTTCCTTGAGTCCCTCCACGATATTCTCCTCGCTGCTCTTTGCAGTCAGAAGGATGACCGGGATGTGTGAGAATTTGATATTGCCCTTGATTTTCCTGAACAACTCTATGCCATCCATGACCGGCATCATCACATCGCTCACCACGATGCCCACGTTGTCGTTCTTTTCCAAGATGTCAAGCGCCTCTTTTCCGTTAGCCGCCACAAGCACTACGTAGTCATCGTCAAGGCTGCGTTGCAGGAACTGACGTGCATCCATGTTGTCGTCGACCACCAGCATGACCGGCTTGTGTTGCAGAGCGTCTTGGCGGACTGCCTCCTTATCTTCCATGAACTCTTCCATGGCAGGCAGTTCCTCGATGTCAGCATCTTTTGCATCGTTCACAGGCAGGGTCAGCGTGAAGACCGTACCCTGAGGTTCATTGTCGGCCACGGTGATGGCACCCTCCATCATATCCACGTAATGCTTGACGATATGCAGGCCAAGTCCGCTTCCTTCTTGTTCTTGTCCATGGGTTTCCTGCATGAAACGGTCGAAGACATGCCACTTGTCCTTGATTCCTATGCCGGTGTCTGCAACGCTGATCACCATCTGCCTGTTGTTTTCCTCTCCTTGGATGTCGAGTGCGACCACCACGCTGCCATTGTCAACATTGTATTTGAAGGCATTTGACAGGAGATTGGTGATGATTCTGCGAATCTTGTTCTCGTCGAAGTTGATTTCAACAGACGTGGCGGGCAGTTTCATCTGGAGGTTGATTTGTTTTCGTGTCGCATAGTATGAAAATTCCTGCACCGTCTGCCTGATGAATCCCACGATGTCGCCATGCTTGAGATTCAGTTTTTCCGCCCCCACATCCAGCCTTCGGAAGTCAAGCAACTGCAAGACGAGGTCGTAGAGTTGTCTTGCATTTCTCCATGCCACCTCCACCTCTGTCTTGATGGGCGTTGGCAGGTTGGTTTGGCGTATTTTTTCCAAGGGAGCGACAACCAGTGTCAACGGAGTCTTCAAGTCATGGCTGATATTGGTGTAGAACATGATTTTCTCTTCTTCCATCTCATACTTCTTCAGGTTGACTTCCATCTGCTTGATGGCGAGTTCCCGCTTTTGCCTTTTCCTTGCAGCTTTGTGATTGAGATACAAGATGGCTACGATGATGAGGAAATAAATGAGAAACGCCAACTTGGTCAACCAAAAGGGCGGTGACACATGTATGGGCAACTCGGCTATCTTGCTCTCAGCCACCCCCGGAATCACCGCTTTCACCTGCAACACATGGTTGCCCGGACTCAATGATGCAAAATAGAGGAGGTTGTTTGGACCCCTCATCCACTCTTCTTCTCCCTTGAAACGATAGAGGTATCTTATTTTTTGGCTGTGTGCGGGTACCATGGCCGAGACAGCAATGCCAAGATGGTCATCATGGTGGATGGAGAGATGGTCGAGGGATTTCCGTTCCGCCTTCCCATTGATTCTATAATCCGTGAACTGTACTTGCAACTTTTGCCCCTGTGGGATGATATTTTCCGCCATGATGCTGACATAACCCGTGAAACCGCCCATCAAGGCTGTCCCGTCCACAGTGGTCAACGCCGCATTGTCGGAGAACACCATGTCGTGCAAACCGTCATTGTCGAAAAACGGATGACATTTGTATGAATGCTTCCCGTCGTCGCTCTCTTGCACGGTGACGCAGGTCAACCCATTGTCTGTACTCACCCACACACGATTTCCATTCCTGGCCAATGCCCTGACGACATTGTGCGACATCCCTTGTTCGGTGGTGACATGGTCCACGCTCTCATCTTTGGGACGATAGACCCAAAGACCATTTCTCGTACCGGCAAACAACGTGTTGTCATTGCCCACCATCAAGGAGGAGACGTACGCCCCTTTCAATCTCTCCAATGGCTGGATTTTCAAGAATTGTCCTTTCACACAGTCATAGGCAGAGACACCGGTCGATGTGCCAACATACATAATGTTGCGAAGCGTGTCGCATGACAGACTCAGTACGCCATTGGACAATAGCGGAGAATTCTGGGTGGTGTAAGTCTCCATCTTGTGGTCTGTGCCTATTTTGACCACGCCCTTGTCCACCGTGGCCACCCACAGGTTTCCACGTATATCCGTCGCCAAGGCTTTGACGTATCTCAAAACAGGCACTTCGGGGTAAAGGGGAACAAATTTTCCACCATCAAACCTGGCGAGGCCATTCCCATAAGTGCCGGCCAGGACGCTTCCATCTGCCAGGGAGACAAGGGAAGTGACGATGTTGGAAGGCAACTGCTGGTTCAATGCCGAGAAATGCGTCTCCCCTCCCGCTGCATGCTTGACGACGACACCTCCTCCATCGAAGGCTATCCACAAATTGCCTTTGGCATCTTCCACCATGGAACTCACCTCTTCCAGTTCACCTGTCGACACCAAATTGAAACTTGGCTGGTTCAAATCGGTGAAAGCCACCCCATGCTTGGCAGAAGCCACCCACATGGTGTTGTTGTCATCGAGATAGAAGCAGGTGAAGTGGCTGCTTCTATAGAGGAAAGGATTCACATCCATCACCTTCTCAGCCCCGATGCCTTGCTCTTGGTAGGTGAAGACGTGGATGCCTTCATTCAACGTGCCTACCCAAAGGTTGCCTTCATTATCCTCGGTGATGGCATTCACGATGACATTGCCCATCTGACGTAATTCCGTCACTTGACGCAATTGGCGGGTCTTGACGGAGAACAGCCATTGAGTACCTGCCAACGCATGGGAGTTGTATATCCACAAGTTCATCTGATTGTCAAGATACAAGCGGTTGTCACGGTCGTATGTCATATCTTCCACCTGCCCTATGGGAAGCAGCCGGTTTTCACGCATCGCCACCATATATATTTTATAGTCATTGGTGACAACGATGGTGGTGCCATTCTTTGAGACAATGTGTGAGAAGGCGGACTTGCTGTAATTGGGGAATTGTTGGACCTCACACTTGGAATAGTCATAATGAAACAATCCGTTGTCGGTCGCAACCCACAAGTCATGCCTGTCATCCACGTAAAACAATTTCCATGAGCCATGCACGCCAAGTTTTCCAAGCCGTGCCGCACCATCCGCTTTCCAAGTGTCTGTCGCACGGTCGTATGTAAACAGTTCGTTCACACAAACCATCCATAGCGTGGAGTCTGCAGTCTCCCTCACAAAATGGATGTCATTGGCATGACCAGACTGATGAAGCATGTAGTTGTGGAACCTATACCCGTCGTATCTGCTCAGTCCATTGATGGTGGAGAACCACATGTACCCTCGGCTATCGCGCACGATATCCCTCACAAAATTGTCGGCCAATCCATCTTTCACATTGACGGAATGGAAGAAAAAAGAAGTTGCCAGGCAGGTCAAGATGGGTGCCCAAGCCAACCACAATGTTATGGAACGTAGCGTTTTCACGGTGTTTTTACGTTTTGTCCAACAAATATAGGAAAAAAATGGCCATGGCTTCCCAACAATGACTTTATTTGACGCAAAGATATGTTTTTTTAACTTTTACATTCCAAAATGTATCTAATTCCACCCCGAATGTATCAACAATACAAACCGGAATAAAACTAATCGATTTCGCTATTCAAGAATAATCATAATTTCCTATTTTTGCATCATCATTACAGATTCAATGAAGAAGCGAATAATTATTGTTGAACATATATCATCCACAATTCATATTGGACACAAGGTGAACAGACAAGAGATTCCTAAAAGTCATGGAACCATAGTTTAGTTAAATAAATGAGTTATAATTAGGTATTTAGCCGTTAATATTTTTTATCAAAGGTGATTCGAGAAGAATCGTAATTGATTAGAGTATTTAACACCAAACAGGGCATGGAAGTGATTCCATGCCCTTTCTTTATTGGTCTCAAGCGGATGATGTCGGTGATGTTTCGACTCCTGGTCAGCACACTTTCTCAAGCCGTTTCATCATGGAGAACATGAATATGGCTGCCAACAAGCAAACCAACATGAAGACACCCCAGCACAGCCAAAGAGGAACTTTACCCCAAAGCACTCCCCCAACAAGCACCAACTGGTTGCCGATGGCAGTGGAGACAAACCATCCTCCCATCATCATGCCCTTGTATTTCGGGGGTGCCACCTTGGATACAAACGAGATGCCCATCGGAGAAAGCAACAGTTCGCCAAAAGTCAAAATCAGATACACTCCTATGAGCAGGTTGGGCGTCACGTCGGCGACATGCTTGCCCACTGGATTGCCATCAGCATCCATCATCGTCTGAGGCATGGGCAGACCGTATGAGAAGATGGCCATCAAGGCGAAAGCAAAGGCCGCGACAATCATGCCATAGGCTATTTTCCGGGGTGCTGAAGGTTCCTTTCCTTTGGCGGCAAGCGACCCGAAGATAGCCATTGACACGGGAGTCAATGCTACGACATAGAAAGGATTGAACTGTTGGAAGATGGGGGCGGAAACAGCCGCCTCACCGCTGAACACACCATGGCGCCAACAAAGGATGCCTGCTGCAACGACAACCACGAGGGCGGAAATCATCTTTGCCCTGCTTGTCTTCGACTGGAACAGTGAAAAACAGGCATAGACGATGATGATGAGCAAGGTCAGCGTGAGCAAGTTCCATGGCACGTCGAACGCCATGGCCTGAAGCCCGGAGGATGTCTTCGCGGTGAACTCGTCGGCAAAATAAGTGAGCGACAAGCCGTTCTGATGGAAGGCCATCCAGAAGAATATCACCACCGCAAAGACAAGGCAGAGCGCCACGATGCGCTGCGTGGTCTCTTCCTTCGTCAACTCCTGTTCGCTGCCGGTGGCAGCCACCTTTGCCTCGGCCTTCTTTCCCCCTTCCGCGTGTCTGAATGTGGAACGGAACAGATAATAGATGGCAATGGAGATGATGAGCGATGCGCAGGCGACGGCGAAGGAGAAATGGTAGGCGTCGTTGGAGGAGTATCCCAGCGACTTCTCCGCCCACTCCTTGATCATGATGGCGGCCGTCGGTGCATAGAGGGCGCCGATGTTGATGGCCATGTAGAAAATGGAGAATCCCGCGTCTCGCTTGCCGGCATACTTCGGGTCGTCATAAAGATTACCCACCATCACCTGCAGGTTGCCCTTGAAAAGGCCCGTGCCGAAGCCGATGAGAAGCAACGCCGCAAGCATGGCCACAAGCGCCACGCTGTCGCCGCCCAGAGGCACGGAAAGCAACAGATAGCCTGCGAACATGATGATGATGCCTGTGGTCACCATCCGTCCGAATCCAAACTTGTCGGCCATGATCCCGCCTATCAAAGGCAGGAAATAGACGAGCATGAGAAAAGAGCTGTAAATGGCTCCCGCAGCACCTGGCGAAAGACCGAAATTGGCTCTCAGGAACAAGGCGAAAACAGCTATCATCGTGTAATAGCCGAATCGCTCTCCGGTGTTGGCCAATGCCAACGCGAATAGTCCTTTTGGTTGTCCTTCAAACATAACTGATTGGTTTTAAATATGGTTGTTTGTGTCAAACTTGTCCAGGATGCTGCAGCCACCATCATCTTCCTAACGACCTTGACGTGGGAAGACCTGTTTCTTTCCGTTCTTGATATAGATGCCTTGCGACGGTGTCCTTGTGGGGACTCCTTGCAAATTGTAGTAAATGCCATCATCATGGCGGATGACGTTTTCCGACTCCATCGGGATGGTGGAGATGCCATCGGGCTCCTTGTCGCCCAAGCGGAAAAGTTTGACTCCATGGCTGGGGACATCTGCCTGCAAGGTGCCGCTCACCTCGCCTTTGGACTGCATTTCCCAAATGTCATATACTGGCACCGACTCATCGGCGCCATAGCCCAAGAGGGTGAGGTCGAAGTCGAAAGGCTCCTTCTTGGAGACATAGACGATGAACTCCATGGTGGTGCCCGATGACGACGGGTTGTCCTGGTCGCAACTGGAGTCATAGCCGCATAGGGCCTTGAAGCCGGTGTAGGCATGGCCTTCCGGCAGGTCGTAGACGAGCGTGCACTGCGCATTCATTCCCAGTCCGGTGGCATAGGTCTGCCCATCCACTCTCAACGCACCCCCTTCCACATTCTGGTTGATGTGCAGCGAGCCCCATTCGGAGGAGTAGGAAGAGGCGGTGAGGGTGGTCAGCGAGGTCTCGTTGCCTTCAGCATCAATCAGCACGGGGTTGACGAGGTCGGCACGGTCGTAAGCAAAGCCGTCGCCATAATTGCTCACCACGATTTTCAGTTGCTGGGCGCCTGTGACATCGGCCTCCAACCATTTCGAGCGTGTACCGGTACGTGAGATGAGTCCCGACCTCGCCGCATAGTCATCCTGTTCCTCTGTCAAAGGATTGCAGTCGAAGACCATGAAGCGGATGGTGGTCGTCGCTCCTGTCTGTCCTATGCCGGAGTCGTCGGCTGCCGCCATCGCCTTGAAGCGCACGACATCCATATCCTCCGGGATTTGGAAGAAGATGGCGGCGTTGGCATCGGCGGAGAACCCCCTGTCGTAGGTCTGCCCCAGCACCTTCATCTTCCCTCCGTTGTCCACGTTCTTGTTTTCATAGACACGGTTGAAATAGGACTTGGTGTAGTCGCGGGTCTTGTATTGGCCGGTCAGTTCCACCTCCTCGCCGTTGCTCAGGACAAGCGTGGGGTTGATCCAGTCGCCGTGGTCGTAATTGAAGTTGTCGCCTGCATCATCGATGACGAGGACGAGCGTCTTGCTTCCCTCAGGCCAATCGATGTCCACATCCACGGCATGGCCGGTGGTCGTATAGGCCACTGTCTCCGAACAATACAGC
The DNA here is from genome assembly GCA_902786665.1 of uncultured Prevotellaceae bacterium. Classification (GTDB taxonomy): domain Bacteria; phylum Bacteroidota; class Bacteroidia; order Bacteroidales; family Bacteroidaceae; genus Prevotella. The sequence continues at coordinate 1,467 of CADADN010000091.1, read as the reverse complement.
GCCTTGCTTCCCACCACCCAGCGTGTGTTGTCACGATTGAAAAGGGCGAGGTATTGGTTGCCGGTCGCAGGGTCGGTGGATGTCCACGCCACGTGCCCGTTGTCCTCATTCTTGTACACCTGGCGGGCGTTCTCGCCATATTTGTGCATCTGATGGTACTCCTCGTTGTTGAGCAGCGAGAGGGTGAACGCATCATTCTTGGTCATCTCCCCTCCGAAGAAGAGCGGCGAGTGGCAGATGCCCCACAGCGTCATCATCGAGCGTTGCTCATGCTGGGTCAGCCTCGTCCAACGTCCGCTTTGCGCCGAGGTGTAGCCAGGGTCGGCTATGGTCATGGAAATCTGTCCCAAGGGCAGCATGTCGCAGTCGGCGAAGTTGCCAGGACGGGTGTACTGGCTCCATACATCCGCCTCGTTGAACACGGCGTCCACGTCGCTCCAGTTGTCCCACAGGTCGTCCATCATGCGCCACATGTTGGCATTCTCCAGACACTCGTCGGCATACACATACTGCGTCTTGCCTGGGCTGAGAGAAAGTACGATGGGGCGTCCTGTCTGGTCGATGGCCTTCCTGATCATATGTATCTCGTCGGTATAGAACGGCCGTGAGAGGTCGTCCACTTTTAGGAAGTCCACGCCCCACTCGGCATAGAGGTCCATGATGCTGTTGTAATAGAGTTGCCCATATTCATTGTTGCGCACCAACAGGTTGTCCTTCAACCAGGTGCAAGGGGATGTCGTACCATTGTAGACCTGGTTCCATGCTGCACTTTCGGCACCTTTCAACTTGTAGTTGCCGCTCACGACAGACTTCGGCACGCCACGCATGATGTGGATGCCCAATTTCAGTCCCATCTTGTGCAGACTGTCGGCCAAGGCCTTGAAGCCTTTGTTCACACCGTCTACCATGGCCGACGGGAAGCGGGTGGGTGAAGGCAGGTAGCGCCCGTATTCATCCAGCACATAATCCTGGTTGCCTTGCTGGTTGTAATTGCCGCCACCCAGGGAGGGGTGGTTGCAATACCATCTGATGTCGATGACGACATATTCCCAACCATGTCTCACCAAATCGTTTTCCACAAGGTATCTCGCATTCTGCATCACTTCCTTCTCGGTGACCGAGGAGTAGTAGCAATCCCAGGAGTTCCATCCCATGGGTGGTGTCAACGCCCAAGTGCGGAAAGTGGCCATTTCGTCTTGCGCACACAACGACAGGCCATGCCAAGCAAGCATGACGGACAGCAACGCTGTCAAGATAGTTTTTTTCATACATTTAGGTTTTTATGTAGTTTCAAGGGCAAAGATACGAAGAAACAAGCGAAAAGCAAAATTATTCACGCCGTTAGATTGGATTTTGACACAAAAAACCTCGTGCTGTAAGGATGAAATGAAAGGAATGCCACGCCAAACGGCTCGGTTCGCTATTGTAGAGACGGGATACATCCCGTCTCACCAGCGGAATGCCACG
>CADADN010000090.1 GCA_902786665.1 uncultured Prevotellaceae bacterium | reverse complement strand
CGATTGCCTCCTTCCCAATTTCCCAGGGCGTTGCCCTGGGCTGGAGGCTTATTGCCCCTTCGGGGCGTTATCGGAAAGATGCGGATAATCATTATAATTTATAATTTACAATTAACAAGGGAAGTTAAAGGGACGATTGAAGATTGGCCTACGGCCGAAGTTGCTCACGCTCGGCAGACCGATTTTATCGGATTACAAATCCTTATATTCCTCTCAGCCGGATTTCAAATCCGTCTGAGCCTTCTTGGCGGCCGTGAGCAACAAATCCCATTAGTCGTAGGGACTTGCTTCATGCATGTCCGAAAAGGTTTTGCGCTCGTGCGGAACCGAAGGTCGAGAAATAAAGGAAGCTTATAATTTATGATTAATTATATGTTAATTATATGTTTAAGCATCATTTACGCCAATTATATGTTTATGCATCATTTACGCTGTTTGATTGGAAATTCGGGTGAATAACTTCATTTCAGCAGTTGTCGTGCAAATTCGATGATGGTGTCGCGTCCGCGAAGGAAGTCTTCGTCGGTGAGATTGACGAAGTGGTCGGGGTCGATGCCGAACTCCGTACTCTGTTTGTTGCGGTCGTAGATGGGGCAGGCGGAGAAGCGGATGCTCCACCCACATGGCAGTTGGCTGGAGAAAGGCATTCCTGCACCGCCACCGGTCCTGTCGCCCACCACGGTGACGTTGGGGCAGCATTTCATGCATTTCACAAACTCGTTGGCGGCGCTGAAGACACCACGGTTGGTGAGCACCACCACGGGTTTCTGCCAACGCACCGCCTTGGCAGGTTCCAACCATTGTTCCTTCATTTGTGAGAAGTCGTTGTGTCCCTTGCCGGTCTTGTGTTGCATATAGCCCACAAGCAGTTTTTGGTTGGTGAACCGCGCCGCGAATTCCTCCGCAGAGGTGAGCATTCCGCCACCGTTGCCGCGGATGTCGATGATCAGTCCGCGACAGGGAGCGAACAGCGTGAGCATGTCGTCGAGGTTGCCGGCACCGATGTCGTTGCCGAAACTCGGATAGTACACATAGCCGATGTTGTCATCGAGTACGCGGTAGTTCATCCCGTTGCTCATATGGTAGTTGGTGCCGAGGTAACGGCGCAAGAGGGTGTCGCTGACGTTGCTGGGATAGTCCTCCTGCCAACTCCATTCACGCGCCGTGTTGAATGAGGTGTAGATGTTCACATGGCCGTCGCGCAACTCCGAAAGCATCTCGCAGAGCACTTCGAAAAGTTGGGTGCGCGACATCCCTTCGTCCACACGGGCGGAATAGCGGGCGTGCACCTCGTCCCAGTCCAGGCCTATTTCGGCTTTCTTATAGTCCAGGAAGCAGTAATGCTCATCAATGATGCGCCACAAGGCATCGAGGTTGCCCTGCGGCGTGTCGGGAAATTCATCCTCATCCACGCAGCCCGTCACCGCGCATAGTCCGAACAAGCAGCACAATGCCGCCAGCCATCGCATCGTCATGACTCTATGTAATTTCATTTTCAATTTTATCTTCGCTGATTTTTGTCGCGACTCGGCAGAGTTCAAGCAAGCTTGACTCTGCTCTTGCTGCTCCAAAATGCAATTTTCAATCTTCAATCTTGAGTCCACTTGAAAAAGTGGACAGGGAGCAAAAGGGCGGTGCGCATCTCCCCTCCCCTCGCAGGGGAGGGGTTGGGGTGGGGTGAATAATTCTTGAAAAACAACAAGTTACAGACCCCACCCCTGCCCCTCCCCTTGAGGGGAGGGGATAACTAACACCGATATTTGCTCAAACAGGACTTTTTAAAGCGGGCTCAATCTTCAATAATTTTAATCTTTTTCACCCATCCCAGGAGCAGGGCGTGGGTGTAGGTGTGCTGTTTGAGGTGGTTCACCTCGGCCTGTTGGTAGTCGCCGAGGTATCCCACTCGCCACGTGGCGCCCCATAGTGGGAAGTCAAAGGTGAGGGAGTGACGCATAGATGGCGCGTTAAACGGAGTTGTCACCACGGCGTTATGGTCGTAGTCGCCCCGTGAGAAGATTTCGTAGTAGGACTGTCCGTAGTTGGGACTGAACATCACCCCGAGCACGGGGATGGAGATTTCGTAGCGTGTGTTGCACGTCTTGCCGAAGAGTCGGAAGTTATAGGTGGCGGAGGCCGCAGGTCCCACTTGTGCCGACAGGCGCATCTGTGCAGGGTTGTTCTGGTTGCGTGGGTTGTCGAGTACGCCGATGTTGAAGTCGGTCATGCCACCCACCCTGAACTGCCATCGTCCGTCGTGAAGGTTGATGGGGCGTTGCAAGGCAAAGCTCAGGGTGTAGAGTGCACCCATCATGCTGCCGTCGCCCGAACGGTCTTCGGCGAAGGAGGCATACCCTTGGTGTATGATCAGTTGTTGCCAGCGGTTGCCGGGGATGTCGCGCAGGGTGTGTGAGATGTACCGGATTTCTCCGCCCTTGTATTTCTCAGGTGAGAGATAGGTGTCGAGGATGTTGGTGGCACCGAAACCGAACATCTGGGTGTTGGTCACCAGTTTCTCCTTCTTGGGGTCGGGAGTAATATCATCCTCGAAGTCGTAGGGGCGGGTCTTGTGCCCGCCCGCACCTATGGCTTCCCCTTCTGACTTTTGAGCGCACATAGGAATGCCCAGGCAGAGGAAGGCCAACAAGCAGGCCAACCTGGCCATGGGGGAGGTGAACCGTTTATTCGTCATCGTCGAAGTGAAGGAATTGTTGTCCGGTGAGTTCGGTGATTACGTCTTGCTCGCTCTTGTCCTTGTCGGGGTCGAGGTTCTCTGGCTCTTCCTCTTCTTCAGCATTTTCCTTCTCCTCCTCCGGTTCGGGCAGTCGTGTGGGTTCCAGTTGGTCCACCGATGCCACGTGCAGCGTGGTGATGCGTTTGCCGCGGGCCTTGAAACCCTTCACAGCGATGAAGTCCTCCACGTCGACGACGAGTGGCGGGTGGTTGGCGTCGGTGTCGCCGAAGTTCACCTGGATGCGCGGGTAAGGCTGGTCGGTGAGCAGCACCTCCTTGCTTGCGGGGTTGTCGCCAAGGTAGTTCTGGTGGCGTTTCGTTGCCTCCATCTTGAAGCGTTTGAGGTAGAGGAACCCCTGTTGGTCGGCGTCGAAGAGCACGGCGCTCCACACCTTCTCCGGTTTCCATTTCTCCACGAAGCGTACGTTGGACTCGTAATGGTTGCTGCTGTCGAAGTTGCTGATGTAGAACTCTCCTCCTTCAAGCACCACGAGGATGGAGTCGCCCTCGTTGAATTCGCCCAGCAGCTGTCCGTGCTCGTCGTAGTTCAGGCGGTTGACATCGGGGTCCCACCACACCTTGCGTCCGCCGAGCGTGCTGTGGCCGTGGCTCTTCAGCGCGATGCGGTGGATGGAGTATTTGGTGAGCAGGTTGCCCTTGCTGCCACGTCCCTTGATGAGGATGTCGGAGAAGTCGCGCTCGAGGAAGATTTTCTTGATTTTCGGGTTGGGTTCTAGTGTCACCTTGATGACCTCAGCCTCACCGTTGGGGTTGCAGGTGAAATACACCACGCGTGAGCCGGGCGTCCCTTGCGTCAGGTCGTATTCCTTGTCGCGTGCGAGGCTCGTCACGTTGAAGCGTTTGATGAAGTAACTGCCGCGCTTGCCGTCGCGATACACCACGTTGTAGATGGTGCGCTGGTCGTTCTTCTTGAACACCTGCACGTGGAGGATGTTCTTCCCCACGAAAATCTTCTCTGCCACCCTCACCACCTTGTATTTGCCGTCGCGGTAGAACACGATGATGTCGTCGATGTCGGAGCAGTTGCACACAAACTCGTCCTTCTTCAGTCCGGTGCCGATGAAGCCTTCCGTGCGGTTGATGTACAGTTTCTGGTTGGCTTCCACCACCTTCGATGCCACGATGGTGTCGAAATTCTTGATTTCCGTCAGGCGTGGGTGCTGGGCGCCGTATTTCTCGAGGATGAACTCAAACCATTTCACCGTATAGTCCACCAGGTGGGCCAGGTCGTAGTCTATCTGTTCTATCTCGGCCTTGATGCGGAGGATGAGTTCGTCGGCCTTGTCCTTGTTGAATTTCAGGATGCGGTGCATCTTGATTTCCATCAGCCTCAGGATGTCGTCGCGGGTCACCTCGCGGATGAGGCGTGGATAGTATGGACTGAGACGCTCGTCGACGTAGGCCACGGCGGAGTCCATGTCGGGAGCGTTCTCGAAGGGCTTGCCCTTGTAGATGCGCTCCTCGATGAAGATTTTCTCCAAGGAGGCGAAGAGCAGCTGTTCCTCCAACTCGCCCTTGCGGATTTCCAACTCACGGCGCAGCAGTTCCTTCGTGTGGTCGGTGGAGGCGCGGAGCAGGTCGCTGACAGTGAGGAACAAGGGGGTCTTGTCCACGATGACACAGCAGTTGGGGGAGATGTTGATTTCGCAGTCGGTGAACGCGTAGAGGGCGTCGATGGTCTTGTCGGATGACACGCCGGGTGCCAGGTGCACCAGAATCTCCACGTTGGCGGCGGTGTTGTCATCCACCTTCTTCACCTTGATCTTGTTGCGCTCGATGGCCTTGAGTATCGAGTCGATGAGTGTTGTGGTGGTCTTGCTATAGGGTATCTCGCGGATGACGAGGGTCTTGGTGTCCAACTTCTCGATTTTCGCACGGACGCGGAGACCACCGCCGCGCTGGCCATCGTTGTAACGGCTCACGTCGATCGAACCGCCTGTGGGGAAGTCGGGGTAGAGTTGGAACTCCTCGCCACGGAGGTAACTGATGGCGGCTTGGCATAACTCGCAAAAATTGTGGGGGAGAATCTTGGAGGTGAGACCCACGGCGATGCCTTCCGTGCCCTGGGCGAGCAGCAATGGGAATTTCACGGGAAGGGCCACCGGCTCCTTGTTGCGCCCGTCGTAACTCATCTGCCACTCGGTGGTCTTCGGGTTGAACACGGTGTCGAGGGCGAATTTCGACAATTTCGCCTCGATGTAACGCGGGGCGGCGGCACGGTCGCCGGTGAGGATGTTGCCCCAGTTGCCTTGGGTGTCGATGAGCAGGTCTTTCTGACCCAACTGCACCAAGGCGTCGCCGATGGAGGCGTCGCCATGGGGGTGGAACTGCATCGTATGGCCCACGATGTTAGCCACCTTGTTGAAACGGCCGTCGTCCATTCGCTTCATCGAGTGGAGGATGCGGCGCTGCACAGGCTTCAAACCATCGTCGATTTTCGGCACGGCACGCTCCAAAATCACATAGGAGGCGTAGTCGAGAAACCAGTTCTGATACATACCGCTCAGATGGCGCACGGCGGAGGCATCGAAACGGTTCACCGGTTTGTAGTCGCTATGCTCATCTTCTGGCAGGTCGTCGGAGCTGTCGGAGTTTTCGGAGTTTTCGGAGTTTTCGGAGTCATCGGAGTCATCGGAGTCATCGGAGCTGTCGGAGTCATCGGAGTCATCGGAGTTTTCGGAGTCATCGGAGTCATCACTCCCATCGAGCCCATTATCCCCATTTGACCCATTATCCCCATCGGGCCCATCACTCCCATCAGCCCCATCTCTCCCATCGGGCCCATCAGTCTCGACGGCCTCTTCTTTGGAAGATGTGGCGTCGTTTTCGTCCTCGGGCGTTTCTGGTGTGTTGCCTTGGTTTTTCAGTTTCTCTTCGTCTTTCTTATTGTCGTCCATAAGAATTTGGCTGGTTGCTTGTTGATGAATTCAGTTTGCAAAGATAATGCTTTTTTTCGAAAAGTCCGACGTGAAAGGTGAGGAAAAGGTGTTTTACTTCCTATTTCCCCAAAAAATCTCCCATAACTACCTATCCCCTCCTATAACCTCCTACAACTTCCTATCCCCTCCTAAAAACCATCAGGGGCGTGACACATCGTGGTCACGCCCCTGATGGTGAAAAAAGGCCATGTCACAAAGCCACGCGCCGTGTGAGCATAATGTATCCCACCTTGCGCTTCAAACCTTGCTGGCCGGGATAGTCGGTGTCGAAGAAGTTATGCAAGGGCATGGAGAACTGCAGCAGGGTCTTTCCATGTTTGTCCACATCCACGAGGGCGAAGTCAAGGCCCCAGCCGCTTTTCAGCATGTCCTTGTCTTTGCCTGGAATCGACCCACCGCAACTAGTCACCATGTCGTAGAAGACTCCAGCCTCAAACTGGTCATCCTTTCCACCGATGACAATACCGGCACGGGGTTGGAAGTAGAAGCCGCGCACGTTGTCTTTCGTGTGTTTGTAGATGACTTCCTGGCTCTTGTAGTAGGCACCGCCATAGAGGCCTAACGCACCGGGCTTGTAGGAGATGTCGAGGCCGATGGCGTAGTCGCCGATGTTTTTGAACGGGTTGGAGAAAGCACGATGGTAGGGGCAATAGATGTTGTTGCCACCGGGTTGAGGATTATTGTCGTGGCTGAACCCCTTCTTTCCCATGCCGATGGGGAACACCAGGTCCGACGTGGGGATGATGCGCTCCGCCCATAGCGAGTCGGATTTGCTTTTGAAGGCCAAATCAACGAGACCCTCCTTGGCGATGGCATAGATGAGGGTGGTGAAGTAGTTGGTGCTCCAAGCACGGGTGTTGAATGTCCAGTCACTATGGGACTGGGCGTTTATGCTTGTTGTTGTCATCATGGCGACAACAAACAGAATGGCAATCTTTTTCATATTTGTTATGTTTTGAAAATGGTGATAATTTGAGGACAAAGTTACATATTTCTTTTGAAACAAGGTCATTTTAAATGAAAGAATCATAAAAAACAATGGTTCTTTTGGCTGTCGGGGATTTTTTTCATAACTTTGCGGCGATTTTTCGGGAGGGTGTGTCGTCAAGGCGATTACATCCCAAGGAAATCTGAGAAACTCAACTTTCACAAGTCAAGGAAATGAGGCGTAAAGAAGGTTTAAAAAAAGAATAAGGCCTAAAAAGAGAATAAGGCTTAAAAGAAGAAGGTTTAAAAAAGTGGATAAAGGTAGAAAAAGTGAACATATGTCCCTTTAACTCCTCTTTAACTCCCTTTTAACTCCCTTTGACTTCAAAAAGCTGAGTAAATGCGAAACTTGAAAAAATCAAATATGGCACAAGAAGATGTATTCAAGAAGATTGTGAGCCATTGCAAGGAATATGGCTTCGTCTTCCCCAGCAGTGATATTTATGATGGTCTGGCCGCTGTCTATGACTACGGGCAGAATGGTGTGGAACTGAAAAACAACATCAAGGAGTATTGGTGGAAGAGCATGGTGCTGTTGCATGAGAACATCGTCGGCATCGACTCCGCCATCTTCATGCACCCCACCATCTGGAAGGCCTCCGGACACGTTGATGCCTTCAATGACCCGCTCATCGACAACCGCGACTCCAAGAAACGTTATCGCGCCGACGTCCTCATCGAGGACCAGATGGCGAAGTATGACGAGAAGATACAAAAGGAGGTGGACAAGGCACGCAAACGCTTCAAGGACGCCTTCAATGAGCAGCAGTTCCGTGAGACCAGTCCGAGGGTGGCCGAACTGCAGGCCAAGCGCGACGCACTCCATACGCGTTTCGCTGCTGCAATGCAAGGACCAGACCTCGAGGAACTCCGTCAAATCATCATCGACGAGGAAATCGTCGACCCCATCAGCGGCACGAAGAACTGGACCGACGTGAGGCAGTTCAACCTCATGTTCTCCACGGAGATGGGTTCCGTCTCTGATGCCACCAACAAGATTTATCTCAGGCCGGAGACCGCACAGGGCATCTTCGTCAACTACCTCAACGTGCAGAAGACCGGACGTATGAAAATACCGTTTGGCATCGCACAGATTGGCAAGGCTTTCCGCAACGAAATCGTCGCAAGGCAGTTCATCTTCCGCATGAGGGAGTTCGAGCAAATGGAGATGCAGTTCTTCGTCAAGCCAGGTACTGAACTGGAGTGGTTTGAGAAATGGAAGCAAACCCGTATGGCCTGGCATCAGGCATTGGGATTCGGGGCAGAGAACTACCGCTTCCACGACCACGACAAACTCGCCCACTACGCCAACGCTGCCACCGACGTGGAGTTTCGTATGCCGTTCGGCTTCAAGGAGGTGGAGGGCATCCACAGCCGCACCAATTTCGACCTCTCGCAGCATGAGAAATACAGTGGCAGGTCCATCAAATACTTCGACCCGCAGAGCAACGAGAGCTACACTCCGTTCGTCATCGAGACGTCCATCGGTGTCGACCGTATGTTCCTCTCTGTCATGTGCCACTCCTTCGAGGAGGAGAAACTGGAGAACGGCGAGACACGCACCGTGCTCAAGTTGCCTGCCGCCCTCGCTCCTGTCAAACTCGCCGTGCTGCCGCTGGTGCGCAAGGACGGCCTGCCAGAGAAGGCGCGTGAAATCATCAACAACCTGCGCTTCCATTTCAACTGCCAGTATGATGAGAAGGACACCATCGGCAAGCGTTATCGCAGGCAGGACGCCATCGGCACACCCTATTGCGTCACCGTGGATTACGATACGCTGAACGACAACACCGTCACACTGCGCTTCCGCGACACCATGGAGCAGGAAAGGGTGAGCATCGACCAACTCAACAGCATCATCGAGGACAAGGTGAGCATCGCAAGCCTCCTCAAGAAACTGAATTAATAGAACACACCTTAATGAAGCATATAGCATATGTGAAGATGGCGTTGGCCTTCCTGGTTGCACTCCTCTGCCTTGAGGGGTGCAAGGAGACCGATGACACCGTCGATGAGTTCCCCGACTGGCAGAAGAAGAACGAGGCGTTCTTCGCAGCGAAATACCAAGCTGCGAAAAGCGCCATCGCACAAGGGGACAATTCCTGGAAAATCTTCAAAAGCTACACCAGGAGCGACGCCTCCGAGCAGGGTGAGACAACCGACTACATCGTCGTGAAGGTAATCAATGAGGGAACGGGTTCCGGCTCGCCCCTCTACACCGACACTGTCAGGGTGCATTACAAGGGGCAGATGATCGCCTCTACCACCCACGTGGACAGCGAGGACCGTGAACTCGGCTTGGTCTTTGACAAGTCATGGAGTACGGATACGTTCGACAGCCGCATCTTCACGCCTTCCAAATTTGCCGTCAGTAGTAGGGTCGATGGTTTCTCCACGGCTTTGCAGCATATGAGGATTGGCGACAGATGGAAGGTCTATATCCCGCATCAACTGGGTTATGGCTCGCAAGTCAACGGCAGCATCCAGCCTTACAGCACCCTGGTCTTCGACATCGCTCTCGCCGCCTACTACCGGCCTGGAACGCCCGTCCCTAATTGGAATGCCAACACCATGTTTCTCTGGGAAGAGAACTAATAGGTTTATATATAAGAATATGTGCGAAATCCCCATCCGCTCCGGCGTGATGGGGATTGATGTGTTATATTGAAAATTGAAGATTGAAGATTGAAGAGGAGTTAAAGGGGAGTTAAAGGGGAGTTAAAGGGGAGTTAAAGGGGAGTTAAAGGGGAGTTTTTTGGAGTTAAAGAGGAGTTAAAGGGGAGTTAAAAAGGAGTTAAAGGGACATATGTTCACTTTTAACTGCAGTGCGCAGTAGGGGCTGTTTTTGTGCCCCCGAGCGTCAAGAATGTTCAGACTTCAAAAACGCCAAGGATGTTCAGGTTTGGATGATTATCGTTGCCCATAACTCCATTTTTTATTGAGATATGGGCAAGTTTGAATGATTATCGTTGCCCATAACTCCATTTTTTATTGAGATATGGGCAAGTTTGAAGTGTTCTTTCAATGAATCACTCCACTACCATCGGGTCGAAGGTCATCGTGTCGAGGCCTTCTCCGCTGACGGTGACGTGATAGGTGCCGGCATTCACTTGCGTGCCGGTGGTGATGCTGGTGGCCTTTCGCTTGCTCTTCTTCTCTTGCGTCTGCAGGAAGGTGATGTCGTCGTCCTTGTAAACCACGCCGTTAGCATCGGTGATGCGCACGTGAAGCACCCGCGCCTTCTCCGCATTGTGGTATCTCCAGCGCAAGGCGTAGACCTTCGCCACGCCCACGGTGAAGTCCCATTCCATCCGGCCCTTCTTCATCCGTCCCTCCACCTCGATGGTCGCGTTGTCACGCGGTGGCAGCAGCGAGTCGGGAGTGCTCACGAGGATGTCCTTGTCGAAGTCGGCCCATAGGGTTTTGGGGGAGTCTTTGGGGTCTTTGGGGTCTTTAGGGTCTTTAGGGTCTTTAGGGTCTTTAGGGTCTTTAAGGTCTTTGGGGTCTTTAAGGTCCTTGGGGTCATTTGTGGCGATGGCGATGGCGGCGATGATGGCTTGTCCTGCCTTTACCTTGGGGAAGTCGATGACGAGGTCGCCGTCTTTGTGCTCCACTTCCATCACGCGCTTGTAGGGCTTGCCGTAGTGTGCTTGCGCCCAGATGTCGAGGTCGTGGATGACCGTCTCGCCGTCGATGGCCACGTCGAAGAGGCGCAGCCCTTCCGCATCGGCTTGACGATACCAAGGCTCGATGAAATAGAGTTCCACGCGGTAATGCCCTTCCGGGATGGGGAAGTGGTAACTCAGTAGATGCCTTCCGAAGCGTGAGGTCTGGAAAAGGGGACTGGAAAAGTCGGCATTTCGTGTCTGCGAGGCTTGGTATGGATTCAGGGTGTCGCTCAACGCCTGTGCCCAGGAGCGCGACCATCGGCTGTTGTCCTGGTTCCATCGGCTGCCGTGACGGTCTTCATATTCGTCGCCGCCGCAATTGATGCGGTAGACATAGTCCCATCCCTCCGCAGGCCGCAGCACCTCCTCGTCGATGTCGCTCTTGGCGGGTGCCTGAGGCTGTGGGTTGTAGTGCTGTTGGTAACGGTAGTAAGCATCGGTGGGCTGTTCCCAGATGGTGAGCAGTCCCTTGTAGTTGAACGGCCCCACCTTGTCCACGCGGCGCAACGCCTCGTCGGGTTGCCGCCGCCCCGGGTTGTCGTGACTCACGAGCAGCCATTGGAACTGTCCGCAGACGCTGTCCCTCACGCTCTCCGCCAGCGCCACCTTCTTCATCAGCAGGTCGCCGAAAGCCTCTTCGGTATAGCCCTCCCCGGTGTGGTTGCCCAACGTGCGCCACGCCCCGTATTCGCCGTTCAGCAGTTGGTCGTCGCGTTTCAGTTCGTTGCCGTAGTTCTCCACGTCGCCGCCGTAGGTGCCGCTCCAGTTCTGCACCACGTTCCAGTCGCTTCCCTCGCCGCCGTTGCAGGTGGTGATGAGCCGTTGGGTGCCGCAGCGCGGGTCCATCTCGCGGATGATGTCGCAGCACTCCTTGGCGAAGTCGGCGGGCAGCGTACTCTCGTTCTGCAATCCCCAGAGGATGATGGATGGGGAGTTGCGGCGCTCCTTCACCCATTGGCGGAGGTGGCGCTTGAAACTCTCACGAAACTCCGGTGTGTCATACCAGATATGTGCGGAGAACTGCGGCCACCACAGCAGTCCCTCTTTGTCGAGCAACTCCTGGTAGTGCAGGTTGTGGGGCTGGTGGGCATCGCGGAAGGCGTTGAACCCGGCATCCTTGACCAATTTCACTCGGGCGTCGATTTGCTCGGGTGTGAAGGCGTGGCTCTGTCCGAACTCATGCTCATACTCGCAGGTGCCGTTGATGAACAGCGGTTCGCCGTTGAGGAGGAAGCGGTGGTCGCCGTCATGACGGGTGAGTGGCCATGACGGGGCGCTGAAGCCGTAGGGTGTCTCAAGACTTTCGGTGGCCTTGCCGTTGCGTTTCACGATGGTGGCAAGTTGGTAGAGATAAGGCTTTTGTGTAGTCCACAGCTGGGGTGTGGTCACGGCACTTGCCTGACGGACGGTCCTGGTCTCTCCTGGAGCGAGCGTCAACCGTTCCGTCAGCCGCACCACCTGTTTGCCGCTTTTGTCTGTCAGTTTGTTGACCAGTTCGATGGCCGTCTCCTCATCGCCGTAGTTCTTCATCTCGGTGTCAACGAAAAGGCTGTCGCAACCATCGTTGTTCCATACATGCACGCCGAAGGGTTCGATGCGCACGACATCGGTGGCCTCCAACACGACGGGACGGAAGATGCCGAAGGGTTGGCTCCCCTCGCTGAAGCCCCACTCGCTGCTGCACCCTCCGCAGACCCACGGCATGTCGGTGATGCCGGAGGGGTGGGAGACCAACACCTCCAACAGGTTGTCGCCGGGGTGCACCTGCCATGTGACATCGATGGTCGCCGTGGTGCGTCCGATGTCGTAGCGTCCCAGGCGTTGGCCGTTGAGGGTGATGCCGGCATAGGTGCCCACGCCTTCGAAGCGCAGGAAGAATTGTTTTCGGGGGAGGTCGGGGACGGTGAAATGCTTTTTGAACATCGCCTCGCCGTGCAGGTTGCCGTGCATTTTTTGCACGGCGCCGTGGTAGTCGTCGAGGTTGAAGGGGATGTCACAGCGGAAGGTGCGCCCGTCGTGGGTCACCTCCCAGTCGTCGTTGAGCGACTGCGTGTAGCGGTGACCGCCGGGCGAGGGTGTGGGGAACGTCACCTCGCTCTTCCCCATATGCCGGCTGGTGGCGAGGGCGATGCCGCGCTGCCCGGCGGCGTTCACGGCACAGTAGAAATGATAGACGGTGCCTTCGTGCTCCACCACCCAACTCTTGTGGGCGAACTTCTCATCATAGGGTTTCGAGGGGATGATGAGGTCGGGACCTGTCCAGTCCGTCCATTCCACAAGGTCGTAACTCGCGGCGAAGGTGTTGTAGGCGTTGTATTCGCGGGTGGGGTTGAAAGCGGAGAAATAGAACATCACCCACATGTCGCCCATGTGCACCAACTGGGCGTCGCCGGTGATGGTGCCGTCGCTGTCGTGGGCGAAGACGGGGTTGCCGCCGTAACGCTTCCAGCGCTTCAGGTCTTTCGACAGGGCGATGCCGATGCGCTCGCCTTTCGGATGCGTGGCATCCTTCCCTCCGGCGTTGTAGAACAACACGAAGGGGTATTTCTCCTCGCCCTTGATGCGCAGGCTCTTGTCCTTCAACCAATAGATGGTGCTCTTGTACTGCGTCAACTGCTCCCACCACTGCGCATCAGGGTCGTTGTGGCTCATCATCGGTTTGTCGCGGGTTTCCCAGAGGTGGGCGGTGCCGATGTCGCCCTTGGTGGAAGCCAGGCCGATGTTCAAGGGGGCGTTCACCGCCTCATAGCCCGTGCCGCTGCCGCCGATGTAGGTCATCCAGTGGCGCCCCTTGTAACTCTCCATCTCATGGCTGCCGTCCCATTCGTAATCAATCAAGGCCGGGAAACCGCCGCGCTGGTTCTGGTCCCATAGGGCGGAGGGATAAGGCTTGCCATCTTTTTCCGTAATGGCGTGAGGCAGGGCGAGTACGGTTCCTTTGATGTCCCAATGCAGCAGGTCGTCGCTCGTTGCCAGCCATGTGGTGTAGCCTCGGCCGTCGTTGCCCTCCTTCCCGTCGTAGCGCACGAAGGTCATGCACCATGTGTCACCCTCGCGAAATACCGTGGGGCAGTCGTATTGCTCATGGTCGGACGGGGGTGCCACCACCATCCCGTATTTCCATGGGGTGGCGACGGCATCATAGATGGCTTGCATCCGCTCCGGGGGCACGACCCGACTGGTCCGACCAGCCGGATTATTCTGACCTGCCATTGTCAGCGAGGCTGCCAGCATCCATATGAATATGAGGGCTCTTGTCATGATATTTTTTTTGCTTTCCTAGTCTTTCTAGATTTTCTAGTATTTCTAGTCTCCCTAGAAAATAATCTTCAATTTTCAAAGTTGCGATTAAGCGAGAGCAGACCAAGCTTCGGCCGCAGGCCAATTTTCAAAGTTGCGATTAAGCGAGAGCAGACCAAGCTTGCTTGGAGTCTGCCGAGCGTGAGCAACTTCGGCCGCAGGCCAATCTTCAAAGTTGCGATTAAGCGAGAGCAGACCAAGCTTGCTTGGAGTCTGCCGAGCGTGAGCAACTTCGGCCGCAGGCCAATTTTCAATTTAAAAACAGCCAGTCCACCTCGTCGCCGGCGCCGTGGAGGTTGGCGTCACGGGACTTCAGGTCGGTGGTGGTGAAACCAGCCACCATGATGATGCCCTTGGGTAGCCTGACGACATGGTGACCGGCTCCGAAATGGTAGGAGTGGATGTTGACGGTGGGCATTCCGGTCATGTTGATGGCATTGAGGATGACGGGTTCGGCCTGGCCGAACTCATTCCCGCTGGCATCGGTTTCCAACTGCGGGGCCTTGGCCCATTTCGGGTCGTCGTCGCGGAAGAAACCCACCAGCATCTGCACGGGTTGGTCACAGTCGAACACCACCGTGGTGCCTTCGATGCGTGTCGTGTCGCGGTTGAGGATGAGGGCTTCCAGACCTTCCAGTTCGGGGGCTACGGAGTCGATGCGCTCCTGACGGCCTTGGAAGAGCAGGGCGTCTTTTCGCAGGGTGACGGTGGCAGGGGTGGCAGTGGCTGCCTCCGCACCTTTCGCACTGCCGGCATATTGCAGACGGACTGCCGCGGGTGTGGCGACTTTCAGCTCTTCCACAGGTGTGGGGGCTTCGGGGTTTCTCAGTTGTTTGACGTTCTTTTCAAAGTTGGCCAACTCATCTCTATAGACGGGCAGCATCTCCGACCAGGTCTTGTATTGCCCGTTGTCGCCACCCATCGGGATTCGCCTCTGCGCGGTCTGCATGCTGTTGGCATAGAGGTAGGTGTCTTCTGTGATGCGGGCGAGTTTCTCCCAGTTTTCAATGCTGGCACTCAAAAATGCCTCAACACCCTTGAAGTCTTTCCTGCCCCTTATTTTTCCTTCCAACATAAGGTCGGCCGCAAGTGCTTTGAAATGGAACGACCGGGTAAAGAACAGGTAGCAGCAGGCGTCGTTGTAAAGGCGGATGAATTCCGGGTTGCTGGCGACGGGTGAATGTCGGAGTTTGTAAAGGAGGCCGACAGCATTCTCGGCATGTTTCTCACATTGTTGGGTGACGTCGAAAGGCAGTTCTCCTGTGTGCTCCTCGCGTTTGACATACTTTTCTTCGTATTCGGCAAGTGTCTCACCTCGGGGGGCGCAACTCTCGCGGAAGCCGGGATAGACGTTGAATCTGGAGGGATTGATCAACTGCGGCATCGTCATGCCAAGCAACAAGGTCTGGCGGTTGCCGTCGGTGATGCCGAAGCGACGGAGGAGTTTGGGTGCTATTTCTCCCATCTCGTCGTAGGCTCGCAGCAGATAACTGGCGGAAAGGCTGTCGGTGTGGAAGTGGTTGGCGAGGATGTGGCACCAGTAGCCATCCTCATCCTCATAGGTGCTCTTCCATGCGCTATGGCCGAAGGCCTTGTACCACAGCCAGTCGCGGTCGATTTGCAACAGTCGGGTGCCGTCGTGTGTCTTGTCGGCGGTGTAGGGCCAGTCCCAGTAACTGGCTTGTGGATAGATATGCAGTCCCTTGGCGTGGTGGTAGACGTACATAGCCCTTACCGCCTTGCGGATGAAGGAGGGCGACGACCACCGCCATGGCTCCAGGTTGGCCAAGATGTGGACGTTGTCGATGTGCACGGGGGCGGCGGCTGCCAGTTGTCGGTGTGTCTCTGCCCATGGGCCGCCCGGGGTGTAGGTGGTGAGACTCTCACCGTTGTATTTGCTCATCGTGTAAATGTTGGGGTAGAGGGGCAGCGCCTTCTCCAGCACCTTCACCGCGTCGGTGTCGTGTGAGCGCAGGATGATGGGCGGTGTGTCGTTGCGACCCGATGCTGCCAGACCGTCCTTCAGACCGGGGATGATGGTGCCGGTCATCCACTCGATGTCGGTGTCGATGCCTTCCATCGCCTCTCCCAGGCAGACGAGGAACCCCACGTTGGGATAGCGTTGCACGAAGGCGGAGATGCTCTTGCGTGTGTAGTCGGAGATGAGGGGCGTGATGGGGCGGTGGCGGTCTTGCGTCTCGATGCCGTAGTGGTCGGCGAAGGGTTTCGACACGATGATGTTGTAGAACATCTGGATGACGCGGATGCCACGGCGGGCGGCCTCGGTGGTGAGGAAGTCATACATCTCCTGGTTCTTCTTCATCGTGGCATCATCCACTTCGGGGGCGAAGGGGTAGTCGTCCACCTTCACCAGTGAGGCGAAGGGGTGGCCGTTCCACAGGTACAAAGAGTTCATGTCGCTCTCGGCCAACAGGTCGAGGTAGCGCAGCCACAGGGCTTTGTCGTAAAACCAGGGGAAATTCTCCGGCGTGATGGGGTATTCATACACCTTGTGCCCAGGCAGGTAGGTGGGCTTCTGAAGTCCCACGCAGGCACCGCGCATCACCATTTCCGGAGCACTGGAAAAGGTCTTTTGTTCGCTCTTCAATGTGTTCCCGTGGGTGATGTAATGGTCGACAAGGCAGTTGGCGCCGTGGATGGTGCCACAGGCGTCGTTGCCGATGATTTGAACCTTGTTCTTGTTGAACTTCAAAGTGAAACCTTCGGGTTCGCCTTGGTTTTTCTCCTTGATTTCAATCGTGTAGTTGCCTTCCAATCGTGACAGGCGGGTGGCGGCATAAGCGGCCTGGGGCGACTTGCTCTTCACCTTGACTTTCACCTGGGCAAAAAGGGGCAGGGTGAGCAGTAACGCCATGATGGTGGTTAGGGCTTTGGGTCTCATGATATGTGGTTTTTTTTGTTTTTTTTCTAGATTTTCTAGATATTCTAGTGTCTCTAGTTTTCCTAGTTTTTCTAGATGTTCTAGATGTTCTAGATGTTCTAGATATTCTAGATTTTCTAGTGGTTCTAGTTTTTCCTCTTATGTCCTCTTATGTCCTCTTATGTCCTCTTTCCTCCTATAGACTATCTCTTTGCCTGGCGGGATGGGGATGCGCTGCTCTCCAATGACGAGGGTGCCATCGCCGCCGTCGCTGCGCACAGTCACCTCGTCGGGCGTGACGCTCACGGTGATGAGGCCGTGGGGAGTGGGCACCTTGCCTTCCATCCACTGCAGGCCGCCGAGTGCGGGGCACACCTCGTAGGCAGCGTAGCCGGGGAGGGTGGGGCGCACGCCGAGGAAATAGCGTCCGAGGAGGTAGAGCGGACTGGCTCCCCAGGCGTGGCAGAGACTCTTGCCGTAGGGGCGGCCATACATCGCGAGGTGTTCTGCGCCGTGCTCCGTGGGGATGTATTTCTCCCAGAACGTGGTGGCGCCTTCGCGAAGCATTCCGCCCCAGTAGGCTTTCATCTCCTCCAACACGGTGGACTGGCGTCCGGCCATGCAGAGCGCCTCCAACTCATAGAAGCGCATGTAGGGAGTGGTGATGGGGGGCACTTCGTCGTTCAACAGCACGTGCCGCAGGATGGTTTCTTGTTCTTCGTCGTCGGCATAGCCGTAGAGGATGGCGAACATATTGGGGAATTTCGTCACCATCGTGTTGGGCTGCCCGTCTTCCATGGCGTGGATGAAGGCGTGACGCTCCTCGTCCCAGAAGGTGGGGCGCAGCTTTTCGCGCAAGGCATATGCCAGGCGGGCGTAGGTCTCTGCGTCGGTGGCATAATCTTCGGGGGTGAGGCTGCCCCGTGGAGGGTCTTTAGGGTCTTTAAGGTCTTTAGGGGCTTTAGGGTCTTTAAGGTCTTTAGGGGCTTTGGAGTCTCTCAACAGTTTGGCGCATTGCTCCATGGTCTCCAGGGATTTGCAGAAGAGCAGTTGCTCGAAGCAGAGGGCGCCGCGCTTGCGCATGGGGAAGTCCACCCAGTCTACAAACACCCAGTCGTCGGCCTGCCCTTCCATCATCCCGTCCTTGTTGGTGCGTTCCAGGCAGTAGGCCATCAGCGTGCGCATTAGGGGATAGATGCTGCGCACGAAGTCGAGGTCGCCGGTGTAGAGGTGATAGTCGTGTATGGACTTGAACCAATAGAAGGTGTAGTCCATAATGGTGTTGACATGGGCGGTCACCGGGTCCTTGCCCCTCAGCTGCCGGATGGTGCGACTGACGCAGTCGGTGTCGAAGCGCAGGTAATAGTTCATCAGGTAACTCTGTATGGCGTCGCCGCTCCAAGTCCATCGGTCGCGCTTGATGCCGTCGGTGAAGAATTCTCGCGTGGTGAGGTCGAGCGTGTAGGCCGACACCTCCCAGATGCGGTTCAACTCCTCGTCGTTGCAGCGGAAGGCGCCGCTGTGCGCCGGGTCGTGGACGCTGTATTCGTAGTCCAAGGCGACGTTGGAGAGGCGGAGATTGCCGGTGCCTTCGAGATAGACGTGACGGAAGGCCTTGCTCTCGGGGAGGACATAGTCGGTGGTGCGCTTGGCATAGGCCAAGGTGACGAGGTCGACGATGCCTTCTTCGGTCACCTCTATCTGGTCGAGGGTCTCGCAGAAGGCGCGGTCGAGGGCTTCCTTCTCGCTCTCGCCGTAAAAAATGTTGAGCATTCCCTCGCCTTCAATCCCTTCGATGACCAGATAGCCCATCGTCTCCTTGCCGAAATCGACAAGAACGCCACGCCCTCGCTCTTCCAGTTTGACGGCCTCTACACGGCGGCGGGCGAGTGCGAACATGGAAGGACCTTTGTCGGGGGCTGTGAGATGGCCCGTGCCTGCGGCGACATAGATGCCGGAACCATGGGCCACTCCTTCCTCGTCAATCCATATCTTGTCTTCGTAGGTGACCTGCCAGGTGTCGTCGCTGTCCACACTGTCCACATCGTCGCCGGCGACCAACAAGGCGGGGGGCGACACCACGTTGTGCACCTTGATGCTCAACAGGTGTTCACCGGCGGGAATGAGAAGGGTCTCGGGCATGCCAAACTGCAGCCAACCATCGATGCTGACGCGGTAGCGGCCTTCGGCACGGATGTCGATGCGTGTCGTGGACTCCAATGTCACCGTCTTGCGGAACTCCACGGTCGCCCAGTGGCTGTCTTGCTTCCAAAACGGGGGAAGCATGGTGCCGCGCTCCGTGCGCCGGTTGTTGAAACGATTGCCCAGCCAGATTTCAAAGTCGCCGGGATACCATATCCATTGAGCCATATATGTGATTTTGGGGAGTTAAAGGGGAGTTTTTGGGGGAGTTAAAGAGGAGTTAAAGGGGAGTTAAAGGGGAGTTGAAGGGACATGTGTTCACGTGGCTCCATTCTCATTTTTCATCTTATTTGCCAGCAGCGAGAGGAGGAATCCCGTGACGAAGATGGTGGTGGTGCCGAGCACGATGGCCAGGTATTCATGCAGGTGGATGCCGGGCAGGTCGTAAAGGCCGGCGAGCGATATCCATGCGATGACGGCGATGCCTGCCACGCACCCTGCCAGCGCGGCCTTCTTGTTGATGCGGCGGGGCATGATGCCCAAGAGGAAGAGGCCGAGCATGCCGCCGGAGAAGATGGACGACAGTTTCCACCATGCGTCGATGATGCTCTCCACGCTGAGCATGGCGATGGCCACGAAGATGCCGATGACACCCACGATGGCACTCGACAGGCGCAGCACGAACACTTGCCGCCGTTCTGTGGAATGTTGGGTCAACGGCTTGTAGTAGTCGGTGAGGATGATGGTGGCGGCTGAGGAAACGCTCGTCGAGACGGTGCTCATGCCGGCGGCGAAGATGGAGGCGATGAGCAGGCCGCGAAGTCCCACCGGCAGACCGTTGACGATGAAGAATGGGAACACGTAGTCGGGCTTCGAGGCGATGTCCTCTGGCAGCAGGCCGGGATGGGAGGTGTAGTAACTGTAGAGGGCGGAACCGATGAGGAAGAACAGGGCCGAGACGGGGATGTAGAGATAGCCGCCGAAGAGGGCTGAGAAACGGGCGTCGCGGTCGGTCTTTGCCGCATGGTAGCGCTGCACGTAGTTCTGGTCGATGCCGTAGTTCTGCAGGTTGATGAAGATGCCGTAGATGAGGCACACCCAGAAGGTGGAGGTGGTGAGGTCGCCGGTGAACTCTCCCAGGGAGAACTTGTTGCCCTCGGGCGAGTGCATGGCGAGGTCGAACACCTGCGACGGGCCTTCGGGCATGGAGAAGAAGAGGATGCCGAGACACAACAGGGCGCCGCCGATGAGGATGATGCCTTGGATGGCGTCGGCCCAGATGACGGCTTTCAGACCGCCCAGCATCGAGTAGATGATGATGGCGATGGAGGTGGCGATGATGACCATGTGGATGTTCCATCCCATGAGGATGTGCATGGGGACGGCCAGGAGGTAGAGGATGCTGCCCATGCGGGCGATTTGCGTGAGCAGGTAGCAGGCGGAGGCGTAGAAACACGCCCAACGGCCGAACTTGTCCTCGAGGAAGGTGTAGGCCGACACGCTGTCGCCGTTGCGGTAGAAGGGGACGAAATAGCGCGCGGCGAAATAACTGGCGATGGGGATGGAGAGGGAGAACACGAAGGCGTTCCAGTTGGAGGCGAAGGCCTTTCCGGGATAGCCGATGTAACTGATGCTCGACACGTAGGTGGCGAAGATGCTCATGCCCACCACCCAACCGGGCAGCGACCGCCCTGCCTGGGTGAGGTCGCTCGAGGTGTGGTCTTTTTTGTAGAAACTACAGCCGAAGACCACCACGCCGATGGTGAAGACAAGGAAGATGATGAGGTCGATGGTGTGCATGGCTTTTTCCTTTAGTGTTGGTTGCGGGTGATGCCTGCCGCCAGGCGGATGCTGTCGGCCACCTGCGAACCGTTGTTCTCCCAAGTGTTGCCGGGGCCGCAGGAGTTCTTCAGGTATTTCTCCGTCGGCGTCCAGTTGTTGCGCACGGTGATGTACGACGACCCTTCGTCGGTGTAGAGGTAGAACCAATGCTCGGGGTCGTGCACGTAGCCGGGCGTGAAGATGTCGCGCACCACGTTTTCTTCGATGAAGGTGTGGGGTTGTGCGCCGAGGGTGTAGATGCCGGCGGTGTCGTACATATGGCGGGCATAGTGGTGGATGAGGTTGCCACGCACCATGTTGTCGGACATTGCACAGGTCTGCTGGTTCCATCCCCATCCCAGGCTGATGCCGGTGTACGACACGTTGGAGATTTCGTTGTGCTCGATGCGGATGCCACGCACGTAGCCGGCGCCGATGCCCACGCAGCCCCAGTCTTCGTTGGCGGCGTCGTCGATGATGTTGTCCTTGACCAGAAGGTCGCTGCAGAGCACGCGTTGGTCGGTGGGACGGTAGGGAATGTGCGCCTCATGGGCTTCGGAACCGAATGTCCCGGCGAGGATGGCACTGCCGCCGATGTCGCGGAAGGTGCACCCTTTGATGTATCCTCCTTGGGTGAAGGTATGGTAGTCGAGGGCTGTCGAGGCGCAGTGCTCGAAGGTGCAATGCTCGAAACAGACGTCTTCGGCGCAGTTCACCTCTACGGCGGCGGCGGGGCGGCCCACCCACCCTTGGTTGTCCAAGTTGTGGTCGCCGTTGGGACGACGCATCAGGGGCTTGAGTTTGTAGGCCTCGATCATGTACATGCCGGCTTGAAGGGGGGCGTGGCCTTGCAGACTCGGGCGCAGCCATGTGCCATGGCGGAAGGTGACGCCCTTGATGGTGACATTGCTGACGGGACGGTCAGGGGTGCCTTCCACCTTCAACAAGGTCTCCAGGGCGGGCACCTCCACTTCTGCGGTGCGCAGGTCTTCGCCAGACAGGGGCATGTAGTATAACTTCTGTTCCTTTGCGTCGAGATACCACTCTCCGGGTTGGTCGAGCAACTCCTTCGCGTTGGTGAGATAGAAGGCGGAGTTATGGCCGTCGGTGTTCACCATCGGCGAGGGCCAGGGGTGCATGAAGTGCACGTGGCTCTCGGGGTTGTGGAAGGTGACGGCGGCGCTGTCGCCCTCCACCTTGATGCCTTTGATGCGGAGGTTGGCGATGCACCACATCTCATGGAGCACCATCTCGGCATGGGGGGCGTGGAGGATTTTGCGCACGGCGGCGGCTGGCACGTAGAGGGTCTCCTTCGCCTTGTCCATCGACAGGATGCGGTGCATCTGTTCGAAGTCTTCCACGTCGCGGGCGCGGACGGCTTTGCGGCCGTTCACCCACATCTGGCGGAACTCCAGCGGACGGCCGTTCCATTCCGGCACGTCGGCCACCCATAGCTTGCCTTGCTTGCGCCATCCGGTGATTTGCACGCCGCCGGTGATGACCACGTCGCCCTTGGCTTCCATGGTGAGCCATTTGTCCTCGGGACGGATGATGATGGGTTGGGTGAGTCGGTAGGTGCCGGGTTGCAATTGAAGGATGGGGTCCGACCCCATGTGAAGCCTCTTGATTTCACGGGCTTCCTGAAGGGCGCGTTCGATGGTGAACTCGCCAGGCTTCACCTCGATGGTGAACTCGCCTGACGCCCTTGCTTGCAGGGCAAGGAGGAGGGTGGCGAACAGGCAGGTCAGTATCTTGCGGGCATCCATACGGTCATTTCGCTTTTCCCGCGGTTGCCCCAGGCATAGTAGGGGATGAGGCGGATGGTTTGACGTTTCGTGGCTTTGGCGGCGTCGCGGTAGAGGGTGCCTCCCCACGACTGATGCTCTCTGACGAGGACCTCGCATTCCAAGGCGGTGACCCTGCTGTCGGCGATGCGTGTCTCAACGGGGGTGAACCGGGTGTCGAGGGGCAGGAGGAGGTCGTCGATGTCGGTGCCGCCGAGGTCCTGGCTCTCCACGCAGTAGACGAGGGGACCGCGCACCACGGCCACCTGCCCGCGTGACTCTTCCACGAGGGGGTTGGCTTCCACGATGCGCACGGGCATGGGGAGGTCGATGGTCACCGTGTTGCCTTTCTTCCATGTCCCTTCGAGGGCGATGTAGCCGTTTTCCGCCTTCGCCGTGGCGCCGTTGTCGGCTTTCACCTCCATCTTTTCGCACCACGCGGGCTGATGCAGTTTGATGGTGAAGTCTTTCTTGCCTTTCAGGCGTGTGATGCGCAGGGTGAGGTGTCCGTCCCACGGGTAGTCTCCGGTCTGTTCGATGCCCACCTCTCCCACACCGTCGATGGTGGTGGTCGTGGTGCTGGCGCCGTAGAGGTTCACCCATAGCGTGCCGTTGCCTGTGGCATAGGCGTAGTCCTGTGCCTGGCAGAGCGTGCGGAGGGTGTTGGGCGGACAACAGAAGCAACTGATGAGTTTCTTGCGCTCCTTGGGCCAGCGCAGGGTGTAGGGCAGTTCGTCGCTGAGACGTAGCGGGTTGGTGTAGAAATAACTCTCACCGTCGAGCGAGATGCCGCAGAGTATGCTGTTGTAGAAACAGTTTTCCATGATGTCGGCATATCTGCCATCGCCGGTGGCGAGGAGCATGCGCCAGTTGAAGAGCATGTTGCCGATGTTGGCGCACGTCTCGTTGTGGGCGGTGGAGTGGGGCAGTTGGTAGGGCCGTCCGTAACTCTGGTGCACCTTCTGGATGTTCTCGGGCTTGTAGTCGGTGCCGTCGGGCGAGGTGCCGTCGTAGAGGGCGCCGCAGGCACCGGTGATGTACATCTTCCGCTCCACGATGTCTTTCCAGATGGAGGTGAGGTTGCGCATCAACTGCGCCTCGCCATCCTCGAGGAAGAGGTCGGCGACGCCGGCGTAGAGGTAGTTGGCGCGCACGGCGTGGCCCATGGCGGTGTATTGCTCGCGGAAGGGTATGCGGTCCTGGTTGTCGTCGGTGCCTTCCTTCACCATCCCGCGGATGTCGATGAATTTCTTGCAGAGTGCGAGGTAGCGCGCATCGCCGCTCTCGCGGTAGAGTTCGGCCACGGCCATGTAGTGGGAGGGGCAGATGGCGTTGCCGGCGAGTTCCTCCGGGGCTTCCATGCAGAAGCGGTAGAGGAAGTCGGCGGCTTTCACGGCGGCGTCGTAGAGCGTGGTCTTCCCCGTGGCGCGCTTGTGGATGATGCCGGCGGTGATGAGGTGCCCCAGGTTGTAGGTCTCGAAGTTCAGACGGTTGGCGAAGGCGCTGTCGTCCTTTGTCCCAACGGCGGTGCCTACGGTGGTGGTGTCTTCCACGTCCTTGGTGGCTTTAGCCTCTTCTGCCAGTTTTTTGTTCAGTTCGGCGATGATGACGGGGGTGTGGATGTAGCCGTCGGCGCGTTGCGACTTCACCACGCAGCCGATGAAACGGTCCATCACCTTTTCCAGTTCGGGGTCGTGGGTGATGGCATAGACGGAGGCGACGGCTTCCAACCATTTGTACATGTCGCCGTCGTGGAATGGCGGACCATGGTGCTCGCCGCGCATCTCGCCGGAGGCGATGAGGAAGTTGTTGAAACCCTTGCCTTCCTTGGTCTGCCACGTCTCCCACATGCTCTGCAAGGAGGTTTTGCTGAAGACGTCGAAGCGCTCGCCCCAGAAGCCGCCTTGCCATCGCGTGGCGTCGAGGGGGAGGCTGGTCATCACGGCATGGGGACTGCTCTTGGTGATGGTGAGGCCCTGCGCCGTGGCGGTGAGGGCGCCCGACAGGAGGAGGGTTGCGACAAGGGTGTGTCGGATGGGATGTTTCATGGTGGTGTGGTTGTAGTTTACAGGGTGCCGCCGCTTGCTTTCACGCGTTTCTCCCATTCCTCGCGCTCTTTCTGGATGTCGTATCCGCGCTTGGAGAGGTAGTTGTTGATGCGGCCTTTGTATTTGTTGAATGTCTCGTGCTTCTTGTTCGAACTCTCTGCGTCGATGGCGTATTCGCGGGCTTCCACAAGCCAGGCCATGATCTGTTCCTTCTCCTCGGCGGTGAGGGTGGGTATCATGTCGCAGTAGGCTTTGTAGGTCACGTCCACCACGTTGTAGGTCATCACGTCTTTCACCTTCACGATGTCGGCGGGCGAGAGGTGGATGGAGAGGTCGGCGTCGAAGTCGAAGTGTGAGCGGTAGAGCCGGGAGTCGCAGGTGGCTTCGGCAAGGGCCTTGTTGGTCTTCTTCAGCGTATCGCGCTCGGCATAGATGTCGTTGAGTTTGAAATAGCGGTTGGCGACGATGTTCTGCACGTTCTGGCCGCGTGGGGTCCACGTGATGCCCAGGGCGTCGGTGGCTTTCCTTGCACGGCCGATGATGGTGGCGACATAGGAGGGGTCGCGGCCGAGGCTGTCGAGGGCGACGGCGGGTTCGGGGTAGGTGTTGAACAACGTCTTCAGGGTGTGGACGTTGCTGCCGTAGTTCATCTTCACGTTGCGCACCATCTTCACGTCGCGGCTGCGCTCCACGAAGAGCCAGCCTTTCCATCCCATGCCGTCGAGGGTCTGTTTCACGGCAGGCAGGTCGATGGCGGGGTCGTTGCAAAGCCACAGGCTGTCGGTGTTGCTGGCGTGGATGGCGCAGATGTTTTTCGCACCAAGGCGCTGGAGGTCGGCGCAGAGGTCCCAGCCGTGCTCCACGATGGTCTGCATCTTGTAGAAGATGCGGATGCCGTCGCTCTTCACCTCGCGCAACAGGCGGAGGTTGCCTTTCGCGTCCAACGGGGTGTCGATGCCCACCACCTTGCCGCGGGCCTTCGCGGCCTCGCCGATGTCGTGGAGACGCTTCACCACTTGTGCGCGCCGCTCCTTGTTCACCGCCCAGTCGTTGCCGCAGCCGCCGAGGGGGAGGAAGGCCACTTCCACGCCGCCCATCTTGTCCATCGTGTCGAAACAGTCGGACAACAGCGACATGTAAGTGTCTTTCTTCGTCAGGTCCTGGGCATAGAAGCCACTCATCGCCACCGCACCGATGCGGATGCCGAGACTGTCGGCGGTGTGCTTGAACAACGCCGCCTGGGCGTCGTCGCGCAACTGGTTGTCGAAGGCTTCGCGGTCGCCCAGTCCTCCCATATCCAACTCTACGCCGTCGCAACCTAGTTCCTTGGCGAGGGCGAAGACGCCGAGTTTCTGACGCTTGAGCACCATCCAGTCGCAGACGCCGACGGAATAACGCTCCTGGCTCCATAGCGTGTCGGGCAAAAGGAGGGCAAGCAGCACCGCCAACCAAAAGATTTTACGTTCCTTGTTCATGTTATTTCTCCTTTTCCCATTCTATGATATTGCGCTCTTGTGAGGAGAAGGCGATGCCCACCTTGGTGATGGGACGTCCTTCTATAAGGTATTTGTCTGCATAGCCTTTCTGGTTGATTTGTTCCAAGGCTTCGGCTGCGGTGGAATCGTATTTGATTTCCATGATATAAATGCCTAGTGGCATGCGAAGCACGATATCGGCACGTCCCTTGGCTGTCGGTTCCTCAGCCTTTACATCGGCTCCGAATGAGGTGAGCAGGGTGTAGAGCAAGGCGTGGTAGTGGTGCTCGTTCTGGTTGTCCAGATGGTAGGGTACGCTGGCGTAGAAGGTCTTGATGGCTTCGATGAAGGCTGTCAGGTCATCGGTGTCGTAGAAGTCGTAGTAGGCATCCAACAATGCCGAGGTTTGGCGTGTGTTGATTTTCTTTCCCGCGACGTGTTTGAACAAACAATCGGCAAAGCCCTTGCGAACCTCGTTGTTGGGAAATCCCAGAACGTATATGCCGCGCCTCTTCACATAGTCCTTGATAGTCAGATAACCACTTTGGTAAAGTACGGGCAAGGGGTCGTCCAAACTTTCGAGTGGCAAGTCGAAGGCGGTGGATGGCACCCTCACGTTTTCTATTTCGGCGAAGTCGATGTCTGGCATCTGGGCAAGTATGTCGATGAGTGAACTGCTGGTGCCCCTGTCAAACCAATAATTGTCTATCTTTTGTGTCTCAAAAGCGTTGAAGAGACTGAAAGGATTGTACATATCGCACATGCGTTCGCTGAAATGGTATCCGTCATACGTCTCTTTCAATTCTTCCATTTGTTGCTCATAGTCCAAACCATTGGCTTCGCCCAAAAGGACGATGTCGTTGTGAAACTGGGTGACAAGCTCTTCCTCGCTGATGCCGCATATAGTTTCATATTTAGGCGTCATGGAGATGTTCAACAGGTGGTTGAGGCCGCTGAAGATACCCATCTGCGAGAATTTGGAGATGCCAGTGATGAAAACGAATTGCAGGTGACCGTCGAGGGGCTTGAGCACACTGAAGAGCGTGGAGAATTTTTGCCGTACGCTTTTCTCCAATTCGGGGTTGCCGATGTTGTGGAGCATGAAAGTGTCATACTCATCGACAATCACCACGGCGCGTCGACCCGTTTGGCGGTGGGCTTCCTTGACGATGGCTTCAAAACGGAGACCGCTACTCAACTTTGAAGTGGGCATGCCATATTGAACCTCGTAATCTGACAAGGTCTGGTCGATTTGTTCTTCAAGGGAGGAAAGGGAGTAGTCTTTGGTCTTGCTGAAGTCGAAGCGGAAGATGGGATGCTTCTCCCATTTCCAGTTGGTTGTGGCGATGTAGAGTTGCGGCTGCTCGATGCCTTCCTCGGTGGTGAATTTCTCGAAAAGATCACGTCGACCCTGGAACACCGCCTCAAGGGTGGAGCATAGCAACGACTTGCCAAAACGCCTCGGACGACTTAGAAAATAGGGCTTGCCTTCTGTAATCATACTATAGATGATGGGAGTCTTGTCCACATAATAATATCCATCTTTGCGGAGACTCTCGAATTCCTGTATGCCTATGGGGTATTTTTTCTTACTTGTCATAAAACTGCAATTTCGTTTCACGCCGCTAAGTTAAGAAAAAATATTGGAAATTGAAAATAGAGGATTGAAAATCCTGACATATTATTGCATCAAATTTCGCTTTCGCTCAACTTCCTGGAGTTATAGGGGAGTTCTCCCTCGCCCCCGGCCTGCAGCCATCCCCTCTAAGATTCAATTCTTTATACACAATTCAGCATCCATCTGAATAACAATTAATTAAAAAACGCTTCGCTTGAATAAAGAAATAAAAAGGCAAAAAAAATAGCTGTAAGTAAGAAAAAAAACGCAAGCGTTTCTCAAAGAAGGAGGAAAAATTTTTCTTCCTTTTTGTGAGTGCCTTGGCTCTTTTTCATTCTTCTTTCATATTTTCCTCCTTTTCATTCCTTTTTCATCCTTTTTCATCTTGTTTATTGAAATCTTCAACAATCAATAATGTCTTGTTGACCAATTGCTTAGAGATTTGTGTATAAAGATAAGTTTAATATTAGGGGGCCAGGGGGCGTTGACCACCCCTTCTGTCATCCGATGAACACGTTTTTTTTGCCAATTTCACGAAATGATAATTTTATTTCACGAAATGATAAGTCATACGTGGCATTTCTGCCTAACTTTGCATCGTCAAACATCGATGATATGTCTAATGTCGAATCCCATCATTCAGCCATGGAATATGCCATGTGGTATCAGGAGCATCTCCTCGCCATGGAGGATGCCATAGGGGAAAGATTGGAGGCGAAAATCGAGGAAATCATTGACAGGAAATTCCAACAGTATATGGAACAAGCAAGATAAGAAAGTGACAACAATCATCATCTTTAACCATTTTATTAACACATTATTATTTTAGAGTTATGAAAAAGACTATTTTGAGTTTCGCCATCGCAGCTATGGTGGCATTGATGGTATCGTGTGGAAAAACAGGGGGCAATGAGGGATACACCTTCTCCGTACAAAACAACATCACCGGTACTACAGGTACAGCCAACTGCCATATCCCTGACCTGGGCGCTCCCATGTCATTCGAGGTTGCAGGAGAGGGGGACATCCTCGACGTTACCGCCACCGTCAAAGTGAAGCATCGCGACAAGTCCGAACTCGCTGACGAACCACGCGCTACCACGGAACTTTGGATTAGCGGTCGTCAGGATGATAACAAAGACACCAAAATCACCCTCACCGCCGATGAAGAGATGCAGAAGAAAATCGTGGAATGGCTCAGCCAACCTGCCGGCACAGAACTCGACATCATCTTCAAAGGCAGAGTGCCTAAGGCCGACCTTGACAAACTCAACGCCAAAGAGTGCACCAACACATTGGTACTCTGATACACAATGACATCATAACAAAGGGTGGACGTCAATATGGCATCCACCCTTTGTTGCTATGTATCAGGGGGAACGGGGAATATGATACGTTTTTGAGCCTTCTTATGATGCTGAAGCCAACCGCTGAAAGTCTGGACAGTTGTTTGGTTCCAGCTCCTTTTTGCAAAACGGAAATGAGAATCTTGTCCTCGTGATACACGCAAAATGAAATTGAAAAACGTATCAATTTCCCCGTCCCCGCGATATAAAATTGAAAAACGTATCAATTTCCCCGTCCCCGCGATATATGATAATAATTTTCCGTAATTCAAAATTTTTTTTGATATTCAAAATTTTTTTCTTATCTTTGCATATATTTATCTGATATGAGAATCATTGCAAAAAGCACCCTCGTAAAATACTAAATCATTATCCGCATCTTTCCGATAACGCCCCGAAGGGGCAATAAGCCTCCAGCCCAGGGCAACGCCCTGGGAAATTGGGAAGGAGGCAATCGCCCTG
>CADADN010000089.1 GCA_902786665.1 uncultured Prevotellaceae bacterium | reverse complement strand
GTATTGATGGAATCATCGTTTGGCTATCCATGGATTTTTTTAAGAATCGACTGTAAATAATTGAAAATCAATATAACCGAACTTCCGAAACTTAAGTTAGATATTTGCACTCAACGTCAAAAGACCGTGAGGACATATAGGGAGCCCTTGATGATAAAGCAATAGGAGGCTTTAGGACATTTTTTCATCCTAAAGCCCCCTAAACAACCTATAAAGACCGGCTATTTGGTATAACCACACTCGGGATTTTCGTACATGGTGATTCTTATCTTGAACTTCATCATCTCGTCGAGGTTGTGGACGGGATGCTCCATGTCCTGAGGGATGGGGCGGTTGGAGAATGTCTGGAAATAGAGGAGACAAGCGTCGCGCCACCACACGGCGTCACGGGCTTGGATGCGTAGTTTGCGCTGCACCTCCTCGAAACGCTGCTTGTCCACATATGGCTGCATGGCATCCCAGGTGGCAAGGAAGCCACGGGCTTGTTGCACACCCTTGTCATATCTGTGGCACAACTCGTCCCAGAACGTCCTGCCCGTCTTCATCTTGTAGTCCCAAGGCACGTGGTGGAACCATAGCAGATACTTGTCGGGACAGGTGTTGATGTCGTTGTACAAGTCACACAACTCCTTCGGATATTGCGACACGGCATCCGACCCGTTCTTCGTACGGTCGAAGCCCAGTCCTTCTGCGTCGGCCTTGTGGTAGTAAGCCGGTGTCCAGTCGCGACGAATGCCTGGGGCGTCATACCAAGGTTCCGGACCATAATGGTGGGTTCCAGCGAAGATGTGGTGCAGTCCCAAAGGCATCATATAGTTGACGCAGGCGTCACGGCTCTCCGTCATCACCTTCACCATGGGCTTCACCAGTTTGTCGTCATTGCCGAAGGTCTGTCTCATCCATTCCTCTGCGATGGTTTCCGATGTCAGTTCTGGATTCCATGCGAGACGTCCGAAGGCATACCAGTTGGCTTGTGCGAAATGATGTCCGCACCAATTGGTGTCATCACCAATGTTGGCAACCCCCGCCATGGCCTTCACACTCTGTGGTTTGACCAAGCCAAAGAACTCCTTCCACATGGGAGCGAGGAACACGAGGTGGTTGGCAGCACCGAGATATTCCTGTGTGATTTGGAACTCCACCATCGTTTGAGTCTTCTGCACGTTGGTGAAGAGCGGGCTGTAAGGCTCACAGGGTTGGAAATCGACGGGACCGTTCTTGATTTGGATGATGACGTTGTCACGGAACTGTCCGTCGAGCGGCACGAATTCCTCAACCGCCTGCTTTGCCCTGTCCTTGCTTTGCGGGTTATAGACGAAGGCCCTCCACATGACCAGTCCTTTGTAAGGCTTGAGGACATCGGCCAGCATGTTTGCTCCCTCCGCGTGGGTGCGTCCGTAATCACAAGGCCCCGGCTCCCCTTCCGAATTGGCCTTCACGAGGAAGCCTCCGAAGTCGGGAATCATCTTGTAGATTTCCGCCACCTTGTTTTTCCACCATCCCACGACCTTCTTGTCCAATGGGTCGGCGGTTTCCAGTCCACCCAACTTGATGGGTGAAGCGAAATTGACAGAAAGGTACACGCGTATGCCGTAAGGTCTCAAGACATCGGCAATCTGTTTGGCTTTCTGCAGGTTCTCCACGCCCAATGCCTCCGGTTTGGCGTTTACGTTGTTGAGCACCGTCCCGTTGATGCCCACGGAAGCGTTGGCCTGTGCGTATTTCTTCATCTTCTGCGGGTCGAACTGCAAGAAGATGCTCTTTCCGGCGAAACCACGCTCCACGGTACCATTTGGATTGTCCCAATGGTTGAGGATGCGGAGGTCGTAGAAAGGTTTTTCACTGACGTTGACCGGTGCACCGCCCTGCCCCATTTGCTGCAGTCGCAACATATGGTATGCGCCATAGAGCAGTCCTGCGTCTGTGCTGGCAGCGATGGTTGTCTTTCCACCATTTGTAGTAATGACATAGCCATCCTTGGCCACGTTTTTCTGTTTTTTCAACACGACAGGGTTGCCCTGCCAATTCTGTTTGAGTTCATCCATGGCGACTCCCTTGACACCGGTCACGTCAGCCGTGCCGGCACCCTTGAAACGGAGCCAGAGGTCGCTGCCATCTTCGGCACGCACCATTGTGGACACCGACAGGAGGAGTCCCAACATTAAAAGGAAAGGTGTTCTTTTCATCATTTGATTATTTTTGATTATTATTTTTATTGGGAGTTAAAGAGGAGTTAAAAGGGAGTTAAAGGGGAGTTAAAGGGACATATGCATACTTGTTTTGGGGAGTTGAAGGGACATATGCTCATTTTTATACTGAGTGATGTTTTTTGACATTCTATTTGTTGACTATCACCTTTTTCACCCTGCCTTGACCTTGGTTGATGATGTAGATGCCCTTGGTTCCGTTGTTCAGTTTCCCAGCGTCTATCTTGCGGCCTGCCAAATCATAGACAGAAGGAGCGACCGTTGTGGCTTCCAAACCTACCGGTGACTTGACACCGGTAGGCACTCCCCCCATGGTGATGGGCGGCATACTGCTGGTGGTGATGCATATCTTGTCCATGCATGCCCCGTCCTCCCTGCTTGTGATGCCCAGTCGGTGTGCGCCTGCAGCGAGATATCCCTTGTAGATGTTCAGCCACTCCCAAGCGCCGCCAGTGAAAAGCCCGTTAGCCATGTCCCACGAGCCATTGTCCATGCTGACAAAATAACTGTCATCATCATAGGATGCACACGACAAACGTGCGTATATATAATATGTGTTGGCTTCCTCCACGTTGAAATCAGCCATCAACCTGTCCGCATTGTCGTTGGAAAGGTTGGTAAGGTTTTTCACGGTCTCCAGGAACTGCCCTCCAGAAGCCATCGGGTCGTTACGCACGGCGAAGTTCTTTCCATAGGTGTCGTTTTTCAAGCTCTCGGCCTCTATCCAAATGCCCTGCACCTCTTCTTCGTCAACCTCGTCGTCATCTGCCAAAGGTCCTTCTTGGGTGAAGAGTTCCACGTCGACGGCTTTTCCCATCACGTCATATCCTTCCGCATTAAGGTGCAGCCAGTCGTTCTCGAAGAGATATTTGGCATCCAGTCTCTCATTGTCGGAAGGGTCGCAGACGGCATCGGCGAAGTCTATCACCCCGTCGAGCATCTTCGTGGTCCTCATCCAGTTGTTGATACGTTGCCTTCCAGCCTCATGGTCATGGCTGTAATAGTTATTGCCCTTGAACGGCGTGATGGTGGCTCCGAAAACACGTATCCCCTTGGAGTGTGCGAGTCTTATGATTTGCTTCCACACATCGATGATGCGCCTTGCAGTCAGTTCGCCATTGTTGGTGCCACCAAGGTCGTTCACCCCTTCGAAGAGGATGATCCATTTCACCCCCTCCTGTTCGAAGATGTCGCTTTGGTATCGCCTGACAGCAGATGGTCCCAACCCTCCGTTTAACACGCAGTTGCCACCGATGCCGAGGTTGAGCACGCCTACTGGTGCCGCCACCTTGCCTTCTTGGCAGGCTGCGTTGAGTTGTCTCGACATCACGTCGGTCCATCTGTCTTGCTTATTGGTGGTCGAGCCGCGTCCGTCGGTGATGGAATTGCCCAGCACAGCCACGCATCCCGTATTCTCAGGCGCCATCACCTCCATGGCAAGGATATGGTACCAATGGTCGGTCTTGGAGACCGTATTGAAATTGGTGGTGTTCCCTTTGGCCAGGTAACTGGTGGTTCGCGAGCCGGGATGCCCGCAAACGCTGTTGGAGGAAGCCTTTCCATAATGTATGGTGATGGCGACATTCTGCCTTTCATCCAAATGGAAAGCTACCGGGTCGCTGACCGCCATGCCACCGGCAGCCATGGTCACCTTGCTGTTGCCATTGAAGGTGAGGTTGACGGTAGTCGCCTCTTCCACCTCGCTGCTGCTTCCCGCGGTTTTTGCCACTGCCAGTTCCACGCTGTTGATTTCAACGATGTCGGTTCCGTGGAGATTGGAAAGTTTGAGTCTGACGAGTTCACCTCCGATGCTCACCTGGACGATTTGTCGAAGGGAGTTGTTGGCCAGTCCCGGCGCAGGAGGGTTGTTGTTGTTGCCAGAGAGCATTGGAGCAGTCGCCCAAGTGCCCACCCAGTGTCCTTCATCCTGTGCCAGCGCCACGCTGCCATTATTGTTCATCGCCCCAAAAGTGGCCAATGCCAATGCAAGGATGAAGTGATAAAGTCTTTTCATAAGATGGTGATGTAGGTGTTGTTGAATCTGCTGCAAAATTATGCTTTTTCTTGCAAAAACGCTTTTGATAATGTTTCACATTGTTATAAATCAGTGTCGTTTCTGAACAAATATCAGAAACTAAACGGGTGAAAATGGGAAATTGAAGGGGAGCAGAAAGAATATTTTATGATTATTCGCATATTTCCGATAATCATCCGAGTATGAATGGGATGATGTTCGGTCTGCTATGGATGAAACGGGGCTACGGAATCTCGGAGGAAGGGAGGATGCACCTTAGGCATATGAAACTCCCCAACTCCGTAGACATTTCCCTAGACAACAAGAGACAAGCATAGACTTTAGAACCGCTCGCAATGAAATAACGATTTTCGGGCGGGTTCAAGCCCCGCCCCTACGACTTATCACCCATCCCTTTACAAAGCCATTCTTTCCATCCTTTTTATCCATGAAATGTCACCACCAACAACATTTCATTTTTTTTCATACCCATAAGCCTACTATTTGGAAAAAAAGTTTTAACTTTGCATTTTGTAAGGGTGACACCCTATGAATCGTCAAACCAACTACAATCCGATATGAAAAGACTGCTCATCATATACGGTTTGCTGATGTGTGCGCTTTTCTGCCAAGCCCAGACAAGTTTGTTCTACGCCAGCGACCAACTGTCGAGCGCCGTCATCACCTCGATATGCCAAGACAAGACAGGCTTCATCTGGGTGGCTACAGAAAACGGTCTTAACCGTTTCGACGGCTACCGCTTCATCCATTATTACCATCAAGCAGGCGACAGCACCTCGCTGCTCGACAACGTGGTGACCCACCTCTTTTGCGACAGGGACGGCAGGCTCTGGGTAGGCACGAACAGAGGTTTGCAACTTTACGACCCCGCCACGGAGCATTTCAAGAACTACACATTCCCCAATGGTTGGGAACCGCGCATCAGCGAAATCATCCATCTCTCCAACGGTCAAGTGCTTGTGGGGACCTCCGGTTATGGCCTTTTCCAGGTCCAACCCGGCACGACAAAGATGAAGGAGCGCAAAGACTTGAAGGTAGATTCCAGAGACGAATATTTCAACAACCTCTACGAAGAGTCATCCGGCGGTTTTTGGAAGTCGGGCGCCAACCGTTTCAGTTATACGCCCAAAGGAAGGAAGGCGATAGAGTTCGACTCTCCCCTTGGCAACCCCACTGACTTTTTCGAGTTGGATGGCTACACTGTCGCCCTTTGCCGCGACGGTTTCCTCGCCTATGACGGAAAAGCCATGAGGAGCGACTTCATCGACATCAGTGCCGTGGAAGGCAAGGCCGGTTTCCGGACGGCCATCAAGGACAAACAAGGCAACATCTATGTGGGCACCCGCGGCAACGGCCTTTACTGGATACCTTCAGGCACTCACCGCATGGAGCGATACCCCGTCTCCGTTCCCAACATCGACATCAACGCCTCCAAGATCTGGGCCCTCGCATTGGACAATCAAGGCAACATCTGGGTGGGATGCCAGCAAAAGGGACTGTTGATGATTCCCGGTCGCAAGTCACGATTCAGTTCCTGGAGTTTCTCCGACCAGAAGGTGGATATCGGCACCTATGTCTCTTCTCTCTGCAAGGGCGACAACGGCATCACTTGGTGCGTAGTGCAAAACAAGGGTGTCTATGGTTTCAACGCCGATGGTCAAATCGTCCATCATCCGCAAGGCACCCAGGACGTGGAAATGATCTACCGTGACACACAAGGCAAATACTGGATAGGGACGGGTCACGGAGTATTC
Organism: uncultured Prevotellaceae bacterium; assembly: GCA_902786665.1. Taxonomy (GTDB): domain Bacteria; phylum Bacteroidota; class Bacteroidia; order Bacteroidales; family Bacteroidaceae; genus Prevotella. Next base: position 18,621 of record CADADN010000089.1, on the reverse strand, counting down.
TCATACGACCCGCTTTCAGGCCGGAAGCAGTTGTTGACAGACTTCGCCTGCGACAAGTTCAATTACATGGTGGACGACGGCCATGGCCATTTCATCATCTCAGCCTTTGCAAAAGGCATCCTCGTCTATGACCAGGCCAGCCACGCCTTCGTCAATTATGACATGAACATGCCCGACGACCCCAAGAAGGGCCGCCTGTGCAACAACTGGGTGGTCAACATGATGACCGACCACGATGGCCGCACATGGATAGGCACCTCTTCCGGCCTGTCGTGCTATGACCCTGAAGCCGACACCTTCAAACCGTTCGGCTGGCGCATCCTTGCCGACAAGCATTCCTGCAACGCCCTTTGCGAGACCCGCGACGGCGACATCCTGATAGGCACCGAACAAGGCATCCTCGTGTGGCGAAGGAAGAGCAACAAGTTGGAACCACTTCCCGGAGCAGAGCAGTTGCAGTCGCTCACCATCGGCTACGTCATCCAGGACAACAAAGGCGACTTGTGGTGCAGCACCTCCAACGGCATCTGGCACTACCAAGCCCAACAAAAGCACTGGGTGAGCTATGTCAGGGGCGCCGGACTTAGAATCCATGAATATGTCAACAACTCCGGCCTTCACACCACCGACGACCGCATCTACTTCCCCAACAGCGACGGCATCACCACTTTCCTTCCCCAGCAGGTGGTAGGCAAACAAGAGTCACCGGGGAAGATTCAACTCACAGGCTTCTATATCGACGGCAACCTGGTCTCCACTCTCACCAAGTCGAATGGCAGGCAAGTGACCAAACTCCCCGTTGAAGAGAGCGACCATTTCACCGTGTCCTATTCCGACAACACTTTCTCGCTGTACTTCTCCCTTCTCAACTTCGCCGATGCCGCAAACACCATCTTCGAATACCGCATGGGGAGCAATGACGAATGGCACCGCAACGAAGAAAGCCCCAACGCCATCTCCTTCTACCACCTTCCCAGCGGCACCTACCACCTTGAAGTGAGAGCCATAGACAACGGCGTGGTATCAGAGACGAAGACCTACACCATCGTGGTTACCTCGCCTTGGTATCAGACCACCTGGGCTTACCTGTTCTATGTCCTCATCGCCGCCGGCCTGCTGGCACTTATCGCCTGGGAGTGGCGCCACCGCATGAAACTTCGCACCGAGGAAGACAAGATGAAGTTCCTCATCAACGCCACCCACGACATCCGCTCGCCACTGACCCTCATCATGGGTCCCCTTGAGAAGCTGAAGGCGGAAAGCGACAAGTTGAGCAAGACGACGGCAGCGGAATTCCAACCCTCTTCCTTCCAATTCCAACCGCTCCTCGACACCATAGAACGGAATGCCAAGCGCATCCTCAGCCTGGTCAACCAAATCCTCGACGTGCGCAAGATAGACAAGCACCAGATGCACCTGCATTGCCAAAAGACCGACATGCAGGGGTTCATACAGTCCATCTACAAGGTGTTCGAATACAACGCCCGTGAGCACAACATCAACTTCCATTTCACTGTCCTTCCCTCTTCCGACCCGTCGAAGAAAGAAGCACCCATCACCGCATGGATTGACCAGAAACAGTTTGACAAGGTGATATCCAACCTGCTCTCCAACGCCTTCAAATACACCGGCGACAACGGGGAAATCAGCATCACCCTGTCCGAGCAACACGACGAGAAGGCCAAAGAGCCGATGAAAGACTACATCGAGATGACTGTCACCGACACCGGCACGGGCCTGCACGCCAACACCCTGCAGCACCTCTTCGACCGCTTCTACCAAGGCACCTCCGAAAAGTCAGAACACGTCGAGGGTACGGGCATAGGCTTGAACCTCTGCAAGATGATAGTAGACATGCACCACGGCAGCATCACAGGCCGCAACCGTGACGACGGTGTGAAGGGAAGCGTCTTCACCGTCAGGCTGCCACAAGGCAACAGCCACCTCACAGAAGAGGAGATAGAACACAAGAAACAAGAGCCTACAAGCATCAAACTCAAGGGTCAGAAAGCTAGCACCAGGTACAAGGTGCTCATCGTGGACGATGACGAAGAGATACCCCAATACATCAACCAGGAGCTTGGCAACTATTACAACTTCTACACATGCCGGAACGGCAAGGATGGCCTCAAGGAATTGCTTCTCAACGAATACCACCTCGTCATCAGCGACGTGATGATGCCTGAGATGGATGGTTTCACCATGCTGAGGATGATCAGGACCAATGGCAACATCAACCACCTGCCGGTCATCATGCTCACATCGAAGACCGACATCGGCAACCGCCTTGAAGGACTGGAACGCGGCGCCGACGCCTACCTCACCAAACCTTTCTCCGTGGAAGAATTGCACGCCACCATCGACAATCTCATCTCCTCCCGCCTGAGACTCAGGGGGAAATACACCGGAGCGCAGAAACCCGTCGACCAAATAGAAACTATAGAGGTGAAGGGCAACGACGAACAACTGATGGAACGTATCGTGAAATGCATCAACGAGCATATCGGCGACAGTACCTTCAACGTGGAAGTGCTGTGCCAGGAAGTGGGCATCAGCCGCGCCAACCTGCACCGCAAGATGAAGGCCCTCGCCGGCATCTCCTCCTCCGACTTCATCCGCAACATCAGGATGGAGCAAGCCGCACGTCTGCTGTCAGAACAGAAACTGAACATCACGCAAGTGGCCTATGCGGTAGGTTATTCCAACCTGTCCTATTTCTCTACCGCCTTCAAGAAACATTTCGGCATCTCACCCACCGAATACGTGGAGAAGAATAATAATTGAAAATTGAAAATTGAAGATTGAAAATTGGCCTGCGGCCGAAGTTGCTCACGCTCGGCAGACTCCAAGCAAGCTTGGTCTGCCCTCGCTTAATCGCAACTTTGAAGATTGAATTGAAAATTGAAGATTGAATTTTTGGAGCAGCGAGAGCAGAGTCAAGCTTGCTTGAACTCTGCCGAGTCGCGACAAAAATCAGCGAAGCTAAAATTGAAAGAAGGATGATTGGAAAGAAGCGAATGAAAATGGTGCGGCAGCTGGAGAGCAAGAAGCATCGTCTTGAGACCGGGCTGTTTGTGGCCGAGGGTCCCAAGGTGGTGGGCGACTTGCTGGCACATTACCCTGCCGTGATGCTGGCATGTACGCAGGCTTGGGCCTCTGCACATCCTGCAGCACCAGCCAAAGAGATATTGGTGGTCGGCGAAGATGAGTTGAGGCAGATGAGTTTCCTGCAACATCCCCAACAAGTCCTTGCCACCTTCCACATACCCAAGCACGAAGAGAGCATGGAACATGCCATCTGCAGTGTGGGCACCCGTCTCTGCCTGGCGCTCGACGGCGTGCAAGACCCGGGCAACGTGGGAACCATCATCCGCATCGCCGACTGGTTTGGCATCGACACGGTATTCTGCAGCATCGACACCGCCGACGCCTACAGCCCCAAGGTAGTGCAAGCCACGATGGGAAGCATAGCACGCGTCACTGTAGTCCCCACCGACCTTGCCGCCCTCATCGACCACCTCCCCCAAGGCACTCCCGTCTATGGCACTCTGCTCGATGGTGCAAGCCTCTACGACACGCCACTCTCCCAGCAGGGCCTTCTCGTGATGGGCAACGAGGGCAACGGCCTGAGCGACGCCATACGCAGCCGCGTCACCCATCGCCTTCTCATCCCCCCCTACCCTGTCGGCCAATCCACCGCCGAAAGTCTCAACGTGGCCATCGCCACCGCCATCTGCTGTGCAGAATTCCGCCGAAGGATCGGTCAATGAAAGGCAGCAGCACATTTGAAATTCAAAAAGAAAAGATATGGAAAAGGAAATGATTTACAAAAGCCGAGGTTTTTCCTCATGCATCAACTCGGCTTATCATCTGATGGGCGACAATATGAAAAACATCATCCGCGGCACATGGCTTCCAGCACTGCTGGTCAGCCTGTTCAGCGGCATTGTCGCCACTCTCTACATCCCTAGCGACGAAATCCTGTCCTTCGGCCTTGCCCATACAGGGCTTTATTTCACCTTGTTCTATGGGAGCGTGCTAGGCATCCTGATATGTCATGTCTGGCTGTACTCCCGCCTGATGAGCGTGCTCAACGACCAGCCCCGCCCTTGGAATTTCAAACGCGTGCTTCTCTCCATCCTCTACGCGTTTCTGATAGGATTCCTTGTCGGCTTCGTCGTCGTCTCAGCCTTCTACCTCGGTCTCCGCATGACAGGCGGATATCCAACAAAGTTTCTCTTCGACAACTGGTTGGTGGTGCTCATTGTCTTGATATTGATGATTTTGGCATTACTACCTTTCAACTATATCATCATGCGCTATCTCTACGACAAGGACGCCCGTTTCTGGGGCGACTTGCCAAAGACCTACAAGACCGGGCTGCGCCACCTCGGCTTCATCTTCATCACCACCCTGCTCACCTCCATCATCGTGGGCCTCATCGTGATGGTTGTCTCCCTCCCCTTGAACATTCTCAACATCGCCAATCTGCTCTCCTACGGAGGCAGGCAGATGGGCGACCCCGTCACCCTTCCCGGCTATTTCCTTCCCTTGTTCTTCTTCACCATGTTCCTGGTCACCATCGCACTCCTTTATGTCTATATGTTCCAATTCATTGTCTATCTTTTCGTCTATGGTTCCATAGAGAAGTCGGAAGAAGAACGAAAGAAAATGGGAAGCCCACGGAAGGAGGAGTTCCCCACCTCTGGCACTTTCCAGGACAAAGACCCACACCTCCCACTCCAACAACTGACCTAACAACAAGCACATGGCACAAAGAATCCTATTCATCGACCGCGACGGCACGCTTGTAGAAGAGCCTGCCGACGAGCAAGTGGACACCTTCGAGAAACTACGCTTCACAAAGGGCGTGTTCCGCAACCTGTCCTTCATCCGTGAGAAACTAGATTTCAAATTGGTGATGGTAAGCAACCAAGACGGCCTGGGCACCCCCTCCTTCCCCGAGGACACCTTCTGGCCCATCCACAATCTCATACTCCGGACGCTTGAGAGCGAAGGCGTAACCTTCGACGCGATACACATCGACCGCCATTTTCCGGAGGACAACCATCCCGACCGGAAGCCTGGCACGGGCATGCTGAAGGAGTATATGGACAACACCGCCTACGACCTTGCCGGCAGCTATGTCATTGGCGACCGTGACAGCGACCGCCAGTTGGCCGCCAACCTTGGCTGCAAAGCCTTGATACTTGGCGACCCCGGCGTCACCTGGGACAGCATCGCCGAGACCCTTTTCGCCGGCGAGCGCCGTGCCAGCGTCCGCCGCACGACGAAGGAGACCGACATTGCCATCGACCTTCTTGTCGACGGCACCGGCCGATGCGACATCCACACCGGCTTGGGATTTTTCGACCACATGCTTGAACAAATAGGCAAGCATGGCATGATGGACCTCACCATCCATGTGGATGGCGACCTGCACGTCGACGAGCACCACACCATCGAGGACACCGCCATCGCCCTTGGCGAATGCCTCCGCCAAGCCCTTGGCGACAAGCGAGGTATCGAGCGCTACGGCTTCTGCCTGCCGATGGACGACTGCCTGGCGAGCGTCGCGCTCGACTTCGGCGGGCGCCCGTGGCTGGTATGGGATGCCGAGTTCAAGCGTGAGCATGTGGGTGACATGCCCACGGAGATGTTCCTCCATTTCTTCAAGAGCCTGAGCGACTCCGCCTTGATGAACCTGAACATCAAGGCAGAAGGCACCAACGAGCACCACAAGATAGAAGGCATCTTCAAGGCTCTCGCCCGTGCATTGAAAATGGCAGTCCGCCGTGACATCCATCACTACGAACTACCATCCACGAAAGGCGTGCTATAAGCCACGTCCTCTTGACTTCCACTTTCGATTTCGAGGAGTCCATTCCCTCTTTCTTCGCACGGTCTTCTTCCTTGTTGGCCAAGGACGTCCACATCCTCCTTTACTACGAGACTCCGTAGACCTGTTCAATCCATAGGGTAATGTCTACGGAGTTGAGGAGTTTGGGAGTTTGATGTGTTTTTGGCGCGTCTTCCTTTTCCTCCGAAACTCCGTAGACCTGTTTCAGCCACAACAGGCCGAATATCATCTATTTCATACGGATGATTATCGGAAATATGCGGATAATCATTTTTGGTAATTATACGTTTAGACATTATTCGCTGAACAGATACCTCACCACCCAATCGTTAATTTTTATTAAATATACACTATTTTATAGTACTATGTATTGCAAGGTACTATAAAAAACAATATATTTGCATCGTCAAAGGAGAATGGCCAGCTCCAATCGACATCAGAACACATTATATATAAGTAACGATCATGAACATAGACAATGCAAAATCACAGATGCGGAAGGGGATGCTCGAATACTGTGTCCTGCTTCTATTGCGCCGGCAACCCTCCTATGCGAATGACATCATCAAGCAATTGAAGGAAGCCGACCTGATTGTGGTGGAAGGTACGCTTTATCCTCTGCTGACCCGTTTGAAGAAGGAGTCACTCTTGAGCTACGAATGGCAAGAGTCTTTTCAAGGCCCTCCCCGCAAGTATTACGCCCTCACCGCCGAAGGCTCCCAGGCCTTGAGCGAGATGGATGCCACCTGGTCTGCCCTCTCCCGCACGATAGAAGTGCTGAAAGGCGTATGACCTCACGAAAGGTAGTGACACCAACCTGCCATTCATACTTCAAAACCATTCACATAAAAATAAAAGAAGAAAGGAAACACAATGAAAAGGAACATCACCATCAACATATTCGGTACGCTTTATCACATTGATGAAGACGCATACGAGCTGCTCCAGAAATACAACGACAACATGCGGCGCTATTATGGCAGCCGCGAGGGTGGCGAAGAGATTGCCGACGACGTGGAGCACCGCGTTGCCGAACTGATGAGCGAGCTTCAGTCTCAAGGTGTGCTCGCCATCACGATAGACCATGTGAAAGAAATCATCAACCGCATCGGCGACCCCCAGGACATGGACGATGAGGACATCAACGATTCCTCCGCCCACTCCTCCGATACGAGCAACGACACACACTCTGGAACCTCCACCGCCGCAGGCTCCAGCACACAAGGAGAAAGCCAGGAAAGCTCCCCTTTCTCCGAGCCAAGCACCCGCAAGCTGTTTCGCGACACCGAGGATAAGATTCTCGGAGGTGTGATGTCGGGTGTCAGCCATTACCTCGGCATCAAGGATCCTCTCCTGCCACGTGCCTTGATGGTGGTGCTGGCCATCCTGTCATTCTCCACCTTCGCCATCATCTATCTTGTGGCATGGGTGCTCATACCGGAAGCCATTACACCCGAAGACAGGCTCCGTATGTATGGCAAACCCGTTTCCGCAAAGGCCATTAACGAAGAGATGATGCGCGGGTTGAACAGTGCCAGTCAGTTTGTCAACAATCCTCAGCATCGTGACACTGCCCGCGGTTGTTTCTCTGCCGCAGCCAAGTTCGTGATGTTCTGCTTTGGCGGATTCCTTCTGTTCATCCTATGCGTCATCTTGTTTTCACTACTTGCCGCCGTATTCGGCGTCGCCACTGCAGGCCTGTTCGGTGGTTTGGAAATCATCGGCTTGCCTTTTGACATCAATGTCAACATGGTGCCCAAAGGCTTGATGATAGCCATTATCGCGAGTGCGCTGCTAATGGTAGGCATCCCCCTGTTCGCACTGACAAGACTGATGTTCAGAAGCAAAGACGGGAGCCACATACCCACGACCGCAAAGGTGCTGCTCATCCTGTTGTGGTTGGCATCCATAGGCGTTTTCGCAGGAGCTGTAGTCAAAGGTGCCATAATCGTTGGAAAGGAATTCGAGAAACAAGAGAAGAGCCAGTACACCCGCAATGGCATTTACCTGCCAAGGTTCGTATGGGAAACCCTCGACCATGAAGGATGGAAGGTGGAGACGCTCGAAAACGTGAACAGGCATCTCGACGATTATGGAATGTTGCCGACTGGCGAAGGCAAATTCATACATCTTGACTCGGACAACCCCAACAAGATGACCTACAACCTAAATCAGGAAAGCGACCTCGGGCCTGGCTCCTATAAGGTGGAGGCATACGCAAGGAGCGACGGGGAAGGCAATGCCCTCTTTGTGGTTTACAACCAAGGGAAGGACACGCTGCGTGTGGACATTCCTCCGATGAAAGAAGAAAAAGACGAGAAACACGAGTTCAGCGATGAAGAGGTGAGCTTTGACAGCGACGACCACAGCGACCATTGGACCCACGTGGAAGGCACATTCAATGTCACACAACAAGACAAGGTGAAATATGGCATCAGCAACGCCAAAGGCCTTCGCAACGCACCGTGGAACAGCAGCTGGGTGGACATCGCCAAGGTGAAAATATCAACCAACAAATGATAACGAAATCGCCATTTTACAGACAATGGAGATGCGTGGGAGCGAAATCGCTCCCACGCATCGTTTTAAAGTACGCCTTTAGTATTCCTTTGACAACCAGCACAAAGACTTCCTTCAAGACATGCAACAGATGGTTCTGCAGCTGATATTGTTCCTATAAATCCTTCTACTTTCGCTGATATCTTAAAGGTCTTGGATGATCCTAATTCCACTACTGCAAAGTGGCTTTTAGCCAATGGTTATGGGTATTTGAATGAGACTATTCCAGAAGTTATGAAACGTACTGGTGCAACTGGTCCACATTTCCATATTGGTTTGGATTCTGGCCTTGCCTCTAAATACGCTAAAAGGATGAACTATAAATACAATCCTAAGGTTGTTCCTAATTACACGATGCCCATACCTGGAAATCACATTGGCCCTGCTCTTCCTCCAGTGGAAAATAATATTGTTCCAGACAAGGACTTACTTGCACAGAGTGAAACCATTGACCAACAAAATGAAAAGATTGCAAAATTAGATTATACGTGGCAAAATCTTATGCAGCAAGAAGCTGATGCTGCCAAAGCTGCAGCAGAAGCAAAACTGAAAGCAGAGAAAGACAGACAAAGGGCTTTTGGACTCAATTTGGCAATGGGCATCATTGACAACATGGGGGCAAGAAATCAACAAACACAAGGAACTTATGCCCAAAACTTCCTTACTCCTTTCATAAATAATCTATATAGTCTCAATACTGCTGCATATGGTGGTCCCATAGTTGCTACCGCCAACAAGTTTGAATTGGGAGGCCCAGAGACGAAAGTAATAAATGGCAAGACATTAACTCATGCTACAGTTCCTAGGACAGGAGAGGTAAGATGGGTAGACCTTAATGACAGTAGGGATTTCGATGGTGTTACTGGGTATAGATGGTATGATGATGCTGGCAATAGGATGAGCTATACTCAGTATAGAGAATCACCTTCATCTGAGACAAATGCATCTAAAGAACTTGTCCCTATAAAACATACCCTTAGTGATAATACTGTATTTGGTAAACTTCAAGGAGTTATAGACCCCGATACAGGAAACCTTTTATTCCCTGGTGATGAAAATTATAACAAAGTTCGCATGGGATATGCTAGAGGTTTTTATAACCCTTTTTCTGGCGGGGAATTGAAAAACAACCAATACAGGACCATGCCTACCAATGAGGAGGCATCTCGCTTTGCAGACCAGTATGTGGCTGCAACAGAGTTCAAGCCATGGCATTTGGTGACTGCACCAGCAAAAGGATTGGATATACTTGCACCATCAAGATGGGTGGGTTTGATGGACGATGCCAATGATATGGGATTCTCTTATCTGTATGATGACAGGAACCCTGGCTTCTTCATAGGCAATGACCCTACTAAGCCTTTTAGCAAGAAGTTTGCACAGGAGCATCCCTACTGGGCTATGGCAGGGAACATGGTGGGGGATGTTGCTAGTGGATATGGAATGTCAAAAGTTCCTGATGTTGTTGGTAATGTAAGAAATTACGGTGTAAATGCTGCTGATGATGCTTTAAGAAAGTACGACAGTTCTTTAAATAATATTGATTTAGGATTTCGTGGAAGAGCTGCAGTTGATGTCTTAACAAGACCTTTTGGCACTTATAGAGCAATTAGAGATGGCAGATACATTTATAATCCTGCTTCCTTGAGAAGAAATATTAAGAGTGCAATAGAGGATATGAGAAATGGCCTTCAATCCACTAATGATTACTACCATGATTTAACTGATGTTACAATCCCAGAAATACCCATACGAATAAAATCTTGGAAAAAAATCAATGGTTCAGCATATTACAGCCCTTCAGATAACACTATCTATTCACCACTTACTAGAAGTAAATATAGTAATATTAGGGATTGGGATTTTATACTTAAAAGAAGGGGCGGACACGAAGGAACACATGCTGCTGAATATTACTTACAAAACCATTTTGGCACTCTTCCTCTTAGTACTTATGTTCAGGGAGATGCATATTTTATGCCCAACATCAATCATCCTGTAGCAAATAAGTATTTGAATGATTTTATGAAAAGCCACACATACCATGGGCAGAGTCCTGAGGAAGCATGGGCTGACTATATGGGAAGTAAAGCTGAAGGTTCAGGAACTGGTGGTTATTATATAGATCATTATCTCAAGGAAGGGGTATTTCCTCCAAAAAAATTTGCAAAAGAATATGAAAACTATTTAAGAGGGTTAAATCTTAAAAATCCCTAATTGATTCATTTTTTGAATTAATAGTAGTATATTTGTAAAAAAGAAAGTAGTGAAACGAATTATATTATTGATTGATAGGATTTTGAAATCAGATCCCTTACTCTCAATGGGGGATTTCCTAAATTTTTTATGGATTCGCTTACCATGGTCAGAAAGTTATCGGATTGATAAAGCAATAAAAAAACAAGCCAAAGAAAATGAAGAGAGAATAAAACGAGGAGAAGAACCATTAAGACTTCGAATAGATTAGGAATTTATTGCTGTCTAAGATATCCTCCCCATCATAGAAGACGGCAAACTTGCGAAGCAATAACCCCATCATCAAAGGCAGGTCTCCTGCCTTTTTTGACGATAGTAATTATGAAATTTATTTACATAAGATTTAATTTTTATTTTATAAGGTATAAATAGAAAGCATCAAAAGAAAAATTTTTTAAAAAAGTGACTGAAAAGTTTGGTGGAATGGAAAGAATGTGTTATCTTTGTAGTTGACCCATGGGGGTCACAGTCCCATGAACGGCCACTACTGTTGAGAATAGGCAGCAAACAGGTCATGGCCCAGAAGTCGGGTTGTAGGAGCAGGCATTTGCCACATAGCTCTGAGATACAGGATAACACTCAACCCCGATAGGTCGAATACTTCCCCTGATATAAAGCTGTTCTCCACCAAGCTGTGATGAAAAAAGGGTAGAGGGTAAACGGAGGTTCGGGGTCACGAATAAAGCCTACGGGTTAGGTGTATATTGACCGCGCAGTGGAAATTCAAGGGAAAATGAGTGGCTCACGGGTAAGGAACCATTAAGTGAGTTGGTAAGCCTCAGGGAAATCATTGTTTTCTTTTGTAAAGAAAATATTTTACAATTCACAATGACTGTCTGATATTCAAAATTCAAAAGAAATCATAAAATACTATTCTCAACAGTAGAGGAGGACAAAAGCCAAGAGAGGTAATTGCCCTCCACTTTTTATATTTTACGTATATTCAGTAAATTAAGTTGGTCTCAGCATTTCACTTAGGTACTTTGCAATTACTCCTGCTTGCACTATCTTTGCCTCAAAAGATTGTTTTTATGGCATACAATGCAATTGGAGGGTTCCCTCCGCAACAATTATCATACACAAGGAAGAACAAAGTATGGAGGAAGGCTTGCGTTGATTTCGGGGATTGTCACAGCCTGATGCACTATCATCTGGCGAGGAAGGACGTGCTTGCCATGGAAATCAACTATGACCTCATCAGCGGCAAGCTACACATGGACGACTTGAGGGCGTTGTTCAATCCCTATAACCTCGACGCCTCTTTCATCCCAGAGAAAATACAGCATTACTCGGTCATCAATGCCAAGTTGAATGTCCTGAGGGGCGAGGAAAGTGACAGGTTGTTTGACTTCAGGGTGGTGGTCACCAACCCCAATGCCATCTCTGAAATAGAGGAGGAGAAGAATAACCAAGCCAATGAGATGCTTCAGCAGTTGATAGCCGACACTTCAAAGAGTGAGGAGGAGTTCAACCAAGAATTGGAGAAGCTGTCTGACTTCTTTCAGTATGAGTATCAAGACAAGAGAGAGATAAGGGGCAACATGCTTCTCAATCACTACATCAGGGAGCTTGAAGTTGAGCAGCTATTCAACAAGGGTTTTTTAGTACACCTTGAAAAAGAAAACCCCTCACAAGTCATTGACCTGCAAGGGATTGAAAACGTTTTAGTACTGGATAGGGGAATCGAACCCCTATGCCAAGATTGAGAATCTTGTATCCTAACCATTAGATGAATCCAGCTTATGTCATAATGCCGACCTCATAATCACGCTAGCGGAAGCTGGGGGATTCGAACCCCCGGTACGGTAACCCGTACGGCAGTTTAGCAAACTGCTGGTTTCAGCCACTCACCCAAACTTCCAATACTGGTTTGACCTTTACCGCAGCATTTTCTCTCAAATGCGGTGCAAAGTTATAGCAATTTTTTGTTTCTTGCAAATTTTTCGCCGTTTTTTTTCAAAAATAATGCTTTTCTTGGTTCATTCCTATGAATTGCCACAGGAAAACGGCCATTTGGCACAGCCAAAAGTGATTGACGAAACCATTCATTACCATCCCAATGTTCTGTGCGCCCCCACCCTATCATCCTTTGGGTGGTTTTGTAGCATACTTGTAGACAATGACGGATGGGAGTCTTATCAGGAAATCTAGCCCCAAGGAAGATGATGACAAACAAGGCGCGGGTATTAGTGGTCGCAGGTTGCTCAATCCTTGAGTGAATAAGTGATGGTAGACACCACCCTTACATTCTTTTTATAAGGTATTTCAGAATCATCTATTGAAAACTCCCCTTGTCCAGCCTCCACGATCTTGTTGATTTTCGAGTGACTGTTCTCGGCGAACTGTTTCGCGGTTTTCTCTGCGTTGGATATGGCCTCCGCCATCATTTCCGGTTTGAGTTTCTGAAATTGTGTGTATTCGAAATCCGCACTGTTTGAATCCAAAATGATGTCGCGGTCTATTAGTTCGTTCGACTGGGATATCAATTCACTGATGAACTTGGTGTCGTTTGAAGTGACAACGACAGAACAAGACACACTATAATTGTAGCGTGGTTTGTTATCGCCCCATACATTAGCGAGGTTGTCGGTGACATCAAACTGGCTGACAGAGATTTCGCCCTTTTGGTCTATACCTTTTTCCTTGAGGTAATCTTGAATGACTTTGACCTCATCCTTCAGTTTGGCAAAGATGGGCTTCAATTCATTTTCAGACTCTTGCAACCTCAAGGTCCATACCACTTTGTCGGCATCGACTTCTTTCTCTGCCAGTCCCTTTACGGTCACACGTCGGTCTTTGTTTGTGAAGTTGTCTATTCCACTCTTCAAGCACAGCCCCAGCAGCAATAGTCCGAATGCCACGATGGCTGCCACGATGATTTTTTCATATTTTTCCATAACCATTTGCTTTATTACAATCATTTGACGAAATGCAGTAGCAAAAGTTACATGGTTTCAACTTTTGTTAGTATTTTTTTCGACCTGTGGTTGCATCAATCGGAAGTATTTGCAAAATAGTTCCATTCTGTAAAAAACAAAAATGCTCAATGAGTCAAACGCCAAGAATGTTCAATGCGTTGCGTCAATTTGTCGTGAGCAAAAGGTGTGTGCGCATATCCCCGCCCCTCTGTAGGGTCAGGTCTTGTGCCTGACCGCAAGGGGCGGGGGTGAGGTATTCGCCCCAAAGGTTATTCTTGCGTTTTTCCAATATGACGTTTTCAACGCTAAGGTGTGGACATTGTCTCTTGGCGTTGAAGTTACAGACCCCACCCCTGACCCCTCCCCTCGAGGGCTAATCCTTATACACAAATCTCTAAGCAATTGGTCAACAAGGCATTATTGATTGTAGAAGATTGCAATAAACAAGATGAAAAAGGATGAAAAAGGAATGAAAAAGGAAAGTAAAAGGAGGAAAATATGAAAGAAGACTGAAAAAGTGCCAAGGCACTCACAAAAAGGAAGCCTTGAGGGGAGGGGATGTTGCACTCCGAGTGAGCATCCCGGGGGGGTGAACATTTTCTCTTGGCGTTGAAGATACAGACCCCACCCCTGACCCCTCCCCTTGAGGGGAGGGGATGTTGCACTCCGAGTGAGCATCCCGGGGGGGTGAACATTGTCTCTTGGCGTTGAAGTTACAGACCCCACCCTGACCCCTTTGCGGTCAGGCACAAGACCTGACCCTACAGGGGAGGGGATGTTGCACTCCGAGTGAGCATCCCGGGGTGTGGACACGGTCTTTTGGCGTAGGTTGTTCATCAAATTTCATCAACACAGGTCGAATTTTTTTCGACCCGTGTGGTTATGATTAGAAAAGCTGGAGGGGGTATTTTTTGGGGGGGAGGCTGCCCACCGCCCTATTTCTCATTGTCCACTTTAAAAAGCGAGCCCAGCCATCCAGAACAATCGGGCGCTATGCCTTTCCGTCTTCTCCGAGGTAGGAGTCTTTGAAGCCAAGGAAATAGAGCACACCGTCGAGACCTATCGTGTTGATGGACTGCTTGGCATTAGCCACCACTCTCGGTTTGGCATGGAATGCTATTCCGAGTCCAGCCTCAGAGAGCATCGGCAGGTCGTTGGCACCGTCGCCCACGGCAATGGTCTGTGCAAGGTTCACCTTCTCCACTTGCGCTATGAGCTTCAGCAGTTCGGCTTTTCGGTGTCCATCGACCACTTCGCCAAGGTATCTTCCGGTGAGGCGACCGTTGTCGTCAATCTCCAACTCGTTGGCATACATGTAGTCGATGCCGTAGCGGCGTTGCAGGTATTCGCCAAAATAAGTGAATCCTCCGCTTAGGATTGCAATCTTGTATCCGCAACGCTTGAGGACAGCCATGAGGCGGTCCACGCCTTCAGTGATTGGCAAGTTCTCGGCAATCTCACGCATCACGCTGACATCAAGTCCTTTTAGCAGCGCCACCCTTTTGGTGAAGCTCTCCTTGAAGTCGATTTCTCCCCTCATGGCACTCTCGGTGATGGCTTTCACCTTGTCGCCCACGCCAGCACGTATGGCAAGTTCGTCGATGCACTCTGTCTGTATGAGCGTGGAGTCCATGTCAAAGCATATGAGTCGCCTCATGCGGCGGTACATATCATCGTTCTGCAAAGAGAAGTCAAAGCCCATGTCAGCCGAAAGTCGCATGAGCTGTTCCTGCATCTTGTGGCGGTTTGGTGAACCACGTAGCGAGAACTCTATGCACGCCCGACTCTTCTGCTGTGGGTGTCGTATGCTCTGCCTGCCGGTCATCCTGCGGATGGAGTCGATGTTCACACCTTGTGCTGCGATGATCTTGGCCGCCGCCTCTATCTGAGCAGCGGTCAGGGTGCGCCCAATGAGAGTGAGGATGTGTCGGTTCTTGCCCTGACGTCCAACCCACTCCTCGTATTCATCGTCTGTGATGGGCGAGAAGCCGATGTTCACTCCTAATTCGGTGGCCTTGAACAGCAGTTCTTTGAGCACTTGCCCTGAATGGGCCTCATCGATGCGTATGAGGATGCCTAAAGACAGTGTGCTGTGGATGTCGGCCTGTCCGATGTCGAGTATCTGTGCGTTGTATTTCGCAAGTATTCCCATTGCCGACGCAGTCAGACCGGGACGGTCTTGTCCGGTGATGCTCACCAGTATCTGTTCTTTCTTTACGTTGTCTTCCATTGTTGTTTTTGGCTGAATGTATGGCGCCTTGTTTTTGTCGATGCAAATTTATGAAAAAATCCGATTAATTAGACTTTTTTGGAAAAAGAAATTGATTCTCTTCATCAATAAGCGCTGATTGCGGTTGAGCCTATTGGCTCTGACTCTTTTGGGAGAGGAATTCATTGATTACATTGTCGGGCGGCTGCCATACCAGCCAATCTGCCATTGACCACTATGTCTGCCACCCCGTTGCCCCCCAGTCGATTGGCGCCATGAAGACCTCCAGTGACCTCACCTGCAGCAAACAAGCCAGGTATGGGTGTTCCGTCGGCCTTGAGCACCTGTGTCGCGGTATTGACACTCAGGCCACCCATCGTGTGGTGGATGGCAGGTTTCACACGCACCGCATAAAACGGTGCGGTTTCCAGGGCGGCGGTCATCTCTGTGGCACTGCGGCCGAAGTCATTGTCGACACCTGCTTTCTGTTGGGCATTGTAGCGGGCAATGCTCTCCATGAGACTTTCTGCGGGTATGCCAGTGAGGCCGGCAAGTTCTGATATCGTGTTGCCCTGCACGAGCAGGTGTTGGTTGGCATACGTCTCGATGGAAGCCAACGACTGGCGCACGCCTTGGTCGAAGACAAGGAAGGCTTCTTGCGACTGCTGCCTGAGTATGGCGGCCGACACCACGTCACGCGTATCCATCTCATTGCAGAAACGCTTTCCGGCGTGGTTCACGAGAATGGCCCCGTTGCCACGCACCGCTTCTGTGATAAGGATATGGTTCACCGCTTCCGCCGTGGGGTGGATTTGTATGTTTGCCAACTGTATCGTAGCGCCCCCGAGAGAAGTCACCCAGTCGAACGCATCGCCCGTGGCACCGGGATGGTTGAGCGTGGCAAAGCCGTTGAGCGAGGGTTGCAGACGCGTCACCATCTCCAAGTTGGCTCCAAAGCCTCCTGTTGCGATGATGACGGCCTTCGCTTTCAACGTGTAGGTGGTGCCATCGGCATTCTGCACCTTGACACCCGTCACCGTGCCGTTGTTAGAGAGCAGCCCGACAACCTTGTTGGATGTGCGGATTTCGATGTTCTGATGCGCCGTTGCCTCTTTGAGCACCTTCATCAGATGAGGGCCGATGGCAGTGCCCCCCTTGGGACGGTGTGTCCTCTTCACGCTACTGCCAGCCATGAGCCCCACGTCACTCAAGTCGGCTCCCAATCCTGTCAACCACGAGATGGTGGCAGGCGCATTGTCGACGAAGTTCCACACCAACGATGGAATGTTCTCTTGCTTTCCACCTCGCATGATGTCATCGAAAAACAACTGTTTGCTGTCCTCTATGCCGAGCGTTTTCTGCACCTCTGTCTCAGCCGCATTGATGCCCCCCGTGGAGTAGTTGGTGTTTCCACCGATGATTCCCTGTTTTTCGAGAACAATGATTTTCATATCGCCGTTTTCAGCGGCAGCCACCGCCGCCGAGAGCCCTGCTCCTCCTGCTCCAACCACCACGATGTCGCATGAACTGTCCTCGTAGGTCTTGGTCTCCTTCGTCTGCTTGCCCATGGAAGCCAGGATCGCCATGTTGAGGGCATCAACGACCCCTGTGGAAGTCAGTGTAGCACCAGTCACGCCATCCACCTCCACGCTCATCAAATCCTGTTTTCCTACGGCATGTCCCAGGATGGTGTTGATGGCATCTTGAGCGAAGACCGACTCAGACTGGCTGACGACAATGGCTTGGACGATCTTCCCTTTTTCAACCACGATTTTCGCTATGATGTTTCCGCTACGTCCCTCGCCACTTCCAGTCCATTCACCGTCCCGCAATCCTTCAATTGCAGGTTCAAGGTCGTTTTCATCATCGTTCGAGCATGCTGTAAATGCCATCAAGCCGCAAAGTGTGAAGATGGCGGCGAGCATCCATGGTCTAAGATATTTCATACGATTATTCCAATTTGTTTAGCGTTATTCATTCGACTTTTTCATATGTAGGTGAACACCTCGTGGATTTCATGGTCGTAGCTTTTTCACTTACCTTGATGTTCAATTCCAGATAAGTGTAATCGCCCATGACATTGCAAAGATAAGCATAAAATGCGAACTATCCAAAAATGCTTACTTTTTTCACAAGCTGTCAACCTTGGCTATTGGAGAGAATGATTTCCAAGAATAATTCAAGTCAGCAAAGCCGATGGACAAACGAAAAAAAAGCACAGCCTCCACATGTCAAACATGGAGGCTGTGTCTTGCATTTCAATATGGTGTCTTACCATTGGTGCCCTTCTCTGAAAGGAGAGGCCATGCCGCTTCTACAGCCATGCTTTTCAGTATGCCAAGCGGAGCACCTTCAGACATCAAATGGTCAATGATTAATCATTGGAGTCGTCTTCGGCGCCAAGGATGAGGCTCACCAATGACGTCACGTCGGTCACGGTGATGCTACCGTCGCCATTGATATCGGCATTCTCGAAGACGAAGTAGTCATTGCTATTGTCCATGATATAAGCCACGAGGGTTGTCACGTCAATCACTGAGATGGAACCATCACCGTTCACATCTCCGATAAGGGACAAGTTGACATTCTTCTCAGGCAGCACCTCAGTGCCCTTGGCACCGAAATCGTCGAAGCAGAAGTAGGCGGGCGTGTTCATGCCATAGGCGCCATTGTCTGTGCTGGAAAGGGCAAAGCCTATCTTCGCCACTGTACCCAGGCCGCTGAGGTCAACGTAACGCCAGTCGTTGATGATGTATGCCTTGGCAGGGTCGCGCAGGTCGGCCAGGTAGTACTCCTTCGTGCCTGTCACCTCGTCGTTG
>CADADN010000088.1:6866-22628 GCA_902786665.1 uncultured Prevotellaceae bacterium | reverse complement strand
GTCCCTGCACACCTACATCCTCACCATCACGCTGCCGCAGGCGGCGGTCGCCGGCCCTGTGGACGACGGCATGCGCTACCTTGCGATGACGGTGGAGCCGAAAAACAGTACGGTGCTGGTGGACGGCAATGCCCAGATGGTGGAGAATGGTGAGATGGTGGTCAACCTGCCTCGTGGCACCCACCGCTATCAGGTGTCGGCACCCGGTTACAACACGGAGGAAGGGACGGTGGAACTGAAGGATGGCAAGGAGACCCTGTCCATCAGACTGAAATCTTCCATGGCGACGCTTCGTGTGGAGTGCCCCACGTCAGGAGCGAAGATCTATGTCAACGACCAGCAGCGTGGCACCACTCCTTGGAACGGCTCTTTCGTGGCAGGCATCTACAAGGTGGAGGCCCGTCTCGATGGCTACAGGTCGCAGCAGCAGAGTGTGACGTTGTCCGAGAATGAAAACCGCACCCTGCGCCTGCCTGCCTTGGAAATGATTGTCGGCTCCCTCGATGTCAAGGTGTCTCCCATCAACTCCGACGTGTATGTCGATGGCAAGAAGGTCGGCACCACCCCCGATGTGTTCCGTGACATCCAAGTGGGTCAGCACCGTGTGGAGATTCGCAAGGATGGCTATGAGTCTTTCACCAAAATGGTGACCATCAACGAAAACGAGCAGGCGAGTGTCACGGGCACGCTGAAAGCCATCGTCGCATCCACCCCAAGCACCCCAAGTTCCCCATCCACCCCAAACAGCCCATCCACGTCCAACCTCTCTTGCCCCGACAACAATCACCCACATATGATTGACCTCGGCCTGCCCTCCGGCACGAAATGGGCGTGCTGCAACGTGGGAGCCAACAAGCCTGAGGACTATGGTGGCTATTACGCTTGGGGCGAGACGCTGACGAAGAGCACTTACAATGTAGACAATTATCTTTACTATGCTCAAAACGACGTGGCGCACGTGAAATGGGGCGGCTCTTGGGTGATGCCGTCTTTAGACCAAATTAAGGAATTGCTTGACAACTGCACTTATCAATGGACGACGGTCAACGGTGTCAAGGGTGGCAAGTTCACCAGCAAGAAAAACGGTGCAAGCATCTTCTTGCCTGCGGCGGGCCGCCGCTGGTACAAGAGCCTCTACTACGCCGGTTCGTACGGCTACTACTGGTCATCCACGCGGGATCCGTCGCACTCGGACTACGCCTACGTCCTGCACTTCTACTATTCGGGCGGCGCGAGCTGGTACGGCGAGCGCCGCTACGACGGTCGCACGGTTCGCCCCGTCTCCAGATAGGTGCATCCTTGCCCAACCCGCCCCCCAAACCCCTTGCTTCGTCATTCTTGTCATGCGGGGTGGCGGTGGGGCGCGGGCCCCCAGGCCTGCATCCCAACCCACTGCCGACCCGTAAGACAAGAATGACGCGCTCCAGAAAAGAGCAAGGATTCCCGCCAACAGAGTAACTTTAGGGGGCGACGCTTCCCAGCGTCGCCGTGGTTTGCCCCGCGTAATTAATTAATAATTAACAATTTATAATTAATAATTTGGTTTGTTCCATTGTTTTGGAATTCTTGTAAGTCATCACATTATGTGCGCACCAGATTCTTGCTCACGACCTTTTGCTCACGGCCTTTTGGTCACGGCGACGCTGGGAAGCGTCGCCCCCTAGCCGGCACCCCGGGGGACTCACGATGCCAAGAATGCCCGTTGTTCACGTAGGGACTTGCTTTATGCATGTCCGTTACATCGTCAAAAAATGCCATTGAACCGTTTTTCGCCTCGGATGGTGCAACAATCGGAACGTCAAACGGGTGCAAACAATCGGTGTAACAATCGGTGTAACAATCGGTGCAACAATCGGTGCAACAAACGTTGCAACTGTAGGGGCGGGTCTTGTGCCCGCCCGAAAAAATTCTCCAATTACTTCCTATCGGTCGTGGGTCTTCGACAAATCTCTTTAATTCGGGATGGCAATGAATCTAATTTTCAATTTTCAATCTTCAATTTTCAATCTTCAATTTTCAATCTTCAATCTTCAATCTTCAATCTTATAGACCCGCCCCTACGACTTCGGGGGACCATTTGGCCTTATCGGACATGCATGAAGCAAGTCCCTACGACAAATGGGATTTGTTGCATCCCCTCCTCACAAACACTTGTCTTTAACTCCTCTAACTTCTCTAACTTCTAAAAACTTCTATATCTTCTCTTGCTCACGGTGCCAAGAATGCCCGTTGCTCACGTAGGGACTTGCTTTATGCATGTCCGTACAAAAGCCAAGAATGGTGGTGCGCAATAATCTCGGGCGGGCACAAGACCCGCCCCTACGACTAATGGGATTTGTTGCCCCCTCCTCACAAACACTTGTCTTTAACTCCTCTAACTTCTCTAACTTCTCTAACTTCTAAAATCTTCTATATCTTCTCTTGCTCACGGTGCCAAGAATGCCCGTTGCTCACGTAGGGACTTGCTTTATGCATATCCGTACAAAAGCCAAGAATGGTGGTGCGCAATAATCTCGGGCGGGCACAAGACCCGCCCCTACGACTAATGGGATTTGTTGCCCCCCCTCCTCACAAACACTTGTCTTTAACTCCTCTAACTTCTCTAACTTCTCTAACTTCTTAAAAACTTCTCTAACTTCTCTAACTTCTAAAAACTTCTAAAACTTCTCTAACTTCTTTAAGAATGCTCGCACAGAAATTGGAATTCTCCGATTTCTGGCATCGCCTCGGCATAACTTGAACAAGTTCAGTTCTGCTCTTGGCTCGCTCAGAATTTACCGATTTTTAAGTATTGCCTGTTCTCAGAATAGTGTGTACTTTTGTGATGTTTAAAATGAAATAAACTTTTATAGACAGGCTGATGTGGCACTTCATGCAAGGCATATGCTACAAGGTCTTACGTGAAGGACGCCCTGATGGCAAATAGAGCATACGGACGGGACTTTCACAAGCAAATAAACAGGCAAAAGATTATCAACTATTATAAGATTAAGGTATGAAGAATTTTTTCAAGGATTTTTTCAGTCAGTGTGCGCGTCCCGAGGGGTTTCTCGGGCGGTGCATGTTGCGTTTCATGAACTTTGGCCACGCCCCGCTCACCAACTGGGGACTTGACCATGTGACGTTCCGTGATGGTATGACCATGCTCGACATCGGCTGTGGCGGTGGTGCCACGCTGAAACGTCTGCTCAAAAGGAGTCCCGACGGGAAGGCATATGGTATGGACATTTCTGAAGAGAGTGTCGCCAAGGCGAGAAATGTGAACAAGCGGTTGCTGGGCAGCCAGGTGTTCGTGGAACAGGGTTCTGCCGACAGCCTGCCGTGGGAAAAACAAAAGTTTGATGTTGTGACTGCCGTGGAAACCGTCTATTTCTGGCCAAATCTGCCGAATTGTTTCCAGGAAGTGAAACGTGTGTTGAAGCCCGGCGGTCAGTTCGCCATCATGCTGGAAGTGATTGAGGGCGATTCGGTATGGACCAATGTGGTCGAGGGGATGACCGTATATCCTCCAGAACAGTTGAAGGACATGCTGGAAAAGGCTGGTTTCGGCGACGTGGAGGTCTTTAGGAAGAAACCGTCGTATGCGACCATAAAAGGAATTGTGAAATGAAAACGGATGATGGAAGTGGTCTCGTCAAAAGTGAGAGGATGGAGCATCTGAACATGGTCTCATCATCCAGATTCCTTCAAAGGCAGATGCGAGGTTAGAAGGTGCAGCCAAGGAAAAGGGTTGCCTGGGTGTGGTCGCGTCCGTTGCTATAAGCATTGGGCGCGTTCACTTTATGGTGCCTCACGCTTGCGCCCACATAAGTGGCCATGCGGGTGCCAGGGAAGCGGAACGTGTATTTCGCGCTGCCTCCGACGGCATACTGGGCTGCGGTGAGCCATTGGTGCTCGCGATAGAGCCAGGTGTCCATCGTTGGCGAGGGGTGCTGCTTGTCGGATGGTGCCACGAAGGTGAGGTCCTCAAACGGGGCACCACTGCCATTGAGGAATGCACCCGAGAGGCTCAGCGAAAGCAGTCCCTTGCGCAGCAGCAAGTTACGGGTGGCAACAAGACCCCATTCCTGGTTGTTGAGCCGCTGTCGCCGGTAGTAGGGATGGTCGTAGGCTGTCTGCTTGCGGTGCATCCACCGGCAACTGGCGGTGAGGATCCATATGGGCAGTTCGCCACGGATGCCCAGGTAGGCCGTGTAGGCCACCCGCCCCTCTACCCATAGTTTGTTGGCCGTCTTCACGGGGTCGTAATACTCATAATACGAGGCACCGCTGTCGTTGCGCTTCTCGCGGAACGTCTCGAAGTGGTTGACAAGGTTCTCGGCACCAATGTTCACGTCGATATGATGGAGCGATGCTTTGGCATGGTATGTCAGCCGTCCGTGGTAGTCGTAGGTATGGGAGCGGTGGAACGAATAGGAGTTGGTGAACTCGGAGCGCCGCCCGTAGTAACCCTCGCGATAGGCGAGCGTGGCTTCGTTGGTGAAGGTGAGGTTGCGGCACAGATGCAGACCCAGTTGCAGGCCGATGCCGTTATGGTTGCTTACCATCGGCAACTCACGCAGCTTGTCGGTGAATCCGGAGTTGGCAAACTGCTCTGTCTCGCCGATGAACGGACCGTAGTTGATGAAGGTGACATAGGTCTTGTCCTCACGGCCATAGAGATTGAACTTGAGGCTCTCGGTGGTGCGGCGGTAATAGTAGTAGGCTCCCACGTCTGCCACCCCGGCGATGGGCCAGAACACTCCCGTGGTGAGTGTCATGTCCATCAGCTTGTTCTTGTGGCGCAGGTCCTTGTATTTGGCGTAGTTGGCGGCCTTGTAGTCGAGGCGTGCGCCCAACGAGAGGCCATGCCACACGTCGATGCCCACACCGCCTGCCAGGTGGTAGGTGTCGCGGTGCTTCCTGCCCAGGTTGGTGAGTGAGTCTTCCTCCAGGTCGAAAGGCAGTCGGGAGGTGTCGATGAACACCGAACCGCCCATCTCCTTGCCCGAGAAATTCTCGTAACTCATCAGTCCGTAGCCCACAGCCTGGCTGCCAATGCGGTAGAACGACTCCACTTCGGCGTTGACGGTGATGGCGTCGGGTGATTCGGAGAAGTCGGTGAACCCACCTTTCTCACGGGTGAGCGACAATTGGGCATTGGCGATGTTTTGCGAGGCGAACCTGGTGAGCGCGGCGGCGTTGCGGCTGGTGAGCCATGCATCGGCATCCTTGACGAAGGCATGGTCGCGCAAGAGCAGGGTGTCTTGCGCATGTGTCGCCAGCGAGGCAAGCAACAGGAACCCGACCATACCACATCGCCACGCCTGAAGTCCTGACGGCAGTCCGCGTTCTGTCGATGGAGTGCTTGGGCAGGTGGCGTGCGGGGTGGCGATGTGGTTGGTGGGTCGCATGGTGTGATGTCGAATGAAAACGATGATTCAAGTGTGGTGGGGATGCCACGATGTCGTTAGTCTCTCAGCGAGCAACGCTGGCGCTCATGGAAATCCTCGGTGGAGTTGTTGAAGTCCTGGAAGATGATGTGGGCGCCTTGCTTCATGCTGGCTTCTGCGTCGATGCCGCTGGGGTCGGTGCTCTCGCCAACGCCCAGGCTGTAGTCATAGACCAGCTTGCCGGCATTCTCGGGCAAGGCCTCGGTGGCTGCCTTGTCGACATTCCTGTAGAGGGAGTGCCCCAGGTATTTCGTGAGCCATACGGCACCTCCATCGATGTCGGCGGTGAGGCGTTTCTTGCAGTCGTCGGGATAGTCGTAGGAGAACACCTCCACGCCGTCGATGATCCACTCGTTGGGAACGGCGAAGCAGGCGAAGGTCTGGGTGTTTTGTCCCTCGGGATACCAGATGTTGTTCACGTCGTCGGCCCAAGTGGCGGCGTCGACGCCTTGCGTCTGGAAGATGAAGAAGGCGGGAGAGTTCACCGAGACGGTCCAGCCATTGCCCATTCCTATCTCCTTGGCTTTCAGGTAGTGAGAGGTGGGGATGACGCTGGCAGGGGTGGGATAATAGTTGGTGTGGTTGTAGCCGCTTTCGGGGTCGTACATGCAGTAGTAGTCGGGGTTGGCGTAGTTGACCGACTGTGACACGGTCTGCGTGTTGTCGATGGCGCCGTGGATGTTGACCACCACCTGTGAGTAGGGCTCGATGACCAATGAGCCTTGGAACCACCAGGTGCCGTGCCATGCGGGAATGATGCCCTGCGACTCATACACCAGTTTGCCGTTCTCGTCGTAGTTGTTGGGTACCGAGGAGTAGGCGTTGGCTGGCGAGCCCACGCCGAAGCAGAGGTTGTTGACCACGGCTTGCTGTCCACAGTTGTTGTAGAGGATGACACATTTGTCGTATTGGAACGACTTGCCGGCATCGTTGGTGCAACCACCATTGTAGAGTTCCTTGATGATGATCTGGTCGACGTTCTGGTCGGGCAGCACGGGGGCCTCTGCCTGCACATAGGTGATGTTGTTGATTTCGCTGGTCTTCAGTTCCATCTGGGTGCCGTCGGCCTTGGTGATGACCATTTTCCATTCCTGGGCATGTGTGCTCACTGCCGTCAGGGCGATGGTGAGCAATGTGAGTAAAGTCTTTTTCATCTTTTATGTTTTTTGTTGTTATTTCTTGATTTTGTAACTCTGGCTGGGGGTGCGTAGGATGTAAACACCCTGCGGGAGGGTGCCGAGGTCGATGCTCACGGCGCCATCTTCGTTGGCTCTCGTGCTGCTCAGCATCTTGCCGTCGATGGTATGGATGCTCACGGTGGCGTGGGGCTTCAGACCTTCGAAACGGGCTTGACCGGGAGTGAAGACGGGCTTGGGACTCTCCTCGACCATCTCGCTGATGCCTGTGGGCACCTGCTCGAAGGTGAGTTGGCTGATGCCCGAAAGGGCTGTGGTGAACTGCTCTTCTCCGGCGCTGACCACGAGGTTCTCGCCTTCGTAGGTCACCGTGGGGTTGCCGGTGAGCGCGAATCGGTTGACGGTGCCATCGGTGAGCGTCAGCACCATGCAGGTGACATCCTCCTCTGCAACACGGGCGAGTAATGCCTGGGCTGGCAGAAGGAGCAATGCCAGGAGCGCAATGGCTCGGATTAATGCTTTCTTTTTCATACGCTTTTTGTTTATTGATTGATGATTGTTGTTTATATGGGATGTCTTATAGGGATTGCTTGTGTTACATGATTCTCAATGACCCTTATTCCACTATTCGTTTCTTCGACATTTTCAGCGTCAGTTCTATGCGGTTGGTGCTGTCGGGTGAGATGACGATGAGGCTCTTCACCCCGTTGAAGATATAGCGCCATCTGGAGCTGCCCGTGGAGTCGATGTACTGTGAGTTGGTGGTGGCTTCGTAGAGTCCTGGCGGCAGGTTGAAGCGTGCCGTTCCCGAGGCATCGGTGGAGTCGACGTATATCGACGAGGTGGCATCCTTCATCTCCACCCTCGCTCCCTCATAGGGTTCGATGGAATTGTCGGGATAGATGAGGTGCACGCTCACAGGGCATGTCTCCACCGTCTCGTCGTAGTCGCATGAGGGCAGCAGGCCGATGGCGAGAAGGGTTAGCAGGGTGAACAGCGTGGCCGTCGCCCATGTCGGGGAGGTAGGGTGATGTCTTCTCTTTTCCATTGTCTTTAGATTTTCACCCTCAGCGAGAGTCCATAATAGTAACTGGGCACATAGGCGCTGTCGAAGAGCGACGTGTCGAGGCCGGTCTGCGATGAGTGCACCTTGCGCATGGTGTTGAAGAAGTTGTTGGCGTAGAACGACACGCTCACATGGTCGCCTATCTCCTTGGTCACGCTCAGGTTGGCAGAGTAGTAAGCCGAGAGGCGGTTGGGATTCATCACATAAGCGTAATTGGAGCGCACCACCAGTTTGGCAAGGTCGCTGTAGAGGGTGGGGTCGTTTTCCGAGGCCCATTTGAATTTCTCGGCGAATGGGATGAGCACGTCGGGCTCTTCCCACGTGGAGTAGTACTCGGGATAGAGAGCCACGAAATGGTCGCGGCTGGTGCCGTCGTAGGGCTTGCCGAAGAAGTCTGACTGCTCTTCGAGCACATAGCCGCGCGTGCCGTCAGGCAGTTCGCTCAGCGGCTTGCTGTAACGCTGGAGCGAGCACTCCACCCTGAGCGAGACGACAAGCCTCACCCGGGGCACGTGGGTGGTTATGGTGGTGTTGAGATTGGTCTGACGGGTGAGCGAACCGTTGGCGATGGCGGCTCCGGCACTGTAGTTGGCGCTGGTCACGTTGCTGCCACGGTAGTAGCCCACATAGCCATAGAGGCGGTTGCCGCTCATCGTGGTGTTCACGCCCGTGG
Source organism: uncultured Prevotellaceae bacterium (assembly GCA_902786665.1). Classification (GTDB taxonomy): domain Bacteria; phylum Bacteroidota; class Bacteroidia; order Bacteroidales; family Bacteroidaceae; genus Prevotella. The sequence continues at coordinate 14,321 of CADADN010000088.1, read as the reverse complement.
GGATGTCGGCGAAGAGCACGTCGTCGATGCCCTTGTACCGATAGTGGTTGCCGTCGAGGCGTATCTGGGTGCGCAGGCAGCGTATCTGTGCGAAGTCTATAATCCATTCCACGCCATAGCGGTCGACGGGCGTGGCGTTGACGTATTGGTTGTTCACCGCATAGGTGCGGCGCTCGTTGTAGGCCAGGGTCACGGGCTGTTGCGCTCCGCTGGCATCGCTCACGGTCACCACGCCCGTCCGGGGGTCGATGGCGTACTGCCGGTTGGCGATGTCGATGCCGATGCCATCGAGCGACGATGGTGGCGTGTATTTGTAGGCCATGGGGAAATAATGGTCGGTCGACATGTATGAACGGCAGGTGCGGTGATGGAAGGCCGACAGGTTGATGCGTGTGCCCTTGATGGTGGCCTCTATGCCTATGTCGGTCTGGTTGGTGTACTGCCACTTCAGGTGGGGGTTGTAGAGCGACCTTGTAGGGTAGGTGTGGTAGGCATAGAACGACTTGTTGTCTTCCGTGCTCGTTGAGGCGAAGGAAAGACGGTCGGCATACGACGGGGTGGGGTAGAGCACCTGGAATGACGGCAGTTTCACGCTCTTGCCCCATCCGGCATGCACGCTCAATTCGGTTACCCATTGCTTGTATTGCTGGCGCCAGAACACGTAGCGGCCGTTGACACGCGGCGAGAGGCTTTGCACCGTGCCGTAGTCGGTACCATGGATAAGGGTGATGTCATCGCGCAAGCCGGCGGTGAGTTCGGCCGAACCTCTGCGTGAGGTGGGCACCACCAACTTGTCTTCAGCGTAGATGGCCACGTTGTGCATGGCGGGCAGGGCGTCGTAGCGGTATTCGCGCCATGTGGGGGCGACGCGCATGTCGTCGTAGTAGGTGCCACGGCCGTGGTTGTTGCTGCCTGTGTAGTCGGTGCCGAGCATCACCTTGTTCATCGACTCTCCCAGGCGGCGTGCCCACTCGCCTTTCAATTTCAGCGACCAGTTCATGGGTCGCGAGTCGTTGAATCCTTTCACATACCAGTATCCGGTGGGACCGAGGATGATGTCGGCATCGGGCTGCACGTCGTATTCCCGGGCGATGGAATAGCCTTCCTCGCGCGAGTGGATATAAGGTTGGGTCGAAGCGCTCGATTTGTTGGCGTAGCTCTCGTTCTTGTGGTCGGAGTAGGCGAGTGAACCGCTCATCATGAGGTTGGTGATCCACGACTTGTTGAGCAGCCACTGCAGGCTGAAGTGGGTGCGCAGCGTGTTGTCGCGCACCTTCTGGTAGTCGTCGAGGTCTTCGTCGGGGTCGCTCTCCGAGTTGTATCCACCAATGTTGCCGGTGAGTCCGACGCTCAGGGTGAGTGGCGTGGTGGCACGCATGAAGGTGTTGGAGTAGCGGAGCGAGAGTATGTTGCGCTGGTAGGCGGTGTGGGGCGAGGCGGCATCCGAGAACGAACGGGCATGCTCTACAGAGGCGTTGAGCAGTCCCAGGCGACCACCTAGGTCGAATCCTTTGTTGAGCGACACTTGGCGGGTGTGTTGGTTGATCTTTCCTTCGATGATGAAAGGCGATTTCCCCTTGCGGGTGTTCACCTTCACCACCCCGTTGGAAAGGTCGCCATACTCCACCGACGGCACCCCGGTGACAATCTCCACGCTCTCGATGTCCGAGGCGCTCACCGTGCGTGTCGACGAACCTATGGTCTCGTCCGTCTCGGCATTGTTGCCCAGGCGCATGCCATCCACCTCCACGGCGGTGCCAAACGAGGCGTTGCCTTTCTCCGTCGTGCCGCTGCGAAGGGCCATGCGGGGGTCGGACATGAGGGTGGAGTTGACGGTCTTGCCGCCGGGAAGCAGCGTGGTGATGTCGCTCACGTTGAGCAACTGTTGGTTGTCAAGTGTGGTGCGGTCGATGACATACGAGGTGGTGGCCTCGTCGGTCTTCCGCTTGGCAACGATGGTCACCTCGTTGAGTTTCAGGTTCTCTTCCTTGAGCCGGAGCGTGAGGTTGGTCACGTCGCGGGTGATGGTCATCGGCCAACTGCGTTTCTGGTAGCCCAGGCACTGCACGGTGAGGGTCATTTTGCCCATCGGCACGTTTCTCACCGTGAACTTGCCCTCCTCGTCGGTGATGGCCCACAGACCGCTCTCTGACAATAAGATGGAGGCAAACTCCACGGGCTCCGATGTGTTGTCGTCGACCACGCAGCCTGCCAGCATGGCATGTTGGGCGCTTGCACAACATGCCATGTTCAATAAAATATATAATATTGTCAGGCGTTGGTTCATTTATGTCTTGAGTTGGTCGGCGATGGGAGGGGGTGACACGCTTGCGACCATGTTTCCATTTCGATTGCAAAATTAGGCAAATCAAAAAGGGTGGGCAATACTTAAAAATTTGTATTTTTATGGTATGAATATTCATTATATTTAGGTATGGAAAGGGGCGCAGCCGCCATTTCTCATAGTGGGGATACCTACGTCATATGAGCATCAGAAGCCGTTGGAAGGCTCGGATGGCCACACCATCATCAATTGTCGGTATTTTGAATGCCAGATGATGAGGGTTTGGATATTTATGCTTAATTTTGTCGCAAAATCATCAACAAACATTATAATAATGAAGAAACTATCCATCACGTTACTCCTGCTTGTAGCTGCTGTCGCCGGCCATGCCCAAGAGACATTGCCGCAAGACCCGGCAGTGAGGAAAGGAACCCTGAAAAACGGGCTCACCTATTACATCCGACACAATGCCAAAGAGGCTGGACTGGCCGACTTCTACATCGCACAGCGGGTAGGGTCTATTCTTGAAGAGCCGCGCCAACGCGGACTCGCCCACTTCTTGGAGCACATGGCATTCAACGGAACGAAGAATTTCCCAGGTAAGGGAAAACGGCTGGGCATCGTGCCTTGGTGTGAGACCATCGGAGTGAAATTCGGTGCCAACCTCAATGCCTACACCAGTGTGGAGCAGACGGTATACCACATAGGGTCGGCGCCTCTGAAACGGGAGGGTATCCTCGATTCCTGCCTCCTCGTGCTTCACGACTGGAGCCACTACATCCTGCTTGAGGATGCTGAGATCGACAAGGAGCGTGGCGTCATCCATGAGGAATGGCGCACCCGGAGGGCCGGCATGGCCATGCAGCGTATGCAGGAGGATGCCCTCCCCACCATCTACAAGGGGACGAAGTATGAGGACTGCATGCCCATCGGGTCGATGGACGTGGTAGACAACTTCGCTTACCAAGACTTGCGCGACTACTACCAGAAATGGTACCGTCCAGACCTGCAGGCCGTGGTCGTGGTGGGTGACATCGACGTGGACAAGGTGGAGAAGAAAATCAAGCGTCTCTTCGGCTCCATCCCCCTGCCCAAGACCAGGGCCGAGCGTGTGTACTACCCCGTTGCCGACAACGACTCGATGATTGTCTCCATACAGAAAGACAAGGAGCAGCCCATTGTCCTGGCTCACCTCTACATGAAACGCGATGCCACGCCCGACAGCGAGAAGAACACGGTGGGCTATCTCAGGGGCGGCTATGTGGACGACCTCATCAGATACATGCTCAACGACCGCCTGAGCGAAATCCGCCAGCAACCCGACGCGCCATTCATAAGTGCTACGGGACGTGCCGGCACCTTCTTCGTGAGCCGCACCAAGGATGCCTTCTCTGTCAGCTTGAGTTGCAAGCAAGACAATATCCTCGGCGGACTCATCACGGTTGTGGGAGCTGCCGAGCGTGCACGCCAGCATGGATTCACACAGGCCGAACTCGACAGGGCAAAGCGGCTCGTCATGGCTGCCACCGAGAGGCAGTATAACGAGCGAAATGACCGGCGCAACAGCTATTTCGTGAACCGGTGTGTGAACAATTTCCTTGACTGTGAGCCGCTCATCTCCGTGGAGTACGACTACGAACTGACCAAGCGCTTCGACAGAGAGGTGACGCTCGACGAGGTGAACAGGGCGGTGAAAGAACTCATCACTGACAAAAACCAGGTGATGGCACTCTACGGACCCGACAAGGAGAGCGTGCACATCCCCTCAAAGGAGGCGCTACGGCAGGTGGTGCTCGCCGCACAACGCCAAGACTACGCTCCTTTCCCCGAGGTGGCCATAGCCGAGAACCTCATCTCGACCCTGCCGCAGCCGGGAACCATCGTCGAGGAGAAACCTTACGACGAATACGGGTTCACCGAACTAACTCTCTCAAACGGCATGCATGTGTATGTGAAGTCGACCGACTTTGAGGCTGATGCCGTGACCATGACCATGAAGGCCGACGGAGGCACCTCGGTCTATCCCGATAGTGACATCCCCAACTTCTCGCTCATCACCAGCGGCGTGACCGAGGGTGGCGTGGGCGACTTCGACGCCATCACCTTGAAACGCATGCTCACCGGAAGGGTGGCGCGCGTGAGCCCGTCGGTGGGGACGAGAGGACAGAGCATCTCGGGCTCCTCGTCGGTGAAGGAGATGAAGACCATGTTTGAACTCGCATACCTTTACTTCACACAGCCAAGGCGCGACGACGACGCCTTCGCAGGACTCATCAACCGCACACGCTCGTTCCTCACCAATCGCAACGCCAGTCCGAAGGTGGACTACAACGATTCCATCAACGCCATCCTGTACAACCACCATCCACGACTCGAACCCGTGAAACAGGCCACGCTCGACAAGGTGAGCTACGACCGTATCCTTGATATCTACAAGGAGAGGTTCAGCGATGCATCGAACTTCAAGACCGTGATTATCGGAAAAATCGACATGGAGCAACTCCGACCGCTCATCTGCCAATACCTGGCATCGCTGCCTTCCACCGGAAAGCACGAACAGACCAATTGGACCAACGTGCCGCGCATCGTGAATGGCACCAGTACGCACAAGTTCGTCAAGGAACAGGCCACACCGCTGGCCAACGTGAGCATCGTCTACACCACCGATGTGGAGTTTAATGCAAAGAACGACCTCACGCTCGACTTCCTGCGCCGTGTGCTGCAAATAGCCTATACCGACTCGGTGCGCGAGGAGAAGGGTGGTACGTATGGCGTGAGCGTGAACTTCGACCTCGACAAGGACGACAAACCCAACACCACGCTGAGCATCCAGTATAATGCAGACCCTACACGATATGCTGAACTCAACCCCATCATCTACAAGCAGTTGGAGAATATAGCCAACTACGGTCCGGCTGCATCGTCAATGCAGAAGGTCAAGGAATACCTGCTCAAACAGTACGACCAGATGGTCATCACCAACGACTATTGGGACTACATCGTCTGGCATGAGTTGGAGGATGGTGTGGACTTCGACAAGGACTACAAACGGTTGGTGACGGAGACCACCGCCGCCGATGTGCAGCAGATGGCGCGTCGAATACTTGATGCCAAACGCTGCATCGAAGTGACCATGCTCTCAGAGTGAACCACAAAGAAAAACTTCATAGATGGAAAAACAGGGGCAGACTTGCGACTGCTTGCTGATGAGCAAAGCGAAAAAAATTGACTAGAACTACAAATCCCTGTTCAGCACTTCGCTGACATCAGGAGCTTCCGGCTGTGGCTGCCACCTGCTCTGAAGTTCGCAGACCACAGCGCCCTCTGCATCAGTGAGTGTGTGGAGGTAACATCCATCATCTGTGCGTGACATGCGACAAGTGAGGGTTTCGTCAAGATAGGTCTCACGCAGCCAGTGAACGGTGAGGGTGGACAATGACTGTGATGCGAGCACCTCTTCGGGCATGGTCAGCAGGGCGATGCTGACATAGCTGCGGTTGCTGACGTGGAAGTTGAAGTCAAGGTCGAGGAGTGTAACACGATGCTCCATCAGCATGTCGAACGACTGTGTTTTGGGGAATCGTATTTTCTTGTGGCTACCGGTCATCAGTTCAGGCACCACCACCAGCTTGTCGGCAAGGAAATCGGTTGTCTCCAGTCGCTTGGTGTCGAGGTTGAGGATGTTCCACTGGCTTGTGCCAGAGGCTATCAGATGCTCGTCGTCCTTGCGCACTATGCGGAAATCGCAGTAGATGCGGAGTGATGTCAACTCGCTCACCCACAACTCCACGGTGAAGTCCTCCGACCAGAAAGTGACCGTCGGTTGGATATCCATCTGAATCTCAGTGATGACCCACATGCGCCGTTGCTTGACGATGTCGAAAGCTGCCACGTTGTGGATGGTCATCAGGCGTGCAAAACTATCTTGGAAATACATCAACATGGCATTGGGCGTAAGCCTGTACAACGGCGTGATGTCGGATGCCGTCGATGTATAAGTGTGCCGGTATTTTCCGTTTGAAATCATATCTTTATTCTTTTAGCCTTCTTTAAGATTCTTTTGTCGATACTCCGTCGGGGCCATGCCCAAATGCGCCTTTACAAACTTCCCGAAGAAAGACAGGTTGGGGAAGTCGAGTTCGGTGCTTATCTCCTTGACGGTCTTGTTGCTGTAGCGAAGTTGCTGGCGGATGGTGTTGACGGTGGTTTCGTGGATGTGGTCAAGGGGTGAGCGCCCCGACTCCTCCTTTATACACTTGGACAGGTATTTGGGGGTGACATGCAGCATGTTGGCAAAGGCAGACACACTGCGCACACGTCCCGACGACTCGGACAGCAGGCGCATGAAACGGCGGTAGACAAGGGCAGACTGACGGACGCTTGAGTCTTTCTCGTCCACTTGAGGTTGTCTGTCGCCAATCATGCCCCTGCGTCTCTCCACGAGCATCAGGAACTCCAGCATCAGGGCTTGGAACAGCAATCTTACGACATCATGCTGGAAACTGCCTTCACCGCTCTCTTTCTTGATCATCATCAGCTGGTAATAGTGGCTGATGCCCTGACGCTCCCGCTCCGACAGGGTGAACAGCGGATGCTCCTTGATGTAGGCCAGGTTGTCCCAGACATATTTGTTGAGATACAAGGAGTGGTCGATGGCACGCTGTGCGAAAGCAATCACTTTCACATTGGCTTTCGCGCTGAGCAGTATCTCACCAATCATCATCCCGGGGTAATAGATGAAGAAATCGCCACTGCCGAGCCGGTATTCTTGTCCATCGACCACGCACTGCATGCGTCCCTCCATGCAGAACACTCCCATGACAAAAGCCAGGGATGTGTTTTCGTAGTCGGCAAGTTGCAGCCGCGTGATATCATCGATGACCAGCAAGTCGACATCCTTGTAGTCGAACAAATGGTTTTTCCAAAGGTCGTCAAAGTCCAGTTTTCTCATATTGGTCACAAAGGTAGTCAATTTTCCCCGAATTCGATGTTTCAATAGACTCCAATACTCATAAATTTTGGCATATGGTAGAGAATTGGCTAGTGTTCGAGGTAAATGGAACACTTAAGTGCTTTATTTGTTGTATCTTGGTTTGATGTTGAACGAACCCCGAAGGGGTGGTCAGAGTACAGGCAGGCGGTGGAGTGCGAAGCACGGAACCCCTGCTAAA
>CADADN010000088.1:0-6840 GCA_902786665.1 uncultured Prevotellaceae bacterium | reverse complement strand
CCTGTGGTCGTCCCAGCCCTTCGGGCTTCACTTCACAACCGGTTGCCATACAAGACAAATTACAGCTTTGTAAGGCAATTTTACTTCCGAAACTTAAGTAATAGCTTATTCAAAACAATTGAATGCAACTATTGCATTAGCTTAAATTCTCCCGTGCGGATGCTGTCAATGACACCGCCATCGACGAGCAGGTCGGCACCTAATTAATGCAACTGCTTGTTTTTCAGATCCTTCAAACTTGGCAAAATGGTTTGCTGTGCAATAATATGAAGAAAAGATAAATCCCTTTGTACATATCATGACCGTCTCAAATGGGATATGAACGGCATACGAAGATTTTCATTTCTTAAACGTCGAAACAGACCTTCCGGCAGTTCCTGGATACCCGCATTTTCAAGCGTTAAACCGCATACTCATAGACTCGCTTGTGACACTGCTTCATAGAACGAGTTGCGAGGTAGATTTGAGAACCTTACTATTGTTGGCAAGTTAGTCTTACAGCGCATCAAGTCTCTTTTTGAACTCAGGCAGGTTTTCATCATCAAGTCAATTGAGGTGATGAAGGCCTCCTTGCTTGTTGAAGAGGCGATAGGTGGGGTAGCCTGTCAGTCCTATATATTGCTCAACGGCATGCTGCTGGTCATAAGGCAGGTTGTAGTGAACACAGTAGGGTGCAGTGAGGTCATACTCTGCAATGACATTCTTCCACGGCTTTTCAGGCGACTTGTTGGCAAGGTAGAGTTACAGATGTCGTAATCATTGAGTTCGTCTTTGATTTTGTCCGATGCAGCTGATGGAATTACGTGATGGTCACCTGACATGGTCACTTCCAGAAGACGCTCTTGATTTTACGGCATTTCTCACTTCCCATTAAGTCTGCATTATCGGTAAGGATGGGGGAGGACGAAAAATCTTCGCTCCTTTAACAATCCTTAATATGAAAAATTCTTTATTCTCAAATATTTTGCTTAACTTCGCGTCGCAAAAATTCAGAGGGTGAGTATTTCAAGATACAAAAGGCCCTCAAACGGAAAGGCACATAGCCGTAGAGAGTAGAAGTGCATGCTGAAAATTCAACAGGCGCTGCCGTAAGGCAAATGAAAAACAAGTCTGTTTGATCTGAGGAGATGAGCGCCCCTAAAAGTTGGGGTATGCTCATTGGAAAGAGTTCTTTGAAGATTTGAAGTATCAAGAGACAGCCAAGAGCTGCTCCAACCGAGCAAATAATCGCCACGGTGGGAAAAAGATACGAATTAACAGTTTAACAAACCGATTAATTAAAAATGATTACGACAAATTTCTTATTTACTTCATTATCAATGATTTGTGTTTGGGTCTTCAAGACCGTCGCACCAATTTGCCCGGCCCTTCGCCAAACACTTGTCGGAAGGGCCTCTGGCCGTTGGACCACCTCCAACTTTCTTGCTCGTTGTCCAATGACAACGACTTACGTCTCGTAGGTTTCCACAAGGGAAACCACCTTCCCCCCTCTTTTTTTGTTCTGACCTGATAACCAGAAGGCCATGCGCCTCCATGACGGTTCTTCTCGCACTCCATTCAGGAGTATTCCACCACCCCTCAACAATACCTTATAACTTAAAACACTTGATTAATGACAATTGAGATTAGCGGAAACAAACTCACCTTCAACAATGTAGACCCATTCCTTATCCTTGTCTTGCTCGCAGACAAGGTGGACAAGAGCTTCGTCAACGACATTGCTGCACCAAATTTCTCCCTTGTGGTGAGACCGTCGAGGAAACCAAACTGCAAGACCAAGGAGGGCGACTATGCAATTGTCGTCCGCAAGGACAACGGTGAGGAGATAGCACTCGACATGCCGCACCGAGGAGCGAAAATGCTCTATATACTCACGCTGCTGTGTCAGAAAGTGGTGGGTGGACTGCCCAACAAGTACTTCAAGAACGAGAGGTCTGCCACCGCCATAAAGGCTCTCTACGACAAACTCTACCGCTCGGGTGGGGCGCAGTGGGTGGAGAACTGCGCGGCCAAGAACCACAACCTCTCCACTTTCCGCACCCATGCGAAGAACGCGGTGGAGGATAACAATGCCTTGGACAATGTGCTGCGCTACTGGTGTGGGTTTGAGGACGAGAAGCGTACCATAGGCAAGTACCAACTGCAGCTGAGGAGGATACGCATTCCGAACAACCGCATTGTCTTCGAGGATGCAGCCAAAAACACTGTCACCTTCGAGCAACTCATGGAACAGCTGCCACCACTTGAGGACCTTTTCGGTTTCAAGAACAAGACCACGGAGCGCATTCGCCAACTCCGCTCCCAAAAGGCAAGCGGAGTCTTCCCCCACAGCTGAGCAACCACAAAAGGGTAGGGGAGGATACCTTCTTCCCCTACCGTTTTTATACCTATAGAAACCGGCCTCAATTCATTCTTTCTCCGTAACTTCGCAATATGAATCACAACCCTCACCCCCCAACCCTCAAATCTCAACCCTCAAATCTCAAATCTCAAATCTTATTATGCATAACATCATCTTAGGTCAACAAGAAGTCTATCCCGCCACTCCGAACGTCTGGTCTTTCAAGCAAGTCAACGATATCGTCAACGGCATCACCAAGGACTGAAAAAGAACGAAATAGACATTATCGTCAACCTCGAGACCAACAAGGTCTGCGATGTCGGTGAGTGGCGAGGGCAGAACAACATCGGCAAAATCCTCATGATATGCCGTGACTGCATCGCCAACGGCACTGAGCCGCTCATCGACTACGAACTGCTGCACAATGCCAATATCCACATCCTAGGACGTAAACTCACTTTTTAACCATTTCTACAACGAACGATGGAGTTATCACGAAATGTCCTCCTACAACAAATGAGATAACAGAAAAACTACATCAATATCTTGCTACTCACAGCGGGCATGATATATGCGACCATGCGCTCTTCTATAAGTTCGGACACATGGAGGATGTTTATGAGGTGCTGTCGATGGCTTGTGAGGGTACTGACCATTCACCGACCATTGCTTTACGGCTTCCCTCACAGCCTGTGTCAACCAGAATGCAGAATCGCCTACAACGGATGTATCAAGAGTATCTATGCCGTTTGGGTGCATCGGGAACTGGGCCAAACAACTGAGAGTTTGTAATGATGCAGTAAACCAAGTAAAACCTTTAGCGACGATAAAAAAAGTAATTGGGATGAATAATATAGAACACGCGCTCGGCTCTGCCGCTTGGCTCGTCCAAGAATTATCATCAATTAATCAAAAATTCTGACGCACAGCCGCTCGGCGACGAAGGAAACGCTTGCCAAAGCAAGAATTTATGACTAATTATATGATCGCTCGGCTACGAAGGAGACGCTTGCCAAAGCAAGAATTATATGTTAAAAACAGTACCAAGTTATTTTTTTACTTTTACTTAATCAGAATCCAAACCCAAACAGATGACAAACATCAACAAAATCGTTCTGCATATACCCCACGCCAGTGTGAACGGCATCTTCGGCCCTCATGGCAAGTGGCCGTGCAATCCTTTTTTCATCAACGATTGCGTGATCAAATGGACGGACTGGTACACCGACTTCCTTTTCGCCACTTCCAACGAGAATGTGACCAGCGTCGTATTTCCATATTCCCGCTTCGTATGCGATGCGGAACGGCTTGACAACGACCCGATGGAAGCCCAGGGACAGGGTATCATTTACCGGCAGTTCGGCGGCTATAAGAGAGGAATGCTTACCTCGCAGGAGTCCGACTTCCTATACCTTCAACGCAAGCTGCATCTGGATGCCGTGAGAAGCCAACTGACACCTGACAGCCTGTTGATAGACTGCCATTCTTTCCCTTCCGAACTCTACGACTGTGACATTTGCATCGGTCATAACACCGATGATACTTACGATAAGCGGCTGGTCAACCTGGTGAAGCGGCAGTTCGAGAAAAGTAACTACAAGGTGGCCATCAACAACCCCTATTCCAACTCTCTCTCCCCGGAGACAGGCTTCATCTACAAGTCTTTGATGATAGAGGTGAACAAACGGGTGTACATGACTAGAATAGGAACACTCAACCCAAACAGTCGCCAATGGATGCGATGGTTCGGCTGCATCAACCGCATCTACAATAGCATCCTGGCAGATAATACCTGTTAGCGCAGCATTGTAAATGTAATACTTTGGGAAAGGAATCTTGTCATGGTGATCAACTAATGGTGCCGACATTTGGCTGTATAAAGTTTTTTACGCACGGGGCGTAATGTCAAGATTGACCAAGACATCAAACTACGCCCACGCCAAACTCTCATCACCAAGTATTAGGGAGAGTTAGGAGTTGGATTTTTTTAGGACTGGCTTTTCCAAACCCTCGACGACGGCATTGGAGTATCTCACCAAAGAGCGATTTCCTACAATGCTGAGTCGGGTGCCGGCCATTTGGTTCATCTTGAAATAGTCGGGATAGATTTTGGAAAAACTATCACAAACCTTGTCGGCAATGCAAAAGAGAGTGGCGTAGATGAGATATTCTTTCCACAGCACCATCTCTTTGATGTCACGCTCACCGACAAGCGAGAAATCAAGAAGGAATTTTTTGAGGCCAAGTAATTGGGCGGCTGTCACAGGTTTGTTGGCAGCCACTTTTTCTGCATCGGTGAGAGTGCGTAGCGATGCGATAAAAGGGTCGTCGGGATGTGTCCGCAGATAATGCCGCATTTCCCGTGGTTGCAGAATCCGGTCGCTGCCAGCCGCCCCTTCCATCATTTTAAAGAACAAATATTCCAGGTGTTCCCCGTCTTTGTTCAATTGGGTGGGGGCCGATTTTTTCTTGTCTGATGCTTGCCATTCCCCGACATACAAAATGGAATGTGGCTCGGCGCCATACATATTCGACCTGAACTCGATACGGAGTGCGTCTCTGTCAATCAGTCTGAGAATCAGTGCACCAAACATCCCCTCGTAGTCGGCGACCAAGGCTGATGAGACGGAGTTCATCACGTTGGCAGCCACTTTCAGATTCCCGTCGGCGGGTACGTCGCGGAAATAATCCAATTGTTGAGAGAGCTTATTACGCAACAGTTTTCTTCTGAGGGGCTGTAATGAGATGACATACCAGATGGTGCTGAACACCTTTTTATACATGCCCACAAAAAGCACGATGACAAGCACGGGCACCGCTATGATGCCAACGAAGAACAGCAACATATTGATCCATTCCGGCAGGAAAGGAATAAAATCATAACCACCGCCGTCAGCATGGGCAAATGTGACGGATGCCAGTCCTATGAAGATGGAAAATATTTTTTTGCTCATAACGGTTTGTCTAATTGGTTGAAATATCATATAACTCCTCTGCATGCCAGGCCTGTTTGAGACGTCCTCTGTTGATGGAGACGGCATCGTCGGCATATCGGGATGCGTCACTGGCCGTTTGCATCAGTTGACGCAGCAGTCGCCGGTGTTGGTCGCTGGAAGACAACAGATTGAGAAGTGGAGGATAACTGTTCTGAGGAATCATGTTCAGCAGTTTGTTGAACGTGCTTTTCTCGATTCCGAAGAGATAGGCGTAAGCCATATACTCATTCCAGACACGATGCAGGTCAAGTTGGGCGGCCTCACCTGTCAGTTGTTCGAAGGAGGAGGGAAGACCATCGAGAAACTTTTTCATTCCATAGATGTTGCGTGTCTCCTGCTCGTTGTAATCCTGCTTGCTGATACCCGTACTGAGAATTTCCGCAAACCGGAATTGATTGTTGAGGTCACAACTTAGTTGATTTTTTTTTCTTCCCTTATGATAACTAATCACTTTGTAGAGTAGTTTGATATCAATGAAGCCTTGTGGTGTTACACTTTGCCGCATGAAATTGTAGATGGTGTATTCCAGCGCCTGGTCAACGCCACTGCTGGGAGAGGCGCTCCATTCACCCAAAGTAAAGGCAATGGAGTCATTGGGGCCGGGGCCGTATTTCAAAACCCTCCGTGAGAGCAGCCGCCAGATGGCAGCCCTCACTGCAGGTGTCTTGTCGTGCCAGAAAGCCGACGAGTAGTTGGCCTTCATCGCCAAAGTGTCGGTGAGGCTTCCATATAGGGCCAAATACGGATATGGCTCGGGGGAGGCTCCCTTCACCTTCTGGCGGATGATCCATCTCCGCAGGGGTTTCAAGCTGATGACATACCAAATCCATTTGCCAATGTTGACGATTGCCCCTAAGATGGTCATTGATGTCTTCAAAGAGCCAAACTTGGCAGAAAAAATAATAGTCAGCATAGTGGTGAATATGCCCAGGCATGAGGCCAAGAACAAACCATCGTTGAGATTTCCCTCGGATGACCAGCCAATAGCGATGAAGACAACTGTCATCAACAGCCCTATCCAGTATTTCTTGAAAAAGTATTTAATCATCTTTAGATTTTTGAAGGGTGAAAACGATGATTCCTTAGTATTGCTGCAAATATACGAATTTTTTTTTGAATATTCTTTTTTTTATAGTCATAAATACAAAATCGGCAATTGATTTTTAAAGATTTTGGGTGACGCATTCCAGATGTCAGGAACTAATGCCGATATTTGGTTGTGTAAAGAATTTTCTGAGTATTTGCATAAATTAATATACCTTGAGTTTTGGAAGTCCGGTTATATTGATATACAATTATTTACAGTAGATTCTTTTAAAAAGTGTATGGATAATCACTTAAGTTTCGGAAGTTCGGTTATATTGATTTTCAATTATTTACAGTCGATTCTTTTTAAAAAAAAAACATGGATAGCCAAACGATGATTCCATCAATACGCCTCCATTTGTAAGGATTTTTACTTAATACTTTATTTGTTGTATCTTGGTTTGATGTTGAACGAAC
>CADADN010000087.1 GCA_902786665.1 uncultured Prevotellaceae bacterium | reverse complement strand
GTCATCATACTAATAGGCTTCACGATAAGTGATTGATATTGAATAGTTAATAAACAATAAATATTTTCCATTTATTTGGAAAGCAACATAGAAGAATAGCCTGCGAGGGGAGGGGATATGCGCACCGCCCTTTTGGCTATTTCGGACATGCATGAAGCAAGTCCCTACGACTTCGGGGGAGATTTTGGCGTTCAGGAAACCGTCCCTACGACTTCGGGGGATTTTTGGCGTTCAGGAAACCGTCCCTCCGACACTCCATTTTGAGAGTGGTCACCCTGCCAAACTTGCAATACTTTTCATTTTTTATTCGTTTTTTTTTGTTCTCACTGAAAAAAGTAGTAAGTTTGCAGCAAATTAAGACTCACACCCCCTATTTGAACCAACCAAAACGCATTAAAATGAAGAATGCTATCTTACTATTTTTTGGATGCATTGCATCATTAGCAACCAACGCCCAAAACATCAATTTCACTGATGACTGTGTGAAAACCATCTGCGTGGAAAACTGGGACACCAGCGGCGATGGTGAACTCAGTATGGCAGAGGCGGCAGCCGTCACCGACCTGAACACCAAATTCGCCTTCGAGACTGATGTCATCCGCTTCCCCGAACTGCAATATTTCACAGGACTGAGCTGCATTTCCACATACGACTTTTACAGTTGCAAGAACCTACGCTCCATCATACTCCCCCCGCAAATCACCTACATCGGCAGCAGTGCCTTCTTCGGCTGCATCAACTTGCAGGAAATCGTCATCCCGGACGCTGTGAAGACCCTCAACCAATATGCCTTCAATGGATGCAGCTCACTTCGGACGGTCACCTTGCCGGAAGGATTGACCACCATAGGTGACTATGCCTTCAGCGCCTGCAACTCACTCCAAGGGATTGCCATTCCCGCCTCAACGACGAGCATCTCCGCCAGTGCTTTCTGGAGCTGCAGCTCACTCACCTCCGTCACAGTGGATCTTGACAATACCGTATATGACTCCCGCGAGGATTGCAACGCCATCATCAAGACCAACACCAACACCTTGCAACTCGGTACGGTGAGCACCATCATACCGACATCGGTCACCACCATCGGCGCTTCGGCATTCTACGGCAACGTACGCCTCCAAAACATCGACATCCCCGAGGGGGTGAAGACCATCGGCATCTCCGCCTTCTCTGGCTGCACGGCACTCACCACCGTCACCCTGCCCTCCACACTCACCAGCATCGGCAGCAACGCCTTCACTGGTTGCAAGAAACTGACTTCCATCTTGCTGCCAGAAGGACTGAAAACCATCAGCGACTTTGCCTTCAAAGGATGCGCCGCACTCAGGAAGATCTACATCCCCTCCACGGTGACCACGATTGATTTCTATGCTTTCTCCGAGTGCTCCCGACTGACCAAGGTGGCGGCAGCAAAAGCCTCGCCCATCTCCATCGACGCCTCCGTCTTCCCATACGCCTTCAAGTCCACACTCTATGTAAGCAAAGGAAGCCTCGAGGCCTATCGGAACGCCGCCACGTGGCAAGACTTCAACACCATCGTGGAGCTCGGCCAAGAAATCACCGCCACCGTAGAGCCTGAGGAGATGGAAGCCGGCACTGAAGCAACTCTCACCATTAGCCTTGCCAACGACGACTTCTTCAGCTATCGCTCCGTACAGACGGACATCGTCCTGCCCAACAATTTTTATCTCAACGCTGACGACATCGTGCTTTCCGACAGATGCACCGGAATGACAGTCACATTGAACCCACAGGAGGAAAATGTCTACCACCTGACATGCACATCGGAAACGGGATTCATCACCGGGACGGAAGGGACTCTTCTCACCTTGGCCTTGCACAGCAACGACGGCGTGGCTGGTGGTGAATATACGGGTACCGCTCAAAACATCACACTGACCAACGACTACGGCAAACAGCAACCGCTCGTGGATGCGGAATTCAAGTGGAACGTCATTGGCCGCAACACATTCGCCATGGGTGATGTCAACCACGACGG
The DNA here is from genome assembly GCA_902786665.1 of uncultured Prevotellaceae bacterium. Classification (GTDB taxonomy): domain Bacteria; phylum Bacteroidota; class Bacteroidia; order Bacteroidales; family Bacteroidaceae; genus Prevotella. Next base: position 13,979 of record CADADN010000087.1, on the reverse strand, counting down.
CTTCGTGAACGTCACCGACGTCTCGCTCAGTGTCAATTACATCCTCGGCAACATACCCCCAGTGTTCTACAAGGAAAACGCCGACATAGACCAGGACAGAAACGTCAATATCACCGACATCACCAACCTCGTGAACCTGATACTGAAAAAGGTTGAGAATTAAGCTTCGCTTGAAGTTACTCACGCTCGGCTGACTTCAAGCGTCGCTACAACAAGAGGTCTGTGCTCACTGTAGAGACGGGATTTTTCCCGTCTCAAAAGCGAAATGCCATACCAAGTACGTGATAAAAAAATCTTCACTAAATTTGCACGACAGAAAAAGCCCCTGTTAGAAAGGTTGAATGACATAATAAAAAATTGCCCCGCAGTATTTTAAGGTAGATCCTACTAATTTTGTCGATTAGTTCATCTTAATATACGCTAAAGCTTAAGCAAATGAAAAAAACGGGCGGAGACCGACCATCGGCTCCGCCCGCTCTAATTATCTGTTACTATTCTATTTCAAATGTGATATCCGAGTCTTATTTCTTCTCAATGGTGTTCTCGAATATGAATCCTGAAGCAATCAATGTTGCAAAAATCAATACAATTGTTGTGTTCATCTTTTTACCCTTTCTTTTTTTTAAATTAAACATTGCGCTGCTGCCTCTCGGCATGAGGCGTTTCCTGAAAACTCTCTAACAATCTTTTTATGGTTACCTTTGTTATCCTGACTACATCTTTACCTTTAAACTATCATACCTTTTTTCTTTGCGCAATATATCTTTATTTCCATGCTTTTTCTATGTTATCCTTTCCAACTTTCTTTCTACCTCAACCAACACCTTGACTGATCTTTTATCCTTTTGACGATGCAAAGGTACGACTGTTTGCGCACACAGCAAAGATTTTGGAGCATTTTTTCACCAAATACGTATGATTTTTGACATGCGTCAAGGATGGGCGAGGTAAGCACGAGGCACTGCCTATATATATAAGGTGAGACGATGAAGAAAGCAAAAACAAGTCTAATAATGGGTGCATAACGACGAATAACGAACACGAAGTAACCGAAAGAACCGAAATATAAAGGCGGCAGGCCGCCACGAAGTAACCGAAAGTCTAACAATCCTGATTTGGTCATTTCTCAGACGGAACCAACGACAAAAATGTTCAGGCGGAGAACATTTGATCATTATTCGGGCGGGCACAAGACCCGCCCCTACGACTTCGGGAGAGTGTGTGCACCTAATTTTCAATTTTCAATTTTCAATTTTCAATCTTATTTAGGACCCGCCCCTACGACTTCGGGAGAGTGTGTGCACCTAATTTTCAATTTTCAATTTTCAATCTTCAATCTTATTTAGGACCCGCCCCTACGACTTCGGGGAAGGACTTGCAACGGGCATATCACCACGCATCTAAAAAACGTGGAGGCTTCTCGGAAGCCCCCACGTCATTCTTATAAAAAGCAAAAGATGCTTAGTTGTTCTCCGGTCTGAGTTTGCGTACGGTCTCGCCAGCACGCCACATTTCCTTGTTGCGCATGGCCTCCAGTTCTTTCTCGAGTCCTTCGCGGTAGTCTTCCTTGGAGTTGGCGTCGATGGAGATTTGCGCCTCCTTGCCCGTCTGCACGGAGAGGTAGAGCCATTCCATGACCGGCTTGATGGCCTCGCGGAACCTCGGTGCCCAGTCGAGAGCGCCACGCTGCGCCGTCGTGGAGCAGTTGGCATACATCCAGTCCATACCCTTTTGTCCGAAGAGCGGGCCAAGACTCTGTGTGAGTTCCTCCACCGTCTCGTTGAAAGCCTCCGATGGTGAGTGACCGTGCTCGCGGAGCACCTCGTATTGAGCCTCAAGGAGTCCCTCGATGGCACCCATGAGCGAACCGCGCTCACCGGTGAGGTCGGAAGTGGCCTCGCGCTCGAAGGTAGTCTTGAAGAGGTATCCTGCACCGATGCCGATGCCGAAGGCGATGGTGCGTTCCTCAGCCTTTCCCGTAGCATCCTGATAGACGGCATAGGAGCAGTTCAGTCCGCGTCCCTCGAGGAACATGGTGCGGAGGGAAGTGCCCGAACCTTTGGGTGCGACGAGTATGACATCGACATCCTCTGGCGGCACCACACCTGTGCGGTCGTTCCAGTTGATGGCGAAGCCATGTGAGTAGTAGAGTGCCTTTCCCTTGGTGAGGAAGGGTTTGATGCGCGGCCACACCTGTATCTGTCCTGCGTCGGAGAGGAGCATGCACACGATGGTGCCTTTCTCGGCGGCCTCCTCGATGGAGAAGAGTGTCTTTCCCGGCACCCATCCGTCGGCGACGGCCTTCTCATAGGTCTTGCCCTGACGCTGGCCCACGATGACATTGAAGCCATTGTCGCGCAGGTTGCAAGCCTGTCCCGGTCCCTGGATGCCATAGCCGATGATGGCGATGGTCTCGTTTTTCAATACCTCACGTGCTTTCTCCAAAGAGAATTCCTTGCTGGTGACCACGGTCTCGATGACGCCACCAAAATTCATTTCTGCCATATAATAATATATTTAAAGATGTATCCCTGTAATTTTTGACTGCAAAGTTACGAATTAAAAGTGAATCCACAAAAAAAGTCACTGAATTATCGTTTCTTCTTTTTTTTTATCACGAATTAGAGAATTGGAGAATCTCGCTTGTCGAAGAATTGGAGAATTATAGAGTTCGGTGTAGTCAGGAGTTTTTTCTATAGTCAGGTCGATTGGGGTAGAATTTGTATTGTAGGCTGGTTGCCCCAAAATTGAGAAGTAAACCAAGTCGGTGTTTGCCTATATGAAGATAGTTGATGATTTGCTGCTCAAATACACCCGTTATCTCACCGTAAGCCTTGACTTCCACTCCTATTTTATCATAGCAAAAGAAATCATAGAAGAAATCGTGCTGAAGGACAACACCATGGTAAATCAACGATATATGTTTCTCTCGCTCATAAGGTATGTGGTTTTCTCTCAACAACACCTCGAAAGCATCCTGATACACTTTTTCCTTGAAACCACACCCTAATTCCCTATGCAATAGCATCGCAAGTCCCAAAAGAGTCTTTGATTCCTCTTCAAACAAATACTGACCCATTCCACAAATCATTTACTATTAACATAATTCTCTAATTCGCTAATTCGGGACAAAAAAAACATTCGAGACAAAAAACATTCGGGATCTACTTGAACTTCACCAGAGCCCTGCAGATTTCCACTTCTTGACCGTCGTGGTCATCCTTGACCATCCGGACGGATGTGGTCAACCCGTCGTCGGTGTCGTGACGGTAGAGCTTGACGGAGTCGCCATAATGCGCCTCGGCAACGTATGCAATCTCCAAACGGTGGAGCTGATGGGATGCGTACCAATCGAGAGAGAATAGGTTGAGGATATGCTCGATGTATTTCACGCTGTTGAAGTGCCCATTGACATCGATGTCGTTGTATTGCGTGACGATGGTGGCAGCGAGGGCGGCATCTTCGCCCACATTCACCCTGGAACTTTTGGCGATGGGACATTCCTTCTCCTTCAAGACATATTGGCTGATGGCGCCCTCGCAGATGTCGAGGAGATTGGCCGGTTGTCGCGTCTCGGTATCGATCATCGCCCACACGGACCGTCCATAGCCATACACCTTGCCGCTGTCAATGTCCTGCATCTTGAAGTTACGGTTGGTGAAGAACCGCATGGCCGTCTCCACCCACGTCTCCACATTGAAACGTGCATACATCGGTGGCAATTCCTCCATCTCGATGGCCAATCGAGACAGCACCCATGTCTTCTTGATGCTGTTGAGGAAGGCCATGCCAAAGCCACGGTCCCGTGAATGGAAGTCGGCAGCGTTGAGCAGATGATTGCCCAGATGCCCCATCATCAGCCTTTTGTTGAAGTCGCAATGGAAAGGCTCAGCCCAAAACTCATAACATCCAATCTTATCCATTCCCTTTGGCATCTTGGTAGTCCTTTTCTTGTTGTTCGAGGAAAGCGCTCACCTCCTCCTCCGTACTCCTGGTGATGGCGATGCGTCCGCTACGGGTGTATTGGAGGACGCATCCGAACTCGTTAAGAGCCCTGTAAAGCGAGACAATGTCCTCGGTGATGCCGCTTTTCATCACAGCCACATAGGTGGGATTCACCTCGGTGATCATCGCGTCGTAGCGCCGTATGATGCGAGACACCTCGGGGTTGTCGAGCACCACCTGCGTGGAAAGTTTGTAAAGACCTGTCTCGCGGATGAAGAGTTGGTCGTCGGTGTAGAACTTCGCCTTCACCACGTCGATTTTCTTCTCTATCTGCTTGGTGATTTTCTCAATCTGGTCGGGGTCGCTCCAGGCAGTGATGGTGTATTTGTGTACGCCGTCGATGCTCGATGCCGAGACATTGAGACTTTCGATGTTCACCTGCCGGCGGGTAAAGACGGCCGTGATCTGGTTGAGCACACCAGCGATGTTCTCGGAATAGACGAGCAGGGTGTAAAATGTTTTTTCCATAATGTTGTGTTTATACTTCGAGCATCATCTCATCGACGCTCATTCCCGGCGGTGTGATGGGCAGCACGTCGTCATCCTCGAGGATGGCACATTCGAGGAGGAACGGCCCTTCGGTGTCGAGCATCTCCCGGATGGCATCTTTGAGGTCCTTGCGCTCCACGACGGCTCGGTATCCTATGCCGTATGCCTGGGCGATGAGTGAATATTTCGGGTTGAGCATGCGAGTAAAGGATTTTCTTCTCTGCCAGAACATGTCCTGCCACTGCCTCACGTTGCCCAAGTAGTTGTTGTTGAGCAGTATCATCTTCACCGGCGACTGTTGCTCCATGATGGTGCCCAATTCCTCCAGGACCATCTGCATGCCACCATCGCCCATGAAACAACAGACGGTGCGGTTGGGAGTGCCGAAGGTGGCTCCGATTGCTGCCGGCAGTCCATAGCCCATGGTGCCGAGGCCTCCGCTGCTGACTATGGAGCGATGCTTTTTGAACTTGAAATATCGGCATGAGAAGAGTTGGTTCTGCCCCACGTCGGTGACGAGGACGGCCTCCCCCTTCGTGGCCTCCGCCACTGCGTTGACCACCTCTCCCATGAGCAGCGGTCCTTCCTTGGGATGGATGGCGGGTTCCACCACCTTCTCCATCTCCTTCTCTTGCAGCGGCAGGAAACTGTCCCTCCACTCCTTATGGCAGTTTTTCCTCAACAAGCGTGTGATGGCAGGCAGAGTCGCCTTGCAGTCGCCCACCACGGGGATGTCGGCGATGACGTTCTTGTTGATTTCCGACTTGTCGATGTCGAGGTGGATGACCTTCGCCTGTCGGGCGTAGGTGTCGGTGCGCCCCGTGACGCGGTCGCTGAAACGCATGCCGATGGCGATGAGCACGTCGCACTCCTGTTCCTTGATGTTGGGCGCGTAGTTGCCGTGCATGCCCAGCATGCCCACGTTGAGCGAGTGGTCGGAAGGCATGGCAGAAAGTCCGAGCATGGTGCGTCCGGCAGGAATGTCGCCTTTCTCCAAGAATTCCAGCAGTTCCGCCTGTGCGTTGCCCAGTTCCACGCCCTGTCCCACGAGGGCGAGAGGTTTCTTCGCGTTGTTGATGAGTTCGGCAGCCTGACGAACGCACTCTTCATCCACCTTAGGTGAAGGGACGTAACTGCGGATGAAATCAACATGTTTCGGTTCCCATTCCGTGGTGCCGGTTTGGGCGTTCTTTAGGAAGTCGAGCACCACAGGGCCCGGTCTTCCGCTCCTGGCGATGAAAAAGGCCCTGCTGACAGCCCATGCCACATCCTCCGGCCTGCGAATCTGATAACTCCATTTCGAGATGGGTTGTGAAACACCCACGAGGTCCACCTCCTGGAAGGCATCGGTGCCGAGGGCGGTGACACCCACCTGTCCTGCTATGACAACGATGGGTGTGGAGTCCATCATGGCATCGGCGACACCGGTGAGGGTGTTGGTGGCGCCGGGTCCGCTGGTGACGAGACATACGCCGACACGTCCGCTTACCCTGGCATAGCCTTCCGCGGCGTGTGCCGCTGCCTGCTCATGCCTCACGAGGATGTGCTCGAAGGACTTACGCTCCCCCCGCGTGTAGTCGAAGAGGGCGTCATAGACGGGCATGATGGCACCGCCGGGATATCCGAAAATGGTGGTCACCCCTTCAGCGACGAGCGACCTCATCAGGGCTTCCGAACCGGTTATTCTCTCTTTCATGTGATGATGATTATTTGTTTTCAAAACACCAGTCTCACGCCTCCCTTGTCGGCAGAACTGACGCTTTGGGCATAGGCTTTGAGCGCACGGCTCACCTCCCTCACCCTGGTGAGGGGCCTTGGCTGACGTGCTGCAAGTTCCTCGTCGGTGAGGTCAACGCGTATGGTGCGGTTGGGAATGTCTATTTCGATGATGTCGCCGTCCACGATTTTCCCGATGTCGCCTCCAGAGGCGGCCTCCGGCGAGATGTGTCCGATGCTGAGTCCCGAGGTGCCCCCCGAGAATCGTCCGTCGGTGATGAGGGCGCATTCCTTACCCAGGTGCATGCTTTTGATATAAGATGTGGGATAGAGCATCTCCTGCATGCCCGGTCCTCCCTTCGGCCCCTCGTGGGTGATGACGACGCAGTCGCCGCTCTTCACCTGCCCGCCGAGGATGCCTTCGCAAGCGGCTTCCTGGGAGTCAAACACCTTGGCTGGTCCACGGAACTTCCACAGTTCCTCATCCACGCCGGCGGTCTTCACCACGCAGCCATCCTTGGCGATGTTGCCAAAGAGCACAGCGAGGCCGCCATCCTTGGTGTAGGCATGTTCGATGTCGCGTATGCAGCCGTTCTCGCGGTCCACGTCGAATTCCTCCCATTCCTTGTCCTGCGAACCCATCTGCGTGGAGAATTTCCCGCCTGGAGCGCTGCGATAGATGCGGTTGGCTTCGTCGTCGATGCCGTCGGCACTGGTGATGGCGTATTTGGAGACGGCTTCCAAGGTGGTGAGGCCATCCACGCGCATGGCGTCGAGCATGAGCCCACCCTTGTCGAGTTCGTTCATGATACCGAGGATGCCACCAGCCTTACCACACTCTTGCACACTGTATTTCTGCGTGTTGGGAGCAAGTTTGCACAGACACGGCACCTTGCGGCTGAGTTCGTCGATGTCCTTCATCTTGAAGTCCACACCGGCTTCCTGAGCCACGGCGAGAAGGTGAAGGACGGTGTTGGTGGAGCCTCCCATGGCGATGTCGAGCGTCATGGCGTTGAGGAAGGCGGCACGCGTGGCGATGCTACGTGGCAACACGCTGTCGTCGCCGTCGCGATAGTATTTGTAGGCGTTCTCCACGATGAGGCGAGCGGCATCCTCGAAGAGGCGCACGCGGTTGACGTGGGTCGCCACGATGGTGCCATTTCCAGGGAGGGAAAGACCGATGGCCTCGGTGAGGGAGTTCATTGAGTTGGCGGTGAACATCCCGGAGCAACTGCCACATCCCGGACAAGCGCATCCCTCGAGGTCTGCCAGGTCGCTGTCGGAAACGGTGGGGTCGGCGCCTTTCACCATGGCGATGACGAGGTCGGCGTTCTCACCGCGCCAGCGTCCCGCCTCCATGGGACCTCCGCTGACGAAGACGGCGGGGATGTTGAGGCGCATGGCGGCCATCAGCATGCCGGGTGTCACCTTGTCGCAGTTGGAGATGCACACCATGGCATCTGCCTTGTGGGCGTTGACCATGTACTCCACCGAGTCGGCTATGATGTCGCGTGAGGGGAGGGAGTAGAGCATGCCATCGTGCCCCATGGCGATACCGTCGTCGATGGCGATGGTGTTGAACTCTGCGGCATAGCAGCCCATCTTCTCTATCTCGCGCTTGACCACCTGTCCTATCTCATGGAGATGGGTATGGCCAGGCACGAACTGCGTGAAGGAGTTGACCACGGCAATGATGGGTTTGCCAAACTGTTCTCTTTTCATGCCGGCAGCCACCCATAGTGCCCTGGCTCCGGCCATCTTGCGCCCTTCGGTGCACACGGCGCTTCTCAAAGGATGTTTCCAGTCCATATAATAATGTAATCTACTCAAGTTCGCATTAGCCCAACTTTCTGTAGTTATAGGGTAGTTAAAGAGGAGTTAAAGGGACGTATGTTCACTTTTACTACCTTTGATTGAGATTTTTCGCAATACATACTTCTTCAAGACCTTCTTATTACCTTGCCTATCCTTACTTGCGAAAGTTGAGTATATGATATCGTTATAAGTTGCAAAGGTAGTGTAAATAAAGCGCAAAGCAAAACAAATAGCGATTTTTTTGTTTCCGCCACCACTGGTTGCGGTCATCCCCTACGACTTCGGGGGAGGATTTGCAACGGGATGATGCGCACTAGCAGTGATTGCAGCAAAAAAGGCTGACCTTCAGGCCAGCCTTCTATCATAATAAAAAAGATGCATCATCTTATCCTGTCCATATCCCGTATCAACTTGTCGTCTTTCTTGATGCCCCTCCTTGCCAGGAAGAACATCACGGCAGCAAGGAACGGCAGGCCTGTACCGAAGACGATGTTGCCCATCGTCACATCAGGGTCGGCAATCTTGAGATAGTACATCAGGGAAAACACGCCAATCCAAATGAAGTCGAGCAAGAAGCAAGAGAGGCACAACCCGGCTTGCAACTTCCTGTTCTTATAGGTGAAGATGGCAAAGACACAGAGCGGGCAGGTGAGAAGGAGGATGGCGAAAAGGGGCCACGGTGTGAAAACCCTCGTGCCATCCGACAAATTCATCCAAAGGTTGTACATCACCGCATCACCTCCCATACCCTTGGGCTCGAAAGTCGCCACGGGAATACAAAGGCAGATGGCGGTGAGCAACAGTGCCACCAGCAAGTAGATGGTCTGTATGCGCTGTATCATATCTGCGGCTCCTTGCTTGGGTCACGCCAATAGACGTTGCCATCGATGAACTCCTGAGTGGCGAGCAGCGTCGGTTTCGGCAGTTTCTCGTAGTAGCGTGAGATTTCTATCTGCTCGCGGTTCTCGAACACCTCCTCGAGCGTGTCGTTGTAGGATGCGAACTCCTGCAGTTTCTTGCTGAGGTCTTGCTTGATTTCCGCAGAAATCTGGTTGGCTCTCTTTGAGATGATGACAACACTCTCATAGATGTTGCCTGTATCCTTGCAAAGGTCCATGATGTTGCGTGTGACGGTGTCTACCGGTGCGTTTGATTTCTTGTAATCCATTTTTTGTATATTTATCGCTATCTAATTGTTATGGTCAATTTCTGGTGTAATCGGAGTAATCAGAGTGATCGGAATATTCAGAGTTCACTTTCTGCGGTTGCCGCGCTCAATCCTCGTAACCCTTGGTCTCCCTTTTGCAGACTTCGATGTATTTCTCAGCAGTCTTGCGATGCGCCGATTCTGGATACTCGTTGAGGAAACCGTAGCACTCGTCTTCAGCATCACGGTAGCGGTCGAGACGGCGCGCCTCAACACTGCGCTGAGCCAGTTCAAACTTGCTCTTCATGACGAGTACTGCAAACTCCTCCCTCTTCTGGCTGAAGGGGAAGTCCTTTATGGCATTCTGAGCCGTGATGATGCACGCCTCATAATTGGAGCCGCCACTAGTGCAGTTGCCGAAATAGGACCCGAGGTCGTAATACAAGCGTGCGGAATAGAGTTCCTTCATGACAAGTTTGTCCTGAAGTTCGTAGAGCCTGTCGTGTGCCTCTTCCTTCATGATTGCATCAGGATAGAGGTCGAGGTATTCCTGATAGGCTGCGATGGCCTGCATGGTGGGAGTCTGGTCAAGCCTTGGCTCAGGCGTGCTCATATACAAGCTCTGCCCCACATAGAACGAGGCCATCTCGGCAAAAGTGCCTTTGGGATAGGAGGAGTGGTATCTCTTGAAATACTGCGCCGCCGTCTCGAAGTCCTTGCTGCAATAACATGACATGCCAAGCATGTAAAGGCACTCCTCGCCGTTCTCCCTACCCTTCATCAAGGTGACGATGTCCTGAAGGAGCAATACGGCATGATTGTATTTGCCATTGGCGAAGCATTCCTTGGCATATTCATATTTATATTCGACATTGGTGGTCTTGAGCACCTTGTTGAATTCACCGGCACACCCCGTCAGCATCAGCATAACGATGGCGGCCATCATCAGAATCTTCCTCATGTTTTTGACTTTGACTTGCAAAATTACACATTATTCCCCGATTTGCAAAGACAAAGGTTGAATTTTAGCAAAAAATTACAATATAAGCCATAGATAAAAGGATTTTTTGCTATTCTGGGGCTTCAGGGGAGTTAAAAAGGAGTTAAAGGGGAGTATTTTTTTGGAGTTAAAGAGGAGTTAAAAGGGAGTTAAAGGGGAGTTAAAGGGACATATGATAACTACTGGGAGTTAACGGGGAGTTTTTAGGGGTTAAAAAGGAGTTAAAGGGGAGTTAAAGGGGAGTTAAAGGGACATGTGTTCACTTCTGGGAGCTAAAGCAAGAATTATATGTTTTGGTGATATTCGCAGAAGAGTCACGTACCAAAGATTCTCTCAGAAATTCTCTTGTGGCTTTGAACAACGCGGTTTTTTCCCGTTTTTCTGTGAAAAATAGTGGAAAACTTGGATTAGTCAATAATAATAGCTATATTTGCATGTAAGATAGTTACAACGAGATGGAAGGAAAATACATCAACCCATATACCGACTTTGGCTTCAAGAAGCTTTTCGGCACTGAAATGAACAAGGAATTGCTCATCAGTTTCCTCAACTCGCTCTTCGAGGGGCATGAGGAGATACGTGACATCACCTATCGCAACAGCGAGCAATTGGGTAGCGGCATGTTGGACCGCAAGGCCGTTTTCGACGTGTACTGCGAAAACATTGCCGGCGAACGATTCATTGTAGAAATGCAGAAGGCGGAGCAGAACTATTTCAAGGATCGTAGTGTGTTTTATGCCACTTTCCCCATCCGTGAACAGGCTCAACGGGGTGACTGGGATTTCCAACTCAAAGGGGTCTATACCGTGGGGATTCTCAATTTCGTGTTTCCTGATGATGAATATGCTGACGACTGCATGCACCATGAGGTGAAGTTGATGGACGTGGAGGACAAGCATGTCTTCTATGACAAGCTGACGTTCGTCTATTTGGAGATGCCCAAGTTCCGCAAGACGGAGGATGAGTTGGTGACGATGTTCGACAAGTGGCTGTATGTACTCCGCAACCTTTCTCGTCTTATGGAGCGTCCTGCCGCTTTGCAAGAACGAGTCTTCACGCGCCTTTTCGAACAGGCTGAGATTGCCAAACTCTCCCCCAAGGAGCTATTTGACTATGAGGAGAGTGTGAAGGTTTACCGTGATTTGATCAACGTGGTGGAGACCGCGCGTCAGAAGGGCGAACGCTCCGGGATGGAAATCGGTTTGGAAAAAGGTCGTGCGGAAGGTCGCGCGGAAGGTATAGAGATGGGTGTCAACCAAAACAAGATAGACAATGCCCGTCGGATGAAGCAGAAAGGGTTCTCCACGGAAGATATTGCCGAGATCACAGGTCTTGGCAAGGATGAGATAGATGCTATCTGACCGGGTGAGAGAGGTTTTCCCTATCTCATTTGTTTTCCCGTTGTTTGCGCAAGTCGCTGAGCCTTAATGCTTCGTCGCGGTATTGTGCTGCCTGTAGGAAGTCGAGGCGTTTGGCTGCCTCGTTCATGAGTCGCTTGCTCTCGGCGATGGCCTTGTCGAGTTCCTCCGGAGTCATATGGCTGACGATGGGGTCTGCCGCCATTCCCAGTCCTTCCGGTTCGATGTAAGCCTCTCCGTATCCTTTGTCTTTTTCCTGGGTCTCCATCGTGGTTTGTGGCCTGAGACCTCCGCTGATGGCCTTGACGATTTGTTGCGGCGTGATATGGTGCTCCTCGTTGTATTTCATCTGCACGAGTCGTCGCCGGTCGGTTTCCTCGATGGTTTTCCGCATGCTCTCGGTGATGTTGTCGGCATACATGATGACCTTTCCGTTGACGTTTCGTGCGGCACGTCCGGCAGTCTGCGTGAGCGAACGGTGACTTCTGAGGAATCCCTCCTTGTCGGCGTCGATGATGGCCACGAGCGACACCTCGGGCAGGTCGAGGCCCTCGCGGAGTAGATTGACGCCCACGAGTACGTCGAAGACGCCGGCGCGGAAGTCTGTCATGATCTTCACACGGTCAAGTGTCCCCACGTCGCTGTGTATGTAGTTGGCTTTCACACCGTTGTTGAGGAGATACTCTGTGAGTTCCTCCGCCATTCTCTTTGTCAGCGTCGTGGTGAGCACGCGCTCGTTTCTTGCCACGCGTGTGAGGATTTCCTCCATCAGGTCGTCTATCTGGTTGTTGCTGGGTCTCACCTCGATGGCAGGGTCGAGGAGTCCGGTGGGGCGTATGAGTTGTTCCACCACCACGCCGTCGGCCTCTTCCAGTTCGAAGTCGGCAGGCGTGGCGGAGACATAGATGACCTGGTGCACCATCTGTTGGAACTCCTCGAACCTTAGGGGCCGGTTGTCGAAGGCGGCTGGCAGACGGAAGCCATATTCCACGAGGTTGGTCTTTCGTGCGCGGTCGCCGCCATACATCGCGTTGAGTTGCGGCACGCTGACGTGGCTCTCGTCCACCACAAGGAGGAAGTCTTCTGGGAAGAAATCGAGCAGGCAGTAGGGGCGCTGTCCCGCCTCCCTGCCGTCGAAATAACGGGAGTAGTTCTCTATGCCAGAGCAATGGCCTAGTTCCTTGATCATCTCCATGTCATATTCCACGCGTTCCTTGATGCGCTGGGCTTTTATCGGGTCGCCCATCTCGTTGAAGAAGTCTATCTGCTTGAGAAGGTCGTCCTGGATTTGCCGTATGCCGGTGAGTTGCTGTTCCTTGGTGGTGACGAAGAGGTTGGCGGGGTAGACCTGGTACTCCTCGAACGAGGCCAGTCGGTGGAAATCGATGGCGTCCACTTCTTCGATGGCGTCCACCTCGTCATCCCAGAAGGTTACTCTCAACACGTTGTCGCTGTATGCCATGAAGATGTCCACGGTGTCTCCCCGCACGCGGAAATTTCCTCGTTGAAGGTCGATGTCGTTGCGCACGTACAAGGCATCCACCAGTCTCCTCAGCAGTTGGTTGCGGTCGAGTGTCTGTCCCCTTCGCAGTGTTATGACGCTTTCCGACATCGCCGTAGGTCCCCCCATGCCGTAGATGCACGAGACGGAGGACACCACCACCACGTCCCTTCTCCCACTGAGCAAAGCGGAGACGGCCGACAACCTGAGGCGGTCGATTTCCTGGTTGATGTCGAGGTCTTTCTCTATGTAGGTGTCTGTGGAAGGGAGGTATGCTTCCGGCTGGTAGTAGTCGTAGTAGGAGACATAGTATTCCACGGCGTTGTCGGGGAAGAATCCGCGCATCTCCTCGTAGAGTTGCGCAGCGAGTGTCTTGTTGTGGCTCAGGATGAGTGTCGGCCGGTTGACGTTGGCGATGACATTGGCCACGGTGAAGGTCTTCCCCGACCCGGTGACGCCGAGCAGCACTTGTGCGCGGTCGCCACGGTTCAATCCTTCCGTTAGTTGCTTGATGGCTTCCGGTTGGTCGCCGGTGGGTGAGTATTTGGATGTCAGTTTGAAATTCATTTTAGTTGCGATTGAACTGCAAAGATACGAAAAATACGTTTAAGTGATCTTTATTTTTACACGAATTACGAATTCATCAAAAATTTCTCTTTTTTTTGAGAGTGTCTTGAGCACTTTTCCCATGTCCCTTTAACTCCCAGAAGTGAACACATGTCCCTTTAACTCCCCTTTAACTCCCTTTTAACTCCTTTTTAACTCCTAAAAAACTCCCCTTGGGCAAGCGTCTCCTTCATCGTCGAACGACCATACAATTATTCAAAAATTATTATTCATAGATATGCATCTGAATTTTCAATTTTTTTGTAACGGCTATTCTTGCCTACGGATTTTTTCGTGGCCTTCCCCTCTTCTTGCCGGGCTTCTTTGACTTGTACTTGGGTT
>CADADN010000086.1 GCA_902786665.1 uncultured Prevotellaceae bacterium | reverse complement strand
AGGGGTTACGCTTCGCTCCACCACCTGCCTGTGGTCGTCCCAGCCCTTCGGGCTTCACTTCACAACCGGTTGCCATACAAAACAAATTACAGTTTTGTAAGGCATTTTTACTTCCGAAACTTAAGTTATTACACTCTCTTTCTTCTAAAGAAAACAAATTCTTTATCCAACTGACATAATAATTCGCATTTATTTGTTATCTTTGAAGCGGTTTTCAACATAGGCTTTGAATATGGAACAGGAAAGACGCTATCCCGTAGGCATACAGACCTTTTCAGAAATCATCACCAAGGGTTATTTGTATATCGACAAGACCGACCTGATGTGGAGGATGCAACGCTTGAGCAAGTTCATCTTCCTGAGTCGTCCGAGACGATTCGGAAAGTCACTGCTCACCACCACGCTGTGCTCGTTCTTTAGGGGCGAGCGCGAACTCTTTGAGGGTTTGAAGGTGATGGCGCTGGAGAAAGAGTGGAAGCGCTATCCCGTGTTGCATATCGATGTGAGCATGGCCAAGGGGCAGGAAAGCGTAGAAGAACTGCGTGGCTCGTTGATGATAGGGATGAAGCCCTTGGTCGAATTGTATGGCAAGGACTCGGATGAAACCACTCCGGGAAAGGTCTTTTCCGGCCTTATCCAACGCGCTTACCAACAGACGGGCGAACAGGTGGTGGTCGTCATCGACGAATATGACGCTCCCTTGCTCGATGTGCTCCATGAGGAAGAACAGCTGCCCGCCTTCCGCCGCGTGATGCAGGAGTTCTACCAATGCCTGAAAGCCCGTGAGGCGATGATTCGCTTCTGCTTCATCACCGGCATCACGAAGTTCTCGCAGTTGAGCATCTTCTCCACGCTGAATAACATCACCAACATCACCCTTTTGCCTGAATTCGCTGCAATTTGTGGCTTTACGGGCGAGGAGATAGACGAGCAGATGCAACCCGACGTCGACGTGGCTCGTCTGGCGGAACGCTACAAATGCTCACCAGTGGAGATGCGCCAGATGTTGCGCGACACCTACGACGGCTACCGTTTTGCCGGGGAGTCCCCCGACATCTACAATCCCTTCAGTCTAATGAAGGCGTTCAACGAGCACCGTCTGGCCAATTTCTGGTTCGAAAGCGGTACGCCCTCCTATCTTTTGCGGCAGATGCGTCGTTTCCACACCGACATCACAAAACTCGATGATTTGGAGGTGCCGGCATCTTCATTCGACCAGCCCACAGAGAATATGGAGGATGCATTGCCTTTACTCTACCAAAGTGGCTATATGACCATCAAGAACTATGACTTCTATGGCCAGTCCTACACCTTGGGCATCCCCAATAAGGAGGTGCGCGTGGGATTTACCGAGGGACTGCTGCCATCTATCACTGGTATGCGAGGAGGTGATGTGCAAATGGGCTTCGCTCTCCGTTTTTGGCGCGCCCTGCGTGTCAAAGACACCGACCTGGCACTGCGTGAGTTGCAGGCATATCTCGAAGGCCTTCCCTACGTGGAGGGCTTCAAGAAGAAGTTGGAAGAAGTGACCGTGGCGGAAGGGTTTTACGAGTGGACCTTCTATCTCATCTTCTCCATGCTCAACGTCTATGTGCAGACGCAGGTGAAGTGCGCACGTGGTCGCGCCGGCATGGTGGTGTTCATGCCCGACACCATCTATGTGATGGAACTGAAACTCAACGGCACGGCTCAGGACGCCCTCGACCAAATCAACGACAAAGGGTACGCCTTGCGCTACGCCACCGACCCTCGTCCCGTGGTGAAAGTCGGTATGGGCTTCTCCATTGAAAAGCGAACACTCACGGAGTATAAGATAATTGAGATTTGAGATTTGAGGTTTGAGATTTGAGATTTGAGGTTCAACTTTCGCAAGTAAGGGAAAATGAGGTGTAAAAAAAAGAACAAATGTCCCTTTAACTCCCCTTTAACTCCTCTATAACTCCTCTTTAACTCCCCTTTTACAATTATTTATCAACCATCAAAAATACAAATGCAATGAAAAAAATCCTTTTTGTTCTAGCAATCGTTGCTACAGCGTTGTGGGTTACGACGGCCTGTACAACCAAGACCAAGACAGAGACAGAAACCAAAGGTGAAGTGAACAACTTCAAAATCAAGAGAGGCACCAACCTGAGCCATTGGCTTTCGCAATCGAAAGAGCGTGGCGAGGCGCGCAAGCAACACATCCAGGAGGATGATTTCCAACGTCTGGAAGAACTGGGCTTCGACTTCGTGCGCATCCCCATCGATGAGGAGCAGTTCTGGGATGAGAAAGGTAACAAACTCCCCGAGGCATGGGACTTGTTGACCAACGCCCTCCACTTCTGTGGGAAGTATCACCTTCGCGCCATTGTCGACCTCCATGTCATCCGTTCGCACTATTTCAACGCCGTCAACGAGGGAAAGAAGGACGCCAACATCCTCTTTACCGATGAAAAGGCACAACAGCAACTCATCGACATGTGGCATCAGCTGTCGGATGTGTTGAAACCCTTCAGCACCGACTCCGTGGCATATGAGTTCATGAACGAACCGGTGGCCGACGACCACGAGCAGTGGAACCAGTTGGTGGCCAAGGTGCACAAGGCTTTACGTGAGCTTGAGCCACAGCGCACCCTCGTCATCGGGTCCAACATGTGGCAGAGCTATGAGACGATAAAATACCTGAAAGTGCCCGAGGGCGACAAGAACATCATCCTCTCTTTCCACTACTACAACCCCATGGTCCTCACTCATTATGGTGCCTGGTGGACACCGATAGGCAAGTATAAGGGCAAGGTGAACTATCCCGGCGTACTCATTTCAAAGGAGGACTTCGAGGCTGCACCCGACTCCATCAAGAAAGACCTTGAGCCATTGACCAAGGAAGAGTGGAACATCGACAGAATACGCGCTGACTTCAAGGATGCCATCGCTGCGGCGAAGAAATACGACCTCCAACTCTTCTGCGGCGAATGGGGCGTATATGAGCCGGTGGACAGGGAACTGGCTTACAAATGGTACAAGGACATGCTCACCGTCTTTGATGAGTTCGACATCGCATGGACCACGTGGTGCTACGACGCCGACTTCGGATTCTGGGACCAGAAAAAGAACGACTATAAGGACAAACCACTCGTGGATATCCTCACATCGGGCAAGAAACTGGAAAAGTAACCAGAGCTCCGATTACTCCGATTACTCCGATTACTCCGATCACTCCGATTACTCCGATCACTCCGATTATTCCGATCACTCCGATCCCTCCGACCACCATCCCCTGCAAACATCATCTGCAGGGGATGGTTGTCTATGGCCATTTCGCATCTTGGGCAGAATGGGATTGGAGAAAAGTAAGTTTTTTTTTGTATATTGATGAAAAAGAATTATCTTTGCTATCGGTTTTTGAATGCATTAGGTCATGGGCACATACATCAACTTAGGGAAAGAGGGATTTCAGTCTGTTAGGAATGGAGAATACATAGACAAGTCTGGACTGATAGCCGTTGTCAACAAGACGCTTTTCACCGAGCAACGTTTCAGCTGCGTCACACGCTGCCGCCGTTTCGGCAAGTCGATGGCGGCGAAGATACCGACAACCTCCTCCTCGTGGGTATCAACTATGACAAGGATGCCAAGACGCATACCTGTGCAATCATTCGGGAACCAAACAGCCGATAGGCATTAAGCGTAGAATAGAAAAATGAAATGACTCCTTATTCTGACGCTCCTTCTCGGACTCATGCTGTCTGCCATGAGCCAGGAGGAAACGCCCCGCAAGAAAGTGGCAGTGGTGCTCAGCGGAGGCGGCGCCAAGGGTGCGGCACATGTCGGTGTGTTGAAGGTGTTGGAGAAAGCCGGCATACCCATCGACATCATCACAGGCACCAGCATGGGTAGCATCATAGGTGGCATGTATGCATGCGGAAATGATGCACAGCGTCTCGACTCCATCGTGAGATCTCAGGAATGGTCGGAGGTGCTGTCGGACAAGGATGACCTGAGATACCAAAGCCTGAAAGAGCGTGAACAGCACAACACCTATGCAGTCACCACCAGCCTGAGATTGAAAAAAAGGAAATCCGGAAGACCTGGCATTGGGGGTGGGTTCATCATAGGCAAGAACATCAGCAGGCTCTTGAACACCTTCACCTATCCCTACAACGACTCCATCGATTTCAACACCCTGCCCATACCTTTTGCTTGCGTGGCTACGGATGTCGTGGACAACAGCGAGTATGTCTTCCACAGCGGGGTGCTCAGCGAGGCCCTGAGGACCAGTATGTCGATTCCTGGAGCTTTCTCGCCGGTAAGGAAAGGGAACCGTGTGCTGGTGGATGGTGGCATGCGCAACAATTATCCCGCCGACATCGCCAAGGAGATGGGGGCCGACTATATCATTGGAGTTTCTGTCGCCTCCAAACCGAAGAGTCCGGAGCAGTTGGCTTCCACCACCGACATCCTCTTGCTGATTGTCAATTTCAACACCATGAACAAATACGAGGAAAACATGGCCATAACAGACATACCCATCCTCGTTGACACGGAAGGTTACAGTACGGCATCCTTCTCTTCATCGGCTATCGACACGCTGATTCAACGTCTCCTTCCATCGCAACGACATCAACCTATATGAATACGGCACCAGGAGTTACAATATCACTTACAATCATCTGGCTGCCCTGGCTGCTCCCTTGACGTTCAATGTCCGCAATTTTTACATCAGCATGGGAGCCGCCGTCGACTATTTTTACAACTACAACCTGCTGATCGACCAGGTGAAGGAGCACCAGATGGAAATCCCTGAGCACGAGCACTTCATCAGTTATCTTGCCAAGGTGGATTACAACAGCGAGGACGATTGGTATTTCCCCACTCATGTGAGCAAGTTCAAAGCCAAATATGGTTATTACACCGACAATTTCGTCAAATTGGACGGCAAGGTCGGTTTGCACGAATTCTGTGCGATGTGGCGCACGAATTTCCCCATTGGCAATCACCTGGCCATTCAGCCGATGTTCTATGGCCGGTTGCTCCATTGCGAAAACACGCCCGTCATCCTCAGCATCGTCATGGGAGGGGAATGGCAGGGTCATTACTTTGAGCAGCAACTACCTTTTGCCGGAGTGGGGTATGACGAACTTCAATGGGACAAGTTCTTCGCCGCGCAGTTGCAAGCACAATATTCCTTGACCACCAACAACATCCTGCAATTCCGATTTGCCGTCGCCAAGGATGGTGACAAATACAAGGATGTGATGAAAGGTGAGACGATGCTTGGCTCTTCCATGAGTTATTCCTACAATTCACCCTATGGACCAATAGGCCTCTCTTTGGGTTACAGCAATGTCACCGATAAAATCTATTTCTTCTTCAATCTCGGATTTGTGTTCTGAGGCTCGGCTTCTGCTATCTTCTTCCTAAAAGTTCACCACCACCTTGCGGCCACGGTTCAGATACACACCCTTGCGTGTGGGAGGTCCTTGCAGCCTGCGGCCGTCGATTGAATACCAACTGTCGTTATCCACCAGCGTGGCATCCGTTTGCCTGATGCCGGAGGCGTCCTCCTCATAGTTGAAGGCCACGTCGGTCTTGTCGCCCCAGATGAGTTGCTCCAGTCCAGGATAGTCGATGAAGGGGTTGCGATTGTGCTGGATGTCGTAGACGGCGTTGTTGCGATTCGTCTCCTTCTCGCTGACGGGGTCGGCTGCCGACCATTTCATCAGCATCTCAAGTTGCCAGCTAGACAGACCGGGGTATTTGTTGCCGTCGAGCGTAGGTTTCACGTCGGCGTAGCTGGCATACCAGTCGGGCAGTTTCTCCTCATAGCAGGTCGCCATGTAGAAATAGGTGCGGGCGAAGTCGCCCTTGTATTCGTCATTGGGTTCGAACACGATGCCGCTGTATCCGGGATAGGTGCACCTGCCTAGTTTGCTGAAGCCGTTGGCCGACGTGAAGGTCTCGCCTTCGGTCTCGCCAAAGGGATTGTTGCCGCGCTTGTTGTTCACCAACTTGTCGGTGGGGTACATGTGGTGCAGGTCGGTGTACATCGGTTGTATCTTTCCTCCGAACCAGCTGTTGGGGAAAGAGTGTTCCCGGTTGTAGTATTCGCCTTCCTTGTTTCCTCCGCTCCCCCTGTCTTGGTCGGTGACAAAGGTGAAGTTGGAGATGCCCGAGTACATGTCCCACACCTTGCCGTCGTCCCGTACGTCGGTCGTTTGGAAGTCTGTCCACAGGTCGCCGTAGGTGCGCTCCGTGTGGTTGTAGATGATTTCGCAAAGGGCGGTTTTCAGTGCCGCTCCTTGTTTGCCGTTGGCTGCCTGGTAGTAGGTGCCGGAGTTGTTGGGGCCTTGTGCCCAAACCGTCAATGTGAGGACTGTCAGTCCAATCGTTGCCATCAGTTTTTTCATAATATCTTCTTATTTTTTCACAAAGTTAGGATTTTTGGTTGGATTATCCAAGTTTTCAGAGGGGAATTATTGCCGACTGTCGTTTTTTTTGGTGATGGTGGTCCAATGACCTTGTGCAACGTCCATTTTTTTTCCTTCCTTTTCTTGCAAGACTGAAAGCAAATGTGTATCTTTGCCTTTGCTTTGCGTTCTGTTGCGTAGGCTTCATCCAATCTTCTGACTATGAAACTGAAATTCATCATCCATTATATCACGACGTGGGGACAGGGGTTGTATGTGTCCATCACCTTCAACAGCGAGGGAGGAAGGTCACAGCGCCACCTGATGCCCATGGTCACTGAGGACGGCGAGACCTGGACATTGGAAACCGCCGCTGTAGAGTCGCGCCAACGACCCGTCACCTCCATCTGCTACCATTATCAGGTGATGGACGGCGACGGACGCCTCCTGCGCCGAGAGTGGGACAAGGTGCCGCGTGTCTATGCCTTTGACAGTACCCGCGACTATGTCTTCCCCGACCGGTGGCGCGACACGCCGCTGCAAGCCCATCTCTACACCGAGGCTTTCCATGTGACGACGAACCATGGCCGCCACCAGCCTTTGGGAGTGTTCCGCCTGCCTTTGTTCCGTCGCACCGTGGTGTTCCGCGTGTCTGCCCCGCAGTTGCGCCCTGGCGAGTCGGTGGGTGTCTGTGGCAGCCATCCCGCCATGGGCAGTTGGAGTCCTTCCCGTTTCCTCCGCATGAACCCCGTGGGCGATGGTGAATGGATGCTCTCCGTCAACATCGAGGGAATGCCGCTGCCGTTGGAATACAAATACGTGGTGGTGGACGACAAGACCAACCATCTCGTTGCGTGGGAGGAGGGCGACAACCGTTCCACACACGATGTGGAGATGCGCGATGGCGAGGTGCTAGTGCTCTACGGCGACGCCCTTCGTGTGTGCGAGGCCGAGTGGAAGGCCGCCGGCGTGGCCGTCCCTGTCTTCTCGCTGCGGTCGGAACGTTCCTGCGGCGTGGGCGATTTTGGCGACTTGCCCGCCCTCGTCGACTGGGCTGTTGACGCCGGCCTCAAGGTGGTGCAACTGCTCCCCGTGGCCGACACCACCACCATGCACTCATGGACCGACTCGCATCCATATAATGTCATCTCAGCTTTCGCGCTGCACCCCCATTATCTCGCGCTCGACCAGTTGGACGGTGGGGGCGGTCGGCAGGGAGACGGGGAGAACACCGTCTCGACAGTGCGCACCGACGAGGAGCGTGCCGTGGCTTTCCACCGGCAGCGACGCGAACTCAACGCCCTCGACCACAGCGACTACATGGCGGTGGACAGGGTGAAGAGTGCCTATGTCGATGAGATATTCCTCCAACTGGGTGCCGATACGCTCCGCAGCGACGAATATGCAGAATTTGTAGCTGCCAACGAGCATTGGCTCTTGTCCTACTGCGCCTTCTGCATCCTCCGCGACATGCACCACACCGCTCGCACTTCCGACTGGGGCGAATATGCCGACTACGACGAGGGGCGCGTCAGACTCTTCCTCGAACAGCACTCCGAGGAACGCGACAAAATCGCCTTTGTGCAATTCCATCTCCATAGGCAGTTGAAGGCCGCCGCCGACTATGCCCATGAGAGGGGGGTGGCGCTCATGGGCGACCTACCCATTGGCATCTACCGCGACAGCGTGGAGACATGGCAGCATCCCGACTTCTTCCACCTCGACGCACAGGTGGGAACGCCTCCCGACCAGGAGTCCTTCACAGGACAGAACTGGGGCTTCCCGCCATATCGATGGACCGACGAGGAGGGGCATCACCATACGTCGGTCCCCGATGGCATCTTCAATTGGTTCCGCCAACGTTTCCACCATCTCGAACAGTATTTCGACGCCATACGCATCGACCACGCTGTGGGCTATTTCCGCATCTGGGAAATCCCCGACCACGCCGTGTTGGCCACAATGGGGCACTTCGCCCCGGCGTTGCCGCTCAGCGAGGAGGAAATCACGCGCTACGGCCTTCCCTTCCGCCGAGAACTATACACACACCCGTTCATCAACGACCGCATCCTCGACCGTTTCTTCGGCATCCATGCCGCATACGTCAAAGAGCATTTCCTCGTCAAGCAGCATTACGGGCTTTATGCCTTGCGCGAGGAGTATGACACGCAGGTGAAGGTGCGCAACCATTTCGGTGCGCTCAGCGATGAGAACAGCCTTTGGATTCGTGATGGACTGTACCGACTCATCGCCAACGTGCTGTTCATGGAAGACCGCCACATGCCTGGCATGTATCATCCACGGTTCATGGTGTACAACGAACCTGTCTATGACACTCTCGGCGCTGAGGAGAAGGATGCCTTCATGCGCCTTTATAACAATTACTATTACGAGCGGCACAACGACTTCTGGGCCTATGGGGCGCAGCGCAAGTTGGGTGGCATGCTCGCCGAGACTCGCATGCTTGTCTGTGCCGAGGACCTGGGGCTGTTGCCCGCTTGCGTGGGGGAGGTGTTGGACAATCACCGCATCCTCACCACCGAAATCCAGACACTGCCCAAGCAGCCTGGGATGGAGTTCGCCCACCTTGAGGCCAACTCCTACCGTAGCCTGTGCACCATCTCCACGCACGACATGCCTCCGTTGCGACTCTGGTGGGAGGAGAACATCGGGCGCACGCAGCGCTACTACGCCACCATGCTGCAACGACAAGGCAGGGCGCCGCAGCAACTCCCGGCGCACATCGCAGAACAAATCATCGCACGGCATATGTTCTCGCCTTCCATGCTATGCATCATCGCCATCCAGGACTGGTTGGCTATGGACAACGAACTGAGAGAGCCGCATGCCTACAATGAGCGCATCAACTCACCCTACGACGTCTATAACCAATGGAAATATCGCATGCCTGTCACGTTGGAACAACTGGCCAAGGCTGGAAAATACAACCACAAGTTGAGGACCATGACCACCCACAGCAAAAGGGGATGAGAATTCTCATCCTCCCATGTAGGGGCGGGTCTTGTTCCCGCCCGCTAACTTCTTAAAATATGGAATACCAAGCTTACATCTTCGACCTCGACGGCACCTTGCTCGACACCTTGGACGACCTTGCCGCCAGCACCAACTTTGCCCTTCGCACCCACCACATGCCGGAGCATGGCATCGACGACGTGCGACGCTTCGTGGGCAACGGGGTGAGGAAACTGATGGAAAGGGCGGTGCCGGGAGGCGTGGCCAATCCTCTCTTCGAACAAGCCCTGGCCACCTTCCGAGAGCATTACACACAGCACAGCCTCGACACCACCCGGCCATATCCCGGCATCATCGACCTGCTGCAGCGGCTGAAAGCATCGGGCAAGAAGGTGGCCGTGGTGAGCAACAAGTTTGATGCAGCCACCAAGGCCTTATGTCAGCATTTCTTCGCTTCGTTGGTCGACGTGGCGATAGGGGAGAGCGAGCGCGTGAGGAAAAAGCCCGCTCCCGACACCGTGATGGAGGCCTTGAGGCTGTTGGAAGTAGAAAAAGAACAAGCCGTCTATATCGGGGACAGCGATGTGGACATTGCCACCGCTCGCAACAGCGGCATACCCTGCATCAGCGTCACCTGGGGTTTCCGCGACCGCACCTTCCTCCTTGGTCATGGTGCCGTCATTTTGGTGGAAAACCCGGCAGAAATCGCCCAGATATGACTTATCCTCCGATCGTCCTCTCTTCCCTCCCGTCCTTCCTTTCTGCCTCCCGTCCGTCCTCCCGGTGTCCTGGCCGTTCTCTCTCGGTTGTCCTCTATGCTGCAACAGTGTTGCAGCCCAGAAAGACAAATAAGAAACAATCAAAAACAAACCAAAAACCCTCAAAAAAATGAAAAAGGAGGATTTCGAAAAGCATCGGCCCTTTGCTGGTGATAAGAAACCCTCAATACTTCGAAGGCGGGTGGGGCATAATTATGCCTCAAGGCGCATTTACCTCATCACCATGACCGTTGAAGGGCGCCTCCCTCTCCTTGGACGTCTCGTGGGTGACGCCGACGTTTCTGAGGGCTTTCCCGACGCCCCAAGAGTGGAACTTTCACCGTTGGGAGAGGAAGTCCGACGGTGCTGGATGGCAATCCCCGACCATTTCCCCTCCATCAAGGTGTTGGCGCTTCAGTTGATGCCCGACCATCTGCATGCCATCCTTTTTGTCACTCGTCAGATGGAGCACCATTTGGGATTGGCTATCAAGGGTTTCAAGGTCGGTTGTAACAAGGCCTACCGTTCGTTTTTGTTTCAAGGCTCCTTTCGTTCCGCCATTTTCCCCTGTCCCCCTATTCCGCAACATTGTTGCGGAACAGAAAACCCAGACACAGCCCCCCAAGACCCTGCAAAGCCCCTTGTTGGCTTCCTCTTCTCTCGCAACTACAATGACCACATCCTGGCAGAAACAGGTGAACTGGACCGCTGGTTTCAGTATTTGCACGACAATCCTCGCCGTCTGGCCATGCGGCGCAAACACCCGGAGTTCTTCCGTGTACGCTTCGACCTGACCATCGGCGAACAGACCTATGCAGCTATCGGCAACCGTTTCCTCCTTGATTGCCCCGGGAAACTTCAGGTGCAATGCTCGCGCAGCCTCACAGACGAACAAGTGACCGTTATCGTGGAACAGACGTTGGCGAAGGCTCGTGGAGGTGCCATCCTTGTCTCCCCCGCTATTTCCAATGGCGAGCAAAAGGTGATGAGGGCGGTTCTTGAAGCGAGGCTTCCTCTCATCTTTCTCACTCCTTGGGGATTCAATGTGTTCTCTCGTCCTGGCCACCAATATTACGACGCTTGTGCCGAGGGGCGTTTCCTTATCCTTGCACCCTGGCCGCACGAAAACCGACGCATCCCCCTCACCCGTGAAATGTGCCTTGCCTTAAACGAGATGGCCGCCGACATCTGCAGGCATTGACCCTTGATGGCTCCTCGCCCATCTGGCTCGCCCATCTGCTTCCTCCAAAAAAGCTCCTCCTTCGAGGCGTCCCCCATCTCCTCCTTCGAAGCATCCCCCTTCTCCTCCTTCGAAGCATCCTCCATCGAGGTGCCTGTTCTCTATGCTGCAACAGTGTTGCAGCCATTGTTATGCCTCAAAAGTGACCTATTTAAAAAAACCAACTGCATTGAAAATCAATGAGTTGGCTATGGTATAAAGTGATCCCGCAGGGATTCAAACCCTGGACCTTCAGAACCGGAATCTGACGCTCTATTCAGCTAAGCTACGGGACCAATTTCAAAAGTGGATGCAAAAATAGTGATTTTTCGCGGAATCTACAAGTTTTTCATGGAAAAAAACCTTTTGACGCCATAGAGGCAGGCCTCCCCCGGTTTCTCCGTTGAGGTGTCTGTTCTCTATGCTGCAACAGTGTTGCAGCCATTTCATCACATTCTCTACGCCCCCTATGGTCTCTATTATCAATCTTACATACGTTATTTCCGTCAAAATGTTATGAAATTTTCAAATTTCGTATCTTTTTGCGCATTTTTCTGCCATTTTTTCTTGCATCTTAATAAAAATGCCTACCTTTGCACCACAAAAGACAGAGCTGGCTCCCTGGAAGGCGAGCCTTAAATTATCAATATCAATGACTAATTTCATCAAGCCGACGAACTATAAGGCATTGCTTGACCGTCGCCAGACGGAGCAGGGCATCAAACTGATTAAGGACTTTTTCGAGCAGAACCTGAGCACTGAATTGCGTCTCCACCGTGTGACGGCACCTTTGTTCGTGCTGCAGGGTTTGGGAATCAACGACGACCTCAATGGTGTGGAGCGCCCTGTGACGTTCCCTATCAAGGACCTTGACGATGCCCGTGCCGAAGTGGTGCACTCGTTGGCAAAATGGAAGCGCCTGACGCTTGCTGAATACGAGATAGAGCCTGGCTATGGCGTATATACCGATATGAACGCCATCCGCGCTGATGAGGAGTTGGACAACATCCACTCGCTCTATGTCGACCAGTGGGACTGGGAGGCGGTCATCACCCGCGAAGACCGTACGGTGGCATTCCTAAAGGATGTGGTGCGCCGCATCTACCATGCCATCCGGCGCACAGAGTATCTTGTGTGTGAGTCCTATCGTCAGGTCAAGCCTTTCCTTCCCTCTGACATTCATTTCATCCATAGCGAGGAACTGTTGCAGATGTATCCTGATTTGACACCCAAGGAGCGCGAGGATGAGATATGCAAGAAATATGGAGCGGTCTTCCTCATCGGCATCGGCGGCGACCTCTCCAACGGTGAGCCACACGACGGCCGTGCACCCGACTATGACGACTGGTCCACGGTGGGAGAAAATGGTTTGAAAGGTCTGAATGGCGACATCCTCGTGTGGTATCCTGTATTGGGGCGCTCGCTCGAACTTTCTTCCATGGGCATCCGTGTGGACAAGGAGGCGCTGCTGCGTCAACTGGAGATAGCCGGCAAGACGGAGCGCAAGGAACTCTTCTTCCATCAGCAGTTGCTCAACGACCATCTCCCTCTCAGCATCGGCGGCGGCATAGGACAAAGCAGATTGTGCCTCATGCTGTTGCATAAGGCACATATCGGCGAGATTCAGGCCAGCATATGGCCCGAGGAGATGCGGAGTGAGTGCAAACGGCTGGGTATGCCGTTGATATAAAAAAAGTCCTATAAGGTGGTGCCTTATAGGACTTTTTTTTCAGGTCAGTTCCAATTCCAGTTGCTTGCGCAGCAGGTCGATGGCTTGGTTCTCCTTGCTCAGTTTGTCGAACAATTCCCGTTTCGACAGCATCGGCTTGATTTCGTCGGCCTCGGCCAGACGGATGTTGAAGTTGATATTCCCGTTGTGCAGGTAGATGGCCATCGTCTTGCGGATGCGCGCTTTGAATTGGGTGAGTTGGTCGAGCAGTTGCTGGTTGTCCACCACGATTTCGATGTTGGGATACTGGGTGATGCGCGGTGTGATGTTCTTCAGGCGTGGGGCGAGTCCCGGCAGCGGTTTCATCATGCGGTTGCACATGCCCAGCCACTCGCGGGCGAGGTCGTCTTGACCGAACTTCGTATCCTCTTCCTTGTTGGTGATTTCCACCTCTTCTTTCTGCTGTCCCTTCTCCTCCTTTTCCGCTTCCATCTGTTTGAACATCCCCAAGCCTTTGGGGCGCATGCCGGGGGTGGGGCGGCGGATGGTGGTGGCAGGGGGTGTCGAAGAAGTCTGAGAGGTGGATGCCGTTGCTGTTTCTTGTCGTGTCCCAGACGTGGTTGTAGCAGGAGCAGGCGAGGCCGTGGCCGTCTGGGAAGGCCGTTGGCTCTGCTGTCCGGTCGCGGCCACCTGTGCTGCCGACTTGTTCTGACCGGATGCTACGAGTTTTTTGAACAGGGATTTCAAAGACTTGCGGGGGCGACCCGCCCCGGCGCCATCGTCCTGGGTCACCTGTGCGATTTCGATGAGTGTCAGTTCCACCAGCAGCCGCTTGTTGCTGCTCTGCCGGTAGTTGATGTCGCACTCGTTGCAATAGCGCAGGGCTTGGTAGAGGAATTTGGGCGGGCATTTCTTCGCCTGTTCCCCATACCTGGCTTTTTGGCGGTCGCTCATCTCAAGCAGAGGCAGTGTGGCGGGGTCTTTCGCCATCATCACGTTGCGGATGTGGCTGGCGAGGCCGTTGATGAGTTGGCCTCCGTCGAAGCCGTTGTTGATGATGGTGTTGAGCAGCACCATCACGTCGGCAACCTTGTTGGCAAGGCTCAAGTCCACGATGTCGAAATAGTTGTCGCTCACCAGTACGTTGAGATTGCTCACCACCTTGTCATAACTCAGCGTGCCGCCGCAGAAGCTGACGCATTGGTCGAAGATGGAGAGGGCGTCGCGCATGCCGCCGTCGGCTTTCTCGGCGATGAGTGAGAGCGACTCCTCGTCGTATCCTATGCCTTCTTTTTCCGCCACCATCTTGAGGTGCCCCACGATGTGGGGGACATCCATCCTTTCGAAGTCATATATCTGGCAACGTGAGATGATGGTGGGGAGGATCTTGTGTTTCTCCGTGGTGGCGAGGATGAAGATGACATACGATGGTGGCTCCTCCAGCGTCTTGAGGAAGGCGTTGAAGGCCTGCGTGGTGAGCATATGCACCTCGTCGATGATGAACACCTTGTATCTCCCGATTTGCGGCGGTATGCGTGTCTGTTCCATCAGCGTCTTGATGTTCTCCACGGAGTTGTTGCTCGCTGCGTCGAGTTCGAAGATGTTGAGCGACCGCTGCTCGTTGAAGGCTCGGCAGCTCTCGCATTCGTTGCAAGCCTCGCCGTCGGCGGTGATGTGCTCGCAGTTGATGGTCTTGGCGAAGATGCGGGCGCACGTGGTCTTGCCCACGCCCCTTGGCCCGCAGAAGAGGAAGGCATGGGCGAGTTTGCCGCTCTTCACCGCGTTCTTCAGCGTCGTGGTCAACGCCGACTGTCCAACGACCGACGAGAAGGTCATGGGGCGGTATTTGCGTGCTGATACGATGTATTCCATATTTGTGTTTTTTACTCGTTTTTTCAATGCTTCTGCAAAAGTACGCATAAGTGAGCGAAAAGCCAAATTTTATTTGAGCTTTTCCGAGCGAGAGTACTTTCGGCGTAGCCAAAATCACGCATAAGTGAGCGAAAAGCCAAATTATATTTGAGCTTTTCCGAGCGGGAGTACTTTCGGCGTAGCCAAAATCACGCGAGAGTACCAAAATGTACGCTTGAAGCAACTACTAATGAAATCCCCAGCCATTGAAATGACTGGGGATTGTGCGTTCTATAAGTCTTGTTGTTTTTGCAATTCTTCTAGAGGTATTTCCAGGAATGTGATGGAAGCCTTAGAGGTTTCCCCTTCCATAATCACCTTGAAGCCTTTGTTCTCTTCCTTGCATTTGGACATCAGCGGCTTGATGTCGTCAGATTTGAGGAATTCCTCTTTCAACTGTCCTGCCATCGCTTGAAGCATTGTTTCCATCAAGGGGTTGTCCATTCTTACTTCGTCTTCTTTCATCGACATAGTCATTTCCAAGAAATCGGCTTTGTTCTCAATGTTGGTAATTTTCATACCACCACCGCAATCTTTTGGCAAATCTTTTTTCATACTTTGCACAGCTTCGTCCAATGTTTGTGTACAGCTGAACAAAGCCAGTGATACGAAACCGATGAGAAGAAACCAACTCATTTTTGTCATTTTTTTCATAGCATATACCCTTGGTCCGTGTCGGGCGCAACTTCAAAGTGAATAAAAAGGATTTTCGATTTGCAAAGATAGTGAAAGCTGAATACAATACAAAATAAAAGTGTTATTATTTTGTTTTCATTGTTGAGGCGCCGCCACAGGCAAGACCCTCTGTCTTGGGGGCAAAGATTCCTGCGTATATGAAACTCTCCGACCTCGAAAAAATGGCTCTTGGAAAAATGTAGTACTGGATTTTCAATTATCGTAGGGTTGTTTTTTACGATTACTTAATCACCTCTTTCAAAGTTTTGCACTACCTTTGCAACCTGAAACGTGACTGATATGCTACAATCATTGCAAAACCTGAGCAGATGGCTCGCCGCCCATGCCTCTCTTTTCGTTACGGCCATCGCGGTGCTTACCTTCTTCGTTCCAGACCTATTCGGATGGGTCAGGGGAACGACACAGACCATCATCCTCGGCATCATCATGCTCACCATGGGACTGACGCTCACCACCAAGGACTTCAGAATTCTGGCACGACGTCCTTTGGACATACTCATCGGTGCCTGTGCGCAATTCCTCATCATGCCTTGCGTGGCCTACCTGCTGGTGCATGTATTCCGACTTGAGCCGGCACTGGCCTTGGGCATCCTGCTCGTGGGCTGCTGTCCGGGAGGTGTGTCAAGCAACATCATGTCGTACCTCTGTCACGGAGACGTGGCCTTCTCGGTGGGTATGACTTGTGCTTCCACCCTCTTAGCCCCCGTGATGACCCCGCTGCTGATGCAGCTGACCGCAGGAGAAATCATCGAAATCGATGCCATCGGCATGTTCCTCAATATCCTGATTGTCACTATCGTCCCCGTTGGAATAGGCTGTTTCCTCAATTACACTTATTCCAAGCACTCCAGCTTCCCCACCATCCAATCCCTGATGCCAGGACTCAGCGTGACCTGCCTTGCCTGCATTGTGGGCGGCGTGATCAGCACCGTCCACGACGACCTCATCGCCCGTGGCCTGATGCTGTTCGTGTGGACCTTCGCCGTGGTGTTCTGCCACAACTCCTTGGGATACCTGCTAGGATGGACCGCAGGAAAGTTGGCAGGGTTCAACAAGGCCAAGAAGCGCACCATATCCATCGAGGTGGGCATGCAGAACGCAGGACTGGCAACCGTCCTGGCCGGCACCTTCTTTGCAGCACAGCCGCTCTCCGTCCTCCCCTGTGCCATCTCCTGCGCGTGGCACAGCATCAGCGGAACCATCCTGGCAGGACTTTTCCTAAAGTCTGACAGTCGGGAAAAGACAACATGACCAAAGTAAAAAACAGTAAAATAATGATACTTGCCTTACTTTCCTCTCGATTTGCTCAGCCATACTATTTATGCAAGGATAACAAAAATATGGAGTAATAAAAAACTTCGTTTTATATTTAATGATTATCCGCATCTTTCCGATAACGCCCCGAAGGGGCAATAAGCCTCCAGCCCAGGGCAACGCCCTGGGAAATTGGGAAGGAGGCAATCGCCCTT
>CADADN010000085.1:2946-30864 GCA_902786665.1 uncultured Prevotellaceae bacterium | reverse complement strand
GGCAGAATAATTCCCGGTCTTCGACAAGACACCATCAGCTATCATCTGATGACTCCAGAAGGGAATTTTGTCAGATTGCCGTTGGCACTAATCCCTGTGGAGCAATGGAAGGAATGGAATAGAGAGGTAATCTCTCCTATGGACAACAGGTTTCCGACAGAAAACCTGACTTACACATTCGCCGACAAGCAGAAGAACACCATGTACTTCCGCTCGACCAGCATTATGGCCCGTGACAACATAGAATATATGTATCAGGCTGGGATGAACTACTACGATGACCTGAAATATTGCTATGACAAGGTATATCACCGACCAATGCCCTCCGACACACTCAAAGCCATCGCTAGCCTGCCGTCTTTCTCTGAAGAATTTGAGAAGATGCTACAGTTGATGAAACGCAACAAGAGTGAGAACCTGATTATCGACCTCAGAGGCAACGGTGGAGGTTGGACACCCATCACCTACCCCACTCTTTATCAGCTGTGGGGCGACGGCTATTTGCAAAAGAACTTCCAGAACCATCTCTATCGTCTGCTGTCGCCGCTTTATATGAAGAAACTCAACACGACACTCGAACAGTTCAACGCCCGTTATCACACGGACTATGAGTTTGGTGACTACACCTTCTATGAGAGCGACGAAAAGACACAGGCTGTCACGGACGAAGCCCGCACACAATTCGTCAGCAACAGCATGAGTAGCATCCAAGACAAACTTGCCAAGCAGGACGGTCAGCCCGTCTATACACCCAAGCATGTTTACGTCCTAGCAGATGCGGACACATACAGTGCGGCCTTTCATTACATGTTCTATCTATGGAAGATGGGGGCTAAGATAGTCGGCGTTCCAAGCAGCCAGGCTCCTAACACTTATATGGAAGTGACGCAGTTCACACTTCCACGGACAAAACTCGAAGGTTCCATCTCCAACTCCTTGCAGTTGTTCCTTCCTGCCGATGACCCTTGTGCCAAGCAGTTGTCTCCAGACATCCTGCTGACATATGATGATTATAAACGTTACAATTTCGACAACCAAACTGAAGTTCTATTTCTCCTTGATTACATCAAAGCACAAGGACAATGAGACAAGCACTGTCTGGTCCCGAAAGGTTTCCCCTATTCCTCGGACCGGTAGTTCGGCCGCAGGGACACCTTGTCAGCGGTGGGAAAGTCTTTCGGGACGGGCTGTGTGACCTTTCCCGTGGCACACCACTCGGAACCTCGCAGGAGAAGGGTCTGGAAACCCGCACACTGCATGGCAGGGTTATCATCCAGGCTGTCTCCGCAATGGCCGAGCATGATATGGAAAATCCTTCCCTTGCCATACTCCACGGTGAAGATAAGCGGTTCCTCACGGCCTGAGCCCCTCTTCTCAAGTGTGGAGAAAGCGGTGTAGAGCAAATCTTTGATGCCTCCAGGTCCCCTCATCCTGTCATAAAGCTCATCAGAGGCATGCCTCCATCGTGTAGGCAAACCCTCGGTGATGGGATGCGAGGCGGTGCGGCAACTGAGCACATACTCGTGCCTGAATCCATGCGAACCGCCGATGCCGGGAGAAGGGTCTTCTTGCAATGCCCCGTCCTTCCTGTAGAAATAAGGACCTGAAGACTCGTTCCTTCCACCCCAGCCGCCAAGGGCTATCATCTCGTTGTATTCCTTCCACTTGGTAAAGGCGTTGTCGGCAGCATGGTAGACCACCACCCCACCGCCACCACGGACGAAATCCATAAAAGCGGCGTTCATGGCCGATGACCAACTGCCGCCGTTGTAGTCAAGGACCACCAGTTGATACTTGCAGAAATCCACGGAAAACCCCGACATGTCCTCTCCATGGGAGGGTGACACAGCAATGTCAAGGTTGAAGAGCCTGGAGTTCTCCAATGTCATCTTGATGGCCTGATGGCTGACGGGCCAGTTGTGGTTGTTCTGCCCTGTGATGATGACACCATAAATAGGTTCTTGGGCGTTGGCGCAGAAAATGGCTGCAAAGAGCATCACTACCGCCATAAAAAAGTATTTCATCGTATTCATAGCATTGTATCTTTAGTGATGATGGTAAAGCAGCTTTTCGTTTCTCCAATTGTCTCCTGTCATGGTCAGCGTTCCATGAATAATAGACTCCAGACAGCCAACCGAAAATTAGCCGATTACACTGCCTTTATTGGTTGCAAATTTACGTAATTTGCCCGAAAATAGTTATTTTTGCACGTGAAATTGTACATAATAAAAAACATGAAGAAAGTGAAAATCACCGTCCTCAAGACGATGCTCAACGAGGACCTGGCCAGAGATTGGAGATTGGAGGTCGGAGGTTGGAGGCTGGAGGTTGGAGGACTATTGTCTGAACTCCTGAACTTCTGAACTCCTGAACTCCTGAACTCCTGACTATAATCTAAACCCCTTGAACGCCGTGGAACATTCCTGCTCTTCGACTACACCAGATGGAAGTGGCGGAGCGCATTCCGTATACCGTTGTCATCGACCGATGTGGTGGTATAGTCGGCCTCTTGTTTCAATGCATCGAGCGCATTGCCCATAGCCACGCCAATACCAGCCGTTTTGATCATGGAGGTGTCGTTGCCGCCATCGCCGAAGGCCATCGTGCAATGAGGGTCGAGGCCGAGGTGGGCAGCCATGGCAAGGATGCCCTTGCCTTTGTCGGCATCCTGCGCAGTGATGTCGGTGAAAGCCGGATGCCACCGTCCGGAAATGCATCCTGGGATGCGCGGCATCAGTCCCTGCTCATAATCTGCGGTGAAGAATGCCGTGAGTTGCAGAATACGCTGTTGGAGGACGATGTCCAACGGCTTTGCCTGACCGAGATTCTCCACCGCCAGTTCTTGCCCGAATATCCGGTTCACATCACCATGGGGGTCGAGCACGGCCATGTCGTTCTCACCGATCACAATCAATCCATAGTCGTTATCCAGGGCATCGCCTACCACTGTTTGAACCTCATCGGGAGCAATCTCCCTGCACCTCACCACATCATCGCCAATGAAGCACAGCGCGCCATTGATGGTCACATACCCATCGATCAGGTGCTCGATGGCACCGAGGTTGGTGATGATCAGCGGCGGTCTGCCCGTGGCGATGAACACCTTATGGCCGTTGGCCTTGGCCTGGGTCAAAGCCAAAATCGTAGAGGGTGGAATCTGGTGGGTATTGAAACTCACCAGCGTCCCGTCAATATCGAAAAACAAGGCATATTTTCTCATACTCATTTTTTATGTTTCGCATTCGCTCAACTCCAGAAGTTCAGGAGTTGCAGGAGTGCAGACAATTGCCTGGATTCACCAGGATGGGCTCATTGGTTGTTGCTATAGAGTTCTTAAAGTCCTTTAGCATCTGCACTCCTCTCAACAGGCCAAAGTTGAGTTAAGCATCTTTACTCAGATAGGGGAACAGGAGCATCCACAAGCCTGTTTTCAGTTGGCGAGCGGCCTGCTGGCGGAAATCCTCATCCTTCATCAGGGGCAACTCCTTCCCTGCAAACCGGTCGGCCAGGTGTTTCAGGCTGCATCTTTCCATTCCCTCCACATCGACCACCGGACGGGATGGGCATACCACCGTATGGTGGAACACCCCTTCGGCCACGACATCGACAGGCGCCCATACCACCTCCAACCGCCGGGCCGACTCCGGACAAGCCCCCACATCTTTCATCGCCTTCAACAGCGAGAACAGCATATTCGCGTCGGCGTTGGCTGAGATTTTCCCATCCCCTGCACGCGGAGCCAGATAGCCCATCCTGATGATGCTTGCCTGAAGCCCATCGTGCGCCATACGCTGAAGAATGGTCCGCTCTGCCAGGAATTTGGAGTAGGAATACTGGTCGACGAACCGCTGATGCCTGTCGAGCACCATGGGCGACATGGCCGACATGCCCCCCGAAGCATCCACACCGGCTATGCTCAACGTGGAGGCCTGCACCAGCCGTGCCTTCTTTTCGACGCACAGTCGGGTAAGGCGTTCCACCCACTGGGCATTGACCCGCATAATATGGTCGTCGTGGGCAAAGTAGCGCACATCGGCGGCGCAGTTGACAACGATTTCGAACGGTATCTTATCCAGTTCGGCCAACGACGACGGTTGGGCCAGGTCGCCACACACCACATGGAGTCGTTCCGTATCGAGAGGTCGTGGCCCAAAATAATAGGTCCATCGGTCGCTCAACCGTTGCCGGGCCTCCTGAAGGTCATGTCCGCGCACCACGGCGACCACCCTCCACGATTTTGCGCCGAGGAACCGGGCAAGCACATGGGCGCCCAGGAATCCCGTGGCTCCGGTAAGCAAAAGCGTCCCGCCATCGGGAAAGGATCTTCCGCCACACCTGGCATCGCATGCCAGAAGTTGGTTGATGGAACGGTAATCATAATGGCCGGTATCATACAGGCTGGCATGGCTGTCATTGTCGACGCAAGCGCTCAACGCCCTGGGCGTGGGGTGAGCGAAGATATTTTCATAGGCTAGAGCGATTCCGCATTTCCGTGCCTCGGCCACCATCTGCATGGCACTGAGCGACGTTCCGCCGCAGGCAAAGAAATCGTCGTCGGACCCCACCCTCTCGGCTCCGAGCACGTTGGCCATCAGTTGGCACAGCACCCATTCCGAAGCGCTGGAGGGAGCGACCACACGGGCAGCCGTTTCGACACGCAGACCGAGGCGGTCGATTTTCCCGGAAGCCGTGGTGGGCATTTTCTCCAGCCGCACCAATTGCCGGGGAATCATCTGCGGGGGCAACGACTCGCTGAGTATCTCCTTGATTTCGCTGACCGCCACCTGCTCTTTCGAGGTGAAGAAGGCCTGAATCTGAGGTGTTCCGTTCACCTCACGCGCCACTACCGCCGCCTCGTCGATCTTTGGAATATCGAGAAGACACGCTTCTATCTCGTCGAGGGAAATGCGCACACCATCAATCTTCACCAGATGATCTACACGCCCCACATACTCCAGGAGCCCATCTTCGTTCCATCTCGCAAGGTCGCCGGTATGAAAAACCGTTCCGTCGTAGAACGAGCAGCGGGTGAATTTCTCCGCGGTCAGCGCCGGAGCATTCCAATAACCCTCCGCCACCTGCGGTCCGGCCAACCACAGTTCGCCGACGGCCCCCTGTGGCAGCAGACAGCCATAGGAATCGACCACAAAGGCATGGCAGTTGTCGAGCGGACGGCCAATAGGCACAGGGTCGTAACGACGGTCTTTCGCAAGTTCGAAATAGGTGGCATCGACGGTGAACTCCGTCGGACCGTAGGTGTTGTATACCCTTCCCCTGACGCGAGGGTTCGACATGAGCCGCTCGCCACCCAGACAGAGATAATCCACATCCAGTAGATGCGTCTCGGCCATGGCCACACCGAACCTTGTAGCCAGGCATCCTCCCGTGACCTGATGTTTCTGCATGAAGGCCGCCAGGGCATCGAAATCGGTCCTTATATCCTCGGGAACTATCACCACGCATCCACCTACCGACAAGACAGGGAACAAGTCCTCGACCGAAGCGTCGAAGGCGAATGTAGAATGACAGGCGATGCGGCTGCGCTCGGTGAGCGGCCAGCGCCTGACACAAAAGCCGATAAGATTGGACAGTGCGGCATGACCGACGACCACTCCTTTCGGCATGCCGCTGGTGCCCGAGGTGTAGATCATATATGCCTTGTGGCTGGGAGATGACAGGTCGATGGGCTGCGACGCCCCGTCGGTAGAGGCATGCTTTCTGACGTAGGCCGCATCGACGACCAATCGTATTCTGGCATCCTCAAGAATATGCTGCCGCCGCTTTGGGGGCAGTTGGGCATCGATGGGCACATAGGCTCCGCCCGCCCGCATCACAGCCAATGCCGCGACGAGAAAGCCCACACACGGCGTGGTGTCGACACCCACAAACGTGCCACTTCTCACGCCCTCGGCCACCAAAGCGTGGGCCAAGGAGCGTGTCTGGAGTTCCAATTCTCTATACGTCAGCCGCTCAGCAGCATCGTCGACGGCCACTGCATGGGGAGTGGCTGCCGCCTGGCGCACGAACATGCCGACGATGGTGGGAAGAGAGGAATAGTCATGCCGCTCACCTGCCGAGAGGTTCAGGATGGCCGTTTTCTGGGCATCATCGATGAGGTCAACATCACCTAACGGCTGGTCACCATTCCTCATCAGGTGTGAGACGCAATGCGCCATGGCCTGGCCAAACCTTCTCAGGTCGGCCTTGCCATAGAGGGCATCGCAGGCCTCCACCCTTATCTCATATTCGTCGCCCGATGAGTAGACCATCACGCTGAGGTCGCTTCTCGAATCGGGCCGCAGCAACTGTGCTCCCATGAACCGTTTTCCGTCGATGATGGTCTGCTCCAATATTCCATTGCTCTGGAAGCCAAACGTGATGGTGGGCACCAGACCCGTGTCGGAGCAGAAATGCGTGAAAGGATAAGAGCGGTGGCGATAGTGGTCGACCAACCGCTTCCTCACCTGTGATATGAGCTCATCGATGGTGGCACGGGGATTGATTTCTGCGATGAAAGGCACGGTATTGACAAACATGCCATAGGCCTCGGCCAGTTTCTTGTCATACCGGCCATGGTTGAGGGTGCAGAACACAACTTTCTTCTGATGCGACAATTTGCTCAGCGTCAGGAAGAAAGCCGACATCAGGAAATGGTAGGCCGACACCCGATGGCGGGCACACCACTCGTCCACCTCACCCATCCTCAGCGAAACCTTCTCCACGATTTCCTCTCCGCCCACCTGCGCGCCAGCGGCAGCAAGCCGTGTGACCTCGGCCTCGGCAAACAGCGCATGGAAATATTCTTTTGCACGGGCATAGGCCGGTGTCTTCATCTCCTCTTGTTCGCGCCGGGCCCAGTCGAACAGGGTCATCCTTGGCTCACCGAGTGGGTTCCCGCCATAGGCGTCGGGCAGGTCGGAACCGATGAGCCGGCCGGCCACAGTGAATCCGTCGGCAATGCTGTGATGAAGGTCGCTCAACAACAACACCCGCCGCTCCGTCTCCACAATCTCGAACCGGCAGAGCGGTTGGTGGCTGAAGAGTTGGAACGGCCTCACAAAGCCACGCCTCATATACTCCTGCGCCTGACTGTCACTCATCTTGGTGTGACGCACAGGAATCTCCATGTCGTTATCTGTATACTGCCGTATGGTCCCCTCCTCCGTCCTGACGAACTGCACATGCAACTCCTTGCGGCACCTGCAGATGTCGCAGACAGCACGGAACAGTCTCTCAGCCGAGATGGTCTTATCGAAAGAGATCACCGACGGCAGGTTCCAAGCGGTGGTATCCGGCGCCGTGCTGCACGAGAGGATTACCCCCAACTGAGCGTCAAGAATTGGATATGTAGTCATTGATTTCACATTCATAGAAGTTTCGCATTCGCTCCACTTTTTGCAGTTCAGGAGTTGGTGTCAACAACCCGCTCCACGGGAATACTCCCGCTCCCAACGATGAGGCATGGGCGTGGCCGTCAGGCCTTCTCGCCATTGACTCGCTTGATGACTTTGCAGGGGTTGCCCACCGCCACGCAGTCAGCCGGAATATCGTGTATCACCACCGAACCGGCCCCAATGACCGTCCTGTCGCCGATGGTCACCCCGGGACAGATGGTCACATCGCCACCTATCCAGCAGCGCTCACCGATATGCACCGGCCGGCACATCTCATACTTGTCGCGCTCATCGGCATCGGTGGGATGCTCGGCGGTGTAGATGTGTACGCCGGGGGCGATGAGCGTCTTGCGGCCAATATAGACCCCGCCGCCATCGAGGATGATGCTTCCGAAATTGATGTACACGCCCTCCTCGGCAAAAATCTGGGTGCCGTAGTCACAATAGAATGGTGGCTCCACATAGACATCGGGAGCCGAATTGGGCAGCAGTTCGCGAATGGCCTCAAACATGGCTGGTGTCTGATAGTCGGTGATGTTGATTTTCTTGAGCAGCAGCTTCACCTCAGCCCTCCAGGCCCTCATCTCAGGGGTATGGGCATCGTAAGGCTTGCCGCTGGCCATGCGTCGCAGTTCGTCTTGCAAGGCCTGACTTTGCTGCAGTTGTTCTTTTCGTGTCATGATGTCTTTCTATTAAGTCTTTTTTCGTGCCGGATGCAATCTCAAATATCGTGAGAGTCGAGAGTCCGTGCTAGAGCCTCACCACCAGTCCGGCCCGCTTCATCCACCTCACCACCTGGATGATGATGAGCGAGTAGGCCAGCGAGATGATGATGCCCCCTACCCCATACCACCAGCCATTGGGCAGATGCAGGCCGAGCGCATCGGAAACGGGATACCAGACGTAGGGTAGCAGGTAGCAGGTGAGCGTGGCAGTGCCGGCAGGCGCTATCAGCCATGTCCACGAAACATGTCCTTTGATATCCATCAGCCAATAGGCTGCTGCCGTGAGGGGGAAGAAAATGGCCAGGCAATAGAACAGCCACGTGGGTGTGCCCTGAATTTTTGAGATAATCCAATATTGATGTGACCAGATTCCTGCTCCCAACATCATTACGCCAATGACGAGGAACGCCAGCACGAGGGTGCCGTAGGCCTCCTTGCTGCGGTAATGCCTCATGAGCATCGAAGCCGCCAGTCCGGCCATGCAGAACGCATGTCCCGACCATCCGCCTGGCATGAAGGGCAGCACCAAGTTGCGGACGAACCAATCATGCGGTATAAGATTGCTGCTGTTCACCACACACAGCATCATGGCGATGACGGCAGCCACAAGCACCCATTTCATGTCGCGCCGGCATATCAGGTAGGCAATTGCCGTGACGAGGTAACTCCATCCGATGAGTCCGAGAATGCCCCACCATCCGGTCTCGAAATGCATGCCAGAGAGGTCGCACCACACAATGATACCCAGCAACACTGCCCAACCGATGGTCTTGAGCGTTCTCACCCCTATGGTTTTTCCTCTTAACGCAGTGCCATCGTAAGCGGTCCATATCAGGAAGAAAGCGGCTATCATCAGCAACGAGAACGAGAGGTAGGACATGCAGCCAGAGCACGGGCCGATATTGAGCGTGAACAGCCCCATCACGATGAGGGCGAAACTGCGCCAAAGGATGTGGCCCAGCACGCCAAACTGCGACTCACCCTTTCTCAGGCGGTTGTCGATGGCGAAGGGCACCGACATTCCCACACAGAAGAGGAAGGCCGGGAATATGGTGTCGGAGAATCCCAGCATATCCTCATCGGCGGCGGCATGGAAAAGCCAGTGGGGCACGCCCTTCAGGCTGGGAATGTCGTTGACGAACAGCATCAGCATCATGGTAATGGCGCGAATGGCGTCGATGCTCGCCACTCTTGAGGTTTTCGTTGTTGTCATTTCAATGATGGTGTTTAATACAAAACGTTCTGATACTGCAAATTTAAATAATAATATCGGATTTTTTACCCGTAGGATAAAAAATATGTCTTCTTACATGCCTTGCACTCGATTTTTCGACACCTAGGCGCATCTCATTCACGAAATTTTATCTATTTTTGCGCTGAACAACCTAAAAGCGAATGGACAGGCATCCCCATACAATGATGACATTGAGGACAATCATCACTTTCTTAGCGCTCATCGCCATGATAAGCGCTAACGCCCAAAGCCGTGACAGGAAAATTAGGGAGCGGGTGGATAGTGCGCTCACCGCCCGATACTATAACATATCATACGATACGAACTACGTGGTAAGGCCCGAGGGACGCGTGACACTGAAACTCAGGCTGAACCAGACCGGTAACACCATCCATGCGAAAGGTACGGTGAATGACATCTACTCGAAGGCCGACCTCCAGACCAGCCATAAGACCACCCTTTCGCTGGCAGCTATCTACCGGGGTATCGCCTTGGGCGTCACCCTCAACCCGGCCAAGATTCGCGGAGCCTACAAGGACTATGAGTTCAACCTCAACTACTATAGCAGCCGTATCAGCGTAGACCTCAGCTACCAACGTGCCTCAACGCTCTCGGGCGACATTGAGCGCGGCGGGACGCAACGGTTGGAAGAGGGCGACGTGAGCATGAAGGTGCTCAACGTGGCGGTCTACTACTCGTTCAACCATCGCCGCTTTTCCTATCCTGCAGCCTTCAACCAGTCGTACATCCAGCAACGCTCAGCCGGCTCGTGGCTTGCCGGACTAAGCTATCAGGGGGGCAGCATCAAGACCACCGACGAACTGAAAGAGAAAAACCCCAATGCCCCCGATGTGCGCATCTACACGGGCCATGTGGGTATAGGCGGAGGCTACGGCTACAATTGGGTGCTCGGCAAGAAATGGCTGCTCCATTTCTCGATGCTCCCCACCTTCGTCGTCTACAACCGCAACAACTTCACCGTGAACGGAGAACGAAAGAGGGCGAAGCATATGCGCTTCAACATGCTTTTCAACGAGCGTGTAGCTATTGTCCGCAACTTCTCGCCCCGCTTTTTCGCCGGTGCCACACTGGTGATGAACAACTCCGTCTTCGACGACGATGTGGTGGTAGTGAACCAGAACAAATGGCGCGCCCGTGCCTTCATCGGCGTACGCTTGTGATATTTTTGGTTTGAGGTTTGAGATTTGAGGTTTGAGGTTTATCATGCTCGCATGATAAACACTGGTGGCTGGCAACCAGAAGAACTGATTTTGACATTATTGTATCACA
Source organism: uncultured Prevotellaceae bacterium (assembly GCA_902786665.1). Taxonomy (GTDB): domain Bacteria; phylum Bacteroidota; class Bacteroidia; order Bacteroidales; family Bacteroidaceae; genus Prevotella. Next base: position 20,221 of record CADADN010000085.1, on the reverse strand, counting down.
ACCCATTAATCGTGAAAGGAAAAACATATTTAGGAGCCGACCTGGGCGGCACGAAGCTGCTGATAGGCGAAGTAAATGAGGAAGGTAGTGTGGTGAGGCAGAAGACCTACCCCACCGGCTTCCTGAACCAGCTGCAGGCCCGAGAACTGCTTATCAACTCAATAGATGATTATTTAGCCAACGTATCGGACCCGTCGGAACGTCCGGTGTCGTTAGGGGTTGGTCTGCTGGGACGTGTGGACGTGGACCGTGGAGTGTGGGAACAGATAGACCCCAGCCGCACCTATCCCATAGCCTTGGCCCAAGAACTGCGTGAGCGCTACGGCATGCCCTGCGGGATAGACAATGACGTGAAGAGCGCGACACAGGCCGAGATGCTATGGGGCGCCGGCCGAAAGTCGAAGGATTTCGTTTACATCAATGTGGGTACTGGCCTTGCCGCCTGTGCCGTAGTGGATGGCCGCATACTGCGTGGAGGCCACTACAATGCGGGTGAGGTGGGCCATACGACGGTGGGGCTCGACGTAGGAACGCAGTGCGTCTGTGGGCGCCGCAACTGCGTGGAGACCCTTGCAGCAGGAATAGGCTTCGACATGTGCGCCCGCCTGCTCCAGAGTCGCTACCCTACACGCCTTGCCATACCAGAGGACGGCAGCCGCGTCAGCGTGAAAGAGGTGTTCAGACTGGCACGCGAAGAAGGCGATGCCCTCTGTGAACAACTTGTGGCCAATGCCTCGGAAGCACTGTCGCAGTTGGTGATGAACCTGGTGCGCATGAGCGACCCCGACACGGTGGTGATGGGAGGCAGCATCATGATGGATGGTTACATGCTAGAGCGGATGCAGGCCCATCTTCAGGCCGAGACAATGCGCTTCGTGACCAACGGCGTGCAGTTGACAACACTTAACCCCCACTACATCGGTCTGCTGGGAGCAGCCGTGGTGGGCATCAACCAAATACAATGAAAGATTATTGGATTACTACAGAGACCGACGAGCGCTGCTTCGATGAGGCTGCGGCGCGACGTATTGTGGAACAGTTGAAGAGAAAGCCCGACAGCGTGGTGGGACTCTCCACCGGACGCACCACGGGCAACATGCACCGCAAGGTGGTGGAACTGTGGAACGAGGAACCATTCGACGTGAGCCGCGCCACATTCTTCGGAGTCGACGAGGTGGTGGGCGTACCGACCGATTACAGTGGAGCTTGCTACACCATGCTCAAGACAGAGATTATCGGGGCTTTGGGAATCGACGACGATCATTTCCTGATGCTCCCCACCGAGTGCGATGACTTCGTCCTGGCCTGCCGTCACTTCACCGATGAGTTGTGCCGGCGTGGAGGTATCGACCTGCTCATGCTGGGTCTGGGCGAGAACGGGCACCTGGGGTTCAACCAACCCGGCACGCCATTCGAAAGCCGAGCCTGGGTGACGGACATGAACCCTGAGCTGGAGCAACGTATCCGCCGTGAGACACAGACGCCCGCTGAGAAATGGTTGGGAGGTGTCACCCTTGGCCTAGCCGATATCTTCGAGGCGCGGCACATCGTTCTGGTAGCGAAAGGAGAGAACAAGGCCGAGGTAGTGAAGCAAATGCTCCAAGGCCCCGTCACCACCCAGTTGCCGGCATCGATGCTGCAACGACACCCCAATTGTGAATTCCTGCTCGACAGGGCATCGGCCTCGCGCCTGTAATATCACGCACCGGCGTGAATGAGTGATTCACTTGGCCCCAGCCTGTTGACATCACGACAAAGCATCATCAACATCAAATACCATTCGAGATGACACAGAGACAGACAAACTATGTAGGCCCATTCCTGGCCATGGTCTTCCTATTTCTTGTGGTGGGATTCCTGACCACAGTGAATTCGCAGTTGCAGGGTCCGCTGCAGTCGGCTTTCCTCTCCCAGGCCGAAGGACTGAAGAACACGCTGGCCACGCTCATCACTTTCTCCTGGTTCTTGGCCTATCCGCTCTGTGGAGGCATAGGGTCGCGTTGGATCAACCGCCACGGCTACAAGGGAACGCTTGTGCGCGGACTCATCGTGATGGTGGCAGGCCTGATGCTTTATTTTCTCTCGGCAGCCTATACCGTGGCACGCCCAGAGTCGGCTGTCACGGTGGGTTCATACCCCATCCCTGTGGGCTTTTTCATCCTTTTGGCCGGCTCATTCGTGGTGGGCAGCTCGGCCACGATTCTGCAAGTGGTGATCAATCCCTACCTAACGGCCTGCCATGTGAAGGGCACCCAGCCCATCCAACGGCTGGCCATCGGAGGCACGGCCAATTCGGTGGGCACCACGCTGGCACCCTATTTCGTCTCTGGCATCGTGTTTAGTGGGGTTGCTTTGGAGAATGTACAAGTGGAGCAGTTGCGGTTGCCCTTCCTGCTGCTCGCGCTGGTCATCGTTGTGGTGCTGGTTGTGGTGACGCGCCTGACATTGCCCGACATCGAGGGCACCCGTGCGAAGAAAGGAGAGCGGTTGGAGAAGAGCGTGTGGAGTTTCTCGCACCTGACGCTGGGTGTGGTGGCCATTTTCTTCTATGTAGGTTGCGAAGTGTGCATAGGGGCAAACATCAACCTCTATGCCAGCGAGGAACTCGCCCTGGACGTGAAGACCATCACATTGATGGCCACACTCTACTGGGGACTGATGCTTGTGGGGCGCATGTGCGGAAGTGCGTTGAGCCACATCCCGCCACGCGTGCAGCTTACCTTCACCACCATCATGGCCACGCTGATGCTCATGGCGGCCATCATCTGGAACCAACCATGGCTCTTAGTGGCCGTGGGCTTGTTCCATTCCATCATGTGGGGCGCCATTTTCACCCTCTCGGTGGCACACTTAGGCAAATACACCTCGGTGGCTTCTGGTGTATTCATGATAGGGGTTGTGGGTGGTGCTATCCTGCCTTTGGCGCAGGGTGCCCTGGCCGACATCGAGGGATGGCGATGGTCGTGGATAGTTGTGCTGATTGGCGAACTGGTGATGCTGTTCTATGCCCAAGTGGGCTCACGGGTGAGACAGCGTGCTGACGAATAAGAATCAATCCTCGTAAACGATGCTGAGCTCGTCGCTCACGCAGAACTCATCACGATAGTCATCGTACAGGTACACCAGCCGCATACCCTTGTAGGCAGACGGAACGATGAGCCTATCGAGGTAATGCCACTTCGGACGGCCGAAATCATACGATGAGCGGTCGAGGATAATGCGGTTGGCAGTATAGTCGATGTAGTAATACCCACCGCCCACACACTGGTCGCCAGGTTTCAGCAGGTCCTTGTGCTGGCTCACCATTCCCATGCGGAAATGCCCATCCAGGGTGATGATGAATTTTGGCAATGTCATGGCTGCTTTGATTCCTGCTCCTTTTTGGGTTCCTGTCCCTGTCCGGGCTTCACCTCCTGTCCTTGTTCCATGATATGCGTGGCCAGATTGTCGGCGGCCTGAATAAGCGACAGCAGCGGATAGCGGTTGCCAGCCTCGCTGATATTGCTCTTCGCCTCAAAACTCTGGAAAGCCAGGTCCCAAGCACCCATGTGCCAACGGATGGCCACAATCTCGTCTACAGTCATCTTTAGGCCCAAACTCAGCAACATGATTACCGACTTTTCTCCATGTCCTACGGGCATGCGATGATAGTCGGTCTCGTAGGAGTCATAGCTCACCCACCTGTTCTGCTCGTCTTTCTTCCATTTCTGGGCCTTCTTGTAGATGTTGGCCTTGCTGGTGTCATGGAGCAACGCAGCGATGATGATGCTCTCATCAGACAATTTGTCGGTCACTTCAGGTTTCAAATCTACAATCGGCCCCCGCAGAGCCAGAGCCATTTTGTAGACGTTCAGCGAATGCTCCAGCAAGCCACCCTCATAGCTTAGATGATGTTTAGTGGATGCGGGAGCCAAGAAAAAACCAGATTTCTCCAGATAATTAATGACTTCCTCTATGCCTACTCTCCCAGTGGAGCGGAGCAATTCTAAAAAGCGTGCTTTCTTATCTTCCATATTCAATGATTTTTGTGCAAAGATAATCAATTGTAGGGGTTTATCGCGGTACAAGCGAGAGGAAAATGACAGAAAACTTTTATTGACTGGATTTTCCTTCACTTATTTTCGTGCAAAAACAAATAAAATCCTCAAAGAGTATGCATTCCGCATAATTTTGTTATATTTGCATCAGATTAACCAGACCAACTACGAGTTCAAATGCATCATAAAGCAATAAAAAAGGAATACGACTATCTCATTGTAGGGGCAGGCCTTTTTGGGTCGGCATTTGCATATAGGGCATCCCAAAAAGGGCACCGATGTCTTGTGCTTGACCGGCGGCAACATACCGGCGGCAACACCTATTGCGAAGAAATCGGCGGCATTCACGTGCACAAATATGGTGCGCACATTTTCCACACGAGCAATAAGGAAGTATGGGATTTCGTCAACTCCATCACCCCGTTCAACCGCTATACCAACTCGCCATTGGCCAATTATGAAGGCAAGCTGTACAATCTTCCATTCAACATGAACACCTTCTACCAGATGTGGGGAGTGCGGACACCTGAGGAAGCCCAGCAGCGCTTGGACGAGCAGCGAAAGGAAGCACGCGAGGCGATGCGCAAGGCTGGAGTGGAAGAGCCACGAAACCTGGAGGAGCAAGCCTTGCTCCTCATAGGCCGCGACATATACGAACGCCTAATCAAGGGCTATTCGGAAAAGCAATGGGGAAGGCGATGCACCGAACTGCCCGCTTTCATCATCCGCCGTCTCCCGGTACGCCTGGTGTTCGACAACAACTATTTCAACGACACATACCAGGGCATTCCGATCGGGGGCTACAACCGTCTGACAGACATCATGCTGAAAGATGCCGACACCATCACCGGCATCGACTTCCTGCAGTGCACCCGCACCTGGGACCCGGCATCCAGCACCTACCACCTGACGGCCCCCGGCATCGACACCCGCTGCCACTATATCGTCTTCACGGGTTGTATCGACGAGTATTTCAATTATTGCCACGGACCTTTGGAATACCGTACGGTAAGATTTGAAACAGAGGATTTGGACAAGCCCAACTACCAAGGAAATGCCGTGGTCAACTACACCGACACGTCGGTGCCCTACACCCGTATCATCGAGCACAAGCACTTCGAGTCATTCGGACAGGCCGTCTACGACATCCCCCACACCGTGATTTCGCGTGAATATTCCACCGAATGGAAAGCGGGCATGGAACCGTATTATCCGGTGAACGACGACCGCAACAACCGCCTTTATCAACAATACAAAAACCTGTCGGAGAATGAGCCCCATGTCATTTTTGGCGGCCGACTGGCCGAATACAAGTATTACGACATGGCTCCAATCATAGAGAAAGTGCTTGGCATGGAGATACCCTCAATAGCCAAGCCTTCCCGATAAAGACACTGCCCCACAACCTATGAAAAATATTTAAATAAAGTGCTGCGATATTTAGATTAGCATCGCATATCACTCCCCCCTCCTCTCAGGAGGGGACGGGGGAGGTCTTTTTTTATTCGGGACTTCATTTTGTGTGTCGCCCAATTCGTTACTCAAAAATAAGAAAAATTGGTTTTTTGCGAGCATGGCTGGTCGCGCCGGCCGGCAAGGCGCGGCATATCGTATCTGGCTCACTTTTTTCGTATTCCTCCGCTATACTCCCTCAGATAGACATATCGGTCGGTATATACCTCGATGTCCTTTCCATTGGGGGCGAGGAGTAGGTCGATGATGTGGTTACCGTTGAACTCCGCTACCCTACTCCAGCTGTTTGAGTTAAACGAACGCCGCTGCAGTTCCTTGTCGTTATCGGGGTTGATGCGGTAGATGAATGATTCCACTCTTACTTGATTAGCCATAATTTGTAGAAGATTAGGTTTAGATGGGTATTAGATAATGATTACCTTGATGTTTTCGCATACTTGAGGTTACCTTGCAAATATAGTCTTTATTTTTGAAAGAATGACGCTGTAAAGACATCTATTATGGTTTGAGATTTGAGGTTTGAGATTTGAGGTTTGAGATTTGAGGTTTTCCTCGTTTAGGTCGCTACGCTCAAATACATATTTTGGTTTGAGATTTGAGGTTTGAGGTTTGAGATTTGAGGTTTGAGGTTTGAGATTTTTCACGTTAAAGGTCGCTACGCTCAAAATCTTTCAAAATCGTTTGAAAAATCTATCAAATTTTTTAACAAACTTAACGGACGCATATTTGTCGAAAATGGCAAAAGAGGCAAAAAGATAACAAAGGATAACAAAGGATAACAAAGGATAGCAAAGAATAGCAAAGGATAGCAAAGAATAGCAAAGGATAGCAAAAGATAACAATAGATAACAAAGAATAGCAAAGGATAAAAAACGGTAGCAAAAAAACAGATTATGATTATGATATTGTATAAATAAAAAAGAAACTTCTCCTAGCGGAGAAGCAAAGAAAAAAATTTCTTTGACCAGCCCCTCCTCTCAACTTGCCAAAGTTGAGTCAAGATAGTCTGGCCAATAACAATCCGTCTATACGAAAATGACAAAGCATGTGGTGATAGACGAATTATCTTTGCGCCACAAATCAAACCTTGTGACAGATGAAAGAGATGAAAAGAAAGGCTGTATATTGCTGCGTGCTGATGATGACAATGGTGTGGGTGGTGATGCTCGTTTCTTCCTCGTGTGCGCCCAGGAGGATGTTGGTCGAACAAGTGGTGGTTCATGACACGTTGAGGGCATTTCATACCGACACTGTGAAGTTTGACACCCATCACTCGCATACAGACACCGTGAGGGAGAGCCGGGTGCAGGTCATCACCCTGCGCCAGGACTCTGCTCGGACCGACACCGTAAGGATAGAGACTACCCATGAGAGATGGCACACGGTGTATGTCACCGACAGCGTGAACGCCTTCCGTCATCTCGCCGACTCATTGCAAGCGGTGCTTAAGAGTCAAGCAGAGAGAGAGGTGACAGTTCCGCTTCGTCATTCGATGCAAAGATTTGCACTTATCACACTGCTCTCCCTCATGATTGCAGTAGTGATTTTGATGATCGTGAGACGGAGAAGGAATTTGGTTTGAGGTTTGAGGTTTGAGGTTTGAGGTTTGAGGTTGATCATGCTTCACATGATCAACTTATTTCCACCGGACAGCCTATAGTTCTATTATATCAAAAATTTATTATTAAAGTTTCGCATTCGCTCAACTTCTTGTAGTTACACGAGTCCCCTATGGCTTTGCTGACAACACTGAAATCTACCGCACGCATGTCTACCTGAAACAGGCCGACTACAAGAAGTGGAACAAGATCGGTCTGCAGAGCGTCTATTATGGTGGCGGCGAGTGCAACAAGTTGGAAGTGGACTGGATTGAGAATCCCAACGCTTCGGGCATCAGCGACATCGCAGCCGACGCCAAGGCAGGCAAGTATGTGATCTACAACATTGCCGGTCAGCGAATGGATGCTCCACGAAAGGGGCTGAACATCATCAATGGCCGCAAGGTGATGGTGAAGTAAGACTATTGACGTTTCGCGTTCGCTCAACTTTTTGCAGTTCAGAAATTCAGAAGATGGGCGAATACAATACTTCGAAAAACTAAAAAAGAGGGCATTTCATTTTGAAGTGCCCTCTTTTTTGAAAAGCAGTTACCAGTTTGAGCCGCCGCAGGGGCAGTGCCATTGCTGTTGCTGTAGTGGTTGGCGATGCCGGACATGGGGATAGGCATAAAGGATAGGAAAAATGAGGAAAAATCAAAAAAAAGCATTTTCTTGTTAAGAATATGACAAGTTATTCGTTATAGAAGTGTAATGACACAAGAAGATTTCAAAACTATGGCCAACGAGACGCGGACAAAGGCCGTGTCGGTAGCCGTAAAGTTCGGGTTCTCCCATCAAGACGCAGAAGACATTGCGCAAGACGTGATGCTTCGGCTATGGAGCCTGCACGAGCAGTTGGCCAACGCTGCCCATCTGAAAGCTTCCGCGACCATCACTGCCCGACACTTGTGTATTGACAGATGGCGCACTACACATCAGCACAAGGAGATAGACAATGCCATACCGATTGCAGGCGAGGATACGCCCTACGACCGACTCGAATACACTGAACTGGAGCAATGGTTGGCAGGACAGATAGACCACCTGCCTTCCACATCGGCTACGGTGTTGAGGATGCGTCAGCTGGAGCACCGCGAGGTAGGCGAGATTGCCGATATCTTAGGCATACGTCCCGGCTCCGTCTCCACGTTGCTCTCACGGGCAAGAAACGAATTGCTAAACAAATTGAAGAGGAGGAACCAACAATGAAAAGACAGCAAGACAAGCAGGAAATAGCCCAGTTGCTAAGCAAGTTCATGGCAGGCGAGACAAGCCTTGCCGAGGAGCAAGTGCTGGCACAGTATTTCCGCACGCATGAGGTGGACGAAGAGTGGACGGAATACAAGGAAATGTTCTCGCTTTTCGACAACGGCGAGGTGGACATCGAACTGGAAGCCGAAACGGCAGAACATCTTGACAATAGCGACAGCGGGAAGATAAGGATGCTTCCCAAGACTGTCAGGGAGAAGCCAAAGATTATCGCTCTCAAGTGGCTCACCGCCGTAGCGGCCGCTTGCGCGCTCCTGCTTTTGGTATTCCATTTCAGGCAAAACCAAGCAGAGGAAAAGCCCATTGTGGCCAAGGTGGCAGAGCACAGCATTCCACAGACCGTTTCCCCATCCTTCTCACCGTCGGTCGTTGAAGAAAAGAAGGAAGAGCAACTGGCCGTAGTGCAGCCGACATCACCGACTGTGAAGATACAAAGGAAAGCCGTCAAGAGAAGAAGCGTTCAGGAAAAGCCCTTGCTTGCAGAGGCAGAACCAAAGCGGGAATGTGCAGAACCGAAGCGGGAAAACACAGAACCAAAGCGGGAAATCGCAGAACCAAAGCAGGAAAGCACGATACCTGTCAACCATTCCGACGGCCACGACACGACGCCTGGTTTCCGTACATCCATGGAAGACCCGTTTCTTCTGGCAGCAGCACAGGCGCAAGACATCCGTTCTCGCGGAGAACGGCTACATCAAGAAATCTCAATGTTAATGAACAACCCCTAAATACAGAACCATCAGAATCATGAAGAAGTATATATTTACATTGTTGCTGGCTATCCTCACAGTCACAGCACAGGGGCAGCCCAACCAGCGGCTCCAACAGTTGGAGGATTTTTTTCAGCAGCAAGGCATCGGCGTCAGCCATAAGCAGACAAATGCCATAGACGGCAGTATCACGCATGTGATGCATGCCTATCCCAACATGGTCAATCTGCAAGCTGCCTCTTTTTCGGAGGACATAAGCGAGGAAGAGAAGCAAAAGGTCATCCACGAGTATGACAGCATCAATGCCTTGCGTCGTCAGTATTTCGACAACATTCTCGACTCCATCCGCATCACCTTCGCCATTCTCGGCAAGGACGCCTCGGAGAACTATATGTACGAATATCACAAGAACGGTGTGGATACCATCAGTTACTCCCTGGCCTTCCTGGGTGAGAACGACACGCTCCAATCTTCGCGCCTCAACAATCTCGTGATTTTTGGCAGAGCCCGCGAGGCCGCCTTGTTCGACTATCACAAGGGATACAGCAAATGGTTTGGGGGGACTGAGGAGGCCGGCAACTACAATCACTCCTATTCGATACCAACCGGCATCACCTGGAACGACATGCAGCCCTTCGACACAGTTGCTTTCAACTCACACATTCAGCCTGTTCTGAAACAGTTGAAAAAACTGAAGGGGGCGAAGGCATATCCGGTATATTGGCGGCACGACGAAGGCTTTAAGAACGATGATGATTTCATCTTTTGGGCTACTCGCCAGAGCGAATACGGCGACAACAAGCATACAGGATTGACCACTGGCACTCACTATCTCATCCCGTCTCAGCATAAAGACGAGGCAGAAGCCATCTATCGGCAACTCGATTCGCTGGCATACGATTATGTCGACAGTCACCCCAAGCAGCCTTATTCCTACAATTACACCCAGCGCTTCCCCTATTTGAATCTCAAGGACATCGTCAAAGGGCATAGCTTTAAAGACGACAAAGAGTTCTATCTCAGTTGTATGTGCGACGAGGACGGCAATTACCACATCCTCACCCTCAACAACAAGGGCGAACTCTGGGTTCCCCGCGACTGGCAGAGGCTTAAGAGTTACATCAACGGAGAGAGGGTATATCTCAAAGGAATGGAACCAAAGAAAGACGAATAATGTAGAAAGAAAAAGAGAAACAAAAAGAACAATGAACAAGAAAACTATCATCACCATCCTGCTCGCTTGCGTTACGATGACAGCGCTGGGCATCGACGAATACCAATTCCACAGCGGAACCGCTGTATTAAAGGGACGTATCCTGAACAAGCCTGAAGACAAATGGAACATCGTCTCCGTCATCGCCTATGATTTGTTCATGGACAAGGAACTGGTATATACCATCCCTGTAGCCCCCGACGGCACGTTCGAGGGTAGCATTCACCTGCCTCACTCGCAGAGTGTAGTGGCCAAGGGCTTGTCGGACGTGTTCCTGGCTGTGGGCGACACGGTGGAGGTGACCAAGGACGCTGCACAAGACGACTACGAAGGCGTGACCATCGGCGGGCGTGGCACGAGTGCGGACATCAACCGCCTCTGGCCAGAGGTGAAGCGGCATTACTTCGGCAACAAGCGGCTGTTCATCAACGGCTTGGTGAGGGAGGACATTCCCAGGTGGAAAAGCGACATGGTGAAACTGACAGACATCGTCATTGCCGACATGAATGCCGACCGCCTGCCTCTGCCTGCTTTCACTAACGCCTACGTGAAAGAGGTGATGGGCGCCAGTCTGCTGGGCGAGCTGCTCATGGCTTTCATGGAGAACTTCCGACACAACATGACCGAAGGAGGCAATTTCTATAATTTCAAGATCACAGAACTGGGCGACTACTATGATTTTCTGGCCGGCCGCGAGCGATGGCTGCTGGACAATCCCGCCATGCTACTTGTCGCAAAAGACCCTCACTTCCTCATCAACTACGCAGGGGTTTACATCATGACAGACATCAGCATGATGCACAACAGGATTGGGCTTGGCGTCCGAGACGATGACAATGCCGACGACATTGCCTACAAGACGTGGAAAGTGCTGCCACGCGACTATGATGCCGACCAGCACCGCCGTCTGCTCGCCATGCGGCAGGACACGCTGCTGACCATTGCCGACTACTACCAGATGGCATCCAGTGCCATCACTTCGCGCTACGGCCTCAAACGCGTCGGCTTCTTGCAGCAGATGGTGCTTTGCCAGCATGTCTTCCGTGAAAACTTTATCGACGAGAATACCAACCCCGACCATGTGGCCGCCTGCTTTGCAGGCGCCATGCCCCTCATCAGCAATCCCATTGTAGCCTATCATGCCCTGGACCGCTACCGCCAGTATGTGAAAGAGCACGAGGGCAAGGCAACAGTTGCCACATCCAATAATCCCCTGGCCGACGCCGCCTTCAAGCGTATCATTGAGCCTTACAGGGGTTATGCCCTTTTTGTCGACTTCTGGGACATGGGGTGTGCTCCTTGTCGGCGCGACATGCTCGACGATCGCGAAAAAGTGGAGCGGCTGAAAGACAAACCCGTCCGCTTCCTCTATCTCTGCGACGAGAAGACCAGTCCCCGCGACTATGCAGAACAATGGTTGCAAAAGAACAATATCAAAGGTGAGCACATCTACGTCTCGCATGAGGACTGGCTCTTGCTCAATGAAAAATTTCAGTTCAGTGCCATCCCTTTCTATATCGGAGTCGACAAGGACGGCAACATGGTTTCGCATGACGAAGTCAACAAATATGTTGATGAGTGACGAATTGGCAACTATCTTTCTCATCGCTGAAATCAAAGAGAAAAGTCTCTATGATATATGGCAAGAAAACATAAAGTCGTCTGCCAGAGTCGTTGCATAGTCTCATAGTGGAGTTACCTGCAGAGAAGAAGGCGAAGAATGAATAATCCTCTCCTGCGCGCCCCCTTTAAGAGAACCTCCTCTCGGTGAGGTAATAACCACTCCCGCCGCATAGTGACATCGATGCACCGTGCGGCGGGATTTCTATGTCCTTCAAACAAGGAAAACTTTGGATATGTGTTCGGATTTTTAGTAATGGTGCTTTAAAATAGTAATTTTTTTGAGAGAAAATTACATATAATGATGTTTTCCATTGAAAAATTTACTATTTTTGCCATCGATAATAACAGATAACGTATGAACGAATTGGCTGTCTTAAAGAACATCCCTGTAAATACCGCTGCTATCGCTTCATTGTACTCAGGTGTGAAGTCGGCGAACAGAAAGGTGGCAAACCTTGAGAAGGCGGGCAGGATAATACGCCTGAAGCGGGGTCTTTATGTCGTGTCTCCCCAGGAAAGCGGCCTTTTGCTGTCGCTGAACCTGATAGGCAATGTCCTATATGGCCCGTCGTATGTGTCAATGTTGACCGCCTTGCGTGAATATGGGCTGATACCAGAGCGGGTGGAGGTGGTGGAGTCAATGACAACGCATCTGACGGTTTCTTTTCAGAATGGTGCCGGACGGTTTGAGTACCATCATTGTGCCAAAGACTATTATCCCCTTGGTATTACCCAACGCGAAGAGGAGGGTGTAACCTACTTGATAGCCACGCCTGAAAAGGCTTTGTGCGACTATATCATCACTACCCCAAGGCTTCCACTACGTTTCCTCAAAGAAACCTATGCCTTTCTTGAAGAGGACCTGCGGCTTGACATGGATGCCTTTATGGAAATGAACGTGGACTTATTCAGGCAGTGTGCCGCTGTAAGCAAGAAACGACAGGCCATTACTAACCTGATAAAGATTTTGGAAAGATGAACGACTTTTTTGAGAGGGTGCTGCAGCGCTATCAGATCAATACTGCCAAAGACAAGCAGAATGCCATCTATGAAATCACCCAACAGGTGGTATTGGCAGGACTGCATCGTGGAGGGTTCTTTGACAAGGCCGCTTTCTATGGAGGCACTTGCCTACGACTGTTCCATCAACTGCCTCGTTTCTCCGAGGATATGGACTTCTCTCTGCTAACACCTGATGAAGGATTTGTGTTTGAGAACTATTTCCAACCTATTATTGACGAGTTCGATAGTTTGGGACGCAAGGTTGAAATCAAGAAGAAGGACAAAAGGGTTTTCGGCAGGGTGGATTCCGCTTTCTTGAAAGACAATACGAATGTTTATAATGTGGCATTCCAGACGGAGAAAACGGTGAAGGTGAAGATAGAAGTCGATACCCTGCCGCCTCTGTTGTTTCAAACAGAGCACAAGGCACTGACCCTGCCTTATACCTTTATGGTGCGTTGTTTCCAGTTACCAGACCTCTATGCAGGAAAGATGCACGCCTTGGTGTTCCGTAATTGGAAGACACGTGTGAAGGGGCGCGATTGGTACGATTTCGAATGGTATGTGCGTTGGCAGGTGCCTCTTGATTTCAAGCATCTGCAAGAGCGTATTCGAGAGTTCAATGGAAAGGAAATGTCGATACAGGAATTTAGGGCAGCTTTGAAAGAGCGTCTTGCCAACACGAATATTGAGGATGTCAAAACCGATGTGCGACCTTTTCTCAAAAACGACCCTCGCGAACTTGATATTTGGTCTAACGATTACTTCCTACAATTGGCAGACAGAATCGTGTTTAAAGAATAGTGCTGTTGTATAGAATTTCCTCCATAAAAAAATGTACCTTTGCAGTTGATTTAATGATATCTAAGATACATGAAATATCATCATATTATGAAACATAGCATCATCACCTTCCTGCTCGCCCTCGTCGCATTGGCAGGACACGCACAGAACAAGTTCACCATTCACGGTAACTTTGAGAAAGTTCTAGAAAAAATTACCCAATCTGGTATCAGTATTGACTCCGCTGGCGTCGTTGACGCAGCTACCAACGAAGTGACAGCGAAGGACATTGTGAAGAATGGTGCTTTTACCATTCAAGGAACTGTTGGCAAACCATATTTAGGCGAACTCAGACTCTGGGTTACTGCCGTGAAGAACGGAGAAAGAATAAGCAGGAGCGGTGGTGACTTTCCCATCATCATCGAGCCTGGCGACATCGTGTTCGATGCCAACCAGAATGTTCCTGTCATCAGCGGAACACCTCTAAACGATTTAATTCGGAGTTTTAAAGATATAGACGAAACAGACACTGACAGCATCAAGCAGTTGATTATTCAACACAAAGATGATCCAGTCGGAGTTCTATTGCTGCCTATTTTGGATGCCTATCTGTCGGAGCCCGACACCATCTTGTCGCTCATCAGCCAACTGAGCGAGGATGCCCAAAAGAACAAGGACATCATTGCGTTAAAGGAAAAGGCCGAGAGGATTCTGGCCAGTCCGAAAGTGGGTGACAAGTTCGCCGACTTCGCCGTAGAGTATGAGGGCAAGACCACCCGCCTCAGCGACTACGTGGGGCGTGGTCAATACGTACTCGTAGATTTCTGGGCATCTTGGTGCGGTCCCTGCCGTGAGGAGATTCCCAACCTCATCGCCGCCTACAACAAATACAAGGACAAGGGGCTGATGGTTCTTGGTGTCGCCGCCTGGGACAAACCTGAGGATACGAAGAAGGCCATAGAGGAAGACAAGATTCCATATCCGCAGATTCTTAATTCGCAGAAAATCGGTACGGACATCTACGGCATCCAAGGCATTCCACACATCATCCTCTTCGCCCCCGACGGCACCATCCTCGCCCGTAGACTTCGAGGTGAGCAAATAGAAAGTAAACTTGCGGAAATCTTTAAGTAAGCAAGAACCCACAACGGCGGCATCCTCAAAGTGGGAACAAGATAAAATCTTGATTTATGAGAGAGCAGCCTAAAGACCGAGTCGAGAAGAGATAAATACTCTGTAAAAGAAATAATTCTTCTCTAATCTTAAAAACACAGCCTCCAAGCACATTACTTGGGGGCTGTGCTTCATATGGAAGCCATAAAATGTAGTATTATTCATACAACAAATGGGGTGATTCAAACAATCATCGAGAAAAGATAAGTTTGATTTGAAACAAAATGATACCTTTGCAATGTATGAAGAAGAATAGTAAAAAATGGCTGAATAGAATCATTGGGGCTGTGGTTGTTCTGATAGCTATAGACATGCTGCTTCCTGCCGATATCCAAAACCCAGTTGAAGGTTGTGGTATGGAAAGTTACAACTCTCAATCGTTTTGGCATCCTTGGGGCGATCACAAACATCGCGGCGTTGACATCTTTGCTCCCAAAGGCACAGTGATTCACCCTGCCATTGGTGGGATTGTCGTGGCTGAGATGCATACTAATGGCGCAGGCTCAAGGAATACATCTCTTCTTTGTCAACCCTATTAAGGAATTGGAAAAATAAGGCATAAATATATCTAAAATGAAAAAGAAAAAGGTTTTTGGAATACTATTAGTCATTGTGGTGTTATTTCTTGGCATCAAATATTGCTCAGGACAGACATCTGTAGACAAATTGAAGGAGGGAGACCTCATCTTCCATACGTCAAAGTCAGAACAGTCTCCTCTCATTCAGTACGCCACGATGTCGGTGCTGAGCCATTGTGGTATTATCATCGAAAAAGGAGATGGCCTGTATGTGCTGGAAGCTACAGGTAAGTTGAAACTAACACCTTTGCAAGATTTCATCAATCGTGGAAAAGGAAAACAATGGTGGGCAAAGCGGGTCATCGACAAGCCCATCAAGGTGAAATACAGCCATCTGCTCGGCCGCCGCTATGACACTTCGTTCAAGCCCGACAACAACCTGTTTTATTGCTCGGAACTGATTCATCACATTTACCTAAAACAATTTGGTGTAGAATTGTGCAAATATAGAAAAGTTTCGTCCTATCATATCATCGGGCTAAAGAAAAAGCTCATCCAACGAGGTATCAACCTTGAACAAAAGGTTGTGGCTCCTATAGATATCTACGACTCTGATAAAGCAAAAACCATCTGAATGATAATTCTTATCATCTATTCTTTTCTGGTTGCTCTTGTAGCATTCATTGTGCTTTTCCGCAAGCCATTCTTGGATAAGAAAAAGATAGTTAAAGCAGTCATCATCATTGTGGCCGCCATCCTCATTTGGAATCATATGCCATACTATTACAACAATGACAAGACAGTATCTTACGTGACATCCCACGCAGCGCCACACTCACGCTCCATGTGTGCATGGTATGTGATAAAATCAATGTGGCAAGGAGGCTGATAATTGTTGGTCAATATCCTCGTCCGTTACATTTCTTGCAGACTTTCAGCAGACGTGGTTTTTCTTTGTCACAGTCATCGTAGGTTTTCGGATAACCCTCACACGATGGGCACACTTTGCGTAGATATTGCGAGGATACCCAGCCTTGAACATTCGTGCCTTCGCCAAGATAACTTACCAACATAAAGCCATTTTGCTTCTTGCCTTCATAAACAAGCACACAATTGCCGGTCTCATGTTCACAATTCATGTAGCCGTCTCCAACGCCGGCACCCTTCATCAACTGAATCTTCTGATTGTCGTAATGGGTCTGTACACGATAGTTCAAACCTGGACCTGTACGAACATTCACGTTATTGCCTGTGCAGGCCAGAAAATCACCCTTTTTCTGAGCATTCACTCCTAATGCTGTCAGCACCATGATACAAATTAAAACTAACTTCTTCATGACATTATTTTTTGTGATTAATAAACTGAAATATATTAAAACCTAAAATCTGCGATTGTCTGACTCAATGTTGTCGATAAGTGTCTGAGAAACAAAAAGTTGTTCTGAATCTGTCATGTCAGAAATAACTCTCACCTTAGCGGCAGATATTAAATCATGACAAAACTCCGACAGACATGGCAAAGATAGCAAAATTAATGAGAAAGCCACCGATTTTTGAAGATAATATTTCGTTTCGGACTGATTAGTCGCCCTTGCAACGTATGTACCAGAAAGAGGCGTCAACATCGTGGATGGAAACAAAGTGATTGTGAGATAATCCCTCACTTCATCTGACAAGCAGTTTCTTCCCATTCTGGATATATAAGCCTCGCATGTATCAGGGGGATGTATCAGGGGGACGGGGAATCTGATACGTTTTAAGCCATCTTATGATTATCGGGGATGGTCATCTGGACGGCTCTCCATGATCATTTTTTCGAGAAATGCATTCCATACACCCTTGCAACTCCAATATTATTCCCGAAAAATCCAAGTCC
>CADADN010000085.1:0-2929 GCA_902786665.1 uncultured Prevotellaceae bacterium | reverse complement strand
AATATTTAAAACGGTACAACTTTTTTCCGAAATGACTTTCCGATGGATTTTAGCCTTTTAAAATGGAGATTGTGGCAGGCTATGAGACATTTAAATAAATATAATTTAAGTATTGTTAAAAATCTTTAACTGCTGCCAATCGGTTCTGCGACCGGGCCTT
Organism: uncultured Prevotellaceae bacterium; assembly: GCA_902786665.1. GTDB lineage: Bacteria > Bacteroidota > Bacteroidia > Bacteroidales > Bacteroidaceae > Prevotella. The sequence goes on along the minus strand of CADADN010000085.1, from coordinate 2,769 downwards.
TCTAAGTATTTGATGTGAAAGTTGGAGCTGACACCATGGCCTTGGAGAAAGACCATGGTGTCCTTCACATCCTTCTGTTTCTCCCAACTCTCGCGGATCAGGGCGACACGGGTCTTGCCGATGCCAGGAACTTCCAGCAGCCGGTCTGCGTCTTTCTCTATCACGTCGAAAGTCTCCAGACCTAAATGCGAGACGATGAGCTTGGCAAACTTCGGGCCTATGCCCTTGACCAGTCCGCTGCCGAGGTTTCTCGATGCCGACGATGGTGGCCGGCAGTTCCTCCGACCATGACTGTGCGGCGAACTGGCGGCCATAGCGTTTGTCCACCCTCCAGTCACCATCGACGGTGAGCACAGCACCCACCTTCACCTCATGGAACGTGCCGACAAGGGTCTGCTTGTCGCGATAGCCCTTGACGATGGCCTGAGGGACGGCATAGCCGTTCTCCTGGTTCTGGTAGGTGATGTGGTCAATGGTACACTTGATTTGCTCCATTCAGTTTGACAAATTGGGATTTACTTATCTTTTAATATGAGAGCCTATCGTGTTGATGATTTGCAAGTCAGCAAACTTCTTGTATGGGTCTATTTTAGGGTATTTCAATAAATCTGGACTTACTTTTGCAGGTGTTGGTTCTTTGCTGACTGGGGATTTCCTTTGATACCAATGATATGATTCTGTTTGGGTTATGTCAACTTCGCATTTGGAACGATCGTGACATAGCGAATCCATCTTCGCCTCCTTGTAGTCTTGGCAATTTTGCGCATAGGCAAAACTGGACATTAACAACAAGACGAACAATCCTATTTTTTTCTTCAGTACTGACATAAATTGGAAGTTAGTTGTAATTCAACGAAATTTTTCTTTTAGAGAAATTCCATCATCCTACTATATTGGCAAGACCCTGATTTCGGGCAATCAGCATCAGCGTTCAATTTCAAGTTAATGTGATTTTCATGTTCCTATTTGTTGACAGGTCGTCTTCTTTCACCTGAAGCCGATTCAGGATGCTGTCACACGCCTTCATCAGACGCTTGTAGTAGAAAAAGCCCCATATAAACATGCTGGCTACAATGACCCACAGCAAGACAACCATCACAGCCCCTTGTTCTGGAGAGTTCCAACTATGATACACTGTTGGTGTATACAAACCGACGAGAATCACGGCAGTGATGTATGAAATGTACATATATCGCTGATACTGCTGTTTGAACCGCTTTACTTTCTTGGTGATACCGCGGTCCACCAGCCCCAGCCGGTTGATACGGGCATATAGGCGTTTGGTTTGCAACGCTCTGTCGTCCATGTCCTTAAAGGGGTCGATGTCCACGCTTAGGGCGACCCTCTCGCCGCCCCGTCGCCGTTTCTTATCGATATTGAGGCAGCAGTTGAGTGATACACGATAAATCCAGGTCCGGACATCAGACTTTCCGCGAAAAGAATTGTAACCCTTCCATAGCCTGATCAGAATCTCCTGGAAGAGGTCATCAATCTCGTCCTTGTCCTTGGAGAACATATAGCACACCGAGTAGATAGTGCTTTTATGCTCCCGTACCAATTGGGTGAATACTTGTTCCTTTTTATCCATTTTTATTCGAATCTACACCCGTTAGACAACTTCGTTCGCAAAAAACCATAAAAAATCTACAGGAAATGATTCGGTTTGTCGAAATTTACTTTATTTGCCAATCATCTTCAAGAATCTCTTGTCGTTCATCTGTTCGTTTGTGACATACTCGCCATCGTGGAAAACAGCATAGGTGGTAATGGGCGTCGGAGCGTTTTGCGCCTCCTCCTTGTTCTGCAGATGGATGGTCATGAACGGAATACCCTTTTCCGCAGCGATGGTTTCAAGGATAGGTACATACTTCCCGTTGAAAGGACATTGGCTTGTATAGTATAGGACATAGCCACTCTCTTCAATATGAGGATGCTTTGCACATTCCTTGAAACAAGGGATTTTGGCATCTGCCGAAAATGGAAGATACCAAAGCTGGATGCCGTTGTCCGCTTCATCACAGACTAAGAATCCTTTGTGTTTGAGGAATTTCGGGTCGGCCAGGAACGGCTTCTTCTTTGCCGTTGAAAGGATGCATAGCCCAATCCTTCCTTTTTCCTTGCTGTCACGGATACATTCATCAAGCAAGTCGTTGGAATAGCCGTGACCCTTGAAGGAGCCCGACACCCAAAGACAATCGATATACATATAACCTTTAGCTAATATAGGGTTCCACGCATTTTCTGCAGGAATGTACTCGATGAAGCATTTCCCGCGTTCAACACTCTTCAAAAACACAAGTCCATCATCAAACCGTTCTGAAAGCCATGTTTTCTTGGAAGAAACCTGAACATCTTTATTGTTGGAGATTGCGCAGCAAATATGCTCTTTCTCCAAATTGTCTTTCGTTACTTTAATGTATTCCATGATTGAATTAAATTTATAAGTCTAAAATAGACTGTATCATTTGTTCATAGTCAGTTTTTATTAAAAAGACCTTTTCTCCTGCAGTCTTAAAACCATCGATGTACCTCTTATTGTCATCCTTCAGACTCACTATGGTGCAATTGCCGTCATCTTGCCGAGCCTCGATATCAGAACGATGCTCTCTTATTTCATCGAAGTGAGTGTCAATGAATTCATCTGAGAAGGCGAGACAAATAAAGCGGATAGAACCCAAATAAAGTTCATCGAAGCTTTTCCTCCAATTGAAAGGGATATAGCCACCTTCTACTATGAGATTCTGACGATTCTCTATTGCAGTCTTTATC
>CADADN010000084.1 GCA_902786665.1 uncultured Prevotellaceae bacterium | reverse complement strand
AAATTATTTGCCGCGGAGAAGTGAAATTTCTCTGAATTTTCTTGGTTGCTAACTGGAAAATGACTAATTTTGCGCATGTGAGGTTTCTTTTGGATTTTGTACTACAAAAGTAACACTTTTTTCCTCTGATTACCAAAGGATTAGCGTTAAAAAACCTCACATTTTTTATTTTAGTATGAAATATTCAGGTTAGAAAGCCATGAAATCAACTCATTATGTCCTCCTGGGAAATTGGCATAGTGTTCAATAATAGATATATGTATATCTCTTTCATCCGGTTTATCTACGGAGTCCGTCAGAGAGATTTGGGTATGAGAGGTCACTTGCCTGCCGTCATTCTTAATGCCCACTTCGCAGGAGGCCAACATCATGGCTACGAAACTTGCCACCACTGTCAAATAGAGCAATCGTCTTATCTTGACCATACGCTTTTTCGTATTTCATTTAGTATGCAAACACATTCATCCGCAAATATAGGAAATAAAATGATATGAGCCCGTTTTTGTTGGCATTTCTTAACGCTAAAGGTTGCTTTTTCCTTTACGGGGTCTTTGTATTCGTAATGGTTGCAAAAGGAGAATCATAAACCACTGTATATATTGTAGGATGAAACATAATAACCCCATGCCATTGAACGTTATCTATTATGACATCTCCAACATAAAAAACTGCTTCGTATGGAAGGACTCAGACCAACTTTGGATGACATAACTAAATTCGTCAAGTGTTTGGCGATGATGATTTGTGCCATGTAGGATTTCATCGACAAATAATTGTTCTGTCGAATAAGTGGAATGGTCAACCGTAAGTGAATATACTGGCAACAGCATAGCTGCAAGCATGGTATGCAGAATCATCCCACCTACTTTTGTACCTCCTGAGCAATATTTCGACAAAAGAGTGGGAGAAGATTATTTCGATCATAACAATAAAGTAGGTCTTGTAATTGGCGCAGAGGGAGAGTATCATATTACCGATATGTTCGGCCTTTCATTGGGTGTATTCTATGCACAAGAAGGAGCGAATTACAAGGGGGAGGGCTTCACTTCCCACGAGGGCATTAAAGTGAATGTTGATAATTTGAAGGTCAACCTCGACTGCATTACGGTGTCTATCCTTGCCAATATCTATGTGTGGAAAGGTCTTGCCTTGAAAACTGGCATTCAACCGGAATTTGCTGTTGGCAAAAAGGCCAAGGGTGACGTTACGATAGAGTATGACTTACCATCATATAAAGAAACTACTTTTGAAAAGCCCAACGTTAAATCATTCTCTCTTTCCATACCAGTAGGTGTGAGCTATGAATTCAAAAATGTAGTTGCGGACCTCAGGTATTCCTTCGGTATCACAAATATTCGTTCGGAAAAGCATTTCTTCCAGAATAGCCATTCCGGCTCAGCATACAACCGTGTGTTATCGTTTACCTTGGGCTATAAATTCCAATAGCGTGTCTTTGTAAATCAATGTTGAATGAAGGTGGTAAAAAGATGATAGCCATCCTGATGAACCTGACACCCAAGAACATCAGCAACCTACGTGCAAGGCTGAACAAGAAGATGTTCAACGCCGACAAGGGAGCTAAGGATTTCAATGAGATGATCATCAACTTTACATCATCTTGATATTTGTATGTCATTAGGATACAGTCACTTGTGATTTTGTGTAAAAATGTGTAATCAATTTATTTGGAACTAAACGATATATTTCATAATTTTGACAACAAAATAAAGACACACTTAAACCCAAAGACCATGAAAGGAAAACTTATGATAATGTTGTCGCTCATGACGTTCGCGACATCCATGGCACAGGATGATATTGTCTTGTCCTGCCCCGATGACAACCACCCACATGCCATTGACCTCGGATTGCCCTCCGGCACGAAGTGGGCTTGCTGCAATGTGGGAGCAGACAACCCCGAAGCCTATGGCGGATATTACACTTGGGGAGAAACGGAAGACAAAAACTATTACAACTGGAATACATATATCTATTGCGATGGCGGTTGGGAAACCTGCCTCGACCTTGGCAGCGACATCGCTGGAACACAATACGATGTAGCCCATGTGAAATGGGGAGGCAGTTGGGTGATGCCTTCTTTAGACCAATTCTGTGAACTGCTCAACAACTGCTCCTGTATCAGTAGTTCAGTGAATGGTGTCAGCGGTGGAATTTACACTGGTCCTAATGGTGGCACTATATTCTTGCCTTTTGCGGGCTACCGTGAGGATGAATCCCACCACTACGGCAACTTCTGTCAATACTGGTCTTCCACATTGTTTCCGTCGGGTTTGCGCTACGCTTATGTCCTATTTTCTTATGGCAAAGCGAACCATATTAGCCAAGACGACCGCTGCATTGGTCACACGGTTCGCCCGGTCATAAGCACAACCACAAACATCAATCTTTCTGTAATATCTTCAGACAAATCCAGCCAAGCCATTTATAGCCTCTACGGTATGAAAGTTGCAGATAACATGGAACAAGCAGGTAACCTTCCTCCCGGCATCTACATCGTCAACGGCAAGAAGATGGTTGTCAAATAACGAATCGACAGAAACCTAAAATACTTACAATAATGAAAGAGATATCAACAATCCAAAAGGAAATACGGAAAAGAAGGACTACCCTCCTTATTTTTTCATTGTTCTTTCTGAACCTGACTTTTGCACAAGTTGATGATTATCGTCCCATGCTTGAGGATATGAAGACCTGGGAGTATGAATACCATCACTTTGATGAGGTGGATGAAGAGGAAATGGATGATTCCGAATCGGGAGTGAAAGAGACGATATACACCGTTCGCTATTTCCTTTCCGGGGATACTGTCACCAACGGCATCGGCTATCACAAGATGTACAGGGAGGTGGATGGCCGTCCCACTTATTATGCCGCCTATCGTGAGGAAGGGTTGAAAGTATACAAACACTCCCCACAAGTCCTTCCTGAAGATGAAAGGGACATCATCGTGGCGGACTTTGAGTATGACGGACTATACGATCCCTATGATGTCGATTTGGATGAGCACGATATGGAAATCCTTTCTTCCATCAAGGATTCGATAGACCTGGTGGAGGTGAATGGGCTGATATATCGACGCCACACCTATTACGACGCATATGGTTGGATATTGGCGATAGGTGTCGAAGGTGTCGGCTACCGGGGCAGTGGAATGAGGAATTACCCATCCGCTTTTCCCGCGGAACCTGATTGTTACTGCGACTACGAGGTTTTCACTGCCTGTTATGACAAGGATGGCAATGTATTCCGTGCCTCGGATTTCACCAAGGAGGGGATGAAGGAAGTCTCTTCCATTCTGGGCGACGTGAACGGCGACGGAGCCGTCACCATCGCCGACGTGACCATGATGGTGCCCTATGTCCTGGGGGAGCCCCCAACAGGCTTCATTGTCACCAATGCCGATGTCAACGGCGATGGTAATATCACCATCACCGACGTGTCGGAAATAGTGGGTCTCATCCTCGATGTCAAGGACATGGAAAGGCCAGCCTATGTGCCTTTTGTAGAAGAAGGCAAGACATGGTACTGTGGGTATTGGCATCCATACGCCAATTTCCCGTCAACGCCGGAGGATCCAGGAGGAGAGGGCATAGACTGCATCTTCACCATGTGTGGCGACACGCTGGTGAATGGCAAGGATTATAAAAAGGTGTACTGTCAGTTCGAGGAATATTACGGAGACAATGAACAGCACTATTACTGCGCTGTCAGGGAAGAAGCCTACCGGGTGTTCATCATGGAGGAAGGGACAACGGAAGAAAAGTTGCTCTATGACTTCAGCCGTCCCAACGAGATGATAACGCTCAACTACGATGATTATCGTTTTGCCAGATCCAAGGGCGCTCATCGTGATGATTTCCTGCCTGGCCAATTGGAATATCATGTTTACAAATTTACCGAAGACGGTGAAGTGGATTACATCAACGATTCCAGCTCTTGGATTGATGGGGTAGGCGATTTCTTGACCAACCCATTCGCCTTTGAATTCCGCTTCCTCCCCTACGGCGAAACAAATTTTGGCAAAGACATTTCTGTGATTACATGTATGAAGGACGGGAAGTATATTTTCAACAACGAGTGGATGGCTGTGCCGCAATATGCACCTGGCGCAAAAAGTTTCACCGCTCAGAAACATATGGAATAGTCGGAATCAACACGTTATGCCATAGCCACTTGAAATAGGATGAAAATGTGTAATCAATTTATTTGGAACATAATGTATTTTTCTTATTTTTGTCAACAAAACTAAGACACCTCAAACACATAGACTATGAGAAGACTGATGTTGATATTGGTGCTTGCTCTGCAGGAATGCCTTGCAGCCCATGCACAGATGATGGCTCGCGTGGAACTTCCGTGGAAGGAGGACGTGCGCAATTACCTCGTCATCCCCATGGGCGAGGAAGGCATGCTGATGGCCACGATTTCCGACAAGTCTTCCGATGGCAGGCGTACGCTGAGGTTGTCGCATTACGACACCGACCTTCTGCTGGTGAAAAGCGATTCCACACAGTTGGACAGAAGCATGGACTTTGATGAATACCTGTACGACGATGGCCGCTGCCTCGTCGTCCTTCGGGAGATGGGTCGCGTGCTGTTGGGGCCGCGGAAGGTCATCGGAGACGACATCGCCATCGTAACCTACATACCCTCCACCCGAGAGATGGGCGTGGTGAATGGGAAATACCCCGAGAATGCCAGTATGGGCATATTGTCGGCCGGCAACGGCATCATGGCCTTCAACTCAGTGAAGCGCTATTTCGGCTACATCGGAATGGTGGACCTCTCCACCGGCGAGGGACAAGTGCTCGACCCCGGCATCAGTGGCGGCAGGAGGAAGGAATGCTACGTCCTGAGGACCATGGTGGTGGGTGACGAAGTGCTCTCCCTCGTCCGCACGAAGAAAGGCACACATCTGGTGAGGTTCGACAGGCAGGGTGTGCGGAAGTCGTGCGTCAACCTTACGCCGGACATCACGCAAAGGCTGTTGACGGCTTCCTTCTCGGAAAAGGACGGCAGCCTCCTTGTCACCGGCACCTTCACCAACCACAAGAAGAAAACTTACGACCAGGGCATCTACTTCGGCCGAATCGACGGTGACAGGCTCGCCTTCATCCGTTTCTACAACTTCCTCGACCTGCAGCATTTCACCGAATACATGAGCAGCAAAGGCCAGAAAAAAGTGGAGCGCAGGAAGGAAAGGGCCGAGAGGAAGGGGAAGGAACTCGTGGTCAACAAGTTGGTCACCTCCCATGGGTTGATGGAGCACGGTGGCGCGTACTACTATGTCGGCGAGGCCTACTTCCCCACCTACATCACCACCAGCACCGGCTTCTCCACCGTGACGGTGTTCGACGGGTACAAGTACACCCACGCCGTCTTGGTGAAGTTCGATGCCGACGGGAACCTCTTGTGGGACAACTGCTTCCCAATGGACCCCACGTTCAAACCCATGAGGGTGATTCATTTCTTGGCGGCGGGATTCGACGGGAAAAACGTCAACGCCCTCTATCCCGACAGGCGGCTGCTCGTTTCGAAGCTGTTCAGCGACACAGACGGCACGGTGGTGCAGGACAAGCAGAAGGAGGTAATGGAGACCGGCGACGAGGACGAGGACGTGAAGAAGGCCAAGGACACGGAGACGGCCTACTGGCACGGCGACAACTTCCTGGTGCATGGCACGCAGATCGTGAAGAACAATGCGACGGGCGAGCGAAGGAAAGTGATATTCATCAACAAATACACGATAGAATGACCATGGGACGATTATTCAAACATATGTTCGGGGGCTTGCTGCTTTTGGCAGCGATAGCTCCCCAAAGGGTTGCCGCACAGGCATTCGACGGCGACATGGACCAGAAAATCCACGTAGGTTACCTCAACCTGGAGGGAGCTTCCGGCATGGAGATGGAATTGCTCGACGGCTTGAGCGACTATTTCTCCTATGGCGGCTTCGTCAGGACGGTTTTCGGCAAGGATGCGGAGAGCAAACTTAGATGTTGGGACGTGGGAGCTGCGGTCTATTTCCACTGGGACGAACTGTTGAACCTCCCCGACAGGCTCGACCTCCACACCGGCATCCAAATCGGATGGCAGAGCGGAGGAGTGGCAGCCGGCATGAGGTACAACTTCAGTGAGCACTGGGGGCTTTACGCTGGGGCGCAGAAAGGACTGTTCGACGTGTCACGCTCCAAGGAGTTCGGCAACCCCTTCGGTGGTCGCAAATTCGGATTCTCAGTGGGACTGACGTACAGTTTGTAGAGGCTGTCGGTTTGAAGACGAACACGAAACAAGCGAAATACTGCGACCTGGTTAGTCATGATAGGAAATAATCATGGTTTGACTTGCTTTTCTCAAAACAAAACACTAATTTTGCCAAAACTCATAACTGATAAATCAACTAATTCCTTACGACGATGAAAAAGATATTTTCAGCCTTGTTATTATCGCTTTTATCATTTGCAACATCATTTTCGCAAAAAGTGAACGTAGGAGATCTTTGGTATTCTCTTGACAATGAAAATATGACTGCAGAAGTGAAGATGTCATTCAATTATTGGAATCAAGAAAACGAGAATTATTCGTATATTCAGGGAGATGTCGTGATTCCATCTACCATTACATACGATGATGCGTCATATACGGTAACAGGCATTGGTGGAAGTGCTTTCTGCAATGCTAAAGGTATCAAATCTGTATCATTGCCCTCCACTATCAAATACATAGATTTTCTAGCATTCGAAAAATGTGGTCTTAAAACCGTGTATATTCCGTCTTCGGTCGACTCTATTGCAACAACAGCATTTTACCATTGCGACTCTTTGGGAAACGTCTATATTGAGAATCTAAAGTCTTGGTGCGAAATTGTTTTCTTTCCCTCGTATGTGGAACCTGATGCAGACCCTATGTTCCAGTTCTACAATCCTTTGCAATACGCTTCAAATCTGTATGTTGATGGAGTTAAGACCACAGACCTGTATTTCCCAGATAGCATCAAATCCATTAAAAACAACGCTTTCGTCAATTTTCGAGGTCTGCATTCCATTTCAATAGCAAGCGAGAAAATGCAAATTGGCAAAAATGCATTCTATGGATGTCGTAATTTGGAGTCAGTTATCTTTCCCGAACACATCTCTAAAATATCCGATAAAGCTTTCTTCGGTTGTACTAGTTTAGCTACAGTAGACATTCCAATTGTTGATGGGGAATATGAAATGGAATTGTTCAGCGGATGTTCAAATTTGAGAGATGTGAAAATACCTGGAGAGGTCAGCAAACTTGGTGTGGGAATGTTCCAGAATTGCTCTAACCTCGAAGAAATTGTGTTACCTTGCTCATTAACACTCATCGGAAGTCGTTCTTTCATGGGATGTTCATCTTTAAAATCCATCACTTTTCCTGACCGCTTGCAAACCATTGGGGCGTTGGCTTTCAGCGGATGTGTTAGCTTGGAAAACATGTATCACGGGGACGGAGATTTTGATACGTTTTCCTTAACTGACTCATCCTCATCTAGTAGTGTGTGAAATCCCCAACCCTATATTAGTATGCAACAACAGACTTTTGTAATTAAGCATTATCAATACCATCAATTAAAATGACATGAAAAAAGAGATTGTCCTCCTTATGCTGTTGCTGGCCGTGATGCCCATGCAACTGACAGCCCAGGTGAATCCCCAGAAGGGATACGTTGTCACCAACGACAATGACACCATTTATGGCATCATCGACTACCTGACGGATGCACGAAACGCCAAGGCATGTCTTTTCCAAAAAGATGGGGAGAAAGGGTACAAGTCGCTGTCGCCTACCGACATCAAAGGCTACCGCCTGGCTGGCGACGGCATCTATTACGTCAGCCGGATGTTCAACGACGGTGAGAAGCCGGAGCTGCTCTTTGCCGAGTACCTCCTTCAAGGCGGCGTGAGCCTATACCGTTATTACCATGACGACCGCAATTATTTCGGCTTCGTGGACGACCAAGGCAAGGAGGTCGTCATTTGTGACGACAAGTTGAACAACGACCTGAACGCCTACAACAGCAAGTTGCAGGACAGGCGGCAGGTCGTGCAGGACATCAATGCCCTGATGTATCACGACAACACGATTGCAAACCGCCTGTGGAAGATGGACTTTACAAGCAACGACCTGACGGAACTGGTGAGGCGATACGACGAACAATATTGTACGAGTCAGGGTGATTGCATCGTTTTCAAGTACGACAAGAAGAAAGCGTCCGCTGTTTCACGCAGGTTCTACGTGGGAGCAGGCATCAACTACGCCTCATACGCCGCACCTGACTACAATGTCAAGCATGCCACGTCGTATTCGGGAAATACATACAGCGGATTTGCGCCGACATTCATAGCCGGCGCCGACTTCATGTTCCCACGCTTCAGCAAATTTTTCATAGCTCAGTTGGAACTCAGTTATACGCCCCACCGCTATGAGGCTTCCAAGGTGATGCTGGAGGGTGGAAACCCGAAAATGTACACCAACGAACTAGCCGCCCGTTTCGGTGTGTGTTATGCTTTCACTCACAACAACCGCATCAAGCCCTACATCAAAGGCGGACTGCATCTGGCCTGGAATTCAGGAATGAAGGAGAAGAATGTAACTTTTATGTACAAATATGGCGAGGAGATACGGCCGACTACGGGCGACTTGGTCTTCGACAATGAATTGAGGTGTGGCATATACCTCGGAGCAGGTGTTGACATCAACCACATACGCATCAACGCCTTGTGGAAAAAGGCAAGCAGCAACTATAACGGACTGGACGAGAAAGGCTGTGTTATCCTGACTGTGGCATGGCTTATCAAGTAGTATAGAACAGAAAAGGAGACAATCAATGAAGTGACTATCATAGCATCAAGTATTACCCAGAATCGACAAATAAAAAGTAACAACATAAACAGCAAACTGTATGAAAAAGTATTTGTTATCAGCATTATTGCTGGCCTTCCCACTTTTGGCCAGTGCCTACGATGTCGAAATAGACGGCATATGCTACAACCTGAATCCCAATGAGCAGGTGGCCGAAGTGTCGTATCTGCATTATAATCTCGGAGAGATAATGTGGAGTTTCGACTATCGCTTCGCGCCAGAAAGTAATTCTTCAGGCGAAGAGTGCTATGCTTTTCCCCAGGATGTTTGGGAGAGGCTGAAAACAGATACGTTTTATGTGACAATCAAGGGTGATTATCCCATGATCTACCTCAACGATGGCTGGTGGAGTTGCACTTATACAGGAAATTCCATACAACCCGGCAATCAACTGCTTGCAGACAACGGCGACGGCACATGGACTCTCACCGTGAACTTCGCAGGTGAACCGATTTTGGATGTCATGGACTCCCGGCACATGCTCTTTACAGGTGGTGGATATTATGTGATGGATATTTACTTCAAGGAAACTGTTGCGGGTGATGGTTCCGAGGATGAGCAAGAGAAGACCATTGTTTGGGAAAACGGCACTTATCTGTCAAATGCTGCAAACATCCCTGAAAAAATCCTCTACGAAGATGTGGAATATACCGTGACGAGTATTGGAGCAAGAGGTCTTTGTGGTTACAAGAACCTGGCTTCCGTGACCATCCCCAATTCCGTGACTGCCATTGCGAGTTCTGCCATCGAAGGTTGTAGGAACCTGACCTCCGTCGTTGTGGAAAGCGGAAACACGAAGTATGATTCCCGTGACAATTGCAATGCCATCATCGAAACAAGCACCAACACGCTGGTTGCCGGATGCAAAAGCACGGTCATCCCCAATTCCGTGACAAGCATCGGAGACTTTGCTTTCCGCAAATGTAGCGGACTGACCTCCATAGACATCCCCAATTCGGTGACGACAATAGGTGAGGGTGCTTTTGGTGCTTGTGGTGGATTGACCTCCGTGGACATCCCCAATTCGGTGACATCTATTGGAATATTCGCTTTCGGTGGTTGCGCCAACCTCATCTCCGTGACCATCCCCAACTCCGTGACGAACATCGGAAGTTGGGCTTTCTCAAGTTGCATGCTACTACCCTCCGTTACAATTCCCAATTCCGTGACAAGCATCGGAGACCACACTTTCGCATATTGTTATGACCTGACCTCCGTGGTCATCCCAAGTTCCGTTTCAAGCATCGGAGCCTATGCCTTCGCCTATTGCACCCGCCTGAACAATGTCTATTGCCATGCAGGACAAGTTCCCGATACATCTGATGGCAGCGTTTTTGTTGATTCATCCATCGGAGGAGCCACGCTTCACGTTCCTGCCAGTTCCATCAACGACTATATGAGCACCACTCCATGGAACGAATTCATGAGAATCGTCGCCCTGACAGACAATGACCCGAGCGGCATCAAGCAAACGGTGAATGAAGCGATGCCGATGGATGACCAACCCATCTATAACCTGAACGGCCAGCGAGTGAACCATGCAGCAAAGGGTGTCTTCATCAAGAACGGAAAGAAATATATTGCGAGATAGATGAATATCAAGTGCACAAGTTTCACATTCGCTCAATTTTTGGAGTTGAAGGGAAGATAAAGGGACGTTGTCACAAGGGGATGGCCGATTTGCATACCCTTGAAAACCAACTCGTTGTGATTTTGTGTAAAATGTGAAATCATTTTCTTGGAGTTTATCATTCTTTTTCCTATTTTTGACCCATCATTTCAATTATCCAACCAAACTGGCAATCTATGAAAACAAACTTGTTGAGGAGTAGCGTAATTCTACTCGTTCTGGCCATGGCATGTTCGCCTGTCCTGATGGCGCAAAACCCCAATGTCAAATTCGGGAGTCCCACCGACGAGGAACTCACCATGACATCCTATGCCCCCGATGAGTCGGCGCCGGCCGTCGTCCTCTACCAGAGCACACGTACTTGGTATGACATCCTGACCGGGAAATTCAAGGTATACACCGAGGTGAAGACGCGCATCAAGATTCTCAAGCCCGAAGGCAAGGAATACGCCGATGTGGAAATCCCCTATGTCAACAACGATAATGAAAAGTCGATGAAAGAGGACATCACGGGGCTGAAGGCTTTTGCCTACAACATGGAGAACGGCAAGATGGTGAAGACGAAGATGGAGAACAGCAGCGTTTCGCGTGAGAGGGTGGACAAGAGCCACATGGTCCTCAAGTTCTCCATCCCCCAGGTGAAGGAGGGCACCGTCGTGGAGTACCAGTACAAGAAAGAGAGCGGCTACTATTTCTATATCGACACCTGGGTGGCCCAGGCTGAGATTCCCGTGGCCTACACCAGTTACGACTTGCTCATTCCCGAGTATTTCAAATTCAGCATCGACGAGACCGGCATGGTGCGAACCGAGAACAAGGTTTCGGAAGAAGGCATACGCTTCTTGGATTCCAGTGGAGAGCCTCTCGTATGCACCGGCACGAGATACGAGTTCGTCGGGCGCGACCTGCCAGCGTTGAAGTCCGACTCCTATGTCTTCTGCCCTCTCGACTATTGCAAGAAGGTGACAGCCGAACTGAACGGCCTGGAGGTGCCCGGCGCGCTCTATGAGAACTTCGCCACCTCATGGGAGGAAATCGGGCGCCGCCTCATGGGCGACGAAGACTTCGGCAACCGCATCAAGCGTGCCTGCCCCATCAAGGACCTCGTGGCCTCCAGCGGGGTGGAGAAAGAGACCGACGTGGTGAAGAAGATGGCCGGCATCTACACCGCCCTGAAGAGCAGGTTGAAATGGAACGGCAACTACAAGCTCTTCGCCGAGTCGGCATCGAAGACCCTCAAAGACGGCTCAGGCAGCAATGCCGACCTCAATTTCATCCTCCTGAGCGCCTACCGCGAGGCTGGCCTCGACGCCCGGCCCGTGGTGATGAGCCGCCGCACGAAGGGCCGCCTGCCTCTTTCCCACCCGTCGTTGAACAAACTCAACACCTTCGTGGTGGGGGTCGTCGACGGGCAGACCGTGCATTTCATCGACGCCTCCGTGGAGGATGGATACATCGACGTGCTCCCTCCGTCACTCCTCACGGAGCAGGGACTCCTGCTGTCAGACGACGGCACGGGCAACTGGCTCAACCTTCAGTCCCTCAATGCCTCCAAAGCCAATGTCGTCGTCGATGCCACCCTTGACGCCGACGGCACCATAAAAGGCACCTGCAACAGCCAGATGCAAGCCAACCTCTCGGCATCGCTGAAAAGCGGGTTCCGTGAGGCTGACGACAGCCTGTCCTATGTCAACAAGCTGGCGGAACGCGACGGAGTCACCATCACCGAATATGCCATCGACAACCGTGAGGCCTTCCTGCCCAATGCCACCGAAAGGTTCTCTTTCACCAAGAAGGTGGAAGCCGACGGCTCACACATCTATCTCAACCCTTTCGTCATCCCCGTGATGAGCGAGTCGCCTTTCAAGGCTGTCACCCGCACCCTTCCCGTGGAATATCCCTACAAGCATATGCTCAACATGGTCACGTCGCTGGAACTGCCCGACGGCTACGAGATAGAGGAGATGCCCAAGCCGTTCAACATCACCACCGAAGACAAGTCGCTTAGCGTGCGCGTGAATTATGTCTTGCAGGCGGGGAAACTGGTGGTGCAATACCGTTTCACGGTCGGAAAGACGCTCTTCCTGCCTGCGGAATACGATTTCCTCCGTCAGTTCTACGACTCCTTGGTGGAGAAATGCAATGAGATGGTGGTGCTAAAGAAGAGTTGAGATGGGTGTGATGCAGAAGACATTGGTACTGGCGTTGCTGTCATTGGCGGCATGGGTGACGCCAATGTTTGGCCAGGGCGTCGATGCCGTGGTCCAGGAGGAGGCCGATGTCGTGGACATCTACAGCGAAGGGGCATTCTCGTTTTCCAGGCACCGTGCCGTGCACATCAACAATAACAACGGAGCGCATCACGCCGATTTCTCCATCTACATGGACAATGACATGTCCTTGGACAAGTTCCAACTCACGCTCACGGATGCTTCGGGCCGCCTGCTCCGCACGTTCAAGCAGAAAGACCTGTTGCGCACCGAATTCTCCGAGGGGCTTGCCGCCGATGGATACATGCTATACCTCGATGTGACACCTCCCTCCTACCCTGTCGTTGTCACCTGCGACCTGAAAGTCAACTTCAAGCGCAACAACGTCTCCTTCCCCGTCTTCTCCCCCCTCGACAGTTACAACACCGAGGTGGGGAAAGCCACATACGACATCACCTACCCCGCCGACTATCCCTTGCGTTACAAGGTGGTCAACTCTTCATTCTTGCCAGCGAAGTCCAACCGTGACGGCAAGACCAGCCTGCATTTCCAGTTCGACAACGTCAAGGCGGTTCAGAAGTCGGAGTACGGACTCCCCTTGAGCGAAGTATCCCCGAAAGTGTATTTCGCACCGTCGCGGTTCTCCTATTACAAGACCACCGGCAGTCTCCTGTCATGGAAGGACCTGGGAGCGTGGGAACACTCTCTTTTCTCCGACCGTGGGGAGTTGCCTGGAGAGGCGAAGGCGAAGGTTCGGCAGCTTATAGCTGGATGCGCCTCCGACAAGGAGAAGGTGGCGGCCATATACAAGTTTCTCGGAGAGAGCACAAGGTATGTGAGCATCCAACTTGGCATAGGCGGCTATCAGCCCATGGCGGCGGCAGAGGTGTGGCGGCAGGGATACGGCGACTGCAAGGCTTTGAGCAACTACATGATGGCCCTTCTCGCCGAAGCGGGCATCCCGAGCCATTGCGTGGGCATCAGCACACAGCACAAGGAACTGTTGCCAGACTTCCCCAATTTCCAACAACTGAACCACATGATACTCGAAGTGCCGCTGCCGTCCGACACCCTTTGGGTGGAGTGCACCAACCCCCGGTTGCCTCTGGGGTATGTGCACGACGACATTTCCGGGCACGAAGCCCTTGAGATTTCCCCTGGTGGAGGAAAGTTGGTGACCCTGCCCGAATACCCCGACTCCCTCAATGCCAACATCACGGAGGCACTTGTCGCCCTTTCTTCTGACGGGTCGGCCGACATCACCATCGATGAGGACTACCGTTACCACCGCCATGGGGCGATGAGACCCATTGCCTCGCTCGACGACAACGACCGACGCAAGGTGATGTTCTCCATCTATCATCTGCCACAGGCCGAGATTGAGTCCATTGCCGTCAACGACGAGGTGCAGCCTTTCGGCGTGCCATCCCTCACCTACCAAATGAAAGCCCATAGCCGGAAGTACGCCAGCATCACCGGCTCACGAATGTTCGTGCCCACCAACCTGCTGCACAAGAACTACATGGCTGCCTCCGACAGCCATCTCGCCAACGAACTGTACGTCGCCCATGGCTCGCGAAACGTTGAGACCATCGTGTTCACCATCCCCGAAGGCTACGTCGTGGAGAGCATTCCCGAGAGCACGACCCTGTCGTTGCCTTTTGTCCATTTCTCTTCCTCTGTGACCACGGAAGGCAACACGGTCACCATAACTTACGATTATCATATACAGCATGGCACATACCCCGGCACAGCGGAGGAGTTCCATGAGTTTGAAAAGAAGGTGGGGGAAGTCTATGCCCGCAAGATGGTGTTGAAGAAATAAATACAACAATCGAAATGATGAAGCAATTGTCAATATTGTTGTTTTGTGGATTGTTTGGTTACTTGTCTGTTCAATCCCAGGAGACCGCCATATTCCATATACTGAAAATCCAAAGGATGGAGAATGGTTGTTATCAACTGACTGCAAAAAGCAACGGTGAAAAATACACCATATACTCACATTATGATGAAGAGGAAAAGAATGATGGAGAAAAGATACAGCGTCATGATGATGTAGAGTTGACTATAATTCCATTTTTCGAAACAGAGCATATGTCTTTGGCTGAGTTCAAAAATGCAATGGGGCTTCAAGTCAACGCGGAGGATAGCACACGTTTTGTTGATGTGACAGTTCCGTTAAACCATCAGTTTATAAATATTGACTATTACGGCAATATATTAAAAATCAAGAAAAAGATGTTGTACTACACGACCGATGTAAACGGAATCTATAAGAGGAAATAAAGTACAAGTAAATAATCATCAACTATCCCCAAGATGAAAAAGATATTATATTTGTTAGCAATTCTTTTGTCTTGCTCATGTTGCTCATCTCATTTTGTCGCAAGCAACATTGTGGGGACATATACAGGTTCTGATGGATACCGAAAATCAGGAATGGGATACAATTATCATTTGGAATTGAAAGAGGATGGCACTTGTAAATTCATAATGTATCAAGATCTTCATAGTAATATTGGCTTAGGCAGATGGACTAATCAAGGAAAAATCATAATGATAGAATATGACAACCGTCCATCAACAGATATTGCAGAACTTCTTATGGCTGGAAGTTATTTGAGAGGGGTTGACACCTTAGAGATTTGCAGTTCGAATAAGTTAAAGAAGGAGAAAATAAGTTTAAGAAGGAGAAAGTAAAAGACTGTTTGATTTATCCTTCTTGGATGCAGCAATCTCATTTCTTGACGGACTTGAAATAGACCATGGAGCCATCGAGGTGAAACTCCTGGATTTCGTACGTAGATTTCACTTTTTACATAAAAATGTCGAGGGTATGGTGCATAGAGGACAAAAAATGATGGAATATCGGTTCGAAAGTGTATCTTTGCCTCGTTTACGAATATAGAATAGAAATTGATATGAAGAAAATTGTTTTATCCTTGCTTATGGCTCTGATATGCGTGATGGCTTTTTCGCAAGACAAAGTGGTTGATTATCTGCATGTCGGAAAGACGCTCAAATTTCAAGACAAGAAGTTTGAGCTGAAGTGGTGTCAACATCCCATTGAGGCTTATTATCTCCAGGAATGGTTGCCCAAGGGGGAGACTTTTGACAATTATGAGCAAATGTTGAGTGTCTCTCTGTCCTTCTCTGAATCGTTAAGCGTTCAGTTTTTCGTTGATGCCAAGGTTCGTGAACTTGAGGAACGCAAGAAGTCGGACAAATGCTGCAATTTTCTCGTCTATGAGAACAATGGAGAGTATATCATTGATTTCATGGTGAGCGATGGGGCGGATGTGGTTGAGGCCGACATCCATCACTACAAGCCCGTGGTCGTCGATGGCAAGAAAGCCATACAGCTCAATTTCTATTCGCACAGGGCATACGGTGATGACATCATTCCTTTTTTAGAATCCCTCAAGGACAAAAAGACTGGCTGGATCAATGAACTGACACAGATGAAAATCGTCTGTAAAATGAAATAGCTTCACAAATTGCCAGATGTTTAACAAGACATACAATAGTGAAGACTAAAATCGATTTTCATCAAGGGAGGGAAGAATTGATGCAGGTGATGGAGGAAAAGAGGAATTGGTAGAAATGAATTTGTCGGACCGGCTGAGTTCTGACCGATTCCTTACCGCCGTTTTCGCTCCTTTTGGCGCTTAGACACACCCATGTTTCCATAGGTAGGCGGCATACGGACAGGTTTGGAAAACCTGCAAACACTACTCTCACACTATGTAAAGTACTCCTTTCACCC
>CADADN010000083.1 GCA_902786665.1 uncultured Prevotellaceae bacterium | reverse complement strand
CCGCCGTATGCCGAACGGCTTGTACGGTGGTGTGAGAGGTCGGTAAACACGAAAGTAGGAGATAAACACCTACGATTAGTGTTTACCTCCTACTCGATTGCCTTACAAGCCACCTGCATCGATAATAACGACATCTTGTTTTTCGGACGGGCACAAGACCCGCCCCTACGACTTCAGGGGCATACAACCAAGGAGACGGGAAGAATCCCGTCTCTACAAGTGTGCACCAATGATCGGGCGGAGCATTGTCTATAACTTCGATTGAAGCGATAATTTCTTTAACTTCGCCATCAAATCGAGCCTCCTCCTTATCTGACGACGTGCTTTTTGCCTTTGACCACATACACACCTTTCTTGATGGATTCTCGCTTGACACGCTGCCCCTGAAGGTTGTATGTCTCCGATGCACTGTCATCCACATCCTGCCGCACGACATGGACGCCGGTCAAAGTGGGATTCAATACGTTGGGGTCGGGTGTGACCCGCGATGTTGTGATTTTCACCACATCGATCTTCATCCCGTCTTCACGTCCCACAATCACCAGTTTGTGTGGCCCGGGAGCCAAGTGGGTCGTCAGTCCGCCGCAGTAACTGCCAACGTTGGCCCATGACCATCCGTTGCCGACATCGGCAAAACCGTTGGCCATCACTGGTGTGGCATCATCGAAGGCCACAAAGTAAGAGTCGTCGTCATAGCTGCCGTTTGGATTCACACGTGCAAACAAATTGTAATCACCTTCTTGCTCCACGGTGAACTGTCCTATCATCCAGTTCTTGTGGTCTTCGGAGAGCGAGGTGTTGTTCAATACAGTCTCCACATACTTCTCGCCGGAACAGCCGGTGTCGCTCACCACACGTAGGTTCTGTCCGTTTTGGTCGGAAATCATCGACTCGGCCTCCATCCATATGCTGATTTCGTTCTCGTCGACGCGGGGCAGATAGATGGGTGGCTCGGCGTCAGTGCCCCACCACTGTATCCAGCGCTCGTAGTCATAGTCGTCGGGGAAGTTGGCGGGTGCAATCTGCACGTCGGTGTTCACGTCCTCTTGGCCGAGCAGGAAGCGTTTGATGAAAGCTTGTATTTCTGGATATTGGCCTTGCGGCAGGTTGCAGTGGTCGCCATGGCTGGCGAAAGTGAAGCCGCAACGGTCCTCGATGCCATATTGCTCCCACACCTTCCGGGCTGCCCTGATGCTTATGTATCCCGACGGGTCGGCAAGCCATGTCATGGCGGGATTGCCCACCATGATCAGTGCACGCGGACAGATCATGGCCGCCAGCTCGTGGTGGTCGTAAGGCAGGTAGCTGACATTGTCGCCGTTGAAATTGTTGCGCAGGTCGCTGAGGAACCAAGTGTAGTTGGTGTTGCTGATTTTCTCCACATCGGTGGGTAGCCAGTGGCTCACACGCCAGGATGCTATGCCGCCACCGCCAGGCTCTTGAGGAATGGTCAGTGCGATACGCTCGTCGAAAGCACCACAGAAGAGGGCCATTTTCCCTGCGAAGGAGCAGCCGGTGACGCCGATGTGTTCGGTGTCGATTCGTGTCACCGCCGGACCCAGTTGCACCAGTCCGTCGATGAGTCGGCTCACGCCCCAAGCCCATTTGATTTCGGTGCCGTTCTTGGCCAACTCGGGATAGAGGGTGTCGAAGGGTCCGGAACCGTCGCCGCCGTTTTGCGAGTCAGTAGCCACCTGACTGAAGGTGAAGGCCATATGGGCAATGGAGCCTAGGCCGTTGAAGACACCGGAACCAAGACTGCCGCCATTGCCTCCCATGCCGATGACCACGGGGAAGGGGGCCGTGCCGGAAGACGGATAGTTGATGGTCGACGTAAGGGTGATGGACTTGTTGTTGACGGTGACCTTCACCGTGAGCGTGTTGCCGTTCATCGATGCCTGGATTTGGTCAGGGGTGACCTCGGGTTTCTTTCCAAGTTCGTAGTGTTGCAGCTCGTATCCTATTTCGCTTCGCCTGCGCTGCCAGTCTTGGAATTCGAGTGCCCGCCCGGAGTCGTCGCTGAACATGAACGGGTCTGTCAGGGGTTCGATGAATGGGAGTTGGCTTTTTGTGGGATAGGCGGGTTCTGCGAAGCCGCTGCTGGTGTTCTCCTCGTCGTAGACCAACGGACGGTCGCCAGTGTTTGCCGAACGGACGATGACGGTGTAGGATGCACTTCCTGCCTTGTTTTCGTCATTGCCTTCAAAAGACGCTGTGATGGTGGCGCGTCCCTTTCCTTGCGAGAGGGTCACCGCCCCGGTCTCGGCATCGACAGAAGCGAAGCCATCGGGCGAGCATGTCGAGGAATAGGTCACTGGCAGCGAATAGGGATTGCTAAGGACGGGTGCTGTGAAAACCTCTCCCTCGTAAAGGGTCACCACGGAAGGGGTGAACGCCAATTCCGCCTCTTTCTTCTTTGGTGCGGAGTCGTCGAAGGTTTCAAGCCATAGGTCGAGGATGCGGACGGAGCCACTCTCCTCCTGGTTGCCTCCGGAGAGCACGATTTCTGTGACATTCTTCAGCTGGTCTTCCGACAGGTAGTCGGTCAACACGAATTCCTTCACCCCGGTCTCTGTCACGGAAATGGTGGTGTTGGCATCACCGTTGTAAATGAGCAGGCGGAAGTTGCTGCCTTGCAAGTCGGCACTTTCCACTCCGATTTTCTCAAAGCCTGTAAGGTCGCCGGTGGGCAGGTTGAGACCCCGCACCTGGTTGCCCCACCTCTGTGTCCATGACAGGGTGTTGGTGGCATAATCCCACTGCGCCTCACTGGCGAGCGTCACGTTAGAGAAATCGGCATGCACCTTCTGGGTGGCGGCGGTGCGTGCCACAGCCATTCCGCAATAGAGGGCCATGACTGCGATGACGAAGAGTGTTTTTCTGAAATTCATAGGATTTGAGTAATTTAAGGTGGGATGTTTCTATTCCCACAAGTTAGTTGATAATAGTTGTTTCTTCTTTTCCCTTGGATGTGGTGCATCGTCTGTCGACGGAGCAATTCTCCTTTCAAGTGCAAATTTACGAAAAAAAGCATAAAGTGTGCCCCTCAGCTGCATTTTTTTCCTTTTTTTCGTTCCCTCCTCATGAAAAATCTCCTTTCCCCCTCCTAAAACTTCCTATCCCCTCCTATTATGAAAAATGATGGGACGCCACTTATTGCGTCCCATCATTTTCATTGGCTGCACCCAAAGGTCTTGGTTAATTTCCCATCAAGATACGGTTGACCAGAATCGTCACGTCCACGATGTTGACATAGCCGTCTTTGTTGAGGTCGCCTTCGAGCGAATTTTTATTCAAAAAAAACGCAAAATGTTCCCCAGAAGTTGTAGGGGCGGGTCTTGTGCCCGCCCGCAATGTTGCACCGTTTGCCGCACCGCCGTGGTAACCCCAGTGTTTTCGCAATTTTCGGCTCTTTCGGTTATTTCGTGTTCGCCATCAACATCAAATAGCCTTCGTGTCAATCCTTCCTCATGCCTTTCGTGGTAGGTTTGGATGATTTTTGTGTTTTCTTGGACGATTGTTTCATTATATATTTAAAAAATTGTATACTTTTGCATTCGAAAGCAAGCTGTCGTTATCGATGAATGCAAATAACACACAAATACCTAATATGAACAAACTACTTCTTTCCACCATTGCCGCTGTTGCCATGAGTCTTTCGACCTTCGCCCAGCCGCAGATACAAGAGGTGTCGTTTGCCCGGGTGCACCTGGCCGACGGCTTCTGGGCGCCACGCATTGAAATCAACCGAACGGTGAGCATCCCTTCCGCCTTTCGTGAATGTGAGAAGAACGGACGTTTTGACAATTTCGCCCTTGCCGCCCAGAACAATGGTCGCATGACCACCACCGTCAAGGAGCATCAAGGCGATTTCTCGTTTGATGACACCGACCCCTACAAGATCATCGAGGGCGCATCCTATTCTCTTGCCGTGCACTATGACAAGAAACTCGACCAGTATCTCGACTCCGTCATCCACCTCATCAGCCTGGCACAGGAAGACGACGGCTACCTCACCACCTGCGTGACCAACAAATGCACACGCCTGAGTGGATGGTGGGGGTCCCACAGATGGGAGCGCATCAACTCGCATGAGTTATACAATTCCGGCCACTTGATAGAGAGTGCCGTAGCACATTACCGTGCCACAGGAAAGCGCAATTTCCTCAACGTGGCCATCAAGAATGCCGACCTGGTGTGTAAGACGTTCGGACCTAACGAAGGGCAAATCCATCGTCCCGGCGGCCATCCCATCATCGAGATGGCTCTCTGCAAACTCTATAAGGTCACTGGCGACAAGAGATACCTCGAGGGCGCGAAATACTTCGTCGAGGAGACCGGTCGTTGCACCGATGGTCACAAACCCTCGGAATACTCCCAGGACCACAAACCCATCCTGCAGCAAGACGAAATAGTGGGACATGCCGTACGCGCAGGCTATCTCTTCAGCGGCGTCGCCGACGTGGCGTCGCTCACTGGCGACCAATCCTATTTCAAAGCACTGGAGCGCATATGGGAGAACATGTCGTCGAAGAAACTGTTCATCACTGGAGGCATCGGCAGCCGTCCACAGGGTGAGGGCTTCGGACCCAACTATGAGTTGTGGAACCACACGGCATATTGCGAGACCTGCGCCGCCATTGCCAATGTCTATTGGAACTACCGCATGTTTCTCGCCACCGGCGACAGCAAATATGTCGATGTGTGCGAGCGAGCCCTTTACAACAACGTGCTGAGCGGCGTCTCGCTCAGCGGCGACAAGTTCTTCTACGACAATCCGTTGGAAAGCGACGGCGAACACGAGCGCCAGAGATGGTTTGGTTGCGCTTGCTGCCCCGGCAACGTCACCCGCTTCATCGCTTCCGTCCCGGGATACATCTATGCGCAGCAAGGCAAGGACATCTACGTCAATCTCTATGCACAGGGAAAGGCTGAAATCGGCAGTGTGGAGCTGGAACAGACCACGGAATACCCCTGGGACGGCCGCGTACGCATCCGCATCGCCAAGGGTGGCGGCAAATACGCCATCAAGTTGCGTGTCCCCTCGTGGCTCAAGGACAGTCCTACGAACAACAATCTCTATGGCTACATCGACGCCGCCCCGTCGGTCGGTTGCTCGGTCAACGGCACTCCTGTCTCCACCGCAACCACCTCTGGCTACATCACCCTGCAACGCAATTGGAAGAAAGGCGATGTCATCGAACTGAACCTCCCGATGCAGGTCAGGAGAATCGTTGCCAACGACAATGCCGTGGACGATCGTCACAAGGTGGCTCTCGAGCGCGGTCCGGTGGTCTATTGTCTGGAAGGCTCCGACCAGGCCGACGGCAAGGTGTTCAATAAATACATCCTCGACAGTGCACCGCTTGAAGCCCGTTTCGAGAAAGACCTTCTCGGTGGCGTGGTGGTCGTGGAGGGTGCCGCCAAGGCACTCCAACCCGATGGCGAGGTCGCCGACACCCGCTTCAAGGCCATCCCTTACTCCACATGGAACAACCGCAGGCCGCAACAGATGGAGGTGTGGATTGCCAACAGTCCCGTGAAGGCTGTGCCCACCCCTCGGCCCACCATCGCCACGGCGGCGCAGACGTTCTCCAACCGTGGCCCCATACAGAACGATGCACCTGAGACGGCACCCACAGACTCCTGGGCCGGTGGCGTGAACGACCAGTGGGAGCCCACCCATTCTGCCGACATCTCCAAGCCCTACCACTACTGGTGGCTGAAACGTGGCACCAAGGAGGCCATTTCCTATCAGTTTGACAAAGAATACGAGGTGTCCAATGTCCAAGTCTATTGGCTGCAACTCGACCATTACGATGGAAGTTTCCGCGTGCCTGAGTCATGGTCGCTCTACTATCTGACCGCCGATGGCCAATGGCGCGAGGTGGAGGACCACACGGCATACGGTGTGTCGACCGATTGTTACAACAGTGTGGATTTCCGTCCTGTACGCACCAAGGGATTGAAAATCCTGGCCAAACTCAGGGAAGGGCAGTCTGGCGGCGTGCTGGAATGGAAAGTCAATTACGGTCAGACGCTCGACGATGTCGCTGCAGGAAAGCATCCTTAACCTTTCTTCACTCGAATTTCCATTCAAAACAGCGTAAATGTTTCATAAACAAATACATAAACATATAATTAACGTATAATTAATCATTAATTGATGCGCACAAACATTGATGATAATTGATGGGATAATTACATGATAATTCGTGTAAATGATTCTAAAGCCAAGCGGCAGAGCCGAGCACGCGTTAAATCAGGGCTTTGCAATTGGAAATAATAATAGATGAATGATTCAAGCTTGTAATTTCGATATGATGTCAAGACCATTTTTCTGCCTCGTTTTCGCCATGGTGCTCATCACAACGAATGGCGTCCAGGCGCAGAAGAAAGTGTATGTCCCGGAAGAACTGCGGGGCATGGACCTTGCAAGCGACACTTCGCAATGGTCGTTCCAGCGCAGCATAGAGACCCCCGACCTCATCTTCATGTGGGAGAAGGGGTTCGGGCAAGACCTCAACCACCCGCCTCTACTGGATGGCAATCCGATGGCTTTCCGGTTGGACAATCTCAGGTACCGGGCGCAGCATTTCTACCATTTCTTCCGCGACACGCTGGGATGGGTGAAAGGCCCGTCCAAAGCCGACCGCTACAAAATGATGGTCATGATCAAGTATTCCCTTGACGACACGGCCTATGGTGGGGTGTACGACAATTTCATCGGCGCGCTTTGGGTGACTCCCATACGCATACAGGATGAGAAAATGAATGTCATAGCCCATGAGCTGGGGCATTCCTTCCAGTCCCAGATCGTGGCCGACAGCATAGGAATGATCTGGGGCAGCACTGGCTTCTTCGACATGACTTGCCAGTGGATGCTTTGGCAAGTCAACCCCGACTGGGTCACCGACGAGTACTACCATCTCGATGCCTTCAGGAAACAGACCCACAAGGCCTTCCTCCATATGGATAACATCTATCATTCACCTTACGTCATACAGTGGTGGAGCGACCTGCATGGACGGAAGAGCATCGCCGAACTTTTCCGCCAAGCCAGATTGGGTGAAGACCCGGCGACGACCTACATGCGTATGTACGGACTTGGCCAGGAGGCATTCTGCGACGAGATGTTCCGAGGCTATCAGCATTTGGTCAATTTCGATTTCAAGCATGCACGGCGTGAGACACGTCCCTATGCCTGTACGTTCGACACCGAGTTGGAGGACATGGGTGGGGGATGGCTTGGTCCCAAAAACTTGCCCGAGGGCTATGGCTTCAATGCCATCCGTCTGGACGACCGCGTGGACCTCAATGCCAAAACGTTCAAGGTGCGTGTCAAAGGCGACAACCTGCGCTATGGCTTCGTGGGGGTCACACCCGATGATGAATGCATCTATGGCGCAGTCAACAACCCCGTTTTGCGCATCCCTAAAAATATGCGGTTGAGGCATCTCTACCTGGTGGTGATGGGAGCTCCCCGGCACCACGACGACTTGAAGGCGAAAACTCCTGCCACCTCCGTGCGCTTGCGTGGTGTGTCGAGTATCAACGGCTCTAGCGGACCCCTCATCATCGTCGATGGCAACATATGGGAAATCAACACCAAAAATTTCGACTTCTCTTCCGCCAATGAAGTGAAAGTGAAGCTTACAGAACTCCTCAACGTCAACCCTGAAGACATCGAGAGCATCAACGTGCTCAAGGGTGCCGCCGCCACCGTCATCTGGGGCTCTAAAGGCTCCAATGGTGTGATTGAAATCAAGACGAAGCTCGGCACCTCGGGTCAATTCATCTATCTCCAATATCCATATATGTTCAAGATATCCCATTGACATCCCTCACCCCCATAACCATCCTTTCATCCATCACATCAACCAAACATCAAGAAAGAAATGCAGACAAAAGTACACAGATGCCGGCGCTCCATCGTCTTGGCGACATTCTTTTTCCTTCAATTCACCCTGTTCGCCGCCCATGCCTTGGCACAGAAGACGGTTTACATCCCCAATGAGTGGCGCTACCAGGGCAGCGACACCCTGCTTTACAAGGAGAACGACCCCGACAACAAATACACCTGGTCGAAAAGCCGTTCGGTGGAGTCGGACAACGTAATCATCTTCTGGGACAAAGGGTGGGGTGGCACCAAACCCCATGAATTGCCCAAGAGTAATTTCTATTATGTCGACATTCCCTACCTGCTCCAACAATGTGAGTCGTTCTTCGACCTGGAAATCAACCAACTAGGATTCGTCAATCCTGAGACATCCAACCTGAGCCGATACAAGGTGATGGTGCTGATGAACCACACTTCGGAGTGGACCTGCTATGGCGGAGGCTACGACTTCCAGGTCTCTGCGCTGTGGCTCAACCCATCCACCTGCAAGCCGGTGGGATTTTCCGTGGCACACGAGGTGGGGCATAGCTTCCACTACATGTGTTATGCCGAGCACAGCGGACACAGGGATTCCAACACCGACAACACGGGCTTCCACTTGGCTTGTGGCAACGGCCAGACCATCTGGGAGCAGACAGCCCAATGGCAGGCCTGCCAGTCGTTTCCGGAGTTGATGTTCAATGAGAGCATGGGTGTTTTCCGATACAGCCACAACTATGCCTACTCGCATGAGTGGCACCGCTATCAGTCGTATTGGTTCCATTACTACCTCTGCGAGCACTATGGCGACATCACCACCGTGGCACAGGTGTGGAACACTCCCATGACCGGCCAGCAACAAGGCCAGGCCACCGACTTCAACCAAGCACTGATGAGACTGAAAGGGCTCTCCGTGCGCGAACTCTATCAACTCTATTTCGACTATGCCTGCCGGTGTGTCACATGGGATTTCGAAGCTTGCAAACCCTACCGCAACCCGCAGGTCGGCAATTTCGAATACCGCTGCTTGTTGAAGGATGACCATAGCTATCAGGTGGCACTGGCCAGTTGTCCGCAGGGCTCTGGCTTCAATGTCATACCTCTGAAATTGCCTGCCGCCGGCACGCAGGTGACCACCCACTTGACAGGGTTGGCCGTTGGTGCCCCGTTGCTCGACGAAGACCCCGGCGAGTACTTCAATGGCAACTCCGTCTATCAAAAGCTTGCCACCAACCAGCGGCGTTATGGCTTCGGCGGCGTCCGTTCGGCACGAGGTTTCCGCATGGGGTATGTGGCGTTGATGCAAGATGGCACCCGACAGTATTTCTCGGAAGACAGCGTCTATTGCCAGGGCTCCACCAACGGTGTGACGGAAGACTACTCTTTCGTCGTCCCGGAAGGGGTGAGTAGGTTGTGGCTTGTGGTTTCCCCGGCATTGAGGAGCTATGCGAAACATGCGTGGGACGAGGCGATTGCCAATGACGACATGTGGCCCTACAGCTTCAGTCTTGAAGGCACCGACATCGGTTCGGGGGCCACCGTCTATGCCGCACCGACTCTCGATGGTCGTGAGATTGCCGATATCGCCTTCAACTACGACGTAAGGTTCCCGCGCGACACCCAGGGCTATTCGGGCTGCACGTTCTCCCTCACCGGCCAGGCTGCCGCCGCCCTGGGGACGGCGTTCCAGATGGATGCCTCGACCATCAGTTCGAAGATGCAGACTTGGACTTCAAGCGGTCCGCAGGTGGGCAAGATTGTCTTCTATGCTGCAAAGCCCGACGGCACCCTCTCAAATACGGGCAGCACGGCCAACGGCTACGGCCACTGGTTTGATGCGCAGGGATACGTCATCAATTATCCCAATGGATGCATTTACTCGGAGTTCGCTCCCTCAGGACTCTCCTTCACCATCGGACAGTATCCTGGCAAGTGCACGGAAGGGTCGCAATACACCATCAGGCAGACCTTGCGTTACCGCAAGGACGCCAGTACCTATGCCAATGCCAATTTCATCTTCCACGTCACCGTGGGTGGTGCGGTGGCATCGTCATCCCTTCAGTCGATTGACTACGCCGACCCCACCGGCATCAATGAGATGGTGTCTGCCTCATCTGGCTCCCCCTCTCCCCATGTCTACAACATGCAAGGACAACGGTTGAACGCTCCACGACATGGATTGAACATCATCGACGGCCGCAAGGTCCTGGTCAAGTGACGAGATAAGGCACAAGATGGCGGACTCAGTTACTTGATCACAACCTTGCGCCCATTATGGATGTAGATGCCTTTCTGGGTGGGTTTGCCATTGAGTCTCCTTCCATCCGTCGAGAACCACCCTTCGGTTGGAAGAATGAAAATAGAAGATTGAAGACTCTCGATGCTATTCGTCTCATCGCCGAAGTTGAGTACGAAGTCGTTGATGCTTCCTGTTGACATTGTTTCGCCGCTCATGAGGTCGCCCTGCAATTCGAAGAAGGCGCGGAAGGCACCGATGCTCATGGATGCGGAAGGATGATACAACTTGTTGTCGGCTCCCATGTAGAGCAGTTTGTTGTCTTCTCCTGTTATCTTGAATGGCGAGTAAATACCCTTGAAACAGACGACATCATTTGTGACTGCTTTTTCATCAGGCGATGTGTTGTCAAACACCACATCGGTGAACACAGGATCCACGATATGGTTGCCCGTGTTGTCCCACTTGATGATATAGGGCACGCCGGCCTCTATTTCATCTGCATTCACGAAGGTGAGGGTCAGCGTCCCATTGCTGAACGAGGCCTCTCCAAGTGTCATCAGTCGCACATTGTCGCCGTCGAGGTTCGAACCGCTGAGCGTGAGATTGAACGGCAGGCACAACGTGTTCCATGAACCGTCTTTGTAGAGGGTGCGGCCGCTGATGTTCACTTCGGTCTTCTTTCCTGCCACCAGGTGGATGGTTTTGCTGTTGTCGGCCTGGTCGTAGAGTGTCACCTTGTTGCCGGCGGCGTTGTTGTTGTAGTAATAGCCGTTAAAGCTGAGGCCGTTCTCGTAGGCGGTGATGCCGCTGCCGGCGTAGGTCGTGAGCTCGGAGCCAAGGTCGACGGGTGGCACAGAGTGACGGTAGCCCTGTTTTCCCTGAGGAGTACCGAGACTGCGGGTGTAATAGCTGTTGGAGATGGTGATTCTTGTCCCGTTGCCTTGATAGTTGACGAAGGTTTTAGCGCCATCACCGTACAATTGATTCGGTGCAAAGAGGCTGTTGGTGATGGTGACAGGGATGTCATTGCCCGCCAAGGCCACAAAGCCGCTGGCGCGGAATGAGTTATCTTGAAAAAGCGAAGCCAAGGCATGCAGGTTGCCTTCGAAGACACACCCCTCGATAGTGAGGCTGCCGCCATTGACCAGTCCTGCGAGACCTGCTATCCTTGCATTGGTGTTGGGAGTGGCTTGGAGGCTGACGCTGCTACGGCATGCCTTCAGGCTGGTGTTGCCCTCAGAGTGTCCTACGATGCTCGCGGCATATGAGCAGGATTCGGGATAAATTTTACCTTCAAGGCGCAGGTTCCTGATGGTGGCTCCATTGACATGGTAGAAGGGGGCGCAGAATTCTTCCGTGGCTGTATAGTTGATTTTCAGCTTGTGATTGCCTCCATCGAAGATGCCCCTGAAGGGATGGCCTTGGGTTCCTATCATGTTGCTGGTTTGTATGTCGTTGGCCAGTCGCAGGCACTTGCCACTGAACGAGTTTCCCTTTAGTAAAAGGGTTCCGACAATGTTCCATTGCTCTTCGGTAGTGATGAAGTAGGGGCTTTCCTCTGTGCCTTCTCCGGCGATGCCGGTGTCGGTCAATGAGAAATCGATGAGGAACTGGGTAGTGGAGGCGTCGGATTGGAGAATGCCGCTGTATGACCCGTCGCCATTGTCCGTTATGGCCGTGCCGTTCACGGTGACGTCGCTGATGATTTTGTCGATGCCTTTGTCATATTGAGCCTTGAGGCTGAGGTCGGAGCCGGAGGGTACGTATTTGGTGCCGGCGAATGATAGCCCCTTGTTTGTCGAAACGTTGCTGATGGTTACGCCATCGGGCGTCGTGGCAATGCGCAGAGGGTAGGCTCGCACATCTTTGTTGCTGACATAAGCGCCCTCCTCTGTGTAGTAATTGTTTTTGGAAAAGGCATTGTCTGTGTAGTCGCCAAAGAGAGCACCCACGTGGGATGACCCGGTGACGCTGTTGCCCAAATAGAGGCAGTTGAACATATTCAGGGCAACAGGGTCGCCCGCGATGCCTCCGACATAATCCGCTCCCTTGACAATGGCATCGCTTACAAAGTTGCCAAATGTGAAACTGGAATAATCATAAAGGAATACCCCCAATATGCCGCCTGTATAGTCATGACCGTTGATATAGCTGTTCATCAAAACTATGCTTTCTAAGTTGCCGCGACGAAAACAGCCGAAGAGTCCGTTGAAATCTTCGGAGGGTCTGTCGACATGGATGCCTGAGATGATGTGTCCCTGACCGTTGAATCTCACGTAGGCTGGATGTTCATAGCTGCCCATGGGTATCCAAAGGTGAGTGCCCATGTTGAGGTCGCGGTTCAGATAGAATGTGTAGTCTAAAAGTTTCTCTCCCGCATTGATTTTCCGGGCCATGAGAGCAAGCTCTTCTTCACTTTCTATGTAAATGCACGATTGTTCCACATGTGAGAAGCTTTCGCTGTAGTTGCCAGTGTCTGTCCAGGCGTCTGCGCCGCTCCACGATGCAAGAACTACTTTGTCGCCGTCGAGAGTGAGGCGGGCTTTGACGACATTGTCGGTTGAGAAGTTGCCTAACTTGCCGTTGGCCTCCAGATTGGAGCTGACGATGCCTGTGTTGCCTTGTTTGCCCACACCGATTTGGGAATCGTTGAGGTTGCCAACGACGTTGACGATGCGGTCGGTGTAGAGGTAGATGTTGGTGGTGGTGCCGCTGGCAGTGATGTCGGCAGAACCAGTCCTCTTGTTGGCATTCACGGTGATGTTGCCCTCGATGTTGAGCGTTCCACCATTCCAGATGCCGCCGCCGTTGGTCAGACAGGCGTTGCCCGTGATGGTGGCGTCGTGCAGGCTGATGGTGCCATGGTTGGTGATGCCGCCGCCTCCGTGCTCGGTCGAGGTGTTGCCGGTGAGGCTGCATGTCGTGAGGTCTGCCGTTGCCGACTGGGCCACATAGATGCCGCCGCCGTCGGCAGAGGTGTTGTTGCGTATGATGCCGCTGGAGAGTGTGGCTGTACTATTGGCATGCAGCTGGATGCCGCCGCCCTCGATGTCGGCGCGGTTGTCTGTGACGGTGGCGTCGGCGAGGGTCAGTGTTCCGCCATTCCAGATGCCGCCGCCACGTGTCGTGGCGTGGTTGTTGTGGATGGTTCCGCCGCTGATGGTGGCAGTGCCGTAGTTCACCACGCCGCCTCCACCATGGCCGCTGGTGTTGCCGCTGATGCTGCCGCCGGTGATGATGAGCACGCCGCCGGAGGCATTGTAGATACCGCCGCAGTCATCGCCGTAGCATCCTAAGATGACACCACCGCTCATGGTGAGCGTGGCGCCGGCATTGTTCTTGATGCCGCCGCCGGTTTCTCTGGCAAAGCAGTCGCTGACGATGCCTCCCTCGAAGTAAAGGGTGCCGTAGTTGCAGATGCCACCGCCGTTGTTTGCGCGGCCGCCAGAGAGTTTGCCGCCGCCAACATCGTCGCGGACGGTCAGCGTGCCGCCTTTGAGCACTTCTATGACATGGCCGTTGGCATCCGCGTCACTGAGCGAGCGCTTCAGTGTGTGGCCGTTCAGGTCGAGTGTGATGATTTTGTCCTGGGCAATCATCAGACAGTTGGCGAGTGTGATGTCTGTCTCCAACGTGATGTTGGCTGATGGGGCCTCTCCGCTCACGGCAGCTGTCAAGTCTTCCTCTGTCGCCACGGTTTGCCCCCATGCCCCTTGTGCCATGGTGCATAGCAGGGCGATGATGGATAACAGCCTCATTTTTTTAAGTGATTGCTTGTATTCGTTCCACATGTCTACTTCTTTTAGCTTCTGTATTTCATTAGTATGTTTGGCGGTTTGTCTGTCTGGAGATTTCATTGACCTTGATGGCGCACGAGTCAGGTGCCGTAAACTCCGAATGACCTCGCAAATATAGATAAAAAAATCGATATCTTAAACCATATGGATAAAAAATTTCTCCTTTGTAGCCATCGCTACTGATGCAGGCTGCCTTTGGCAACCTTTTCTGGGTTATGTCGAGGGCTTTTTAAAAGGAAATTTGTAATTTTGCTCACAAAATTGCAACCGCATATGTCGAATAATATCTTGTATTTGATTGAAAAACGAAATATCAAACATAAAAAATGGTTCTTCGATTATATATTTTTTCGATAAGTGGTAATATATAAGTGGAAGACATCAAGCGAATGGAAACAAGAACAGGCCATACATCACAAGCCATGCAGGATGAGACGCTGCTCATACGCAGCATCCTCGACGGACAGACAGAACTGTTCCGTCTGCTTGCCGGGCGATACGCCAATGAGGTGCTACGGATGGTGGCACGCTTGATTCCTTCGCAAGAAGAAGCGGAAGAGGCGGCGCAGGACACGCTCTTCGAAGCTTTCCGGAGCCTTGCCCGCTACGATGCACGACTGGCCGGTTTCAGGACATGGCTCATGCGAATAGCCTACCACACGGCACTGAAGCATTACCGAAAGCATCACAGGGCTGTCACCTTCGTCGAAGTGGAACAGGATTGGCTTGCCAACATCCCGGATGAAGAAGCCGACGCCCTGCTGGATGACACCAACGCCGACCGCGTGGAACTCATGGAAAGAGCCATCGACACGCTGAAGCCCGACGACCAGATGCTGCTCAGCCTCTATTACTTTGACGACCGCCCGATTCGGGAAATCGCATGCATCACGGAGCATGAGGAGAGTTATCTACGCTCGCGGTTGCAATGGATACGGAAAAGACTGGCTATCACCATCAAAACCCTTGAAAACAATGAAGAATAATGAGACAAAAAAAGACCGAGGTCTTCGTCTCGCCATGCAACATAGGAACGAGACTCCCGAAAAGATGACGCTGCCGGAGGACTTCACCGACCGCCTGATGCAACGCATCGGTCAGCAGAAGCCAGAGCAGAAGCCAGAGCAAGAGACAGAACCGGAGCAAAAATCGGAGCCGATGTCCAAGAGGCACCGCGCATGGCTCTACACCCTCGTCGGCGCCGTTGCTGCCGGCATCCTGCTGTTGCTGACGTTCCACTTCACTCGAGGCAATGTGGATACGGGGAAAGGGAATGTGGTGGCCCGGCAGACGGAAAAACAAGAGCTGTCTGGCAAACCGGAATCTCAAAGCGGTGACGAACAAGGGCAAAGCCTGCCGACGGAGCAGCAGGGCAACCCTGTGAAAGACCACGGGGGAGCGCAAGCACCAATGATTGCCAAGGAGATGGATGGTGGGGAGAAAGCCAATAATGTCGGCCCGCAATCCCATGCGCCATCGACAATTTCCAAGGCGGCAACCAATGTCTCAACAACCGATAGCCTGAATTACTATATCGACAAGATAGAACGCGAATTGGCCCAAGTGGATGAGAGCCTCTATATCGAGAGGATAAACAAGGTGATAAGTGCCGACGAGCGACTGCAGCGTATCGTCAGCAGCTACATCCTGCACACCCTCGACGAGGATGGACGTCCCCAAACGGCAGACAATATGTATAACGTAAAAACAGGACAAGATGAAAAATAGACATATCTTTGCGATTGCGGCGGTGATGATGGCAATTGCATGCAGCGCTCAACCTTCCCACACCAGCAGCATGCAGGAAAAACTGAATGCCTTTGTGGAATCGAAGGAGTATAATGTGCAAAAACTCAGTTACTCCAAAGACGGATTCAATGTTTATCAGTTTGCCCAGCAATTTGCCATGGAAGAAGAGCCTCCTGACGATTTTTACGGGCCGCTGTTCACTCCTCGGATGATGGACTTGGAGAGGGCATACAGGACAGAGACCGTCAATGCCAAGACCATCTACATCCATGATGCAAGCGACGGCGACTCACCCCTGCCGGGGGTCAAGTTCCAATTCAAGATCGACGACCTCCATCCGATGACTCAGCAGGTGGCGTTCGACCTCAACAAGAACATCCGCCTCATCTCCTTTGAGGAGCCTGACGGGAAAATCTATGCCTTGCTGCTGATGTGGGACCAGACCATCGACCCGGACAAAACCATCGGCAATGTATTCCTGATGGATGGAACGATTTATGAAATCAGCGGATATAAGTTGGACGACAGGCCTTTCATCGCCCACTACAAGCCCAAGGCACCGGAATCGGAAGGGATGGCTTTTGACGCTCAAATCAAGTATGGCACCACACCCGATGAGATGACTGTCGATGTGTTCATGGCCAAGGTGAAGCGCACCTGTGAGATATTCCAACGCGAGACTCCGCAAGGCCAGATGGCGGCTGGCGTGGTGCTCAACAAGACGTGCAATGCATTCACTGGCCAACTGACCCAGCAACAGTACTACGACCTGCTGAGCTGCATCCAGCCGTTGGTCGATAACGAAAAGAACGAAAACCTGAAGAGCATCCTGGCCTATTCCTGCTACTTGATTTACAAGAAGAGCGAAATCTTTGAAGGGGACAGGGAAACGGACGTCACACATGCATCGGCGGGAACTTCGGAAACCACCACTTCGCAGGTGTCGAAGACAATCGTCTACAATAGCATGCTCATGAACGAGTTGGTGGAGGCTGATATGGTGGAGTGCCAGATTTCTGGCTCTGCTCAATTGAGCGGGAAGGAGGTTGCTGTAAGGCGCGATGTGACTTTGGAGCTAATGGGGACGTTTCCTGTGGTCGGCGGCAAGTTCTCCTTTACCTGCAAATTGCCCAAGAACGAGATTTGTAAGATATATCTTGACAACCGAGATGCCGTTTCCTTCTATACCGACGGCAAGCCCATCAATGTGGATATGGAGAATCTGACGGTCAGAAGCGACAAGGCAAGTCAGAAAATCAATGATTTCCTGCAGTTGGTGGAGCGCGAACGACTGGATGAACTCCACGAGGGTGACAGTATGAAAAAGGCGAAAATCAACCGTCAGCGTGGTGAGCGCCTTCTCAAGGCTGTCCGCGAGAACCGTGACAACATCCTTTCCGCATTCGCACTCAGTCAGGTCTATACGGAAATGAGTTACGAGGAACTGAAACCCTACCTCAACGACGACTATGCCTTCTCGCACCACATCCTCCTTTCGCCGATGCGTGAATATATGGAAGGACTGGAGAAGCGCAAGCCTGGCACGCACTACGTCAATCTCGAATTGGTAGACACGAAAGGCCGGCCGCATCAGTTAAGCGAATATATCGGCAAGGGGTATGTCGTCCTGCATTTCTGGCATGGCTTGGGCGGTTATGGCTACCGAATCCATCCGTCAATGGAAACGGTGTACGACACTTACCATTCACGTGGCGTGGAATTCGTCACCCTGGCTTTCAATTTTGGAGTGCAAGGATGGCGGGAGGAAGTGGAGCTGCGTCATCTGCCATGGCCTCAATTGATGCCGGATCCTGACACCAGTCAGCGAGACGCTGCCGCCGCCTACGGCATCCGCTCTTATCCTGAGTTGATTGTCATCGATTCCAAAGGAACAATTGTCGCTTGTCCCCGGAATGTGGAGGAATTGAGTTCTGTACTTGACAAGTTAAAATAACAGAGTCCACTTTAAAGTGGACAGTGAGCAAAACGCTCGTGCGCCTACTCCCCCCCTTGCCTGAGACTATTCTTCTATGTTGCTTTCCAAATAAATGGAAAATATTTATTGTTTATTAACTATTCAATATCAATCACTTATCGTGAAGCCTATTAGTATGATGAC
>CADADN010000082.1 GCA_902786665.1 uncultured Prevotellaceae bacterium | reverse complement strand
GCAGATCACCTCGTCACCTTTACCAATCCCCAATGCCACCATGGCAAGATGCACGGCGGCGGTCCCGGAGGCAAGGGCCACGACTTTCTTTCCCTCTCCTGCAAATTTTTCCAATTCAGCCTCAAAAGCATCCACATTTGGACCAAGAGGGACTACCCAGTTGGTGTCGAACGCCTCTTTGATGTATTTCATCTCGTTGCCGCTCATATGTGCAAGACAAAGGTAAACTCTATCCATTTTGTTGATGTTGTGCAAATTAGACATTACTTTCATATGCGAAAATTGCCTGCCTAAAGGCAATCACGGCATTTTATGAGTGCAAAGATAAGAAAAAAAAGTGAACTTGATATCATTTTTTGTCTAAAAAATGCTTTTTCTATCTTATGCAAAGAAGGAATCAAGTGCCTATTTTTTCTTTTTCTTGACAATGGCATCGTAGTCGTATTCTCTGGCTGTCGAAACAGCAATTCGCTTCCTTGGTTTGTAATGAGGACTCGTGACGTCGCGGTCTTCTATGTAATATGGCGTTTGGATTCCTGCAAGTCGGAACAGGGAATGGCCGATGACATCGGGGAGGTAAGGCTTGTCTGTGGCATCGCCTATGGCTGTCACCAGTTCTGGGTGAAGAGCTTTGTAAGAGTCGGAACACCAGATGATCATAGGCACATCGAATTGGTACTTCAGAATGCTGGCATAGTCATCTCCGTCATTCCTTCCTTCACTGTCGCGGTAATCGTACACCTCGTCGCCATGGTCGGCGAAATACACCACCACGGCGTTCTCGTCTTTCAACCGCTCGAAAATCTTGCCTATGATCCGGTCGTTGTAATAAGTGGCGTTGTCGTAACTGGCGATGAGGAAACGCTTGTAATCGTTCATATACGGCTCGTTGCGGTGAATGCTGTCACGAGTGAAATGAATGTTTTCAGGAGTGAGGGGGTAGCGTTCCTTGGTCTGGATATGTTGCCCCATGAGATGAAGGATGACCAAGGCGTTTTTTCCGTCAGACTTGAATCTTTTCAGAAATGCGTCGATCATTTCCTCGTCGTATTTGTATGTGTTGGGACACAGATAGTCGTAAGCCAATGGAATGATTTCCTTGTTGTAAAGGAACGAATTGAGTGAGAACGTGAAGTCGGCATTCAAGTCAAAGTCTGCCTGGTTGTCATACATGGACACGTCGAAGCCGGCTTGTTTGAAAATGACGGGAAAGAAAGGCTTGTCATACCATTTTTCCCCATCGGCGATGCAGTTGAGGCTGAATGTGTTTTTTGCCACAACTGTCGTGGCGTTCGAACAGGCTACGACATCGTTGAATGCAAACAAGTTGCCTCGTTCCATTTCCCTCTCAAATACGGGGGTGGTCTTATGAGGGTAGCCATAGAGGCTGGAGTGGTACTTGATGTACGATTCCCCCAAGATGTAAACCAAGGTCACACCGGGAATGCTGTCGTTGACCAACGTGTGCTTTTGCTTTTGGGCTTCCTTGCAAGAGATGATGGCTTTCTCATTCTCTTTTTCTGCTGCCAATGGCCCTTTGATGGCATACAGGCTGCCAGTCACATAATCTATGAGCAATGGATTGTTTTCAATGCTCCATTCTGCCAAATCGTTGATGGAGTCGCATTGGTATAATTTTATTAATTTCCCTATCTGAATGGCACCTCCTAGAAGCATGATTGAAAGCAGTGTGACTCCTATGGAGGAAATGTATTTTTTGCAAGGCAAACGATGAAGAATAACATTCAACCTTTTCTCGAAAAACAACAATGCAATCAACAATATTACAACAAAATACGTTATATATGCACTTTTTCCAAGCAAAAATGTACTGGCAAACTCAGAAGCCTCCGATGCATTGGTCTCGCCAATCATCAAGATGATGAGTGGGGAAAGAGTAAGACCGAAAGTAAGCCTGAGAAATATGTTGACAGAAAACAATGTTATCAAAAAAGCATATGACAAATATTTGACGATGCGGCTTTTGGTCAATGCCACTAAGCAGGTGAAAAGGTATGCTATGAAAACCGACCATGAAAGACCCTTGGCCATCAAGTGGATGTCTTCAAAAAAACTGCCCTCGAAGATGGAACGAACAAGATTGGTGAGAAGGGTCGCTGAAATGAAGATGAAAAAGATGGAAAAGAAGACTAATTCCTTTTTCACAGGTGTGGCAATGAATGCACACACCTTTTTGAGTATTTGAAACAATTTCATTCTCTTGTTCTTTTTAAAATTGGCTGCAAAAGTACGTATAATATGCCATAAATGCAAATTTTTGCATGAAAACATCATTTTCTTCCAAATTCCTTTCTCCAACTCAAGAAAAAAGAGTAACTTTGCATGTTATTCATAGAAACATCATCTTGATTTTTCGTAAAACTTATATTTTAAACATTTCGCTATGTCAAACAACAAGGAAAAACTCTTCACCGAGTTTCAAGCTCCTACAACACAAGAATGGCTCGACAAGATCCAGGTTGACCTGAAAGGGGCTGATTTCAACAAGAAACTTGTGTGGAGAACCAATGAGGGATTCAACGTCCAACCTTTCTATCGCAGGGAAGACGTGTTGAAACTCAAGACACCCGAGTCGCTCCCTGGCGAATTCCCATTTGTCAGGGGTAACCACAAGGACGACAACACATGGTATGTAAGGCAGGACATCTTCGCCGATGACGCGCAGAAGGCCAATGAAAAGGCGCTCGACATCCTCAACAAGGGCGTCGACTCGCTTGGATTCTGCATTCCAGGAGACAAGGTCGACGCCGCTTTCGTCGACACCTTGCTTTCCGGAATCCTCTGCGAGTGCGTTGAAGTGAATTTCTGCACTTGCAAGGCTCACACCTTGGAATTGGTGAACATTCTCAAGGCCTATTTCGAGGAGAAAGGCTACGACAAGGAGAAACTCGTGGGCAGCATCGATTTCGACCCAATCGAGAAACTGGTGGTCAAGGGAAAGAACGTCCTGAAAGTGCTTGAGGACGCTCCCAAAATCGTGGAGGCGCTCAAGGACTATCCTCATTTCAGGTGCATCACCGTCAACTCCGTGGCACTCAACAATGCCGGTGCATACATCGTACAGGAATTGGGCTATGCCTTGGCTTGGGGCAACGAATACTTGCAGCAACTCACGGATGCAGGTGTCGACATCGACCTCGCCGCCAAGAAGGTCAAGTTCAATATGGGTGTGAGCGAGAACTATTTCATGGAGCTGGCAAAGTTCCGTGCAGCACGTATGCTGTGGGCTCAGATTGTGAAGCAGTATGAGCCGAAATGCGACTGCGCTTGCAAGATGGTTGTCAACGCCATCACATCGGAATACAACCAAACCCTCTTCGACAGTTATGTCAATTTGCTGCGTTCACAGACTGAGGCCATGAGTGCCACACTTGGAGGCATCCACTCGCTTGTGGTCACACCATTTGACCTGCCTTATGAGCAACCTAATGATTTCTCGGAGCGTATCGCACGCAACCAGCAGCTCCTCCTCAAGGAAGAGTGCCATTTCGGACAGGTCGTCGACCCGGGAGCCGGCTCCTATTACATCGAGCATCTCACCAACAGCCTGGCCGTGGAGGCTTGGAAAATCTTCCTGCAGGTGGAGGAGGATGGCGGATTCCTCGAGGCTGCAAAGGCCGGTAAGATTCAAGATGTCATCAATGCCACCAACGACAAGCGCCATGCCGACGCTGCCAAGCGCAAGGAGTTCATCCTTGGCACCAACCAATTCCCCAACTTCACAGAGAAGTCCGACGGGAAGACGCCTCGCAAGGGATGTTGCGGATGTGCGGCAAAGGAAGAGGGTGAGTTCAAGTCGGTGAGTTCGACAAGGCTTGCCGCCGATTTCGAGGATTTGCGCATCCATACGGAGAACACACGTGTGCCAGTGGCGTTCATGCTCACCATCGGCAACCTGGCCATGCGTCAGGCGCGGGCTCAGTTCTCATGCAATTTCCTCGCCTGTGCTGGTTACAAGGTGATTGACAATTTGGGCTTCAAGACTGTGGAAGAAGGTGTGGATGCCGCTCTCGAGGCAGGTGCTGACATCGTGGTGATTTGCTCCAGCGATGACGAATATGCCGAGTATGCCATCCCCGCATTCAAGTATCTTGACGGACGTGCCATGTTCGTGGTGGCAGGTGCTCCTGCCTGCATGGAGGACCTCAAGGCCGCAGGAATCGAGAACTTCGTCCATGTGCGTTGCAACGTGCTTGACACGCTTAAGGAATATAATGCCAAGTTGGGAATTTAAAATAGCCGAAAGTCATGAGAAAGAATTTTAAAGACATT
This sequence comes from uncultured Prevotellaceae bacterium, assembly GCA_902786665.1. Lineage (GTDB taxonomy): Bacteria > Bacteroidota > Bacteroidia > Bacteroidales > Bacteroidaceae > Prevotella. Next base: position 14,177 of record CADADN010000082.1, on the reverse strand, counting down.
GATATATATGCTGGCATTCAGCCGCAAAATGGTGCTGAGTGGCAGGCTGCCAACGGCATTGACTACAATTGGAAGACACCTGAGCATATAGAGGTGAAACCAGTTTATACCAAGGAGGACCTTGAAGGGATGGAGCATCTCGACTTCGCTGCAGGCATACCGCCTTACCTTCGTGGACCCTATTCCATGATGTATCCCTTCCGCCCTTGGACCATCCGCCAATATGCAGGATTCTCCACCGCAGAGGAGTCAAACGCTTTCTATCGCCGAAACCTCGCTTCCGGACAGAAGGGCTTGTCTGTGGCTTTCGACCTCCCCACTCACCGTGGTTACGACCCCGACAACGCCCGTGTCGTGGGCGATGTGGGAAAAGCCGGTGTTTCCATCTGCAATGAGGAGAACATGAAGGTGCTCTTCTCTGGCATCCCCCTCAACAAGATGTCGGTGTCGATGACGATGAACGGAGCCGTGTTGCCCATCCTCGCTTTCTACATCGTGGCTGGATTGGAGCAAGGGGCTAAGTTGGAGGAAATGGCGGGAACCATCCAGAACGACATCCTCAAGGAGTTCATGGTCCGCAACACCTATATCTATCCTCCTGCATTCTCGATGAAGATCATCGCCGACATCTTCGAGTTCACCTCTCAAAAGATGCCGAAGTTCAACTCCATCTCCATCTCCGGCTATCACATGCAGGAGGCGGGTGCCACTGCCGACATCGAGTTGGCTTACACCTTGGCAGATGGCATGGACTACATCCGCACCGGCGTGAATGCCGGCATCGATGTCGATGCTTTCGCACCACGATTGTCGTTCTTCTGGGCCATCGGCATGAACCACTTCATGGAGATTGCAAAGATGCGTGCCGGACGCCTCCTTTGGGCAAAGATAGTGAAGAGCTTCGGCGCAAAGAATCCCAAGTCGCTGGCACTTCGCACCCATTCCCAGACATCGGGATGGTCGCTCACTGAGCAGGATCCATTTAATAATGTGGGACGTACCTGCATCGAGGCCATGGCTGCCGTGCTTGGACATACACAGTCGTTGCACACCAACGCCCTTGACGAGGCCATCGCACTGCCTACCGACTTCTCTGCCCGCATTGCCCGCAACACCCAGATCTACATTCAGAACGAGACCAAGGTGTGCAAGCAAATCGACCCGTGGGCGGGTTCCTACTACGTCGAGACACTCACCAACGAATTGGTTCACAAGGCATGGGAACACATCCAGGAGATTGAGAAACTGGGTGGCATGGCCAAGGCCATCGAGACCGGACTTCCCAAGATGCGTATCGAGGAGGCTGCAGCCCGCACACAGGCTCGCATCGACTCCGGTGTGCAGACCATCGTCGGCACCAACAAGTATCGTCTGGACCACGAAGACCCCATCGACATCCTCGAGGTGGACAACACCGCCGTGCGCAAGCAGCAGGAAAAGTCGTTGGCAGAGGTGCGTGGCTCTCGCGACGAGGCTGCATGCCAGGAAGCGCTCAAGGCCATCACGGCTTGCGTGCGCGACTTCAACGAGGGACGCAAGAGCAAGGACAACTTGCTCGACCTGGCTGTCAAGGCAGCACAACTCAGATGCACCTTGGGTGAGATCAGCGATGCCTGCGAGGAAATCGTGGGACGTTACAAAGCAATAATCAGAACTATTTCAGGCGTGTATTCATCAGAAAGCAAAAACGACTCCGACTTTGAGAAAGCCTGCGAGTTGACAGAGGAGTTTGCCAAGAAGGAAGGCCGTCGCCCACGTATCTTCGTAGCAAAGATGGGGCAGGATGGCCACGACCGTGGAGCCAAGGTGGTGGCCACGGGGTATGCCGACTGTGGCTTCGACGTGGATATGGGACCACTCTTCCAGACACCGGCAGAGGCTGCCAGGGAGGCTGTGGAGAACGATGTGCACATCGTGGGAGCATCGTCTCTCGCTGCAGGACACAAGACCTTGATTCCACAACTCATAGAAGAGTTGCGCAAGCTGGGTCGTGAGGACATTATGGTGATTGCAGGTGGTGTCATTCCAGCACAGGACTACGACTTCCTATACAAGGCCGGCGTGGCTGCCATCTTCGGACCCGGCACCTCTGTGGCGAAAGCTGCCGTGGAGATGATGAACATCTTGCTCGACAAGTAAGATTTTCTATAGTACTCCCATTATTTTACAGGTAACACGTTGTAAATGTGAATATAATAGACATGCAGACTAGCTTGAGCATCCTTTTGTTTCAATGCTTCAAAGATATGAAGTAGAGTGTAAACGCCCCAAATAAGACGTATTTTGCGTTTTGACAAAGACACCTGTCATAGCTCGCAAAATACGTCTTTCTATGTTCAGTCTCAATTAAACTGAAAGTCGAAGAAGATTGAATTTAAAAGAGAATCATAATCATGGGTTTTGAATATATGTCACAAGAAGGCTACGACGAGCTCGTGGCCGAACTCCGTCAAATGGAGACCGTGGACCTGCCTCGAGTGAGGGAGGCCATTGCCGAGGCACGCGACAAGGGAGACCTCAGCGAGAATTTCGAATACCATGCCGCCAAGCGCGAGCAGTCGCGCTTGCTCGGAAGGATACGTTTCAAACAGAAGGTGTTGGAAAATGCGAGGGTCATAGACACGTCGAGACTCAATGGCGAAGGCGTGCAACTGCTCAGCAAGGTGGATATGACCAACCTCAACAACAATGCCAGGATGAGTTACACCATTGTCAGTCCACACGAGGCTGACTTCACCAGGGGCAAGATTTCCATCAAGTCGCCTATCGGGCAAGCCTTGATGAACAAAAAGACTGGTGATGTAGTGGAGGTGCGTGTACCGGCCGGGGTGCTCAAGTTGCGCATCGATACCATACAATAACAAATGCCGTATGTACGCAGATGTGGCAGTGCAAACGTTACCCCTTGCACTGCCACATTTGCGTATTCCTTTTGGACTTGAACATACCACATTTCATCAATGAAAGCAAAAAAAATGTTATTTGTTTTGTTTTTCACACTATTTGCACTATATTTGCAGTGGATATCCAAAGTTGGTCTTACTATGAACAATTCTGGCTATGCCAAATTTTGAAAAACAGGCTTTTGGAGACCGCAGATGCGTAGAGGAAAGGAAAGTGCTGCCACATCCCGTCTCATAGTTGTCGATTTGGCAAACCATGGTCCAAAGATAGTGAGTCCTTATATAATAATTATAGAAATATGAATAACTTAAGAGGCAGGACCATATTAGTTGGAAAAGAACCTCAAAACGGGCGTTTGTTGATTTCCATCAACATTAATGGAAAGCCTGTGAAGGGGGTCCTTGGGGCTCAAAACAGTGTGCCTCAATCCGTCAGTAGGTGCAAGCCGGAAGAAAACATTGCCCATTGCAAAATAGATGTCGATGTCAATGGGAAGATGAAAGTGCAAAATCTCAAATCCCAAAATGTCACTTATGTCAATGGGTTGGAGATTGCCACAAAGGCTGTGAAGAGTGGCGACAACTTGCAAATGGGAATCGACAGATATTCCATCCCGATTGCCACCATCATGGAAACCGCATCCAAGATGGTGGACAAGGTGATTCCGCCATCGTCCAAGGAGTTTTCAATCAAACCTCTGGAAATGGTGTGGGACAATTACAACAAGCAGATGATCAGCATCAAAAAGCGTAATTCGGAAATTGCTACTGCAGCAAGTTTCGCGATGTTGTTCACTATTGGAAGTGGTGCTCTGTCTGGCGTATTGAGGGTTTTGGAATTTGAGGAAATTAGTAATATAACCATCATCCTTCCCGTGATAGGCTTGATATTGATGGTCAGGAATTACTTCCGCAAGAAGAACGACACATCGATAGAAGACATGGAACACTTGAATGCGGAATTGCAAACGCTTTATGTGTGCCCCAACCCCGCCTGCAGGCATTTCTTGGGCAACAAATCGTATCGCGTGTTGCGACAAGACAATGGTTGCCCCTATTGCAAATGCAAGTTTACGAAAGATTAAGACGATTTGTTCCGAAAAACATAATTATTGAAGAGATATGGACGAAATCATAAAAATCAAATGCCCTTTCTGCGGTGCGGTGTTGGCGGCTAAGTCGAAACCGGGATTGGAAAAGAAAATCATACCCTGTCCGGTATGCAAACAAAAAGCACCGTTCAGTAAATTCGAAAAAATTGTCAAATCAAATCGTGAAAGCACCCAGATTGGCGGCTTGAACATCAATACAGTCATTGGCAAGGTGACTGTACTACCCAATGGAGAATCTTTCCAATTGAGGGAGGGAAGAAATGTGCTTGGTCGAACAGCAGGGTCGTCAAATGCCGACATCCATCTTCCTGGGAGCAACAGGATGAGCAGGGAGCACTTGATCATAGATGTAAGGGACGTTCCTGGAAAAGGATTCGTACACTATGCGTCGCTATACAAAAAAGAAACAAATGAAACATCCATTGGCCATGCGAAAATTGAATATGGAGACGAATTAATCTTGAAGGATGGAGATATCATCAATTTCCCCGGAGTGGATGTGATTTTTGAAATGCCTAATGCAGGGGGCGAAATGCCTGACCCTGAAGCCACGGCATTCAGAGAATAGAAAGTCGTTCCATATCACCATCATTCTTAAAAGCAAAAAATACAAAGATGAAATACAAATTGACGGTAAAATCCATTTGGGAATACGGACAGCGTAAGGATTCGGAAGGTAATCCCCATCAAGAGGACGACTTGTTCCCTGCCCATGGGCAACAGAAGGATTCCGACAGACTGTTCATCCTATGCGATGGCATGGGAGGACATGAAGCGGGCGAGGTGGCCAGTGCAACAGTTTGCGATGCCATGAGCAAGTCCATCTTTGCAAGTGCACCTGATGCGGAAGGTGGCTTCGACGACGCGATGCTGAACAAGGCTATTGCCGATGCTTTCGATGCTTTGGATGCCGTGTCGCCCAATGCAAGCTTGTCGGCAAAGAAGATGGGCACGACCATGACACTGTTGAAATTCCACGACAAAGGATGCACCATCGCACACATAGGGGATAGTAGGGTCTATCACATCAGACCGGGGAAGGGAAGAGACGACACCGTGATATTGCATAAAACACGAGACCACTCTCTGGTCAATGATTTGATCTTATTGGGGGAGATGACACCAGAAGAGGCCAAGACATCCAACCAGAGAAACGTCATCACAAGGGCTATGCAGCCTGGGATGGAGAGGAGGCCAAGAGCCGACATTTATCACACCGCTGACATAAGAAAGGGTGATTATTTCTATCTCTGCTCCGATGGCATGCTGGAGGAGATGGAAGACGAACATATCAGGTTCAACTTTTCCGAAATGGGGGGGGACGATGACAACAAAGTGAGCATCTTGACGAAAGCCACAAGCCAGAACAAAGACAACCACACTGCAATCATCGTGCACATCCTTGATGTCATTGACCCGATACCGGTTGAACAACAAAGGCAAGACACCAAGCCTGCTGCTGTACCGCCCAAACCCATCATGGTTGACGATGATGATGACGACGAGCAGGAAGAGGTGAACCCCGAAGGATACATTGTGGATGCTGATTACCCACAAGACACCACGCAACCTGAGAAAGCGTTGAATAGAGAGAATGGGCAAACTCGCGGGGCATCACGAAAAGCCAACGTTGCACCTGCGAAAAGTTGGGATAGAGGCATGAATGAGGAAAATTCCGTTTCCGAGCGGCCTAGACCTTCGAGAGATGACAGTCGGACAATGATGCCAAACAAGAATGGCAACTGGCAGGCATCCTCTTCCTTCAATAAATACTTGTTATTAGGAGCCCTTGCTTTGATTTTCATCGGGCTTGCATTGGGGTGGTTCCTCTTCTCAAATTCTAAAAAGGAGGATAAAAACAGTCTTTTTGATAAGGAAAAGAAGGAAATGATTGAAAAAATGAAGGATGAAGGTTCAGAAACTGATGATAAAAACCTAAATGCTGAGGACAATCAAGCTGATAATGAAGTAGGAAATCAGGTTGAGGAAAGGCAAGGGACAACGGTCAGGCCAGAGAGAGATAGAAAGCCGGAGAAGCCTGCAGCAAGGCCTACACAGCAGGCAAAACCTACACAACCGGCAAGGCCTACAACACCGGCAAAGCCTACAACATCGGCAAAGCCTACAACACCGGCAAAGCCTACAACACCGGCAAAGCCTACAACACCGGCAAAGCCTACAACACCGGCAAAGCCTACAACACCAAATCCTACAACACCAAAGCCTACAACAGGTCAAAAACCATTCGGTGAAGCTGAGATATAAAACTAAAACTGATTTAGAATTAGCATATTCCCCACTCTTTGAAATAAAATATAGGCGACAATACCAATTCGGTGTTTGTCGCCTATCTTTTGGAGCTGTATTTACTACTCAATAGAATGCAAGGAAGACTGTCTTCTTCGGAATCTTTCCTGTTATTTTGCCCCTTCAATATACATTTTTTCCTCCTCGACTTTATCAACGATGACATTGAGCATCTTGTCTGTAGTTTCTTTGTTTTGGTTGTTACCTGTCCAAAGGACCTTATAATAAATGCCATTTTCGACCGTGACGGAACCTCGGATAATCTCATCTTTAGTGCCTTGTATCAATACCTCGTAGGTCCCGTTCTTCACCCTTACCCATTTCAAATCATCAGCACGAATCGATTCGCTGTAACCGGTAGGGCCTGTCATTGAAAAGGTGAGAACTCTTTGTTTATTGTCAGCATTGCCAAAGTAAATCAGTGAATAACCTGGATGAGAATAATCGCCGGCTCGTTTGAATTCGGTAAATGAAGGCTTTACATTCTTGTTCTGCTCCATCTTTGTCTTTGCAATGATGTTTCGTGCTTCATTTGCATAATATCCCTTGGGGTGTTCTTTTATAAAATTTTCATATGCATCGAGTTTTTTTGATGCTTTGGTGGCTTTCCAGGTCTCCTCCTCATATTGTTTGAGCAATTTTATGGCTTCTGCAGCATGCTCGCCATCGGGATATCTATCGTAATAGGCACAATAGTCATCGTAAGAGTGAGTAGCCTTCGCCTTATCCCATAATTCCACTTCCTCCAACATATTCCTCGCAAACTCGACATATTGTCCATCTGGATGGTTTTGCAAATACCCTTGAATGGCTTTGTTGGTGTTCTGTTTCAATGCGACGCTCCAGTCGTAACGGTCTTTGTACAACACATATTGTATGCGGGCTTCTTCTGCAAATTCAGAATCTTCCCCATATTTTTTGATGTAGTTCGCAAAATCCTTATAAACAGATGGACCTTTTTTCTCCGAACTGTCGACCAATGCATACCATTCTCTTACAGCTTCCGCATTTTTGTGGTTGGCAGCGCTGATGGCTTCACATCCCTCATATTTGCAAGGGGTGTTAGAGCAGGCGCTTGCAAATGCCTCATAAGCTTCTCTCGTTTTCTTTTCATGGGCCTCCTCCCACAGGTCGTTTTCTGCAAAACACGCTCTGCGTGCTATGATTTCCGCGCAATGTGGCGACTCGGGATATTTTTCGATATAGGAGTTCATAACGTCAACAAAAGGGCTGTATTGGATGGCACGGAAGGCATTCTCAGGGTCTGCCTTTCCCCCGTATAATTGTTGTGTGTAAGCCGTAATTACTTCACCAACATAATAATAGGGTTGGTCAAATATCACGTCTTTTTTCACATTGAAGTCCTTTTTCAGTTGTTGGGCCATCAGTTTAAGTTTATCTTTGGGAACCCTTGTAAGCAAGGTGACAGGGGTGTCATCTTTGTGCACGTTTTTCCATACTTTGCTGAAAATGCCAAACGGTGTATCACCCTTGGTGACGTCTTGCGTTGATGGCATGTATTCAGACGTGAAGGCTGATGCACCAAGTATGCATGTTGCCATGGCGCATAATACTATGATGGCCTTCAATCTTGAGATGTTCATCATTTTCATAAGCATTGATATGTGATATTTTTAATATGCAGCCAAAGATACAATAAATAATCATATATTCAATAGCTTTAGTGAGAGTTTTTTATACTTTTAAGAAAAATACACTAACTTTGCCTTCTCTAAAGCCTAATGTACAATCAAGTGAATATTGAGCATTTGTAGGTTATGTTTCAAATGTCACTTTTATAGTAGTATATGGCGCTTCCGCTCTCCTACTAAAAGATAGGCGGCAATCACCGCTTGGTGACTGTCGCCCGTTTCTTGTCTCATTATAATACTTCCAGACTCCCCTTGCCAAAGGTAAAAGGAAGTGATGCTAACCTACACTTCAAGGGAAACTCATTTGACTCTTGTCATCTTGAGGACTTCGTCTTGGTTGGGCATCTTTATCGTCATGGATGTGCTTGTGATATCGCTGATGATGAGTTCTCCTTCTTCAGGATAACCTTCAGCAATTTCATCTTTGTTTTCCTCGAATTGTTGTTTGAAGAGCTTTTTTATACTCTCGGCCATCTCTGTATTCGACATTCCCGCCATTTCGCCCTTAAGTTCCAACTTGTCAAGGGCGAAGTCGATATCGTCCTTGCCTAATTTGAAGGGAACTGCGTCGCCAACCATGTTGTCGTATGTACCATTGATAGCAAAATGACATTTTATTTCGATAACGTCATGGTCGTCCATGGTGAAGTTCATCTTCAACAACAGGGTCTTGTTTTTGTTGAATGTGAACTCAAGCCTTGCCTCCATATCATCTTCTACAGAGACTGGTTGTGAGAGCCATGTGCCTATGATGCTTTGTGCAGAAACACCTATGGCAAAACATGCCAGAAGTCCAAATAATACTATTGTTCTTTTCATATCTTCTCACTTTTTGATGATTTGGCCAAACTTCCTATTTCCTAAACACCTTTTTGCCGTTCTGGATGATTACGGTGTGGTGTGTGTTATCTGCATTGACCTTCTGTCCTTGGAGGTTGAAGGTTTCACCAGTGGAAGGCATCGAAGTCTCCATCTCGTCGATGGCAGAGATGTTGCCCTTCACTTCGATGTAGTCGATGTCGGGCATCCAGTTGGTGGGATTGGAAAGGCGTATTTGGTTCCAGCCTTGTTGCAACGTCACATTGATGGTCTTCTTTCCCACGGTCTGCCAACCCCCGGAGTTGACACTCACCGTTTGCACTTTCTGTCCGTTGACATCCACGGTGATGTTACGGTTCTCGCCGGAGATGAACCCGATGGTAAGTTGGTATTCCCCTCCCTCGTTGGAATAGACGTCACGCCACACAAGGTCGTTTTGCTCGCTGTATCCCAGCCATCCTGCCTTGTATCCGGCCGAACAGAAGGAGGCTTGCTCATAAATGCCCGTTTTCTCCGCCTGGTTGTTCTTGATTTCCTGATAGTCGCTGATGTATGCGGTCTCGGCCTCATAGCGTGTGCGCTCCAGGCGGGTTTCCGCCTCGGCGACGTAGATGCGTGTGCCATGGTTGGGAACGTAAACTTCGAACTCGTCGGTAAACACCCCCACGTCCTTTTTTTGGAACACGTCGCGCAGTTGCACCTTGCCTGCAAGGTCGATATCCGAGAACTTCACGTTGACCGTCTTGGAGGCGTCGTTGGGGTTGTAGACGGCGAAGGCGCGCTTCTTGCCGTTACGTGTCTCCAAGTCTTTCACCAGGATATAACAATCGTTGGTGCGAGTGGCGAGATAGGCTTGCTGGTAGAGTGTGTCCTGGTTGAGGGCGATGAGTTCAGTGTTCTTCAACAGCGTGAGAGCGCTGGCTTTGATGTTGGTGAGGTCGCATCCGATGAGGAGTGGAGAGTTCATGATGCACCACATCCCGAAGTGCGTCTTGTCCTCCTCGGTGCTCAGCGAACGGCCCACCTCCAGCATGTCCATGTCGTTGAACCTGCCGTCGTAACAGTAGGCGCTCATGTAGAGGTTTTCTGCCAGGATGCCCTTCACCGAGTTCCAACTATCGTTGATGTCGTGAGTGGTCCTCCAGGAGAAGGCCACGTCGTGCACCCAAGTGCCGGGATAGTCCCATCGGCATACGTTCAATCTCACGTCGGTCCTTCCTGTGTTCTTGATGGCCTCGCTGATGGCGGTGTATCGCTCCTGTGGGTCGAGAGACAGGTGCTGCCTGTTTTGCGGGGCGTCGCCACCACAAAAGTCCACCTTGACGAAGTCGAAGCCACAGTCCAGAAAGTAGAAGTTGGCGTCATGCTGGTCGTAGTTGTAGAACCCCACGTTGACGCTGAGGTTGTCGCCGTTGTACATGTTTCCGCAGGTGTTGGCTCCCGCATCGCTGTAGATGCCGGCTTTCAGTCCTTTGGAATGGATGTAGTCAGCCACTGGCTTGAGGCCGTTGGGGAAGCGTGTTGGATGGATGAGCAGTTCGCCGGTCTCGGTGTTGCGACCCCCGAAGAATCCATCGTCGATGTTGATGTGGTTGAATCCCACGGCCTTCAGCCCCTTCGACACCATGGCGTCGGCCTGCCGTCGTATGAGGGCGTCGTTGATGTTCACACCATAGGTGTTCCACGAGCTCCAACCCATCGTCGGACCGTTCTGGGCTGTGGCGGGGAGGGTGGCGAGAAGAGACAAGGCTATGGTCATTGTTCGTGCCAGTGAGAATGACATCCTTTTACTTTTCATCATTGTAATATCTTGTTATGGGTTGTTGCGTTATGGTATCGATGCGACAGGCTTCAGTACACTTGCGACAGCGGGGACCGTCGCCTATGGAGAAGCTCATTTTATCGGCAAAGGTACATCATTTTTATAAAAGAAGAAAGTTTTTCTTGCTGTATGACAGAAAAGAAGCAGAAAAAGCCTTCCGAAGTAGTAGGGCGGGGCTTGTGCCCCCGCCGTCAAAGGCCTCACTCTTTGATGATTTCCATGCAAGCATTGAAAATGCCTTGGCTGTCGAAACCATAGTGGCGGAACACCTCGAGGGGAGAGGCATGGATGACATTCTCATCGGGAACGCCTAAGATTCGCATTCTTACCGGGCACTCTTGCGAGGTGACCTCCGCCACCAAAGCCCCCAGACCGCCATAGATGCTGTGCTCCTCTGCGGTGACGATGCGGCCGGTCTCACGGGCGGCATTCACCAAGGCTTCACGGTCGAACGGCTTGACGGAGTGCATGTCGAGCACGCGGGCGTTGACACCCTTTTCCTTCAGCATCCTTCCCGCCTCGAGGCAGTGATATACGGTCTCGCCTGTACCGATGATGGTCAGGTCATTGCCGTCCATCAGCATGTTGGCCTTCCCCAACTCAAAATCGAAGTCGTCGTTGTCGTAAACATCGGGCACGGCGTTACGTCCCAGGCGGATGTATGCGGGCTTGGGGTGGTCGACCAATATCTCCACAAGCCGTCTTGTCTCGCGGACATCGCAAGGCAGATAGACCTCCATGCCAGGGAAGGTGCGGAGCACGGCGATGTCGTGCAAGGAATGGTGCGTGGCTCCCAACTGGCTGTATGCCACGCCACCGCTGACGCCGCATATCTTCACCGGCATCTGTGAATAGGCCATGTCCACTTTCACTTGTTCCAGGGCTCGTGCCACATAGAAGCAGGCGGGTCCGAAGACAAAGGTTTTCTTTCCTGTGGATGCAAGGCCGGCTGCTATGCCCACCGCGTTCTGCTCCGCAATGCCCACTTCAACGAACTGGCCTGGCAGCGTGTTGGCGAAATCCGTCAGCGTAGCCGACCCGCTGGCGTCGGAGGTGACAGCGATGATGTCTTGGTCTTCCTTTGCCAATGCCAACAACGTGTCTGTGAAACTTTTCCTGCATGGTATCTTGTTTGGCTCTTTCATATCTCTAAACTTATAAACATTTTTTTTGATAGCCTCTATGGCATTAATCTTAGCTTCGCTGTTTTTTGTCGCGACTCGGTAGACTTCAAGCAAGCTTGACTCTGCTCTCGCTGCTCCAAAAATGCAATTTTCAATCTTCAATTGAAAAAAATCTTCAATTTTCAATTTTCAATTTTCAATAGAATAAAATTTTCAATTTTCAATTGAATAAAATTTTCAATCTTTTTTCAATTTCATGGCACGCTTGCTGATACTGTTCCTCATCGGGCACGCCATGATGCCATTTTGCCACATTTTCCATAAAGGAAACTCCGTAGCCTTTTGTGGTTTTAGAGATGACCAGGTGTGGTTTGCCATTGGTGAAATCGATGCTGTCGATGGTGGCTACGATGTCGTCGATGTCGTCACCGTTCATCTCCTTCACCTCCCATCCGAAAGCGGTCCAACGTTCGCGGATGCTTTCCAACGGCATGACATCCTCCGTTGAACCGGAGATTTGCAGTCCGTTACGGTCGATGAACGCCACAAGGTTGTCGAGATGATATTTGTTGGCAGCCATCGCCGCTTCATAGATGGATCCTTCTGCCTGCTCGCCGTCGCCCATGACGACGTAAGTCTTGTATTTTACTTTCGACAGTTTGGCTGAGAGTGCCATGCCCACACCCACGGAGAGACCATGTCCGAGGGCACCGCTGTTGATTTCCACACCGGGGATGGTCACGTCGGGGTGTCCACCGAGGTGTGCATGGTACTTGCCATATTCTTCCAATTCTTTTTCAGGGAAGAAGCCTTTGTCGCATAGCACGCAATAAAGTGCTTCAGCGCAATGACCCTTGCTCAACACGAAGCGGTCGCGGTCGGGTTTCTTCGGCTGTTTCGGGTCGACATCCAACACGTGATGATAAAGCACGGTGAGGAGATTGAGAACGGAGAGGTCGCCGCCTGTGTGACCGGTCCTTCCCGAATGAATGAGTTTGACAAGACGCAACCGTAATTCTTCTGACTTCTGTTTTAGTTCGATGTAGTTCATTTTTGTCGTCAATTAGAATGCAAATATAGGTAAAAAATCCCATATTGTAAGCATGTTGGATAAAGAATTTGTTTTCTTGTAGAGGAAAGACGGGTCCTTTTTACGTGAAAAGCCCCCAAAACTTGCATTTCTTCCATTCTTTGTTTGGTTTTGCACTTTTTTTGCGCTATTTTTGTATCAGTAAAACTTCCGCCATTCGACAGGATGGACAGGCTTTCAAATACGAGAAGGTTACCTGTCTTTGTGCAAGAAAAGCTAGTGAAGGTATGAAGAACAAAGTAAGAATCACCGCCATTCGCCAGACGGTATATCCCGACTTGATGGCGCTATACGAGAACCCGATAGAGCACGCATGTGACGTAAGGGTAGGGCAGCAGTGGGTGGCTGTCGATGGCAAGTGCCCGGAAGGGATGTGTCCTTCAGCCTGGTCTTCCATGCAAGAGTTCGTTGAAGCTTTGGCAAGAGGTGAAGGCAACTTCTTTGATGGATGGATGAAAAACCCGATGAGTGCGATGATTAGTTGCAATGACGGTTTCCGACCTTTCAGTTTCTATATCGAAGTCATCAACGACTGAAAAACGGAAGAAGCAAAGTGTCGTAATGAAAAAACGCTGACGGACAGATGATGTTCACCTGCCCGCCTGCTTTTATGAATCGAGTGTTTCCGTGTTGCTCAAAAGCTGACTTAAGCCTCGGCTTAAAATACGAAGGAGATGGCCAAGTTGTAATTCACCTTTACGCATCTTCCGTTCTGCATGGCGGGAATCCACAACGGCATCGTTTCCAACCTCCTTACCACCTCGTCTGCAAAAAGAGCGTTGGGGGAATCCTCCACCTGGATGTTGCTGATGCTGCCATCCTCATTGATGTCGAAGGAGACGACCACTCTTTCGTCAATGGAGTACAGGTCGGCCATCATCGGGAAGGAAATGTTGTCCTCTATCCAGTCGGCGAGGGCTTCTTCTCCGCCTACAAATTCGGCCATCTGCTCTTGTATGTTTTCTTCTACGAATGCCTCTTGGGCGGTTGCAAACTGGAGAGACATCAGACAAACTACGATGAATGTGAAAATCTTTTTCATAATGCTATGGTTTTTAATGTTTATATTTTACGTTGTTGTTCTTTTTACATTTGCAAAGTTACATGCTCAAAAGCCGTTTTCAAAAATGTTTTCGACCAACTCCCGTATTCTTTCGACAAAACGCCTTGATTCTCCGACCATTAATTTAGGTCCTCCGACCTCATTCCTCACTTTTAGAGACATTCATTTGCATATATGCCGAAAAAATGGCTCAGGGGGGATTGTCCGTGGATAAGCCCCACCGCAGCCTAACCAAAAATCATCATAGGATGATGTGAAATCGAATTAATTTGTTACCTTTGCCCC
>CADADN010000081.1 GCA_902786665.1 uncultured Prevotellaceae bacterium | reverse complement strand
GATTGCCTCCTTCCCAATTTCCCAGGGCGTTGCCCTGGGCTGGAGGCTTATTGCCCCTTCGGGGCGTTATCGGAAAGATGCGGATAATCATTTTAATAATTGGGTCTACGGAGTTTTGGAGTAAAGGAGGATGCGTCACAGACGCATGAGAACTCCCTTGCTCCTCAACTCCGTAGACCTTCTTATTTCTATTTCCGGCAGCATTGAATATTTGTAATCCGATTAAATCGTGGCACACAAGAGTTTACAAGTAAAAAACGAACTGACAATGACGATTTTAGCGGATTACAAATCCTGATATTATTTACATCGGGATTGCAAATCCCGATGAACATTCTTGGCGCCAAGAAAGCTCAATCTTCAATCTTCAATCTTCAATCTTCAACAATCTCCCATTGTAGCACGGCTCCGTTCCTGCGTGCGGGATCTGGGCCGGTGAAGTCCATCGAGTAGGAACTACCGGTGGTGGGACTCTTGCCGATGTAGCGGTGTGTGCGCAGGGAGAAGAGCATGAAGTCGTGGTCCAGGTAGTCCTGCCAGACGAAGGTCTCGGCTTCCTTGATGTCGGTGGTGAAGCGCACGTCGCCGGGAAGTCCTTCTCCATAGACCTTGATGTAGCGGCCGTCGGCACATTTCAGGGATACGATGCCGGCACCTCGTTCGATGACAGTGAACTTTGTTTGCTCACTCTTGTCGCCGGCATGGGTGTCGTGGAGCAGGCCGTGCCTGAGGGCGATGGCGGGACGTCCCGTCGCCTTGTTGATGATGCGGAAAGTCTTGCCGTAGGGGATGTTGCCGCTGCGGTCGGCGCAGGGTTCATCCATAGTGAAGTTGTCGAACTCCGCATAGCCGCCGTTTTTGCCCTTCACGTTGAAGGCGAAGAGGGCGTGGCGCGACCCTTGGAAGGTGATGAGTTGGTAGGAGAGAGGCATTATGCGACCGAGGGTCTGGAAGGTCTTGCCGTCGGTGCTGTAGGCATATTGTGCCCGGTCGTCATCGTATTCGCCGATGCAGCGCAGCCAGATTTTGTTTTGCGGCAGCGTCACCGGTACGTCCACGGTGTCGTTGGTGAGTTGCTCGAAGCAACGGAGAATGAGCCTGTTGCCGTCCTTCACGATGCCAATCCACGAACACGGCACGTTGATGTTGCCCAAGCCGCAGACATCACCATCCTTCATCCCTTTCACATATAGTTCCACGGTGGCGACGGACTTGGGACCTATGACGCGTTGTGTGAGCGTGTTGCGAGCCCACATCAGTTGTTCGGCAGGCAGGGTGTTCAACCTCAGTTTTCCTCCTTTCAGCCCCCACATCTTGTCGTCGGGGTTGTGGTTCCACTGCCATACGCGACCGAGCGACTTACCGTCGAAGTTCTCATTGCGCTCATAAGGTGCGCTCATGGGTTGTGCTTCCTCTCCGATGGCGTAGCAACCCAATTTCGTGTCGGGCTTGAACCAGGTGCGTGGAGCGCGGCCCAGGTTGCCTTTCAGTCCCACCATCGGCCAACCATCGACCCATGTCATCGGCATGAGGCACACGGTGCGGCCTATGGAGTGGAAGTCCTGCATGAGGAGTGCCCACCACGTGCCGTCCTTGGCTTGCACGATGCCTCCTTGGTGGGCGTTGCTGCAAGCGGTGGCGTCCTTGTCCAACGGGCCGAGGCCGAACTTTGTGCCATCGTGGCCGATGCGGTATTTCTCGCCACGGGGCACCTGGGTCAGCGAGGCAGCGTGGTAGCCATAGGTCTCGTCGGCTGTGATGATGCGGGTCTCATAGGGTCCCCAGATGTTTTTCGAACGAGAGCACAAGGTGCGCCCGTTTGGGCTGTAGTCGGTGGAGATGAGGTAGTACATCCCGTCGATTTTATACATATGGTGACCTTCGCCCACACCATTGCCCTCGGGGATGATGGTGCGGGTGGTGCCTTCCTTCGGACCGCTCATGTCGGGCTCCAATTCGGTGCACTTCACCTCGCCGTAGCCGTGGATGGCGTAAATCTTGCCATCGTCGTCGAAGAGCACGCTGAGGTCGTAGATGTTTCCCTTCATGTTATGGTGCTCCCACGGACCGCGGATATCCTTGGAGGTGTAGCACTGCAAACCCTTCCCGTTGATGTTGGTGTAGACGTAGAACAGGCCGTTGGCATGGCGGATGCAAGGTGCCCACACGCCTTGGCCGTAGATTTCCTCGTGGTTCTTCAATGAGAAATGGTCTTCGTCGAAGTCGAAGCGGTCGAAACAATAGGAGATGTTCTCCCAGTTCACCAAGTCCTTGGAGTGGAGGATGACGAGTCCCGGCACGCTGTGCATGGTGGTGCCGGCGAGATAGTAGTCGTCGCCCACGCGGAGGACGTCGGGGTCGCTGAACTCGTCGTAGAACAGAGGGTTGGTGAAGGTGCCGTTGCCGTTGTCGGCGGTCCACGACGTAGGTTGTGCTTGGAGGCAGAGGCCGGCGAAGGCCAGTGCCATGGTGAGGATTGCTATTCTTTTCATATTCGTTAAGGTGATTTTGTCATGTTTACGGGAGGACTGTCCATGTAGCGTTGCCGTTCTTCATCTCACCCTCCACCACGCGATGTCCGGTGGCATGGAGTCGGAAACGTACGTTCCACTCCTTCGGCCAGGCGGGGAAGGGGAGGAGGGTGCCGTCGGGAGCCTCTTGAAGGAGCATCTCCTGCAGGCCGGTCATCGCCGCCCCGCCGCGGTTGAGGTCGGGTGCCCAGTCGAAGCCGGCATCCCAGAAGGCGGGATAGCGGTAGGGACCGTCGGCCAACTTCCCGCTGTTCAACCGCCGTGCCTCGTCGACAAGACCGAGGCAGGCCGCCCAGATGTTGTCTTGCTTCCACCCCTTCGTGTCGCGCATGGCCACGGCGTGCGGGTCTTTCCAATAGGTGTTGCGGGCGGTTTCCAACCCTTCACGCCCCATGCCGTAGATGCGCCAGGGGAAGACGGGGTAGAGTTGGGGAGTCTCGGTGTTTTGTATGCGTGCCCAGGCTTGGGCGGGAGCGATGCAGGAGTCACCGTCGATGACTCGCAAGGGGATGTCGGGGATGCGCTCCATGGGCAGCGGTCCCTCTTTCCGCCATTCCGTCACGGCTCGTAGGGCGGCGACGGTGCTGGAGGGATTGTACGCCATCTTGTAGGTCTCGCAACCCGAACCTGGGTAGATGACAAAGTGTCCGTTTTCATCGAGGGCTTTTGCGCCAAGGCGACGGGCCTGATATTGGTAGTGCTCGTCGAAAAAGCGGAGACACTCATCGACCAGCGGGGCGTATCGTGTGACGAAAGTGCTGTCGCCGGAACAAGAGGCAGCTTGTAGAGCCATCATCCCAAACTCCAATGCCGTGTCCCATTCATATTCCAACCAGGCGTTGTTCTCCACGCCAGGGTCGCCGCCTTCCCGTTGCTTGCCGTATTCAGCGGGGTTGGGCAGGCCGAAATTCTCCATCTGTTCGGTGAACGATGCGCCACCGTGGCCCCAGTAATGGCGGGTGCGTGCCACGGCGGTGGGCAGCAAGCGCAGGTAAGTGTCCAACTGCACTTTCAACAGGTCGTAGTCGCCGCTCTTCACCATTGGCCAATACACCAGGCGTTGGTTTTGCGCCGTCATCGTCCCACCGCCCCATTTGCGGTAATCGGGGGTGAAGGGGTTGGAGGGCGAGCCATCCTCCTTTGGGGGGTCCACATACTCCGGGTCGAAGGTGAAGAGGCCGCCATTGAACTTTGTCGGCCATTGCCCATGGGCATTGCAACCCAAGAGATAACGCATCAACTCATAGTTGCGCACCATCCGGGCGGCATCGGCGTCGTTGCCATCGGTCGTTATCCAACTGCGTTGCCAAAAGGCGTGCCACCAGCGGGCTGACCGTCTTTTTGACTCGTTGATGTAACGCGGTGAACTGTTTGGCAATCCTTCGCCGTTGTCGAGCGTGATTTCAACGACGGCATGGCGCAAACGGTCGTGGCGGAAATTCCATGCCCTATAGTCAGTGGAGGCGTATTGCCCATCACTTGTGCCATTGAAATGAAAACCATTGGCTTTCATCGTCATGGACATCGTCCTGCCGCCGAGAGGGTCGTAAAGGCTGTCTTTGAGAGCGTCAAGCCGCTCGTAAGACACGGCATAGTCAAAAATGGTGGAGGATGCGTTGCGGTGTGTGACTGTCAGCGACTGGTCATCGGCTTCGATTTGGTCTGCATGTGTGATGCAGTCTTTGGGAATCAGCCATTTGTAGGAGCATTGCTGGCACTCGGCTTTGGTTACAGGACGGTCTTTATAGCGCCAACTCTCATAACTGAGTGTAGCTTGTGTTTTTTGCCGGGTGTGGATATCGAAAAAGATAATGGGATGGAAGACGTCTGCCCATATCGTCACCTCTGCTCCGCCGCCACTGATGGTGACATGGCCTAGGTCAAGGTGGAGTGTCTGTTGGAAGTCATCACTTCCCAGTGGGTTGTTGTCAAGATGAAGACGCCACCGTCCGGCTTTCAAAAGGGTGTTGTTCTCATCAAACCAACCGCTTTGGGAAACATACATCAGGATGTCACCGTCTTCCACCCAGATGTTCATCCCGATGTCGTAACCACCGCAAGGCATCGACTCGCTGGAGTTCTGACTCTGTGTGTTCCACACCAGGTCGCGAGGGGTGTAGTCGCCGGCGTGGAGTGCCAACGACAAAGTGAGGATGATGGCCAGCAGGGCTTTTCTCATTTTTTAGGGTCTTTAGGGTTTTTGGGGTCTTTGGGGTTTTTGGGGTTTTGGGGGTCTTTAGGGACTTTATTTTTCCCAGTCGTCGCTGCGGAAAGAGCTGACGGGTAGGCCGTCGCAGAAGAGGTCGCCGTCGGCCCAGTTGCGGAAGGCGTATCTCACCGCCACGGGGTGCGGCACTTTGTCGCTGTGGAGGTAGACACGGTTGCGGTTGATCCATGCCTTGGCGGGATGGAACACCTTGTCGGCACCGGCGATTTCAAACAATTCGCTCGTCGTGCCACGGTCGAAATACACCCACTCGCGGGAGCGGTCGAAACGCACCACGGCGGTGTCGCCTTGAAACTCCACCCCTTCGTAGCGGGCGAACTCCGGGATGCCTTCCACATCATAGGTCTTTCCAAGGGCGAGGAGGGCGAGACGCTCGCCAGCCTCACGTTTCTTGCGTGGATGTATGCCGTATTCCAAACCAGCGTCCATCAGAACGGCCATGCCGGTGTTGGGCACTTGGCGCTCCACCAATGCCTGCTGCTCACGCAGCAGTGCGCTGTTCACGTCCCAGTCGATGAGGCTGTAGTCGTAGGGGGCGATTTGGCAATAGTAGAAAGGGAAGTCGCCTTGCTGCCACAAGGTGCGCCATCCTTGCACCATCGTGCCGAGCATGGCGGCATAGGTGGGATGACGTGGTACGTTGTCCTCGCCTTGATACCATATGACGCCTCGCATGGTGTAGCCCACCAACGGGTGTAACATGCCGTTGAAGAGCACCGTGGGGGTGCGGTTGGGCGACTTGATGTCGCTGGCGCTTTGAGGCACCTTGGCGTCGGGGAAGGCACGAAGCCAGTCGGCAGTCATCCATGCCTCGCAGGCGGAACCGCCCCACGAGGTGACAATCAAACCGACGGGGACCTGCAGCACCTGGCGCAACTCCCTGCCGAAATAATAGGCGGTGGCGCTGAAGTCACGCGTGTGTGGCGGACAGGCGGAGAGCCAACTGCCGCTGACGGTGTCGACGGGAGCGAACTGGCTGTTGCGTTTCACGGTGAACATACGGAGCTGAGGGTCTGTGCTGTGGAGGCAGTCGATGACGGCACCTTCCACCGGCTGGCCCTTGAAACCTTTCATCGGCATCTCCATGTTGCTCTGCCCGCTGCACACCCACACCTCGCCGACGAGGATGTCGCCAAGGGTGGTCTTCTCTCCGTCGTCGAAGGTGATGACATATGGACCACCGGCGGAGGGGGTGTCGATGGCCATCCGCCAACGGCCTTCACCGTCGCTGCGGGTGGTGTAGGTGCGGTCGTCCCACGAGGTGGTGACCTTCACCGTGGAGGATTTGCGGGCCTCGCCCCAGAGGTTGGCTTTCGAAGACTGTTGGAGCACCATCCCCTCCCCGAACATTTTCGGGAGGGTCACCTTGGCAATGGATGCCAACGATGTAATGCAACAGATGGCCAAAAGGATTGTTCTCTTCATTTTTTCCGTATTTTCTGCAAATGTAGCAAATAAACTTGAAAGAAGGGCTAAAAAAGGCCAAGAAATTGCTCGCTCCCTGATTTTAGCGCCGGCTCTGCCGGTGCTAAAATGTTAATTTTTCACAAATGGCTTCTCTGCTTTTTACTTTTTTTACGATTTTGCGTCTAAATGTTGTCAAGAGCAACTAACTGATTATCTATCATATTTGTAAAAACTTATTCAAAAACATGCTTATGAAACGTCTGTTTCTTATGTCGGCTGCCTTTGTAGCAGTCATGGCCAGTGCTCAAGTTGTAGAAGACTTCAAGCCGGCAAGTACCAACCAGGAAGGGCAGGAGTATCCTATGGTCAATTCACAGCGCATGGTGCGTGCTCGCATCTCTGCACCCGAAGCCAACAGTGTCAAACTCGACATCGGCGGTGTGAAATACGACTTGGTGAAAGACGCCAATGGCGTTTGGACCGGAGAGTCCGCCCCGCAAGATGAGGGATTCCATTATTACCAACTCAACATCGACGGTGCTTCCGTACCCGATCCGGGAAGCAAATACTATTATGGAGCCAGCAGATGGGGCAGTGGCATCGACATCCCCGCTGCCGACGAGGAATTCTATACCGTGAAGAACGTCCCGCAAGGCTCGGTCAACGAGGTGTATTATTACTCCACCGTGACAGAGAAGATGCGCCATTGCTACATCTACCTCCCAGCCGCTTACCGCGAAAATCCCACGCAGAAATTCCCCGTGCTCTACCTGCAACACGGCATGGGTGAGAATGAGACAGGGTGGTCGGCACAAGGCAAGACCGGCATCATCATGGACAACCTCATCGCTGCTGGCAAGGCCGTGCCCTTCATCATCGTGATGGACAACGGACTGAACGCACAGCCGGCACATCCCGATACCACGCAGAACGCATTCGGCGGCTTCCCAGGCATGGGACCACGTCCGCAAGGCCAGGGTGGGCAGCGCCCGCAAGGCATGGGGCAAGGTCCTGGCGGCCAGCGTCCTCAGGGCATGGGGCCTGGTGGTCGTCCCGGTGGTCAAGGTGGTCCTGGCGGTCCCGGTCGTCCCGGTGGTCCCCGTCGTGGTTTCGGCGGCTTCAGTGACTTCCAGAGCGTATTGCTGAAAGACATCATCCCCATGGTGGAGAAGAACTACCGCGTCATTGCCGACACGGAACACCGTGCATTGGCAGGCCTCTCCATGGGTGGCATGCAGACCCATATGATTACGCTGGCCAACCCCACGACATTCGCTTATGTGGGCATGTTCAGCGGCGGCACCTTCAACACCGATGAATTGAAGGACGCAACTGATTTCAAGAAAACCAACAAGGTGCTGTTCATGAGCTGTGGCAGTAGGGAGAACAGGATGGGTGTCGACAAGGCAGCCGAAGACCTCAGGGCAATAGGCATCAACGCACATTCCTATGTGTCGCCCGAAACGGCTCACGAGTGGCAGACCTGGAGGCGCAGCCTCTATCAGTTTGCACAGCTGTTGTTCAAGTGATTTTCTAGGGCTTTTTTCTAGATTTTCTAGATTTTCTGGATTTTCTGGATTTTCTAGATTTCCTAGTGTCCCTGGTGTCTCCAGTACTTCTGGAGCCTCTAGGGACACTGGCTTTTTGTTGGTTTTTTTGCGTTTTCGTGAGCAAAGCGGAAAAAATACTGTCAATATTGCAGTTTTTCGGGTGAAAAGTTGTAATTTTGCCACCCAAACTGTTTCAATCATTAAAATGTAAAAAAACAAGATGAAAGTAGCGATTGTTGGTGCTAGTGGCGCCGTGGGGCAGGAGTTCCTCAGGGTGCTCGAAGAGCGTGATTTTCCCATCGATGAACTGGTGTTGTTTGGCTCGACACGCAGCGCGGGCAGGAAGTATGTGTTCAAAGGCAAGGAGATTGAAGTGAAACTCTTGCAACACAACGATGACTTCAAGGATGTGGACATCGCCTTCACTTCGGCAGGAGCCGGAACCTCCAAGGAATTCGCCGACACCATCACCCGTTATGGCGCAGTGATGATCGACAACTCCAGCGCTTTCCGCATGGACGAAGATGTGCCTCTCGTGGTGCCGGAATGCAATGCCGCCGACGCCCTTGACAGGCCCAGGGGCATCATCGCCAACCCCAACTGCACCACCATCATGATGGTAGTGGTGCTGCAACCATTGGAGCAGCTCTCACACATCAAGCGCATACACGTCTCCAGTTACCAGAGCGCCAGCGGTGCAGGTGCCGCCGCCATGGCCGAACTTGAACAGCAATACCGTGAAATCGTTGAGGAGAAGCCAGTCACCGTGAAGAAATTCCCCTACCAGCTCGCCTATAATGTCATCCCTCAAATCGACGTGTTCCAGCCCAACGGATACACCAAGGAGGAGATGAAGATGTATAACGAGACACGGAAAATTATGCATTCCGACGTGAAGTGCTCCGCCACCTGCGTGCGTGTGTCATCGCTCCGCTCACACTCCGAAAGCGTGTGGATTGAGACGGAAAGCCCCATCAGCGTGGAGCAGGCACAGGCCGCCATAGCAGCAGCACCGGGATGCACCCTTTGCGACGACCCCGCCAACCTCGTCTATCCCATGCCGCTCGACACCGCAGGGCACGACGACATCTATGTGGGACGCGTGCGCAAGGACCTCGCCGACGACTGCGGACTCACCCTCTGGCTCAGTGGCGACCAAATCAGAAAGGGTGCGGCGCTCAATGCCGTGCAAATCGCCGAATACCTCATCAAGGTGGGTGACGTGAAATAAGACGCGTCATCTTTTCAGCAAATTATAGAAATAAATCACCCCATGGAAGAAATCCTCGCCAGATTCGCCCCCATCTCCTTGGACGAAATGAGCGGCATCAGACTGATGAATCGCATCGACACCAAGTTCGTCACCACCATGCCTGTGCTCGAGACCCTGCTCGGCATGGCCTTGGAGGACTATATGGTGCAGGAAATCGACGGGCAGCGCAACATGCGGTATAGCACCACCTATTACGACACCGTGGACTACGACATGTTCTACACCCACCAGCACGGTCACGCGGGAAGACAGAAGATACGCTTCCGCACCTACGTGAGCAGCAACCTGCAGTTCATGGAGGTCAAGACCAAGAACAACCATGGGAGGACGAAGAAAAAGCGCATGCAGGTGGAAGGGATGGATTTCGACGAGGAGAAGCTGCAGTTCCTGGCAAAGCATCTCAGGTATGATGCCGGCACACTAATGCCTGCCATACACAATGATTTCGACCGCATCACACTGGTCAACAAGGCAAGGACGGAGCGACTCACCATCGACACCAACCTGCAGTTCCACAACCTCGTCACGGGGAAGGACAAGGCCATATACCCGCTCGTCATCGTGGAACTCAAGCGTGACGGACTGTGTTACTCTCCGGTACTCGAGATGCTACGCACGCTACGAGTCTTCCCTCACGGCTTCAGCAAATACTGCATGGGGTCGGCACTCACCAACCATCACCTCAAGGTGAACAGGTTCAAACCCAAACTCGTGGACATCAGGAAAATCGCAGCAACAGCCGAATAATCCGATTACTCCGACAACTCCGATTACTCTGATTATTCCGATTACTCCGATTACTCATCAAAAAATCAAAAAAAACATAATATAAACGTTCAATGGATAAAATGCTCAGTCTCGTCTCAGGAGAGTACCTTTTCATGATGGTGCGCTTCGCCATCTGCATGGTTGTCAACTGGATCATCGTTCATTTGCTCTATTACCCAAAGAGCAGAAGGCGTGACTTCTACTTCACCTTCATCCTCATCGGAGTGTCCATCTTCTTCATCGTCTTCTTCATGATTTTCGTATTGGAGGATATGAAGGGGAAGACCGGCATCGGCGTCGGCATCGGTATGTTCGGTATTTTCAGCATCATGAGATACAGGACGGATGCCATGCCCGTCAGAGAGATGACCTACCTCTTCATCGTGCTCTGTCTATCCGTGGTCAACGCACTCGCATCCAACATGCCATACATGGAACTGATTGCCACCAATGCACTCATCGTCTTTGTTGTGTGGATGTGTGAACACTTCCTCAAGGTGGAGCCATGCAAACTCATCCAGTATGACCGCATCGAGCTCATCAAACCCGAAAGGAAAGAGGACCTCATCGCCGACCTCAAGGAGAGGACGGGACTCGAAATCATCAAGGTGGAGGTGGGAGGCATAGACATGCTTCGCGACATGGCCGTGTTGAAAGTCTATTATCGGAATCCCAACAAGTCGGGCACCAATTCCGTGGACAACAAGGTGAAACTGCGCAACTCCGAATGGCAAGACGCATGATTTCCTGGCATCACCCTTGAATCATATCACCCCAAACATAAGGACCATTATGAAAAAAATGATGATGATGCTGGCCGTCGCACTTCTGCCGATGGCCGGAATGGCGCAAAGTGATGACTTTGGCACCATACTTTCCATCGAAGGCACGAAGAAGATAGACAAGAAACTCTCAGTAGGTGCGGAGGTGGAGATGCGCACCCGCGACGATGTGAAGACCGTAGACAGATGGTCGGCAACCGTCGGTGCAAGTTACAAACTCCTCTCTTGGCTCAAGGTGTCAGCACGATACACCTTCCTGTATGACAACAACGAACGCATCTCTTATTTCGACAGTGATGATGGAAAGGTGCAGAGAGGCATCGTCAATATAGGCGACCCCAAGAAGTGCGGACAGTACTGGGGGACAAGGCATCGTTTCGATGTCTCCTTCACAGGCAGTCACAAGATAGGAAAGGTGGAGTTGTCGCTGCGTGAAAGGTGGCAATACACCTATCGGCCGGAATATACGGTCGACGAGCGCTGGAGTTACTACGAGCAGGGATGGGACGGCGAGGAGCACGTCTACAATGGAAAGGGCAAGAACGTGCTCAGAAGCCGCTTGATGGCGGAATACAAGACCAAGGGATTCCCCATCACTCCCTATGTCAGTGCCGAGACTTTCAACGCTTGGAAATTGGAAAAGATGCGATTCTATGTTGGTGCTGACTATAAAATCAACAAGCAGAATGAGTTCAGCCTCTTCTATGGCTACCAGACCGTGCACGACGACTCCGACCTCGAACCCAATCGCCATTTCGTCGGACTCGCCTACAAGGTGAAGTTCTGATTGTCATTGAAAAGGATGAGAAGTGTTATAGAAGTTAAAGAAGTTATCGCTGCGCACGAAGTTAGCGACAATAGTCTTGTGAGCAGCGGAAGTATTTCTCCACGTGAACATACGTCCCTTTAACTCCTCCCCCTCTGCCCGAGCTGATCTTTATGCACAAATCTCTAAGCATTTGGTCAACAAGCATTTGGTCAACAAGACATTATTGATTGTAGAAGATTGCAATAAACAAGATGAAAAAGGAAGAAAAAGGATAGTAAAAGGAGGAAAATATGAAAGAAGAATGAAAAAGTGCCAAGGCTCTCAAAAAAAGGAAGAAAAATTTTTTACTCCTTTTTGAGAAACGCTTGCGTTTTTTTCTTACTTACAGCTATTTTTCTTGCCTTTTAATTTCTTTTTTTAGCGAAGCGTTTTTTAATTAATTGTTATTCAGATGGATGCAGACTTGTGTATAAAATAGCTGCCCGAGAGGGGGTGGCCGCAGGCCGGGGGCGAGGGAGAACTCCCCTTTAACTCCCTTTCAACTCCTCTTTAACTCCTTTAAAAAACTCCCCTTTAACCCCGACCTATGAAAATCTATGTAGCAAGTAGTTGGAGAAACACCTATTTCCCTGATGTGGTAACCGCCTTGAGGAAGGCTGGTCACGATGTCTATGACTTCCGCAACCCACCCAGTGGGGGCAATGGCTTCAGATGGTCGGACATCGGCGAAGACTGGATGGAGTGGTCGCCGGAAGAATATCGTGACCAACTCACACATCCCAAAGCCGAAAAGCAGTTCGCCAACGACATCGAGGCGATGCGCGCTTGTGACGGTTGTGTCTTGTTGCTCCCTTGCGGCAGGTCGGCGCATACCGAGGCGGGATGGTTCGCCGGACAGGGAAAACCAGTATTCCTTCTCATTCCCGAGCGCCAGGAACCAGAACTGATGTACAAACTCTTCCACAGCGTCTGCTGCTCGACGGAAGAGCTGATAGAAGCTCTCCAGGATTTCTAGTTTTCCTAGTAACCCTAGTTTTCCTAGTCCCTTATAAAACTTCCTATAGCTTCCTATTCTCTCCTATAGACAAAGGCCAATGATAGCCACTACGACAAGGATGTGCAGCAGTTGGTCGAAGCCATAAACCATCCAGTAGGGTTTGTGCGTGTTGTCTCTCAGCACTTCATACATGATGGAGAGTTTGCTCTTGGCAGTGTCGATGATGAAATGTGAACCCATCTCGATGAGGAAGGCCACCGCGCAACCTTGAAACGACACGCCAAACAGTGCCAATGCCAGCGCCATCAGCATGGCATGCACTCCGGCGTGAAGTAGAATCGGGAAATATTCCTTCCCGTTCGACTTTGCCCGTATCATCGATTTGGTGGTGAGACAAAAGTCGCCAAGGTAATGACACAGCAATAAAGCCGACAAGGCCAGGCATAATTGATGTTGTTCGGTCATTTCTCTTTCGTTTGTTTTGTGTTGCAAATATATAGAAAAATAGACACACGGCAATAGATTTCACCAAAAAACAATTTTGATGAAGGATAAGAAATGCCTACTCATTCTTGGTCGTTTCACGTAATTGCCTTATATTTGTGCAAAATTTTTAAATCTATGCTACATCTACAGGAAGGCGCAACTTTGCAAAGCGGGAAATACAAGATTGAAAAAGTGTTGGGACAGGGCGGCTTCGGCATCACTTACTTGGCGGTGCAATACCCGTTGAAGAAAAAGGTCGCCATCAAGGAATTTTTCATCCAAGACTTGTGCTTCCGTGACGACACGGCGAGTGTGCGCACACTTACACAGTCCGACATGGTGGACCGCTACCGCCAGAAGTTTTTCAAGGAAGCGCGGATGATAGCGCAATTCAACCATCCAAACATCGTGAGGGTAATCGACTTCTTCAAGGAAAACTCCACGGGGTATTATGTGATGGACTATCTCGAAGGTGAAAGCCTTGCAGAAATCATTGCTAGAAACGGACCTCTTTCTGAATCGACGGCTCTGAGATATATCAAGAAGGTGGCAGACGCATTGGACTACATTCACCAGTCCAACGTCAACCACCTGGACATCAAGCCTGCCAACATCATGATACGTCGTGACAACGACGAGCCAGTCATCATCGACTTCGGCGTGTCGAAACAGTATGACGAGCAGAGGGACCAGGCGACGACCACGCCGCCAGGTGTGAGCAATGGTTATTCACCATTGGAGCAGTATGAGTCTGGAGGTGTCAGCAAATTCTCACCCCAAGCCGACATCTATGCCCTAGGTGCTACGCTATACAAGCTGCTCACAGGGCAGACACCCCCTAAGGCCTCTCACCTGCTCAACGAAGGATTGCCACCTTTGCCAAACCATGTCTCCCCACGAGTATGTTGGGCGATAGAGAATGCCATGCAACCCCGCCTATACGACCGGCCGAAAAGCATCAGAGAGTTGATGGCCATGTTGACTGCAGCAGATTCAGAGGAAACAGTAATGGCTTCTCCAACAACTGACAGGAGATATGAAATGTCCCGACCAGTATCCTATGAACCTGAAGTGGAGGTGGCGTATCCCGATGAAAAGAAACGTTCCTTGCTCCTTGTTTGGTTGACCGTTCCGTTAGTTGGACTTCTGTTGGGAGGTCTTGTGATGTTTTTCATAACGAAATACAATGCAAATGTTCCTATAGACAATGCGAATGATAATGATGTGAATCATCCACTTGAGGCAGTAAAAAAGGTGGATGACCCGATTATTGACAACCTTGTCAAAAACATGGTCAAGGTTGAAGGTGGTACGTTCACCATGGGTGACATCTCGGGGTCTTATGTTGAAAACAATGAATACCCCCTGCATCAAGTTACGCTATCCTCATATCATATCGGTCGTTACGAAGTGACTCAAGAGGAATGGCAGGCGGTGATGGGCGACAATCCCTCCAGATTCCGCGACCCCAAGAGGCCTGTGGAATTTGTCAGTTGGAATGAATGCCAGGTTTTCATCAACAAACTAAACGAAATGACAGGCAGGAACTTCCGTTTCCCCACAGAGGCGGAGTGGGAGTTCGCTGCAAGAGGTGGCAATAATGGTCAAAACCACATCTATTCCGGAAGCAACAGTCTCAGTTCTGTGGCATGGCATGCGGGGAATAGTGGCAGTTCCACCCATGCCGTAGGTCAGAAAAGTCCCAATGAATTGGGGCTCTATGACATGACGGGAAACTTGTGGGAATGGTGTGGCGATTGGTATGGAGGGTATGACTCCAACAGCCAGGAAAATCCCAAGGGTCCTTCTGATGGTTCGCAGCGCGTGCTTCGAGGCGGTGGTTGGAACGGGGCAGGCAAGAACTGTCGTGTCTCAAACCGTGACAGCCGATACCCCGATTATAACAGCGACCGATTGGGGTTGCGCCTTGCAATGTAGCGAGGCGGGATTTTCCCATATCGCTTTTCCATATCTCCCATAATTCCCATATCTCCATTCAAAAAAGATGTCTGAATATTTGCAAATAAGATACCTTCTTTCTATTTTTGCATAAAATTTAATGATTAACCTTATAAACAACTGTAAGACCATGACTGTTTTTAATCGTTTCTTGATTTTACTGGGTCTTTTCATCTCTTTCAACCTCAATGCATTTTGCCAGGAGGATGATGATGATGCAAATGACAAGATTGTCGAACAGCTCCGCCAGAAATATGGCGAAGTGGAGTATTTCAGCAATGTCTTCTTCGTGAAGCAAAACGGAGTGTGGGAATTTGTCGATGAAAACGGCAATTTGCTCACCAACATTCATATGGAGAATGTTGAAAGCAATTACCTTTATGCAGATTTGACCATCAAGGGTAAGAAATATTCTGTTTTCAGTCCATACGATGACGGTCGTGTGTTGGTTGAAAGATACGGCCGTTTCGCCTATATGGACAGGAATGGAAATCTCACTCCGTTCATATATGATGAAGAGGGTGAAAATGCCAATGTGACCCCCGCGGTGGCCACGGCAATCATCAACACCAGCGACCAGATCATGCAAGTCAGCCAAGAAGTGGGCAGGGGCAAATACTCCTCTGTGAAAGCACTGGAAAAAAGCATCGACCTTGAACTGGCAGGAAAACTATCTTCGGAAGTGGCAGACTCCTTGTTGGTGCTTTTGTGCAAGACCTATGACAACAGCCCCAAGGACATCGATATGAAAACCGCAGAGGACTTGTTTGACGCAACCATCGCGCCTTGTGGACAAGCCGGTTGCGAGGCGGTGCTTGCCTATTACAAGTCCAATGGTTTGGACCAGAAGAGAAGGTTGGGGTATGTGAGACAGTTGGCAGATGACTATGGCCAATACCATGCCAATGAGATGATGGGTGATATCCTGGTCGAGGGTGCCCTTTGCCCTAAAGACATTCAAGGAGCCATCGATTATTATAAGAAAGTGATTGATGCTGATTCCCAGGATTTTGGGGAGAGCTCGCGCAAAAAACTGGCAGACCTTTGGAACAAATATGGCACTCAATACGATAATCTTTTGGGGAAACTCTGTGCAGAAAACGAGTCGGTGGAATATTTCAATGATGAATATTACGTCTTGACGAATGGCTCACAGAAAATGTTGGTGGACAAGCAGTGTCAAGAAATCCTGCCCAAGGGTGAATACGACATCTATGCTGTAGTCAAGGACTATTTCATCATTGGTGACGAGATGTCAGGAGTTCAATTGGTGAAGAAGGGTGGAAAGCCTGTCTTCAATCAGAAATTTGAAGACATCAAGTCAATCACCGATGATGATGACATTCAATTTGTAGTGAAGAAAGACGGGAAATGGGGATTTTATGACAAGGATGGCAAGGCCGTCACATCGATGATCTTCGATGATTATTCGTCTGGCTATTCCACCAATCCCTATGTTGAACTCAATGAGGAGGAATATGCCATCTTTTCTTTGTTCAACAACGGGATGATGATTCTTGAAAAGGATGACAAGATGGGATGTCTCGACACCAACGGGAATGTCGTCATTCCTTTTGTCTATGAGGGAATGGCTTTTACGCCTAAAGGGAATCTATTGGTGAAAAAAGATGGGAAAATCGGTGCCATTGATGGAAATGGCAAGGAAATCATCCCCTGCAAATATGACGACATCAATTTTGACACGGAAGAAAAGAAATTAATACTGAAAACAATTGAGTTCTTCGACTTGTGACAATCGTAAATACTTCTTATGCCAAATATTTCAAAACAAATCCAAACCTTGAAAAATTGTAAGACCATGACTATTTTCAACCGTTTTTTGATGATACTGGGATTGTTCATCTCTTTTAATCTCAATGCCTTCTGCCAGGAGGATGATGAAGAGGATGCAAACGACAAGATTGCTGAACAGCTCCGCCAAATGTATGATGATGCAGCCCACTTTGACGATGTCTTCTTCGTGAAGAAAGACGGGGTGTGGGAATTTGCCAATGAGTATGGCAAGATTCTCACCAACATGCGCATCGAGAGCGTGGAGGTTGCTTATGTTTCCGCAGAATTGACCATCAATGGCAAGAAATACACCGTCTACAGTCCATTCGAAGATGACAGAGTGCTGATGGGAAGATACGGATACTACGCTTATATGGACAAGAATGGCAATGCCGTCACGCCCTACATGTATGATAGCGATGGAGACAAGATAAACATCACACCGGAGAAAGCCTCTGCCATCATCAACACTAGCGACCAGGTCATGAAGGTCTACCAAGAGGTGGAACAAGGCCGATACACCTCGGTGAAGGCTCTTGAAAAGAGCATCAGCCTGGACCAAGCTGAAAAATTCACTTCAGACGTGGCTGATTCCTTGTTGACGCTCTTGTGCAAGACGCATGAGAAAAGTCCCAAGAATGTTGATATGAAAATCGCAGAGGACTTGTTCGAGGCGACCTTGGCTAATTGTGGAGTCTTGGGCAACGAAATTGTGCTTGACTATTATGAGACGAATGGCTTGGACAAACAAAAAAGATTTGATTATGTGAAGGAATTGGTCGACAATTACCCTACGACACATAGCCATATGTTGATGGGTGATTTCTTGGCCGAGGGTGCTATTTGTCCCAAAGACATCCAAGGGGCTATCAATAGTTACAAGACTGTGGTCATGAATGATTCTGATGAAGATGGCGTTGCCCACGACAAATTGGCCGAGCTGTGGAAGAAATATGGAACCCGATACGACAACCTGGTGGGAAAACTCTGTGCAGAAAACGAGAAAGTGGAATATTTCGATGATGAAAACATCATATTGACGAATGGCAAACAGAAGATGGTGGTCGACGATCAGCAACAAGTAGTCCTGCCCAAGGGCGATTATGAAATTGTCGGTTATACAGGCTATGTTTTCTTCCTTTTGGATGATTCTTCAGAATATCAGTTGGTGAAGAAGGGAGGCGAGCCACTGGTGAATGGGAAATTTGAAGATTATTTCATCCTTTCCTTGGACATGGATGAACCACAATTTGTTTTAAAGAAGAATGGGAAATGGGGCTTTTATGGAGCTGATGGAAAGCCTGTCACATCGATGATTTTTGATGATTATGAACCTGAAATGTTGGATGAGCCAAGTCTTGAAATCAACGGGGAGAAATATTCCGTCCATTCTTTGTTCATTGACGGCATGATGGTCGTGGACAAGGAAGGTGCATATGGTTGTATCGACACCAATGGGAAGGTGGCTGTCCCCCTTGACTATGACCAGATGAAGTTTACTCCCAAAGGCAACCTTGTCGTGCTAAAAGGAGGGAAATATGGTGTCATCGACAGAAACGGCAACGAACTCCTGCCTTGCAAATATGACTACATGGAATATGATGAGGATGAAGGCAAGTTGAAAGCAACCATTGAAGACACCGTCGACATTTAGGACCTGGCTTCAAGAAGCAAAAGACAGTGATGTGCAAAAAATACACTCCGTGCAAGTTGTGGACTTGTACGGAGTGTTTGGTTGCTATTGGGCTTTGGTGCTTTTGGTCTTGACAAGACGGATGCCGTCGCCATCTTTCTCTTCTAACACCAAGGATTTCTTATCCAAGGACTTGATGACCAAGATTTCATCAAGATTCTGTAAGAAAGCAATCCTATTCTTAATATATGACTTGTTATTTTTGCACAGTTCGTTCATCATCGAAATGCCCCTTTCTTCCTGAGAGGGGTCGATACCTACAAGGATATCTGTACATGTGAAGGTTTCGTTGTCAAGCTTATCTGGAGTGAATATGATAAGATTGCCCTGGTGTGTCCATCGGCCGTCATAATCTCGGTCAACTGTGAAAGCAACCAGGGCTTCTGAAAATGTCAAATATCCTTTTTGGGTAATGGTTCCCTTGCAGGTGCCATCCTTTGCCAATTGGAGATATCCTATTGGTAACGTATCACCTAACACCTCATTGTCAATTTGCCAACGTCCGCACAAGTCTTTTGTTGAGAACAGGGATGGGCCGGTCATCTTCTTCTCCATCAATTTCTCTGTCTCTTTACTTAAATTCAACAATTTGTTGAAATATTCATCCGAGACGGTTTTGGTATAATAATGGAAGCCTGAATTGAATTCGTTCGTCGTCAAGGTGACCATTCTTTCCTTGTCCTTTGCAAAGAAGAAATCAGTGACTGGCAGAACGGGCAGACCCTTTTTCCTTGTATAAGAAATGAGGTCAAGATCATCAGTGCTTCCTTTCTGCATCGACCACGACATTTCCCAGTCTTTGGCACATGCACCTAAGAGGATGGCATGGTCGGTGATTTGCCGTGCATAGGGTGTGTTCCTCTCTGACCTGAACATGTCATTATAGGCTATGACGATGAGGTTGTCCCCCTGCAAATCTACTTTGCTCCTGTCGGCAGATGAGATAAGAGGATGACTGGAAGACATGTTGTCGTCGATGGCTTGCAAAATCCTCGATTTCTGTTTTTCAGTGAGGAAGCGGATGTGGGTGATGAATCCCAATTCAGAAGGCGTGCCCTTTAGACCATCAATTTCCATCAGGCCGTATTGGTTGTTTTTGGCATCCTCTATGCGGAACACCACCATCCTGTTAGTTTTTCCGCCATCGAGCACGTTGTGAATCGTCCAGTCGCTTCTGAAATCATTATAAGAGGATGTTTGTTCCAAATCATTGTAATAATTGCCATAGAGCAGGATGATGTCATTGTCGCGTATCCCTAAGCGGTATGCCGTGCTGTCGACAACTTCGATGCTCATCGCTTTGG
Source organism: uncultured Prevotellaceae bacterium (assembly GCA_902786665.1). Lineage (GTDB taxonomy): Bacteria > Bacteroidota > Bacteroidia > Bacteroidales > Bacteroidaceae > Prevotella. The sequence goes on along the minus strand of CADADN010000081.1, from coordinate 26,025 downwards.
GTAACTTGTCTTTTAGCTCATCGAAATCAGATATCACGTGATTGTTCTCATCATATGCGACATCATCTCCTTTTGTCATTCTCTTGTAGTAATAAATGATTGTCGGGGTCACGATGTATTCGGGTTCATCAAACTCATCTTTGCCAATAAACGAAGCGAATCCACCTTTGGGCTTATAGAGGACATCTGCCTTGTAGTAACTTACGTCTGACGACCCTCCACATCTTGCCTTTGTCCCAAAAGCATTCACATCATATTGGGCAACAATATTGTTGAACCCCTTGTCAAATTGATGAATATAGCATTCTACCAAATTATTATCCAAGTCGTAACGGCAATTTTCTTTTGTAAGATTCACAGAATCCACTACGCATTTATATCTGGATATCCCATTTCCATCTTTTGCAGGCTTTCCTTCCTCATCATATTCAGTCTGTATATAAGTGGTTTTGTCGCCCTCGTCCATATAAACGGTTCTTTCATAAGCTTTGCCTTCATATGTTTGTCGCTTCCCGTCTTTGTCAAACCATCCTGTATAGACAATCCTTCCCTTATGGTCCATTGAATCCACGCGATAGCTTCCATCGTAATTCAAGTCATATTTATAGGTGTCTCCATAATATTCCTTCACAACCAGATACTCCTTGCCATTCTGCATCTCATATTTTTCAACAAGGATTTGCTTTCCTTGGTCGTCATACTCATAATGAATGCGTGAGAAAAAGCCTGGTGTTGAGCAAGGTTGCTCGTCCTTGTCAAAAATAGTGAAATTCTCATGCTTCCCATCCTTGGTGTAGGTGAATTTTGTAATGGCAGTTTGTGAATCGTCAGAAGGAGTTAGATGCCCTTCTTTATTTAAAGAACGCATGCATGTCAAGTTTCCCTTGTCATCATAAGAGTAGGTGGTTTTGTGTACGCCAAGGTTGTTGACATCTGGCTCGTCTTTGCTGTTCACAAATATTTCTTTGGTAATTCTTTTGTATTCATCATATTGAAAGATGATTTTTGTCACCCCTTTCCTGTAGAATGTTTCTCGCAAATCAGGCATCGGCATGGGCTTCCAATTTGCATCCATGTACATGATAGATGCAATGGTGTGGTCCTTGTTCCATGTGACTTCAAGCCCGCAATTACCCCAATTGTCTATCATTGGCTTGCCATCCTCGTCGCAAGATATTTGCTTGAGGTAATGTCCTTCCTTGTCATACACGTAGATTTCCATTGGCACACCATCGGAATTGAGTTTCTTCCGTCCTTTGGCGTCCATGTATTGGATGATGGAGTCATTGCCCCATTGGTCCTCGGTGAGCATGACGAGGGTGCCGTAGGTGTATGTGCCGGTGGTGTCCTTGCGCATCTCTGCCGGCAGGCCATGGATGTCCTTGTAGGAACCAACGTATTGCTGGCGACCATTCGGTGCCTTGCCAATGGGTGTTTGTGAAAAGATGTAGAGCACATTCATGTCAGCATCGTAGGCTCTTTCTTGGATGACCTTCGTTCCCATGGGGTCGGGGATAGACTCATAGATGCACGATGCCTTTACTTTCTCCGCCCATTCTTGGTTGGCCAATGTGTCTGTCTGCAAAGCATTCAGCTTGAGGATATAGGGGTTGAAATTGCCAGTTGTTGTATGATGACCATAACCGTCAATTATTTCCATCTTGCACCAATGGCCTTGAGCATTGCGATTGGTGAAGCGGTAGGAGTAGTCGCGATGCAAAGCTTGCTCCTTGGTTAGAATGCCTAACGGCTCGAACCACCCATGTTGCTTCTTGGTCATATGGCTGTATACCGTGTCAGGTGTCGTTGTTTTCTGGTTTCCCTTGTTGACAGCATCAGGCTTTGTCGCACTGCCGGCCTTGGGCGGAGCAGGATGGCTTCCCATTCTTGAAGAAGATGGCTGATGGTTTGGAGTTGCGGCCTTGGATTTTTGTGGCTTTCCTTTTACAGGAATGTCGTCACGAACCCCTTTTTGGCGAGTCGTCCTTGTATTGGCATTCTTGGGTATGTGCAAAGTTTGAGCGTTTGTTGTCAATATGGCGAAAAATGACAATATGATGATGGTGATGGTTCTTCTCATGATGATTTGTTTTTTCAGCGAACGTCTTCCTCTTTTAGCGTTTCTCCGTTGAGATTTTGGTAGATGGTGGCAAGCAGTTTGCCCTTGTCGTCATATTGGTACAAGATTTTATGGATTCCCGTGGTTGTGGTGTCGGGTTTGCCGTTGGCATCCGTTATGACGGCCTCCACCTCACGCCCCCATTCATCCCTTTTGTATTCGCATCGTGTGAACGTGCGGGTGCCGTCAGCCCTTAGTGATGGCATCTTCATGGGAGCAAGATTCTTGTTGACCCTTGTCACAGAGTATTTGCCACCCTCATCGTCGTAGTCATATCGGTTTCCACAGTTTCCCCAGTTGTCGTTGGCATAATCCCCCACCATGTTGTGTGACGTGACGAGCACGACCCTGTCTTTGTCGTCATACAGGTAGCGTTGTTGGTCCACTCTGTTGGTGTTGTATTTCCGCAGTCCTTCTCCATCGAGGAAGTCGATGATGCTGTCGCGCCCACATTGGTCATAGGTGATGCGCACCACGCTGCCATAAGTGTTCGCTTTGTCTTCGCGCATGTCCACGGGTAATCCCCAGGCGTCGTTGTAACTGCCTGTCACCCTCCCGTCGGCGTTTCTTACCGGGATGAAGCTATAGACAAGGTCGCCATCTTTGTCGTAAGCCCGTTCTTCCACCACCTCGTTGCCGCTGAGGTCGGCGATGAACAGCCATTGTGCCACGGTGTTCAGTCTCTCCCTCCACTCCTTGCTGTCCTCGTCCTTGTCGTTGTATTTGTCGAGCACGTAGGTGCCTTGTCCATGTTGGCATGTAAGGGTGTCTTGGTGCATCGCCTCTACAAGTTGCCAATGCCCCTTGTCGTTTTTCATCGAAAGTTTATAATATACAGGAAGATGTCGAGCCACCTCTTCGCTAATGGGCGCCCCTTGGCCTTCATACCATGTGTGTTTCCTGACGAGTCCTCGGTAAAGGGCGTAGTCGATTTGCTCACTTGTAACAGGGGTGGCCTTGACTCTTTTCTTGGGTGTTCCCTTTTTTGTTGTTTGCTTTGTGGTTGCATTCCCATAGTTTTTCTTCAAGTCAAGGTGTGTGCTTTGGTTTTTTCTTTGTTGTCTGGCTATGGTGATGGCAGGTATGGAACGTATCTGGGCATATAAAGCATCATTCGCCAGTATCATCAGCAAGGTGATGATGAAACAAGCTTTTCTCATGGCCATGGGTTCAAATATTTATTGATTTGTTCTTCTTCATCTATGGTGAGGGCTAAGATGTGACACTCCTCTTGGTTGGCATCACCCCTTGTCAATTCCTTGGTGATGGTTTCAAAACCACGACCTTTCGGGCGCAGCACGGTGATGGTCATTGAGCTGTTTTCCATCTTTTGCCATTGCGATTCGAAAAGGGTGTTGGCCATGCCTTGTTTCCAAGACCCAAGGCCGATGATTCTGTCTCCATCTCGCAATCCAGCAGCATACAACGTGCTTTTCTTGTCGAGGATATGCAGATAGGGAAGTTGGACTTTGGTGATGTCTTTCGCTATATCCAAAGAATATTGTTTATAGGAATTCTTGATTTTAATCTTGGCTCCATTGTCTGTTAAAATATATTTGTTTCTATAATCTTCATACGAAATGGTCATGTATAATTTGTTTGATACATCGAAGAAAACGCTTGGTACCTCCCTTTCATCGACGGCTTTGACACTTACATATTGTTTGTTAAGGTCCATTTTGATATAGAGCTTGTAATAAGCGTAACCTTCTTCTTCCCAGTCAGGGCATCTCACGGGATTGCCATCCACTCCCATCGCGGCTCGTGCTACAAACTGACCGTTTTGGTAGAAAGACATCATCGATTTGATAATTGTGCCATCCACGTCGAGAAGTCTGTAAAAAATCATATTGTTATTCTTGTCATATCCCTCCTCTCGACAATAATATGAGATTACTTTGCCATTTTTCCTTAATGATTTTGGGCTTGGGATGACAGCCCCTTTCTCATTAAGAGTGTAGTGATACTTGGTGATGATACCCTTCCCCGTCTTGGTCTCGATTCTATGGCACATGATGGTGTCGTCGCCCTCCACGATTGTATGATTTACAGGTTCGCCTTCTCTTCCATAATAGCAGACCTTGGAAGAGTCGGCAAATAAGGAGTCGATTGTGGTAAGGAAAACATTGTTGGCGACATCCTCCAATTGGTCGATTGTCATTTTTGGCGTGATGGTGACCTTATGCAGGTAAACCTTCTTGTCGTCGACATCCCAATGCTCCTCAAGTGTTATCTCGCCTTCGTCGGAATATTGCCAATGCTTTTTATAGATGCTGTCATTTGGTGATACAAAAGGATTGCCTTTCGCATCAAGTTTCTCGAAACTGTTCATGTATCCTGTTTTGGGGTCATAGGAATATTTGACTAACGCAGGAATAGGCAAGTCCCCTTTGGTTTTCTCTTCTATGACATTTCCCAATTCGTCGCGTTTCACCTCTCGGGTGGCTATTGGTTTGTCTTTGTCTGGTAGATAGAATTGAGTGACATCGCCTTGAGTGACTGCTTTGCCATACCCTTGAGGGCCAGGTGCTTCAAGAATGCTGTCGTTGATGCTGGTGACCTTTCCATAAGCCACCTCTTCTTTTTCTCCATCTTTTCGGGTCATCACCACATTGTATACCGCTTGCTGAGGTCGCCCATATTCATCCAATGCATAACGGTATCTGGTGTTTTCATCGATGAAACGATACGAGTATCCGTATATGCTATCTGCCGCAGATTGGCATATCTCGAAAGCGTCGTAAAATCGAAGTGATTCCACATGACCATTGAAGGGATCTTTCTTGTTATCCAAATTCTTATGTAGTGACAGCTTGATACGGTCTATGCCCGAGTCGCGAAGTTTCATGGCCTGGCCATTTGGAGTAACGTATTGGCACCAAGCCTCTCTTTCACTTAAATGGAAATAGTCGATGATGAAAAGCACGGACTTATTTTCATCTTCATAAATTTCCTTGCTGATCATCCCATCCTCTCCTTCAACGAAACGGATGAAGGTGACATAGCATAGCAAGTCGTAAAATGTCTTGGCCTCTTTTACATCCTTGTCGTTCACCAAGAGAGTTTCAACACGTGGCTTGCCTACGGGCAGGGCTCTATTGGAAGAGCACACCTCCACGTCGGTGTCATGATTCTTATATCCTCTGTGTGTGAGTTTGTAATACAACGGAGTGCTGCTCATCTCAGCTTTCGACAATTCCTTTCCCACACCCTTCGGCCATCCATTGACACGCTCGAAAGTAGCATAATAGGAAGCACGCTCATAGACATAGTACCACCAATAACCGAGTACGCCAGCTAGGAGAAGGAGAACCACGGAACCTAGAGCTAAGAGCCTGCTACGGTTTCGACGTTTCGCACGCAGCGCCTGGGCTTGCATCTCCGCTCTTTCTGCTTCTGCCTTCCGTTCTATCTCACGCCGCTTTTCTTCCTCTTCTCGAAGGATTCTTTGCTTTTCCTCTTCCTGTCGTCTGCGCTCTTCCTCCTCTTCCTTCAGTCTCATGCGCTCGTCCTTGTGGGCTTTCACCACCGGGCAGAGGATATCGTGGACGTACTCTATGCGCAAGTCTCCGGCATAATTGAACTGTCGTAGGATTTTCTTCTTGTTGCAGAGGATGTCGAGTTCTTCCTCCGTGGCATGGCCGTCGTTGATGGCGTCGAATACGGTGATGTTGTCACGGCGGTTCTGCCCGTTGAGGAGCATGTCTTCAAGGTACTCCACGGTCGATTCTGAGATTCCGGAGATGGCGTCAAGGTAGAAGTCGGCGATGATTTCACCACCTTTCTGCTCCACCAGTTGCGCGGTGATGTGTTCATCCTCTTTCGCTTCGTAAAGGCGGTTGAGGTAAAGGGAGAGCACGGCGGAGTCCACCTCTATCTCCGGGTTTCCATCGAGTGAGAAGTCACTTCTGCCGGTGACTTTCTCGATGACGAGTCTTGCCACCTCCTTGTCGATGAGGCCTGGCACGGGGTTGAGGATGATTTGTGCGGCCTGGTTCTCGTTGATGGGTCGAAGGCCGTATCTGTTCTGCTTCAGCGATGGGATGGAGGCCGTGTAATACTCGAATTCCGACAGGAAGTCCTCACGGATGGTGAAGACCATGTGTATCTCGTTGTCGATGACGTAGTCGGGGGTGTCGGTTCCTCCACCGAGGTTCAATGCATCAAACAAGTTGTCGAAGGCGTTGGCATCCGACAAGTCGAACACTTCTTGGTTGTCTGCTTGCTTCACCACCTCGTTTTGCATATAGGTAGGCTTCACGTCGTTCAGCAGGTCTGCCAGCTCGGCAAAGAATCGTTTCTTCTTCTGCTCGTTCTCCTGCAAGGTGAAGATTTCCTCAAACTGGTCGAAGATGACCAGCAACTTCACCCGCTCGCCATCAGTGCCATGGAATGTATGCCTGTGGAAGAACTCATAGAGCGACTCCTTGTCTTCGTCCTTGCAAGGCACCACTTCCCTGATGTCGATGTCCTTGGCGATGACCTCCCTTATTTGGTGCAGGTAGGAATGTTGCTCCTTGTGTGAGAAGCGCACGAGGACGGGGTGGAACCCGTTTCGCCTTGCCGCTGGTATGACGCCGGCATTGAGAATCGACGACTTTCCTATTCCGCTCCTTCCGTAGAGCAGGGTGTCGGTGTCGTTGAGTACGCTCTGGGTCAAGTCACGGATGTCTTCGTCGCGTCCGTATAGGATTTCGCCTTCCTTGTATGACTCCAGGCCCAGCCATGGGTTGTTTCTTCTGGTCTCTTCCATCATTGTTCAGTTTTGGTTCATGGCGTGTGTGATTTCCTCTGCAGCAACGTTGATGCCATGGATTCCTTCAAAGACGATGGCGTTATGTTTTTGCAGCTTTTCGGGGAGGGCGGCTTTATAGAAGTCGAAGCCTTGCTCGGCAAGTGGTATGATGAACTTGCGGCCCATGCTGATGGCCACCTCGATGGCTTGGTCCCATTCGTTGCGGTAGACATGTGATTCGTCCTTCTCCTTGATGATGTTGGAAGAGAGGATGGGTACGAAATATTTCGTCGTGCGTATGGCCTTGCGTATCTCTTCCATGAAGTTGCCTCCGAAGGTGAGGTTCTGCCGGTCGTACCACACCCGTATCCCTTGTGCCGTGAGTGCCTCATAGAGTTTTTCGGCTATGTCGGAGTCGGCTCTTGAATAGGAAATGAACACGTCGGTGTTTTCTTCCGGGCGGTCGAATTTGGTTTGCTCTTTCTCCTTGAGTTTCTTGTTGAGCCGTTCGATGATTTGTCCTATGACATCGGCAGTGTTCATCTTGGTGAAGATTTTGGTGCGCTCGAGGAAATGGATGAGCGACTCGTCAAGATGGTCGTAGGCATACATTCCTTCACTCATATTGCTTTTGCGCATCGAATACCAAATGAACCTGAAGAGCCAGTTGTCGTAGGTGTTGCCCAGCATCAACAGATATTTGTTCTTCAACTCGTTGAAGAGGTTTTTCGGCCTCGTGTTGGTGTTCGAGAGCCAGGAGGATACGAATTCCAGAATGTCGGTGTCGGTCAGCATGTATTTGTGAGCGCCTTCGCCCACCTTGCCAAACATGTAATAGACCGTGGGCTTGCGAAGGTCTGTGCTGCTCTTGATGTCGTTGTTCTCAGAAGGATTGTTGTTGAAACGCATCACTTTCAACTCTTCCCCCCATATGGCTTGCATGACTTGCTCCACAACGGGTGTGAAACTTGTGGTGATGACAAATGGGAACTGACGGATGGACAACAGGCGCTCCAGACTCTTTGAAGGGGGGAACTTGTAGCCTGCCAGTGTCTTGTTGACCTGATAGTAAATATTTTCATCCTTGTTTTTGTTGGCTTTCAGGTAATCGGGGTCATACACCAACTCTGAGAAACTGGTGGGTTTTGTAGAAAGCCGGAATCCCTTGGCAAGAAAGTCGATGATGACTTGATGGGGGTTGGAGTTGTCGTCAATCAGCAGGTTGGCACCAATCACGGGTATCACGTTGCCATCTATGATTTGTTCAATCAGTTTGTCCCATAACGGCTCGTCGTCGCTTTCGAAGATGGTGGGGTCGCCAAAGATGTCGTTGAAGGAAATCGGCCCCATCATGTTGTTTGAATCATCCATAGCAAAGGTTTTTGTATGATTCGGCAAAAATAACAAAAAATCACACAAACACCAAGTTTTTATTACCAAAATGGTTTAAAAAAGGGGAGTCAAAGGGGTGTTTGTTAATTTCATCACCCTATAATGATTTCCTACACAGTCTATTATGGCCCTAATCTTTAAGTAGCTACTTGTTTATTTCTTACTTTCCTTCCATACGAAACTTGAGTAAAGTTTTTTGTTCCGTTGTTTTTTTTGATTATTCATAAAAACTGCCTAACTTTGCAGAAAATCCATTAAACACCTGGCTTATGTACCTTCCTTGCAATACCCAACTACAAAACGGCAAATATACTATCGAGAGAATCCTCGGGCAGGGTGGCTTTGGCATCACCTATTTGGCCACCCACAATATGTTTGGAAAGAAAGTTGCCATCAAGGAACTTTTCCTCAAGGATTTTTGTGAGCGTGGCGGCGATGGACTCATGGTCACCGTTCCCACTCAGAAAAACAGGGAATTGGTCAATCGCCTGAGAATAAAATTCCTCAAAGAGGCACGTATGATTTTGAGTCTCAACCACCCCAACATCATCAGGGTGATGGATGTGTTTGAGGAGAATGGTACATCATATTATGCCATGGAGTATATTGAGGGGGTGACAGTTTCCGATCATATTAAACAGTATGGGGCAATGACCGAGGAGAATGCGCTCTCTATCATTGGAAAAGTGGCCAATGCACTGGCTTATCTGCATCAGAAGGGCATCAATCATCTCGATGTGAAGCCTGCCAACATCATGATGGATGTTAAGAATGGTCGCACCATGCTCATCGACTTTGGCATCTCCAAACAATACGACATCAAAACAGGCGACGGAACCACTACCACACAGGTGGGTGTTAGCCATGGGTACTCTCCACTCGAACAGTACAATGAGGGTGGTGTGGCAACGTTTTCCCCTCAGTCTGATATATATGCCTTGGGTGCTACACTCTACAAAATGATTACTGGTAACACACCGCCAAACGCCATAGAACTCTCGCAGAGGGGAGGAATGGCGGTTCCAAACACCGTTTCATTCAATATTGCCAATGCCATCTTGACTGCCATGCAGCCGATGAAGCACGACCGCCCGGCAACCGTCGCAAAGTGGATGGCAATTCTTGAGGGCAAGGACGATGGCCTTGCAGAAAAAGGTGGCTCTAGTGGCACTGGCAGGAGGAAACTGCCTGCATGGGTGGCAGTGGCAGCAGGATTGGTAATTGGTGTCATCACCATTGCCTTGCTCAAAGGAAAACTTTTTAAAGTGGAGGAGACATTCGAATGGAAGACACTGACAGAGTCGAGGAAGACAAAAATCAATGGCCAAGATGGTGAGTTGAAATTGACCATTGAATATCCTGTGGCGGGCAATAAGATATTGGTGCAGAATGTGCGGGAGTGGATCAACGAGCAACTTGGTGGCACGTATGAAGGCGACCTCGACGACTATGAGGCTTTCTTCAATTATTATGTTAAGAAAATTATCGATGTGGATGAAGAAAATTTGGTAGTAAATGTGGAGATTACGCATAAATATGATACGGAAAAGGCGGTCACTTATATCTCAAATTCCTATTTTATGTCTGATGGTGCCGCTCATGGATTAGGCTCAACAACGGGTGGTACCTTTCGTAAATCAGACGGGAAACGCTTCACCATGGACATGATAAATGGGCTTTATCAACTACAGCCGGATTTCAAGGATGGTCTGAAAAAATATTTTGAAGTCACTACCGATGAAGAGTTGGCTGAATGTCTATCTACCGATAATATAAACAACCTGCCAGCACCCAGCACCGACCCATGGATTACAAATGAGGGCGTGACCTTCCTTTATGGCTCCTACGAGATATGTGCATATGTCTACGGCACTCCCACATTCACCATTCCATTCTCTAGAATACGTGAGGTGCTCAATGCCACAGGAAAAACATTCCTTGATTGATTATCCTTGGAGACCAATGTCGCTGATTTCGAGCGAATCGTTAGCTTCGCTAACTTCGTTTCCCCATCATGACTGGTTGCAGCACAGATAAACCATTTGGAAAAGCTGAAACTAAAGTTTCTGAAGTAAAATTGCCTTGCAAAATTAGGATTTATCTTGTATGGCAATTGGTTGTGAAGTGAAGCCCGAAGGGCTGGGACGACCACAGGCAGGTGGTGGAGCGAAGCGTAACCCCTGCTTGACGGTGATATGGAATCAACAACCCCGAAGGGGTGACAGAGGTTGTTCACACCATGCTTTTAGCAGGGGTTCCGTGCTTCGCACTCCACCGCCTGCCTGTACTCTGTCCACCCCTTCGGGGTTCGTTCAACATCAAACCAGGATAAAGCAAATCAAGAATGAAGTAAAAAATCCTCACAAATGGAGGCTTTTTGATGGTATCATCATTTTTATTGTCCATGCATTTTTTTTTAAAAGAATCTACTGTAAATAATTGAATATCAATATAACCGAACTTCCGAAACTTAAACTGAAATTAGCGACATTCGCCCGCCAATGGCAAAACAAATGTCGCTAACATTGCTTCAATCTTCAATTTTAGTTTCGCTGATTTTTGTCGCGACTCGGCAGAGTTCAAGCAAGCTTGGCTCTGCTCTCGCTGCTCCAAAAATGCAATCTTCAATCTTCAATCTTCAATTTTCAATTTTCAATTTTCAATCTTCCATCTTCACCGTCCCCTTTGCCTTGAAGTTGTAGATGGGTCGGATGATTTTGCGGATTTCCACAGTAGGTTGTACGCAGTCGATGATTTCCTGCATGGGCTTGTATGCCATGGGGCTCTCGTCGATGGTTTCCGCACAAACGGAGGTGGAGTAGATGCCCTGCATGGAAGCCTCGAACTGCTCCAGGGTGATGGCCTGATGTGCGGCACTGCGGCTCATCAGTCGGCCTGCACCGTGCGGTGCGGAGCACAGCCAATCGGCGTTACCCTTGCCCACGCAGATGAGCGAACCATCGCGCATGTTCATCGGGATGATCAAGGTCTCGCCAGCCTTTGCCGACACGGCGCCCTTTCGGAGGATGACCTCCTCGCCGTTGCGCTCGATGTAGTTGTGGATGGTCTGGAAAGTGCTGTCGGGGGTGATGCCCATGGCGCTGCAGATGATTCCGAGCATGGTCTCCCTGTTCAGTCGTGCATACTCTTGTGCGATGTCCATGTCGTGCAGGTATTGTGCCAGGTGCTCTCCTTGGAGGAAGGCCAGCTCCTTCTCCACTTCCGGCTTCTTGATGGCGGCGATAGCTTGGGATATTTCACGCTCTCGGCCTTCCGCCTTCATCCGGTCGATGATTTCGCGCACCTTCAAGGAAATGTTCCTCATGTCCTTGAAGGCCATTTCCTGGAAATACTTGCACACCCTTAGTCCTAGGTTTCGGCTTCCCGAGTGGATGACGATGTAGGTGTTGCCTTCGTCGTCGCGGTTGGCCTCGATGAAGTGGTTGCCTCCACCCAGTGAACCGATGGCACGCTGAGCCAGGTTGATGTCAACGGCGGCGTTGGAGTACAGGTGTTGGAGCGGTTCAAATTCCACAACCGGGGTTTCGTGGATGTCGAATCCGGAAGGAATCAAGGTGTTGGCCACCTCGTCGAGTCGTTCCAGGTCGAGCTCCAGGTTCTTGAAGACAGCCACGAGCATTCCGCAGCCGATGTCGACGCCAACGGTGTTGGGCACGACACGCTCGCCAACCTTGATGACGGTTCCCACGGTGCAGCCGGTTCCGGCATGGCAGTCGGGCATGATGCGCACGAGGCAATCCTTGTAGGCCTCGCTCTCGCTCATTCCGAAAATCTGGCGGTAAGCAACTTCTTCCACGGTCTTGGCAAAAATCTTCAAATGTTCCATTGTCGTATTTTTTTATGTTTTATATCTACCTAAAATTTCTTTTATTTTACCTATTACCTCTTGTCTCGATGCAAAGGTACAACGTGGCTCCGCAATCAATCTGCGTAACGGAATTTTTTTTGTTATTTCGAAAAAAAATCGATGGATAGGTTTTTGATGACGCTTCCAATTTCAATCAAAAACCTGTCCCAGTGATTCTGTCCAGTGATTCTCGGGAATGGTTATCCTTGTATGTCACTCCGCACTTTATCTGCCTGTCACGAACTTTCTCCCTTTGCTGACATAAAGTCCTTGTGGGAGATGGTGCCCGTCCATCTTTTGTCCGTGGAGGTTGTAGATGGTCTTTTGCTTCTCGTCTTCTGTCTGTATGGTGTTTTTGATGGCCGACTCAGAGGGGCGGGGATAGATTTCGTTGATGCCTTCCATCGCGTGGATGCCGAAAACCCTCAGGTTCTTGCGGTCGACGATGGTCATGCAACCTTTTGTCCCTTCCTGGTTTGTGTAATTCGTGTCCCACGTCATGGGCACCATGCCACCCATCTCCTTGCACAGACGGTGCAACTCGCGATAGTGAGCCTTGATGGAGGCGTTGTGTTTCTCCTGGCTCTCACCCGTTAGTGAAGACAGGTCACGCCAGTTTGCTCCGAACTCCCCGATGACCACAGGATAGCCCTTGTCTACGAAGTTGTTCTTCATCAAGAGCAACAGCCTTTCCATATCAGCCTCCTCACCCCAGGTGGCATTATGCGTGGAGCCGCTGTGGTGGTTGCCCCTTCCCCAATAGTAAAACACCTTTCCCCACGACTCGTCCTTCTCCATGCCCCAGAACTGCCAGGGATTGTAGTAATGCACTTCAACAGCCAGTCGGCCTTCGACGATGTCTGTCGGCATCTTCCCGGCCATGAAGTTGCAGGTATGCTCAATATTGGTCGATGGCCCCTGCACCACCAATATGCGTTTCGCATTGTTGCCGCCTGTGGCGCGAACGGCATCCACGAAGGTCTGGTTATACGCTATCAGGTTGTTGGTGGCAGCCTGGTTCTCGGCATTGGGTTCGTTTAGTCCGGCAAAGAGCAGATGGTCGTCGTAGTCGATGAAGGCATTGGCAATCTGTGTCCACAAGGCCGTCAGGATTTCCTTGTTTCTTTCGATGGTGGCAGCATCAGAGTCTTTGATATGGTTCTCCAACCAACCGCCGTCCCAGTGGTCGTTCAACACCACATAAAGCCCGTCGTTGATGCAGTAGTCCACCACCTCTTTCACGCGAGCCATCCATTGGCTGTCGATTTCGTAGGTTGATGCGTTGCTGATATGTCCGTAAGCCCAGGCGCACGGAATGCGGACACTCTTGAATCCGAGACTCTTCACATAGTCGATGATGGCCTGTGTGGTCTTGGTGCCTTGCCAGGCCGTCTCGGCGTTGAGGCCGCCCTTGTTGTTCAGAAAGTCCACACCAGCCCATGTCGCTACTGCCTCGAACGTATTGCCGAGGTTCCATCCGGGAGCCATGTCGTTGATTACTTCAATATTGGAGCGGTCGAAACCGTCTTGAGCCTTCGTTGCAGTCATGGTGAGCAACAAAGAGAATAGGCATATCAACTTTTTTCTCATTATTCAAACAATAAAGTGAAGTTTTTCTGCGACAAAGATAATAAACCTTTTCCGATTGGCAATGAAAAAGGAGAAGAAAGAATAGTTCCATTTGCCCGGAGGTTGTTTCAGCCATGGTGAAGCAGTTGGATGCCATATTGGATGTTGGCATTCAGTAATCAAAGACCAGACTCCATCATTTTCCTCACCTTTCGCAATCGTTTAAGTGAAAAAAAAACATCACCGTGTGTTTATTCACAAGATAAGTCTTACCTTTGCACACAGATTTGAAAAACAACATAATATTGAAGTGATATGACATCATTGACCACGGCGATAGTAATCGTCTTCATCGTTGGCTATCTGTGCATAGCCCTTGAGAGTGTGACAAAAGTCAACAAGGCCGCCATTGCCTTGTTGATGTGTGTGGGATGCTGGACCTTGCTGATGATGGCGCCAGGGTCTTTCTACCCGGATGTGCCTGCTGCCGACGTGTTGCACAAGGTGGCAGAGGTGATAGAGCATCACCTGGGTGACGCCGCCGGGACGCTCTTCTTCCTTATGGGCGCCATGACCATCGTCGAGATAGTCGACTCCAACGGCGGCTTCAACTTTGTCCGCGACGCCATCAAGACACGTTCGAAACGGAAACTGATGTGGCGAATGGCATTCATGACATTCTTCCTGTCTGCCATCCTCGACAATCTCACCACCTCGATTGTGATGATCATGGTGCTTCGCAAACTGGTTCAGGAGCGGAACGAACGGCTCATCTATGCCGCCATGGTGATTATCGCCGCCAACTCAGGCGGTGCCTTCTCGCCCATTGGCGATGTGACCACCATCATGTTGTGGATCAAGGGTGTCATCACCACTCAGGGCGTGATTACCGAGATTTTCATCCCCTCGCTCGTTTCCATACTCATCCCTGCACTTATCCTGCAATACTCGCTCAAAGGGAAGTTCGACAAGTCGCAAAACCTCCCAGCCGCCACAGTGAGCCAATTCACCAAGACGCAGCGCAACATCATCTTCTGGCTTGGAGTAGGCGGACTGGTGTTCGTGCCCATTTTCAAGATGCTGACACACCTGCCGCCGTTCATGGGCATCCTTCTGGTGCTGGGACTGTTGTGGACCACCACGGAGATTTTCCATCATAACACCGACGAGGATGACACGATGGCCAAACGTGTGAGCGACTTGCTTTCGCGTATCGACCTATCCACCATCATGTTCTTCCTTGGCATTCTCATGGCTGTCGCTGTCTTGCAGGAGGTGGGTGTGCTCACGGCACTCGGACAGTCGTTGGACGAGATGTCGGGTGGCAACCATTACTTGGTGACAGGCATCATCGGCGTGCTCTCCTCTATTGTGGACAATGTGCCGTTGGTGGCAGGATGCATGGGGATGTATCCGGTCGCTCCCACTGGCGACATGGCCGTGGACGGCATCTTCTGGCAACTGCTGGCCTATTGCGCCGGCGTGGGTGGTTCGATATTGATTATCGGCAGTGCCGCCGGCGTCGTGGTGATGGGATTGGAGAAAATCACCTTCGGCTGGTATATGAAGCGCATCTCATGGGTGGTGCTCGTCGGCTATCTTGCCGGCATGTTCTCCTATTGGCTGTTGAGGATGGTCATTGCTTGAAATAGATGAAGGAGCTATAGGAGTAATCGGAGTTATAGAAGCTATAGAAACTATAGTAGCTATAGGAGTAACTCTACTTACTTCTTTTTGTGCCATTTTTTTACCATTTTGAGGCGGGAGGCCGACCGTCGAAGGAAGGGTGAGTGGAAGCTCATGCCCTTCATTATTGTTAAGAGATGTAAAATGCCAACAAAAAAGTTAATGGCAAGGAAGATAGGTTCACAAAAAGTAATTACTTTTGCAAAAATTTTTTAAAACATAGGGACTTTTGTCACTTTTTGTGACATTAATATCAAAAATCATAAAACATACAAGATGAAACAAGCAAAACTTACTACATTGTTATTGGTCGTGATGATGACCTCGACATTTTTCACATCATGCAAGATGGGCAAAGGAGGCGACTCGACCGGTCAGGACTCCACAAAGACAGCGGTAGACAGTGCATCTTTGCCCGATCTCAAGGGAGACGCCAACATCAATCTTGCCACCCGTTTCTATGCCGGTATTTCCAAGGAGGGTATCAACATGACTGCAGAAGACTCAAAGGCATGGGACAGTTACAGTAAGGAAATCAAAAGACTCCTTGATATCAGTTACCAAACCCGCACGAAGTTGGACACTTTGGCTCATGACGACTTCAGCGACATCCGCGAAAAGGTGGACTTGGTGTTCTATCCTTTCAGCGGAGCAGATTTCTTGTATCCCATCACCCTTTTCCCGAATGCCGACACCTATGTCTTGAGTGGATTGGAGAAGACCGGAACCCCCTTCAGTGGAGACGTCAAAACCAACTATGCTCAATATGAGTCATACAGAAAGGCCTTGTCGACTTTCTTGCGTTCAAGTTATTTCATCACCAAAGACATGGCCAACGACCTCGACAACGAAATGATCGACGGGGTTTGTCCCGTCATAGCCATGCTGATGGCAACGGCGGGGTATGAGATCATCTCCATACAAAACATGAAGTTTGACGAAAATGGAAAACTCACACCCAGCGATGGCACGTCAAACGTGATTCAGTTCAAGTTCTTCCGTTCTGGGTCCAAGCACGAGCAGACCCTCTGTTACGTTTCGGGAAATGTGATAGATGGTGGGTTTGACAATAATTACAAGAAGTTTATTGAGACGACCTTCCCCGATCACACCGTGGCAACTTATTTGAAGGCAGCCTCTTATTTGATGCATCAAAGCAATTTCTCAACCATCAGAGACCATATTGTCGACTATTCCCAATATTTGTTGGAAGACGACTCAGGCATACCTTATCGATTCCTTGCCGACAAGTTTGACATCACCCTGTATGGCATATACAAACGTCCGTTAAGAGTATTCACCGACGCTTGCATCCAGCCCGACCTTGACCAAGCATACAAGGACAATGCCGACAAGGTGAAGCCGCTGACCTTCCAAATAGGATACAACAAACCGTCGAACCTGTTGTGCGCACGCCGCAAGGCAGCTAAATAGCACCACTTTCAACAAATGTGGTACACCATTATGGTGTGCCAATGGCCTGGTGCCTCAAGAAAGGAATGGAGATGTTGGATATTTCCGACATCTCCATTCCTTTTGGGTAGCATACGTTTGGTTTGTCGCTATCCATCTTTCTCCATCCATTCCTTGCGCTCCTTCTCGTCCATCTTCTCTATGGCATAGCGCAGGGTGGTGCGGGGCATCTCGTGGATGTGTTGCCGGAGGAAATCGCGCAGGAGGTCCATGCTGACGCGTTTGCCCATTTCGCGAAGCATCCATCCCACCGCCTTGTGCATCAAGTCGTGGGGATGGTGCAGGTGGAACTCGGCATAGCGGAGGCACCACGACGGGTCGCCCTGCTGCGTGGTCTTCCATGTGCTGACGATGCTCATCCGCTGCCGCCATAGGTTGTCGCTCGTGGCGAGGTCGTCCATCACTTTTAGCTTGTCTCCGAGGTGCGTTGGCAGCAGCAACCAGTGACCGAGGATTTTCGGTGCCGAGAGGTCCACCAGGTCCCAGTTGTTCGCACGGTCGGCATGGGTCAGGTAGGTCGTGATGATTTCGTCACGTTTTTTGATGGCTTCCTCGTCGTTTCCCAAACGTTTGGTGGCCAATTTCCCGAACTTCGCCACCATCGCCAACAACCCTGCCAGGCGCACCTCGTGCCAGCGAGAGGCCAGCAACTTCTCCACCTCGTTGAGGCTGATGTCGGCGGAAAACGCTTTCACCACCTCCCGCGTCTCAGGAACCTTCAATCCCAGGAAGTCGTCGCCGTGGCCATAGTCGCCCGGTCCCGTCTTGAAAAATTTCATCAATATCTCTCTTTGCTCCTCATTGCGTTGCACCACCATGAAGTCGATGATGTCCTTCGCATTGGCTTTTCCGTAGTATGTGATGGTTGGCATGTCTTTTTTCTTTGATATCAAACTATATGCAAAAGTAAGAATTTTTCGTGGTTTCTTGGGGTCTTTGGGGTCTTTAGGGTTTTTAGGGTTTTTAGGGTCTTTAGGGTCCTTAAGGTCTTTAAGGTCATACGCAGACCCATTCCACGGTTCGGGCTTCGTGCGTTTCCGGAGGTGTCATTTTAGCGAGCATCCCTTCAATGGCATGGAGCGGCACCGCTTTTTCACGCGAGCGGTTCCTTTCGAGTTGTATGTCCCAAGGTGTTTCGAGATAGACGATGCGCACATGGGCGTGATAGGCCTCGAAAAGAGAGATGAGAGGTTCGCGCGTCTGTGCCGTGACATTGGTGGCGTTCCACACGAAGGGCTGGTGCTTGCGCAGGAATGCTTTTGCTTGTTCGCGAGCCATATTGGCCACGATGCCCTGTTCTCCTCTTGGTGAGATTTTCATTTCCTGCCGGATGGCATCCAGTGATACGACAGGCATTCCGGCCAGGTGATGGCTGATCCACGTGTCCTTGCCCGTGCCAGGCAGTCCGCTTAGCATGACCACCTCTCCCCACGTGTCATCGTATAGTTCTTGTTCCTTCCATACGTCACGCCCAGAAAGGAATGCCCGTCGTGTGAGGTTGGAAGGGAAAGGGAAGCAAGTGTCGAGGCATCCCTCCTCTCGAGCCATTTCCTCGCACATCGCCACTTGGTCGAGTATCTGCTGCTGGTCGTCGCAATGCCTCCCGAGCATATCGGCCTTGCAGAGCATGCAGAGCATCCTGATGGAGAAATAAGGTGTCAGCAGGCAGTTGGAAGCCATGCGATGGAGCCTCAGTGTTGCATCGTCGGTTTCGATGGCGTGGGGTGGGAGAGAGTGATGTCGTATGAGCAGGCAGATGGCCTCACGCACCTGCACCAGTTCCTTCTCCCCGCACAGTCCACATTCCTTCCACAGCCATTCCCGAGCCATCCTGCTGCCTTTTGGTGCATGATGCGGTGCCTCCCATTCGCCATCCACCAACTTGGTGGAGATGGTCTTGCCGATGTCGTGGAGCAGGGTGGCCAGAAGCAGGATTTGTTGCCGCTGACTGTCGAGCTGATGGTATTCCGGGAGCGATGCCAATGCATCGCACGTCATCATCGTATGGGTCAGCACGTCGCCCTCGCCATGCCATCGTGGAGACTGCACGGTGTGTCGCATCGCTTCGCCGAAACGAGCCAGGGCTTTTTTGGTGAGAGGTGCCAGGTCCGTCATCTATATGAAAAGGTTGTCTATGGTCGATGTGATGCGGTTGGGCACGATGGGACGGTCGAGCCAGTGCGATTGCGACTCTTCCACGGTCTGCAGGAACGAGGCTCGCACATATTTCATCCTGTCCACCACCTCGCCGTTCTCTTCCACCTTGATGTAAATCCCCTCCATGGTGCGTGCGACATCCGTCTCACGGCACACCCTGTCGGCGTCGAGTCCAAGGCGTGTGGCATCCTCGCGAAGATGCTCGATGTGGTTTTCCGAGATGTAGCAGGAGTCGCCGAGGAATCCCAAGACCTCGTCCATGCTGTTGAACGAGCCAGAGGAAAGGACAGGGACCGAACATACTGGCAGGGCCTTGAGCAGTTCGTGTCTTGAGGGGGTGTCGAGGAACTTCCCCGTCTCACGATCCAATACGTCGAACTCCATGAAGTAGTGGGGCAGCAAATCGTAGTAGATGGTGTGCTTGGCATACATCCACTCGCCATACATGATGTAACGGTGCCCCAGCACGCCATACAGGCGTTCCTTGTGCACCGCACCCCATTGCTTGAGCAGGTTGTAGTGCCGTTCCCTGTACCCACCCGTGAGGAAATGCCCACGGCTTTGCAGGCGCAGTTCACCCTCGTCGGTGAAGGACACGGCGGTGTTGGCTCCGTCGATTTTCTCTTCCAAGACAACGTGTTTCCCGACGATGTCGGCAAATGGTCGTTGGCGTAGGTTCTCGTCGCCCGGCTGCAGGCGCGATCCTTGGATGTGCGGCGTGCGAGGGTATTTGATGATGATGTCTTCGAGTTTCATTTCTGTTTTCAGGAGTTAAAGAGGAGTTAAAGGGGAGTTCTCCCTCGCCCCCGGCCTGCTGCCACCCCCTCTCGGGCAGAGGGGGAGGAGTTAAAGGGACATATGTTCACTTCATAGTTGTGCCACCATGACGCGGTGGTTGGTTACAGACATGAATTTCACCTTCTTGCAGCCATTCTTCAGGAAGAGTGATTTCAGGTCTTCGTTGGAGAAGAGATGGATATGCTCCGGGTTGTCGTCGGGTTTTGACGGCACCGACACCACGATGTAGTTTCGTGCAAGCCTGACGGCATTGCGCACCACCGCTTCCGTGTCGGGGATGTGTTCCATCACTTCGAGCATGGTGACCACGTCGAACGACTTGTCGGGTGCGTCGAAGGAGCAGATGTCGCCCAGGGTGGGGTGGAGGTTGTCGATGCCTCCGTCGTGCAGGCATTGGAGCAGTTCGATACGGTGGGGGAGGATGTCGATGCTCGTCACCTCGAGGGAAGGGAAGTCCCTGAGGAGAGGGAAGAGAAAGACGCCCCTTCCGCTGCCCACGTCGAGCAGCGACTGGCATTGTCCGGCGGGAATGATGCCTTGCAGGAAGCCCAGCACCACCCTCACCCGTGGCAGGTCCTCCTTCGCCTTGAAGTAATGGTCCTTGCGCTCAGGGGCATCGCTGGCATCCGCGTGCCTCTTTTCATAGCCACGGACATAGGCCTCCAGGAGTGGTGTGAAATATTGTTGTTGCATGGATTTTAGTGATGATAAAAAAATAAATTGAGATGAATAATAAAGAACACGCGCTCGGCTCTGCCGCTTGACTCGTCCAAGAATTATCACAAATTAACCAAAAATTCTGACGCACAGGAATTTATGATTAATTGTATGGTAATTATATGTTAAAATAGTACCAAGTTATTTTTTAACTTTTACTTAGTGTTTCTAACATCTAAGATTTGACAATTTGGCATTCGTGGGTTTTCTTCTCCTTGTCGTAGTTGATGCCCACAAGAAGTAGGTCGCCCACGTATTGCACCACTTTGGCGGGGTATTGCCTGCGCTTGATTTGGTCGATGGCCGAATCTGCATCGCGATTGTATTTCAGTTCCAGGACGATGGCGGGCGAGTCAACATTCTTTCTTGGGATGAGCACGAGGTCGGCGAACCCCTTTCCCGTAGCCAACTCTCGGTGAAAGATGTAGTCGTTACGGGCATGGAAATATGCAATGGAGAGCACGCAGGCCAGTGAGTTCTCGTTGTTGTAGGAAAGGATGCTAGTGTTCTCGTCGTGGGCAATGTCGATGCCACGTGCCACCGCCTCACAGTCACCTTCAAGTGTTGCTTGAAGGAGCTTCTCGGAATTCTCAAGTGCCTTCACCACATTGGTCCAGTCGGTGGCCTCCACGGCGTTTGACATCTCTCCTTCCACCTCAAGATTGGGGATGTAGCACTCATTCTTGCGCCAGTTGTACGACAGGTATCCTAAATGTATAAGTACGGTGAGGACATCGTCGCGGCTGCACACTATTGACATGTCATTCTGAAATTTTGTTGTGTTCACCTTTCCTCGTCCTCCTGCAAGCATCTTGATGATGTCGTCTTTCAGCCCCTCGTAATTCATATGGATGTAGTTGGCCACGGCGTCAAACGCGCCAGTGCTCGCCCAGAAACTGCGGCAGCGGTGACTTCGGATAGCCTGTATCACCGAGTTGGGGTTGAACATCGACGGCTCGTCGCCTATCTGATAGCCGTCATACCATTTCACCAGTTCGTCGAAGTCTGCGCCGTGTTTCTCTGCCAATGCCCTCACCTCGTCCTTGGTGAAGCCGAAGTGTCGAGCCATATCCATAGGCTCCACCATGGAGTATTCTATGAAGTTGTTGAGTGCCGATTCCGTCTTGTATTTCTTGATGGGCAGTATGCCTGTCATGTACACCCCGGCGAAAACCTGTGCGGTGTTGCTGCCCTTGAACAATCTGCGTAGGAGATTGACGTACTTGTCCATCGTTTCCTTCTCTTCGGAAGCTTCACGGCAGATGGCGTCCCACTCGTCGATGATCATGATGAAATGTATCCCGTAGTGGCCTGAGATTTTGACCAGTGCAGCCATGAGGTCGTCATCGGGGGCGGTTTCTGCATCGGGGTAGAGACGGCAAACCTCTTCCTTCACTTCTCGTTGAATCGTTGGCACGATGTCCATCCTGGGAATGTCGCGGGTGGTGAAGTTGGTGATGTCGAGGTAGATGACAGGGTATTTGTTGAGATGCTCCTCAAACGAAGGGTGGGAGACGATATCCAGGTCGGCAAAAAGGCTTCTTGAGTCAACAGAGTGGTCGTAGTAGGCGCAGAGCATCTTCGCCGCCATCGATTTGCCGAAGCGGCGGCAGCGTGTCACGCAACTGAAACACTGCTCTGTGTATAGTGTGTTGTTGACAATGGCAATTAGTCCCGACTTGTCTACATATTCACTTCTGCGGATTCTGCGGAAACTTTCGTTCCCAACATTGATGTACGTTCCCATGGCTGAATTTTATGATGAAGGGATTTATGGATATCTTTTATCTAATGCGCATTCCATTTGCAAAAGTAAGAAAAAAATAGTTTTTTTGCAGCGTAAGACGTGAAAATTCTTTTTTTTCCTTAATTTTGCAAAGTCCTATTGGTGCGCAGGCGTTTCACCCGTGGATATCACTGTTGAGACACCGGCGGACCAAAACCAATATCTTGAGCAACCTAACTTAAAAACGTAGCAAAAAATGATGAGAAGACTATTGATGGTGCTGATGTGCGCCGTGGCCTTGACAGCCGGGGCGAAGAAAAGAGTGAAAGTGGCCCTGTTCCCGGACGGGACGCCCATTCCAGAGTGGTTCTCCAAGACCTCGAAGGTGGATGTGGACACCCTGGGCAGGAAATACGTGGTGACCGACTACGGCGTGACACGTGACAGCACCGTGGTGCAGACCGAGCGCCTGCAAGCGGTCATCGACCGTGCCGCCCAGGAAGGTGGCGGCGTGGTGGTCATCCCTGAGGGCACGTTCCTCAGCGGTTCGCTCTTCTTCAAGCCGGGAACGCACCTCCATGTCGTGGAGGGCGGCAAACTCAAAGGGTCCGACCGCATCCGCGATTTCAAGTTGGTCGACACCCGCATGGAAGGGCAGTCCATCAAGTATTTCGCCGCATTGGTGAATGCCGACGGGGTGGATGGCTTCACCATCACCGGCCATGGCATCATCGACGGCAACGGATACAACTACTGGGAGGAGTTTTGGATTCGCAGGGAGTACAACCGCCAGTGCACCAACCTGGAGGCGATGCGGCCGAGGCTCACCTATGTCTCCAACAGTCGAAACGTCACCGTGCAGGATGTCAGGCTCGTCAACAGCCCGTTTTGGACCAACCACGTCTACAAGAGCGACCACGTGAGGTTCCTCGACTGCTACATCTACTCTCCCACGTCGGGTGTCAAGGCACCGAGCAGCGACGCCATCGACCTCGATGTGTGTCACGACGTGTTGGTGAAGGGTTGCTACATGAGTGTCAACGACGACGCCGTGGTGCTCAAGGGCGGAAAAGGAACGTGGGCGGACAAGGCTCCCGAGAATGGTCCCAACTACAACATCATCGTGGAGGACTGCACATATGGCAAGGTGCATGGATGCCTCACCCTCGGCAGCGAGTCCATCCATGACAGGAACATTGTGCTGAGACGCTGCAAGGTGACCGACGCAAGCCGTGTGCTGTGGCTGAAGATGAGGCCAGACACGCCGCAGCACTACGAGTATGTCACCGTGGAGGACATCGAGGGCAACTGTTCCAGCTTCCTCGTGGTGAGGCCGTGGACGCAGTTCTTCAAGCCGGAGGACAGGGAAGACATGCCGCTCTCCACCTGCAACAACATCGTCATGCGCAACATCAACATGGATTGCAAGAACTTCTTCGACGTGGGAGCATCCGACAAATACCGACTGACACAATTCACCTTCGAAAACATCCAGGTGCGCGACGAGAAAAAGGCATTCGACCCCTCGATCATCGAAAACTGCACCGTCAACAAGGTGGTGATAGAGTAGTGTTTCCTTTACAATAACAACAATCAAAGAGGCTGAGAATATGAAGAAAATGGCAACAGTGGCTATCGCTCTTTGCATGGCCATTAGCGGCTACGCACAGGCTGTAGCACCCGATAGTGAAGGCATGAACCTGAGTGCACAAGAATGGACCCGCAACGTGGTGATGGGGTGGAACTTGGGCAACTCTCTCGAATGTCCCAACAATGAGACCGAATGGGGGAACCCGAAGACCACGAAAGCGATGATTCACGCCGTGGCAGAGTCAGGATTCAATGCCATCCGCATCCCGGTGAGATGGGGCAACCATGTCACCAACGCCAGTACGATGGCCATCGACCCCAACTGGCTTGCGCGTGTGAAAGAAGTGGTGGACTGGTGCCTGGAAGAAAACATGTATGTCGTCATCAACAGTCATCACGAAGAATGGTATGACCGCAACCCCTATTACAACAAGCAAGCGGAGAACAATGCCAAAATCTCCGCGATGTGGACTTCCATCGCCACCTATTTCCGTGACTATGACGAAAGGCTGATTTTCGCCGGCACCAATGAGATAACCGTCAACTGGGCGGCTCCCAACACAGAGCAGCAAGCCGTGCAGAACAGTTACAACCAAACCTTCGTGAATGCGGTGCGCGAGACCGGCGGCAAGAACTACTACCGCAACCTGGTTGTGCAGACATTCGCCTGCAGTCCCTACCACGGACTCAGCGGTTTCACCATTCCGCAGGACAAGGTGGAGGGCCGTCTCAGCGTGGAATTCCACTATTACGACCCTTACGAATATTGTGGCAACTGCACTTATTACTATTGGGGCAACGCCTATAAGGACATGGGCAGGATTCCCGCGAACAGCACCGAACAAACCATCACTTCGCTCTTCGACCGCATCACCAACACCTGGATGAAGAAGGGGCTGGGCGTGGTCATGGGTGAGTATGGTGTTTCCAACCACTATACCGAGAATGACAAGCAGACACAGCAGGAAAACATGCAATATTACCTGAAATGCGTGGTGAGCGAGGCCCGCACGCATGGCTTCGCCGCTTTCGCGTGGGACAACAATGCTTTCGGCAATGGGCCGGAGAATTTCGGCATCTTCAGACGGTGGCAGAACATGACCGTGGGCAACACCTATTTCCTGAGGGGTATCACCGAGGGGGCTGGTGCTGAATACAAGGAGCCTGACCCACGGGAAGATGACAATCCCGGCGAGGGTGAGACCTTATGGGAAGGCGACGCCTTGTTGGACTGGGGCAACGGCCTTCAACTGACCATCCCCGGTTCGCTCTTTGAGGGGAAGGGTGAGCAAGTGCAGTTGGTGCTTTCCTATACGCAAGAGTACACGGACTACGACGACATCCAGATTTTCTATGGCGACTGGAGTTCGATGGTTGCATACACCGTCGGGGGCAACAGTTTCACCGGGGATTTCATTCCCAGCAATGCTTATGCCACCGGCAGCGGCACAAGCCATGTCACGGCCTTCTCGTTTGCGCCCGAGGTGCTCCGCATCATCTACCAGAAGGGCATCGTCATCCAAGGGCACGGCATCCGGCTGAACAAGGTTTCGCTCACCGACCCCACGGGCATTGCCACCATTACGACAGACAGCAACCTCAGGCATCGTTCCGGCATCTACACCATCGACGGGCGTCGTGTGTCGCAGCCGCAGCCAGGGCATCTCTACATCAAAGACGGAAAGAAGTTTGTGAAGTAGTTGTTGGTGTGAGGCTGAGTGAATAATATCGGGAAAAGGAATCAAAATCTCCGTCCCCATAATTCATTTTTTAACACGAATTTCCACGAATTAATCGAAATTTCCAAGAATGCTGCTTTAACACGAATTTCCACGAATAATCGAAAATTTCAAGAATGCTATGCCGGAACCAACGGTCTACGGCCGAAGGGAATTGCAACCTCACAAGTCGTAAATTATAAATTGTTAATTGTAAATTATTAATTATCAATCGTTCCCGCTTCCCCCATCCGTTCCAATTCGTAGCCTCGGAACTGGAGTATGAGCAGGTGTAGCGGTGTGTCGCCGATGAGCTGGCGCACGCGAGGTCCCTCGGCGTATCGGCGTATCTGTTCCTCCGCCTCCTGCCATTGCCGTTCCGCCTCCGCCTTCGTGGCGTCGGTCTTGAGGTATTTCAGCTCGATGATGTAGCTGTGGCGCACCATGGGGTAGCGCAGGAAGTCGGGCATGAGGAAG
>CADADN010000080.1 GCA_902786665.1 uncultured Prevotellaceae bacterium | reverse complement strand
TGCGCCTTGATTCTTTGAGCAAGAGGTCCAATTCGGGGCAATTTGTTACATTTTTATCTCGACTGGCTTATAAATCCCCAATTTTTATCTAAATTTGCATCTGTGGATTATATGTATCGGATTTATTGAGGTTACAAATATGCGACAGGAATTGACAATGATCACTACAAGGACGGTATGGGTGCTGCCCCCCAAGGTGCGTGTGGCTGTCGTGATACTTGTTTTATTGACCGGTTTGATTCAGCCTATTTCTGCACAAAACATCTTTCAGCGCTTTGACAGTGTGCTGACTAAGAACTACCACAAAGGCAACATCGACACCACCTATATCTCACGGCCAAAGACCAAATGGACCCTTACGGCCCGATGGAACCTGTCGGGTGCGAAGATTGAATCTGAAGGAATAGAGAACGAACAACATTTCAAATCGGAAATGACCGCCGACTACAAATCCACGCTCAGTGTGGGCGTAATCTATTTGGGCTTTTCGCTTAACTTCTCTCTCAATCCCGCCAAACTGATGGGAAAGTACAAGGACTATGAGCTGAATATCAACTCCTATGGCAAGCGTTTCGGCTGGGACTTCATCTACCAAAATGCGCATAACTTCACAGGATGGCACGACCATGAGGGGATGGAGCGCATCAATCTGCCAGCCGACATCCTTTCCGTGAAGACGCTCAACCTGAATGCTTACTATGCCTTCAACAGCCGCCGCTTCTCCTATCCCGCCGCATTCTCGCAGAGTTACATTCAACGACGTTCAGCAGGCAGCTTTCTGTTGGCAGCGTCGGCAATGGGACAAAATGCTACGCTCGACTGGGAACAGAAGATGGAGTTGAAGATGGCAAACATCGGTATCGGTGGCGGATACGGATACAACTACGTACCCGCTCAGGGTTGGCTGCTGCACATCTCCGCCCTACCCACATTCATGGTCTATAGTCATTCTTCTATGACTTTCGGCGACAGCCGCGTACCACTGCACTACCACTTCCCCGAGGTGATTATCACTGGCCGTGGGGCTGTGGTTCGTCAGAAAGGCAACCTATTCTATGGTCTGTCGATGGTTTACAACTTCACGAATATTGGCAATGAGGATAACCTCGCCCTGCATAACCAAAAATGGCGAATACGCACCTTTTTCGGCCTGAGACTATAATTGTAAGGAGTTCAGAAGTTCAGGAGTTCAGACAATAGCCCTTCTTAAGATCTTTAAGGACTTTAAGGACCTTAAAGCCTTTAAAGAACCTCAAACCTCCATACACGCTTCAGTTGTCGGCTCTATGGAATTTCATGCCGTCCCATTTCAATGTCAATGTGGTAATCTTTTTCCCCTCGTAGGACTTCACGATGATGTCCTTTCCCACCCTGGGGAGTTCGATGATGACTATCGGCCTTACCTCAATCCATTGGTCGAACTCCTCTTTCGTCATCTTAATCATCCTTTCGGGGTTTGAATAGGATAAAAAATAGCTTTTGGTGTCACTGTTATATCCATAGCTGGATGGTCCTGTTTCCTTTTCAGTCAGACAGACTCCAACAGGGTCTTCATCCAACTCCTCCCATTCGTGGCTGGATGGATTGTATAGACTGATTTCTAAATACGTACATTCTGTGACGGCAGGCTTGTCTTCATAGATGACAACGCTATTCCATGCCACCAATTGTTTGCCATCGCTACGGTTCCAGTAGCAAATTTCCACATAAGTATGCACATCTATTTCAGCATTATTGTTTTCATAGCGGAAATAGCCGTTTCTGCCATCAAGTATGATTTTCTCTCCCTTCTTTTGAGGTTTGCCTTTCAGGTATCGTTGCCAAGCATTGTGCACGGCACCTATCAGTTCGCCTTCGGGTTCGCTCAATTGGTTATTCACGATTTCCTTGATGGTCAAGCGATTGCTTTTGCTTTTCCTTGATGGTTGAGCGCTGATGCTGCAGCATAGCAGCATCAAGAACAATGCCAATACTGTTGTTTTTTTCATGGGGCGATGATGATTGATTATTTACCAGTCTTTGACAACATTGACCAATGAAGAAACCTTGTTCTTCATCGATTTGGGGTGAATTAAAACCAGTACCTTACTATGTTGGACTTCTCCTCCAGGAATCATCTTTTGCTTCAAATAAAAGATGTTTCCATTCTGTGTGTAGCCCGATGCGATTCCTTTTGAATAGGCACTATAGGTAACGTTTTTCACTTTCTCCGTAGGACTGAGCCATACTCCTTCTTCAGGGAAATCGCCAAGAGTAGACCACGTTCCAAGCAATGACCAGTAGCACAGACGTATGCTGCCTTTCGAAAATACCTCTACGCTTGCAGGAACGTCGTCTACGAACACCTCAGAACGCAGGTATGAACTGGGGTACCTGAAACCGCCGTCAGCGTGCCACCGCCAAGTCTTTGATGCTTTTTTAGGAGGAAGAGGTGTTTCCATAACTCCCCACCCCATACAAACTAAAGCCAACGCAATGAATAAATATTTTTTCATATACTACTGTTTTGATGATTAATACGTTGCTTTCCTTATCACATCGACAAAGTTAATGAGAAAAATTCTTCTTTGAAAAGGATTGTAGCATTATTTGTGGTTGTGTGATGATTTTATATGTATTGATGGGGTGAGACACGGCCTTTCTTCATGCTGTGACAATAAGATGAACGGTCGGGAATTCACCTCGTAGGACATTAGAACTCCACCCGGTATGCAATGTTGGGGAAAGTGAGCGAGGTGAACTTATCCACAACCTCATGGGTTTCCAAATTGTAGGTCTGGCCATGAAACGTGCGCATCTGTAAGTATTCGAGAATGAAATGGTGCGAGGTGTGTTTCTTGTTGATGGTGTACTTCACCGAGAAGGCATAGCCCACATTCAGTCCCTTCTGCTTGCAAAACGGGTCTAGGCCATCGTCCATCGGAATCGATTTGTCGGGTCGCTCCATTATTTCCTCGAAGGTCGTGCCCTCAGGAATGGGTGTATAACGGTCGCCACCCATCAGCGTGAGTCGTCCATTGACACCGAACACGTTTTTCCTGGCGTGTCCCACCATCCACTCCTTGCCACCAACAATGTTGGTGATGTAACGGCGGTCGTGGCGGGAGTGGTGCCAATCTCCCTCGGCATCCCTATATTCTGACTTATAGAGCGTGGCAGTCAGCATACCATAGAAACCATCCTTCAGGTATCGCTCCAGCGTGAAGTCAACACCATAGTTGCATCCTGCTCCCTTGTTCACCAAGGCCCGGTCTTTGAAAAACATGTGATGGTTGAGGATGGAATAGGTGGTGCCCAGTTCTACGGGCACGTCGAAGAGCCACTGCCAATAAGGCTCAATCTTCAGCATGGCATTATCACCCAAGCGCTGGGCAAACGAGGCAGAGATGTGGTGTGAGCGCGTAAGACCAAGGTCTTTGTTGGGATTCTGCCCTGCCATCGTCACGAAGTAAGTATCAGTAGTCTCCTTGCGGCTGTTCATGGCATAGGCCAACGACAGGGTGCTCGATGGCGAAGTCTTGTATTGAAGGCTGATGCGCGGTTCTACAAGCCATTGGTTGTTGAGGTTAAACCACATGACGTTCACTCCCGCCACGGTAGAGAGTCTGCGGCTCAACGCCACTTTGTGGTTGGTGTAGAACCGGGTCAGTCCTGTGTTACCTTCCGACTCATATACCCGGAACAAGGGGCCTCCCACGGTCTGCACCCAGTCGAGCCATGTGTGGAAGTCCAGGTGCTGGTGTTCAACTCCGTTCTGCATCGTGTAACGTGACGAGAACTTATGCTGATGCTGTGTGCTGATGATGACGTTCCACGAGGCGTTGCGCCCTTCCATATCAGGCGTCTTGTTCATCTGCTGGTCGTAGTCGTTCTGCTTCAAACGGTTATGGTTTCCCGTAAAGGCCACGTTTGAACGCAGGGTGCCGCCAGAGCGGAAACGGAAGGTGTGGGTCAGGCCTCCGGCACAACTGCGCTGGCGCGACCACGAGTCGTTCATGTCCCACAGCGTCTCCCACTCCGACACATCAGGCACTTTATTCTCGTAGTTGTCGATAAGGCCAGTGAACCACACGGCGAAAGTGCCGGCTTTTGTGGTGGGCATATTCAGTTTGAAACTCAGGTCCTGATAATCGAGCGTTTCATTCTCCATATTGATGGCATGCAGTTTCTTGGCTATTTCAAGGAAACTATACCGGTAGTTGACCAGGTAGGATGCCTTCGACCCCTTGCCCAACGGACCTTCGGAGGCGAAGTCTATGCCCAAAGTGCCTATCTGCACGGCATGCTCATACTTCATGTTGTTGCCACAGCGCATCTTCATATCAAAGGCACCCGAGAGGGCATTGCCAAACTCAGCCGGCATGGCTCCCGTGAGGAAGTCGCTGTTGGCCAGCACCGTGCCGTTGAGCGAGGTAAAGATACCGCCACCTGCTTCGGTGATTTCGGCGAAGTGATTGGGGTTGTTCACCTCCACACCCTCCACACGCCACTGCAGCATCTGCGGTGAGTTGCCGTGAATGCTGATGCCGTTGGTCGCGCCGCCTGTCGCCACACCAGCAAACATCGATGCCGTACGGGCAGGATCGGCCATACCACCAGCATAGCGTGTGGCTTCCTCCACACTAAACATGCGGGCACCTACCTGTGCCATCTCGTTGAGTGGCATCTGCTTGTTCACTCGGGGTTTGACCACCACCTCGCCAAGTTCAGAGATATTCTCGCGCATGCGCAGGTTGAGCACCATCTCCTTTCCTGAAGAGAGGAGCTGTTCCTTGAGCACCACTGGCTCGTAGCCGATAAAAGTGGCTCTGACGGAGTGTCGTCCCACGGGCACATTTTCTATCACAAAGTAACCGTCGGTATCCGACACTGTACCCATCGTGATCCCATTCTCTACTGTAATCGTAACACCAGCCATCGGTTCTCCGGAAGCGACGTCGCAAACTTGTCCGCGAATGGTTTGTACGGCTTGTGCATGTTGAGTTACTTGAGTCGTCTGTGTTGTTGATGTGACTTGAGCCCCCACCGCTGAGGGGATAAGCAGCAATATCGACATCGCTGCTTCATAGAACAATCTTTTCATTGAATAGTTGACAATAAGTTTACAAAACAGTTGTGGGACCTAGCCTTTAAGGCTGATATCCACAAACGATTTGCAAAGTTAGTGCAAGGCGAGTGGAAATCCAAACAAAATACGAAGTTTTTGTTTCCATTGCCGAGGCAATGTTAGTAGAATGCTCTCACAAGTTCACGGGTGGTAGTCTTTTCGATGGCCACCCATAATCCTGGTACATAGTGACACTGAGATTGTGCTTCTTGGCATAAACAGCCAGCCCTTCCGCCCGTAGCCTCTCCCGTGCTTCAGCATCGTCATGAATGGTATTAAACACCTCGAATTTGTTGCCGAAGATCCTCTTGGCAGAAGGGATAAACCCTGATCCATCCTCCACAGGATCGAAGCCCGTGACCTCGAAACCATTTTCCGTTTGTCTGATATGCATCCGACCGGGGTGATTGCCGCCAGAAACGCATTTCAACGTGTCGCCCACCTGATTATAGTTGAACACCCAGAAATCGCCCCAGACCAGGATGTCTTCTCTGTTCCGCTCATCTACAGTCACGATGGGATGCAAAGGAACACAGTGCTCACCCTCGGCATAATGCTTGCCGAACTCATTTGCCAGATAACGGTCGATGGCAGGGAAATAGTTGGTCTCCTTTTGAGGTTCTTCCTCTACCGCTTGAGGAACTGCAGAAGGCTTGTTTCCACATGATGCCAAAATGATCAGGACAGCGAATGAGACAAGGAAGGTTCTTGGATGCTTTTCAATATTATCCATCACTTCGACAATAGATGTTTCAAGTGTTTTATGAGCTACTTTACCATGTAGACGAACGTCTCCAATCCCTGGGCAGGGAAATGGTACATGTAATTCACATATTCGGGTTTTCTCTTAAGCACCGTATCCACAATCTTTGCAATCTGATCGTCGCTGAGTTTCTTCAAGTCGAGACGATAAGAATTCGGTCCATCTTCGGCTGGCATTGCCACACTCTTGTTGAAACTGAGGGAAAGGCCGTCTTCCGAATCATTGATGACGACACTTTCATTCTGGTCATTGATGATATAGCTGTCAATAAAGTAAGCAAACGGGGTGACCACGACGCCGTCTTTCAGCACGCCCACTTGGAGGCTTTCTCCTTCGAGCTCGTTGTACTCATCAATAAGGACAACATCCTTGTATTTGCCGTCTTTCATTACCCGGCACTTGAAGTAGTTGTCTTCCGATTCAAGCATATCAGCCTTGATAGGAGCGGTCTCGATGTCCTGGACACAGGCTTTGGGGAGGTAAGCGCTCTCGATATCGCACCATCTGTTTAGGATACATACCTTATAAAAGTTGCCTTCCTCGCCAAGCACAGGGAATACACGGCCTTCCGAAGTCATAATATCTGTGCTCAATTCGAATCCGGCTTTTTCGGGTTGGTCTGACCATTGGTAAGCTACCTCGCAAAAGTCACTCTCGCAGTCAGCCTCATCCCAACGGATCAACGTGGGACTGTTGAGGTCTGCATTCTTGTATAGTCCTTCTTCAGGGGTGGTCACCACCACGAATTTCTGGAATGGCGGTAGGGCCAGTTTGATTACACTTTCTTCAACGGCTGTTGTTTCAGCCGTTTCAGCTTTGTCTACATTCTTCTTGTTACTGCAGTTTGCTGTCAGTAAGGGAAGCAACATACCACAAAGCACGATAAAAAAACGAGTTTTGATAGTTTTCATAATAGTTAATTGATTGTTTTTCGTGGCGAAGATAAAAAACATTTTCCAATTGACAATGAAATTGATGGAGAAATGTAGGCGAAAATGTCTATCCTTTCCCCAGGAATCCTGTTCCCATATTAATATGATGTTTACATGTATCTCTTATTATCGTCTGATAATTTTAGCCTCGCCGCTGAAAGCACATATATCGGTGGCAATTTTGTTCAGGTTGTGAAACCGACTATAGTCGCTGTCGGCTGGTATCCCGTTTACGTCCTGCATGGTGTCGAGTTCCCATGGAGCAAGTATCAACAGCCTTCCTTTAGCGCATGCCTTGAAACGGCGCCGTTCTGGTTTCCAGAAAGAAGTGATTGGCTCTTTTTGCAAATGGATAATAGGATATCCCTTCTCCAAACATTCGTTTTTCATCAACAACTCACCCCGAGATATGCCAGGTGTCACTATCACCGTAGCACCTCCCATCACCGATTCGACCCATTGTTCGTGCTGTCGCGCATAGTCGGCCGTCTCTTCATATGGCTGTCCGCTGATAGGATGACACCTATGGCACTGCACCTGCAACTTGTTTGCCCATCGCAACAGAAAGAGATTGCCAAAGGCGCCAAAGGAACGGTTGCCTATTCGCACATGAAGGCAGCGTTGCATCACATCTGGCATAAGACGGCGCAAAATGGCTCTGCGAGGGTTGTCGTGCACATAGGCTATCATGGCTTCACGGTGCCTGTCGTCAAGACATACGGTGTCGTCGTAATTGTCATCGAAAAGCGGTCTGTATTGCCGTTGCACCAGTGCATAATATTCCATCCGCTGTTTTTTTGAAAGACTGCGCACCAATGATCCCTCATTGCTGTGATACGGGGCCTTCTCTCGCAGCCATGCAGGCATCTCTTGGTTGTGCCAATCGACCGATATCGGTCGATTGGTGGAATTGGGGTGGCTCTGCTGTTGCCAGCGGCTGGTGCAAGAGGCTTTGAAGGCTTGTATGATATCGCCGAGGCTCCATTGCATGGGTTCCAGCACCTCTATTACGCCATGAAAATGGTCGGGCATGCAGACGCAGGCATGCACTGCCACATGGTTGCCATGTGCCGCCTGTTTCTCTGGTGTCTGCTCCCACATCTGAAGAACCATCTCGCCCACAGGTGAAAGATGAACCTCGGGATGAACCGCATCGCCGCTCAAGTGTCCGAACAATGGCTCACGCCCACTAATCACCAATGTCACGAGATAGACACCACGACCATAATAGTCGTGGCCTGGATTGCGTGGACGATAGGTTGAGTCGTTCATAGTCTTTCAATAAACGCTACAAAGATACATCCTTTTCCTTTTCTCTGTCAGCCCAAAAGGCAAAATTTTCATTTCTACTTCTTAATCTTTGCAAAAATAGACTTTAAATCAGAATAAAATTGTATTTTTGTGTTTTGGATACATGAGGTACTTAGGGAATGCTCAGCCAAGTGCCCTTTGTCTGTCGCGTTTTTATCAACTATTGTTTTACCTGCCTAATTATGAGGAGTAAATGATTATGAACAAAGAATTTGACAATGAGAGGCGAAAGTTTTTGAAAAAGCTGATTAGCAGCACATTCTTGGTATCCGCCGGATTGTTTATCGGTTCAAAAGAAACATTTGCGCATATCATCAGTTCTGCCACCGGCAAATGCAGTTCCTCTTTCAGCTGTAGTGGTGGGGGAGGCAAATGTGGCTCCTCGTTCGACTGTGGAGGAGGCGGCGGCAAATGTGGCTCCTCATTCGACTGCGCGGGTCAGGGCAGCCAAGGGAAAGGTAAATGTGGCTCCTCGTTCGACTGCGGAGGTGGAGGCGGCAAATGCAGTTCTTCTTTCGATTGCGCTGGTCAAGGCAGCAAAGGAAAGGGCAAATGTGGTTCTTCATTCGACTGCGCAGGTGGCGGTGGCAAATGCGGCTCATCGTTCGATTGTGCAGGACAAGGCAGTAAAGGAAAGGGCAAATGCGGTTCCTCGTTCGACTGCGCAGGTGGTGGCGGCAAATGCGGCTCATCGTTTGATTGTGCAGGACAAGGCAGTAATGGAAAGGGCAAATGTGGTTCCTCATTCGACTGCGCGGGTGGCGGTGGCAAATGCGGCTCGTCGTTTGATTGTGCTGGAGCTGGAGGCAAATGCGGATCATCATTTGACTGTGCAGGAAGATAATTATGCCCAAGTTTTTGTCACTTCCATCGACAGTTCAAAAATTTGAACGGAATGATAAAGTCGTCTTTATCAATCCCGATATACCATCATGGCTCGTCACGAACAAGAATGGGGAATTATTACTCTCTTTATGTAATGGTTCCACCAGCATGGAGGATATTGTAGATGCCTTTGCCGAGAGTTTGGGAGAGAACTATCACAAAGATGCTGAAGGCTTTTTCAACGAAGCCATTGCCAGTAGAATATTTGAATCGCCAACAGAAGGGAGCATTCCTGTCAAGGACGAACGCCAACAGTTAAGCCTTGTGCAACTATCCATTTCAGAAGTCTGCAATCTTAATTGCAAATATTGCTACGCTACTGACCGCAGGGAGCACAACAAACCGATGACCTTGGATGACTACAAAGCGGTAGTAGATGACATTGTGTCTCATTTTGGACAGGTCAGTTTCTCCATTACTGGTGGAGAACCTCTGATGAATCAGGACTGTTTTCTCATAGCGGCATATATCAAGAGTAAAGGATGCGACGCAGATCTTCTGACCAATGCTACTCTGCTTGATGAAAGCAACATCCAAAAAGTAAAAGAATATTTCACTCGTGTCACGGTCAGCCTGGATGGCAGCACGAAAAACCTGCATGAAACATTCAGAGGACCTAATACGTACGACCGGACACAACATGCGATATCCCTACTACGTGATTATCAGATACCCTATATGTTGTCGATGACAGTAAACAAGCTGAACATTTCTGATGTGGAGAATATGGCACAGAAATATAAGGGAAGCTTGAATTTCGCACCGTTGTTTCCAGCGGGAAATGCCAAAAATGACAAGGATGACATCAGCATTACCGGCAAACAGTATTATCAGGCCTTAAAACAGGCCAGTGGTGTCAATCCGCTTGGCTATTGTGAGTCGACTCTTGATGAGGCTTTGATATGCCGTAGGTGCAAGTGTGCCATTGGGGGAGCAGAATTAAGCATCTCCGCATCTGGCGACGTGTATCCCTGTCAATTGCTTCACTACCCAGAATTTCTAATAGGCAATATCCATGAACGCAAAGTGTCGGAAATGGTTTCAGGCTCCCCAGTGATTGAGAGATGCGCAAAGATGACCGTTGACAACATCGAAGGATGTTCTACTTGTGCCATCAAGTATATTTGCGGAGGGGCATGCAGGGCTCGTTCTTTCCATGAGGGCGGCGACATCATGTCGTCGAGTCCTTTTTGTGAGTATGAAAAGGAAGCGTTTATTGATGGCATCATCGAGATCTATAGCAAGAACGCGTTGAGTGATTTACACTAAATGTGACGTTCCTATGATTCTTTGCTTTTCCCTTATCGGCTCTAAATGACTTATTTTTCATTTCATCTCCTTAATCTTTGCAAAAAACGCAAGCAAGTCAGAAAAAAAATATACTTTTGTCTTTTGGAGAGATGGGGCTATACGCCCTTATTCATAACTCAAATGTTTATATCATAATAAAAAAAAACATGGTTGACATAAAAAGAATCGTTTTGATGTTGATGGTGCTGGCCGCCTCGACAGGTGCCTTCGCCCAATATGAGGCACAAGTTCCGGACGACATGATGAACCTGGAGTATGCGTTGAAAGCAGACTCCATGGGCAGAAAGATACTCGTCGACAAAGGCAGTTACGCCACTGCCATCGAACTGTTCAAGCGCAGTTCGACTATATACAGGCGACTGAACGGCAATACGGACGGCAATTATGTCAATGCCATGGCATTGCTCGCCAAATCGTACGTGCGCAATGAGCAGGTGAAAGATGCCATCAAGGTAACCGAGAAATTGCTGGGCGACCTTGAAAGTCAGAAGCAGACGAGCGACTATGCCATCATCCTCGACAATCTCTCTTTCTATTATGCCATGGCCAATGAGACGGCAAAAGCATTGGAAGCAAGCAAGGAGGTGCTGAAGATCTGTGAGAATGCCGATATGCCTGACGACGATTTGTCGTCGATTCTCATCCATGCTGCCGAGAATTATTCGGCGATGAATGAGCATGCCGAAGCCATTCGTCTTCAGTTAAGAGCCTTGGACCGCATACATCAGGCGTATGGCCTGGGTTCGGAGAAATACATTGAAGAGTTGAAGTATCTGCAACAGTATTACGAGAAAGATGGACAAGCGTCCAAGGCCAGCAAGACGGCCGAGACCATAGAGAGTCTGGAAAAGCCAGGTGGTGGAGTCAGGCCCGTAGAAGAATTGTCGTCGGTTGAGGACTGCACCTACCATCGTGGTGATGCCTACTGGTGCGCAGAATACTTCCTCACCCATTCGTTATCAGCCACTAACGCCATCCAAGCCGGACAGTATGTCACGACTTGGTGTATCAAGACAGACGAGTTGAACATTGAGATCGATGATTGCCACATGAAATGCATAGGTGACTGCCCTACCGAACTGAACGCCTATATGTGTGGATGCGTGATATTGGGACAATCGAATCATGTGAAGAAACTGACCCGTGAGATGGAAAGGCAGGCCATGGTGTGGACGGTGAGGCACTATAATCACAATAGAAATATCCTGGTGAAGACATCACCTGAAATGGACAAGTTGAACGAGTATCTGGAAAGAGGCACGCTGGAAGAACATTTGCTTGAGCTCCTACCTGATAAAGAGAATGTTGAACCTGCAACAAAATAACAACGCGATATGAAAAAGAGAATCAGCACATACAGATATATGGTGGGCTTACTGTTGCTTGTATGCTCACTACAGGTGGGTGCCATTCCCGCCAAACGCGGTATGTGGCGCACTATACAGTTGAAGAACGGCAAGGAGGTGAAAGCCCAACTCGTTGGTGACGAGTGGTTCCACTATTATGCCGACTCGCTGGGCACCGCCTATGTGGAGAAGAAGAACAACCTCTACAAAAAAGTAAGCAAGCGGAAACTCCAGAGAATGATAGAGAAAAGCAAAAAACGCCGTAACCCGCAACAATAACCAGCACCCTACCCTATGAGAAAATACTTTTTTATCATAAGTATGATGTTCCTATGCCAACTGTCTCAGGCACAGGATAACACGAAGTTCTGGCTAGGAGCCGACATCAGCGGAACCACTGAGTTGGAAGCACGTGGACAACAGCTGTATAACACGGATGGAGAGATACGCGAGAACACGGCCCTGATGAAGGAATATGGCATGAATGCCATCAGGCTGCGCGTATGGGTGAACCCACGTGGTGGTTTCTGCGACAAGAACGATGTGCTGCTGATGGCCAAGCGTGCCAAATACTACGGCATGGCCGTGATGATTGACTTCCACTATAGCGACTGGTGGGCCGACCCTGGCAAACAGCACATCCCGGCAGCATGGCAGTATATGAGTTACGACGAGATGCGGATGATGCTCAAATGGCATACCACCGACGTGCTGCAACTGCTCAAAGACAACCAGATAGATGTGAGATGGGTGCAGGTGGGCAATGAGACCACGCATGGATTCTTATGGCCCATGGGAAAAGCCGAGAAAAACATGGAGCATTATGCCGGGTTCACACAGGCTGGATACGAGGCGGTGAAGAGCGTCTACCCCGATGCCGACGTGATTGTACATCTCGATGCCGGGTGTGACCAGAAACGCTATGACTTCATCTTCGACGGACTGAGGAAATATGGTGCCCATTACGACCTTATCGGCATCAGTGTCTATCCCTATTGGGACAAGGAAGCCAAGTTGGAGCAAGATACCGAAGGTACCATCCGCGACTTCGTAGCCAACGTGAAACACCTCTATGAGAAATACGGTGTCAACTCGATGATTGTGGAGACGGGCACCGAATCGAAAAAGCCCATAGAGGGGAAGAAAATCATGAGCGACATCATCAATGCCGCCTTGCGGCAATGCGATGGCCATTGTCTGGGAGTGTTCTATTGGGCGCCCGAACTGGAGGACCACTACCCTCTCGGAGCCTTCAACAACCATCAGCCAACCATTATCATGGACGCTTTCAAGGAGGCGGCACGGCAGTTGAAGCAATAATAAATGGGGCATCTCCGCTTGAAGATGCCCCTAATTTGTAATTTGAAAAATACTTATTGATAAACCTTTATCTCCTGCTGACCGGTAAGCGCACGATAGGCATTATGTGCCAAAGCCGTGAGTTCATCCTCGCCGGGATACACAAACACTGGTGCCAGATACTCCAGGCGCTTGATGAGTCCGCCACTCACATACTTGCTCTGCGACATGGCTCCCGTGAGAATAACGGCATCCACATGGCCATAGGTGACAGGTGCGAGTGAAGCCAAATAGCGTGCCACCTGATAGATCATCGCATCGAGGATGAGGCGTGCGTGCTCGTCGCCCTCGGCGATACGCTTCTCCACCACCCTCACATCGTTGGTGCCCAGATGGGCGGTAAGGCCACTGTGTCCATTCACCTTGCGCAGCATCTCCTTCTCTGTGTACTTCCCACTGTAGCACAACTGAATGAGTTGTACCGACGGCAGCGTGCCTGCCCTCGACGGACTGAACGGACCATCGCCGCTGAGGGCATCGCTGCATGCTATGGCACGTCCATGGTGGTGCATGGCAAAGGAGATGCCACTGCCCAGATGGCAGACTATCAGGTCTTGTTCCTCATATTTCACACCATGCTCGCGGCAGTAGCGTTTGGCTATCTCGCGCTGGTTGAGCGCATGCCATATCGTCTGATGGGGAATCTCGGGCATTCCTGAGATTCTCGCCACATCCTCCAGTTCGTCTACCACACCAGGGTCAACGGTGAAGGCCCGGCATCCCGGAATCTCCTTGGCGATGCTCAATGCAATCAGGGAACCCAGGTTGCAGGCATGATGAAGACGTGGATGCATGGTGTCCTCAATCACTTTCTCATTCAATTCGTATACTCCACTCTCTATGGGCTTGACGAGTCCGCCACGTCCGACAACCACATCGAAATCCATTCCAAAACCTTGACGTTTCAACTCCTCAATCAGTTTTTCCTTTCGGTAGTCGAACTCGTCCATAATGAACGGGTATTGGCACAACTCCTCATAGGGATGGTTGATGCAGGCGTGCATCACAATCTCTTCGTCATGAAACACTCCGACCTTGGTCGAAATCATTCCTGGGTTGATAGCAAGTATTTTCATCGTATTAAAAAGATTTGGCTAACAAGGTAAGTCTGATTCGCCTCATTGCGAATATATATCGCAAAAATATAACTTAAATTTGAAACGGCAAAATAAATCGATTGTTTTTCCGCAAACTACCCAAAAACTTTAACAATTAAACAAAAATGATGCCAGAGAAGGTATAGTCTCCGGCATCACTTTTATTCTTCTTCATCATCGGTAAGTGGCTTTCCTTGTTTCAGTCGCTCCACATATTCGGCTATCTTTTGCAATTCCTGAGGAATCCTGATGTTCTGCGGGCAATGGACAACACACTGACCGCAACCGATGCAGTGGTCGGCCTGCCTCATTTTCGGCACCGAACGGTCGAGGCCGATGAGGAAGATACGGCGGTTGCGCTTGTAATTCTCGTCCATGATGTCACGGGGCAGGGTGCCTTCGTTCTTGCATTTGTTGTAATGCACGAAAATGCCCGGGATGTCGATGCCATACGGACAAGGCATGCAATATTTGCAGTCGTTGCAAGGAATGGTTTCCACGCCTACGATTTCCTTGGCCACATCATAGAGGAAATTTTGCTCCTCCTCGGTCAGCGGTACCAAAGGACAATACGACAGCAAGTTGTCTTTCAGGTGTTCCATATAGGTCATGCCGCTCAGCACGGTAAGCACGCCTTCTGGGGTGCCGGCATACCTGAAAGCCCAAGAGGCCACCGACTTCTCGGGGTCGCGCTGTTTCATCCGCTTCATCAGGTATTGCGGCACATTGGCGAGCCTTCCACCCAAGAGGGGTTCCATAATCACGGCAGGGATGCCGCGCTTCTGCAATTCGTCGTATAGATAACGTGCATCGGTGTTGCGGTCGTTGATCTCGTTGGCATAGTCCCAGTCGAGATAGTTGAGTTCGATTTGCACGAAATCCCACTTGTACTTGTCATGATGCTCCAGCAGGTAGTCGAATACCTCGACATCGCCATGATAGGAGAAACCCAGGTTCTTAATGCGACCAGCATCGCGCTCTTTCAGGAGATAGTCCATGACACCGTTGTCGATGAAGCGTGAGTTGAGATTGTCCATTCCGCCCATTCCTATGCCATGCAGCAGATAATAGTCGATATAGTCTACCTGCAGGCTCTTCATCGAGTTGTGATACATCTCAATGGAAGATTTGAGCGACCATGTGGAGGGGTCAAAATTCGACAGTTTGGTAGCCACGAAGTATTTCTCGCGTGGATGACGGTGAAGAGCGATGCCTGTCGACGTCTCGGAGTTGCCCTGACAATAGGCTGGCGAGGTGTCGAAATAGTTCACTCCATGCTCGATGGCATAGTCAACGAGGCGGTTCACCTGCTCTTGGTCGATGGGGTCCTCGCCCTCGCGCGACGAGTTGCCCGACATGGTGGGCAGACGCATCATGCCATAGCCCAGGAGTGAGATCTGCTTTTGTGTATGGGGGTCTACACGATAGGTCATCTTCCCCTTTGGGGGTTCTACCTGGTTTTTGTAATCATCGGTGCTGCCATCGGTATTGGTGGCCTGCTTGCATCCCGTGACCGCAGCCACAGTGGCCAGCGAACCGGCACCAAACAGTTTGATAAATTTTCTTCTGGAAATATCCTTATTCTTCATGATGACATTCTTTGGAGATTAGACTTTCTTATGCACCTCATGGCCTTCGACAAAGATGGCTGGGAAAGGACGGGCCGGACACAGGTTCTCGCAAGCGCCACAACCGATACAGCGGCTCTCGTTGACAGCGGGAACGAAGGGAGACTCGTCGTCTTCCTCATCCAGTTGCACCATCTCTATCGCACCTACAGGACAATGGCGGGCACAGTTGCCACACTCCACCCCATCGTTCACCGACACGCAGTTCTTCTTGATAAACACGGCATGACCAATCTGGATGGACGATTTCTCGTCGAGAGAGATAGGTTTGATGGCACCGGCGGGACAAACCTCGGCACATCGCGTGCATTCTGGTCGGCAATAGCCGCGCTCATACGACATGGTGGGCTGCATCAGTTTCATCAGGTCGGAAGAGGGCCTTAAGACGCCATTGGGACATTCCGACACGCATAGCTGACAAGCGGTGCAATGCTTCTGCATATTGGAAGCGCTCAACGAACCCGGAGGCGTGATGGGCGTCTGGCGTACAGGAGCCAGCTTTTCCTTGATTTCCGCCAGTCCGCCATCCACTTTCTTTTTCTCCTGAGCCATGGCGGCAGTGGTCACAAGGGCTGTTGCCAGCAGGAACGAGCGCTTGCCTTCGTCGACACTCTCCTGACGAGGCTCGGCAACAGGTTCTGATTTCTTGCCGGCTTTTTTCATGGAATAAGCGAGAGCACCGAATTTGCATTTGTCGATGCAGTTTCCACAAGCCACGCAGCGGCTGTAATCCACGCTATGGCTCTTGTAGTCGATGCAGGCAGCCTTGCAGTTCTTTGAGCAGAGGGAGCAGTTCTTGCATTTCTCCTCATCAAACCTGACTTTGAACAGCGAGAAGCGGGCAAAGAAGCCGAGTACCGTGCCCACCGGACAAATGGTGTTGCAATAGGTGCGGCCATGGCGGAATGCCAGGAATCCCACTACGAGCAAGGTGGCAAGGGCTATACCGAACGTGGGCAGACTCTTTATCCATACGTCGGTGGTATAAAACGCATAGCTGTCCACCCGCTCGGCTATGGAGGCCAGCACATTGTTGCCCAATTGCCATAGCGGTTGCAGGATGAAGGTGGCTATCCTACCATAACTGCTGTAAGGAGCGAGTAAAGCCATGAGTGATCCTATACCCGCCACACACGCCACCACCATGATGGCGAGCATGATATATCGCAACCACGAGATGGCCCCCGAGTAAGAATACTTGTTTTTTTTGCGGTTGAGACGCGCGATCACATCCTGCATGACTCCCAACGGACAGATGACCGAACAATAGACACGGCCAAAAATCAGCGTGAGCGCGAGCAAGGCCACGATCACCACGACATTGAGTGCGAGAACAGCAGGCAGGAACTGTACCTTTGCCATCCACGAAAGCCAATGGTGGAGGGTTCCGGTGAAGTCGAGAAACATCAGGGTTATTCCGATGAAGAACAACCCAGCTAAGACCAATCTGATTTTCCGAAGCATAATAGAGTGTTGTGTATGTGCTATGTTATGTTGATTGCAAAATTAACAAAAAAAATCATCAAATCGCCACCCTTTCTAATGATTTTATCCATGTTTTTTCACTTTTTACATAAATAGCAATCATCTGTAGGCACAAATACCACAATGTC
Organism: uncultured Prevotellaceae bacterium; assembly: GCA_902786665.1. Taxonomy (GTDB): domain Bacteria; phylum Bacteroidota; class Bacteroidia; order Bacteroidales; family Bacteroidaceae; genus Prevotella. The sequence continues at coordinate 1,799 of CADADN010000080.1, read as the reverse complement.
ATAAAAAATAATGGATAAAAAAGCCTTCGATTTTTTTGCATTGTCGAATGTTTTTTCGTATCTTTGTCATCAAGAATCATACCTAAATATTATATACCAATCTAAAACAAATCTCTATGAAGACAAGATTAGCATTGATTGTCATTGCTTTAATGGCGGTTTGTACCTATGCAGCAACCACCTGGAAAGCCAATGAGAGCACACCCGTTGCTCCTGAGTCTACATTGTTAGACGATGACGCCTTGACTGTGAAGACAGTCTATGCCACCACCCTCAATGGAAATTCCATCACTATTGCGGGTGAGGAATTTACGCATTACATTCAGGTACGTAATGCCGAGTTACCTACTGAAGCAAGTCCTGACGGTACAGAGAATAGTGGCAGCACATCCCTGGTGGTGACCGCTAAAAAGGACGTCACATTGACCGTTTTTTACCGCCGCCAACCCAAGGATGATGCCTACATCTCAAACGACGGAAAGGATTTGAAACTTTTCAACCGCGCCGACTTGTCGTTGTTGGATGGTACGCTGACCCTGGATTCCAAGACGGAAGACGAAAAGTACGGATTTGTCACCAAGGTGTATGAGTTGACCGAAGGAGCCTCGTATACTTTCTCAGCAAAGGGTACCACTATCCAGTTCTACGGACTGACCTGCGAGGAGGCCGCTCCTCCTGCACCAACCGTTGGAGAGGCCATTGAGATATCTCCTGCGAGCGGAATGGACATCGCAGCCGAACTGGCCACAGCCATGGCGGGCAATCCTTATCCCTCAAGCATTACCATCAATCTGGCTGCCGGTGGAGAATATACTGTGGGGCAGACCATGCCTGTTACTGGTGCACTCACCATTAAAGGTGATGTCAGCAAACCAGCTGTCATTGATGCGTCAGCTCTCTCTGGACCGATGTTTGCTGTCAGTACTACCTTGCCTGAGAGCCTGGTGAACGAATTGGAATTCTTCCAACTGGGTGATGTCTCCGTATCAGGCATCTCCGTGAAGGGACTCCCTGCACAGTTCTTCTTCGGCAGTGGCGTCAAGTCATTAATCAACAGTTTCCTGATCGACAACAGTATCGTCGAGATGAATGGAGGCAACAAGAATATCTTCGACTTCGCCGGAGGTGGCGTGGCGGCCAACTTCAAGGTAACCAATTCTACCATCTACTCCAAGACTCCGCATACTGGTTTTATCTACAGTTCTCTGAGTTTCACCGTCACCGATTGTATCAGCATCGACACCGGCAAGAGCGGACAGTTCATCAAAGGTCTTAACGCTGGTCAGGCCAGCGCCAACCCCGTTTGGAATGTGTCGGGCATCTCCTCGCAATACACCGTCGATGGCGCACTTACCGATATGACAGCCAGCGAGTCGACTGGCGATGAAGAAGAGCCTGTCACCAATGCTGTCGAGGGTCTCATTGCCTTCACTGGCGACTATACCCAAGGCGACTTCACCTTGGCCGACTGTCCGCAGAAGGAAGCCAAACTGGGCGACCCACGCTGGATAGTTGAGGAGGAACCAGTCGACATCGTCATCAATGCTGCCGACGGTCAGGACCTTACCTCTCTGTTGAATGCCGAACTAGCCAAGGGGGCCGCTCCCAAGAGCATCACCTTCAATCTGGAACAGGATGCCAACTACACGGTCAGTGGAACGCTCAACATCTCCTGTCCATTAAGTATCATAGGTGCCAACAGCAGCATCGATGCTTCTGCCCTGACAGGGCCGATGATTCTGGTCAATACTCCCAAAAAAGACGAACCAGATGAGAACGGTTTCTATCCTATGGGCGAC